>NZ_JBQOIE010000061.1:0-302 GCF_052665325.1 Pseudomonas sp. 8(2025) | reverse complement strand
CTTGTGCTTGGTGTCGATGGTCGCGTAGACGCTCATGCCCGCCTTCAGCTTCTTCACATACGGATCGTCCTTGTCGAAATAGATTCGCACGGGCACGCGCTGCACCACCTTGACGAAATTGCCGGTCGCGTTCTGCGGCGGCAGGATCGCGAACTGCGCGCCGGTGCCGGGGGACAGCGAGCCGACCGTGCCCTTGAACACATGGTTGGGGAACGCGTCGACCTCGATCGTGACGGCCTGGCCGGTCGCGACATGGGTGAAGTCGGACTCCTTCGGGTTGGCGTCGACCCACGGATTGGAGG
>NZ_JBQOIE010000060.1:0-307 GCF_052665325.1 Pseudomonas sp. 8(2025) | reverse complement strand
CACCAGTAGTAGGTCTTGCCCGCCTCGAGTTCCTTCGCGTACGGCGCCTTCTGGGCGACCACCGGCTCAGCCATTGTTTCCCCTCCCACCAAAGACGCCCGCGTTCAGGCGGGCGACACTCTTCAGGCGCCGGACTTCGGCTCCTTCGCCGCATCCCTGGCGCCGGAATCCGTGCGTTCGGCGATGCGCGCCGACTTGCCGCGCAGGTTGCGCAGGTAATAGAGCTTGGCACGGCGCACCTTGCCCCGGCGGATCACGTCGATGTCGCCGATCTCCCATTCCCTGAAACCCCGGGAGGTGTACATTC
>NZ_JBQOIE010000059.1:0-317 GCF_052665325.1 Pseudomonas sp. 8(2025) | reverse complement strand
GCATCGAGTGCAACGCCTGCGTCACCGCCTGCAAGAACGAGCACGAGGTGCCGTGGGGCATCAACCGCCGGCGCGTCGTCACGCTCAATGACGGCCAGCCGGGCGAGCGCTCGGTGTCGATGGCGTGCATGCATTGCACCGACGCGCCCTGCGCGGCGGTGTGCCCCACCAACGCCTTCTACACCACGGCCGACGCGGCCTGGCGCCCTTTCCGGGTGTGGCGGCATCTGGTGGGTACCCCGGTCGCCGACGACGTCATCGTGGTCGACAAGCCCGCCGGCCTCCCCGTCCACGCCACGCGCGCCGTCGTCCACAAC
>NZ_JBQOIE010000058.1:0-318 GCF_052665325.1 Pseudomonas sp. 8(2025) | reverse complement strand
GTGACGATCAATCTGAAAACCGGCGTGAACACCGGCATTGCCGCAGGCGATACCTACACCGACATCGAGACGATCAAAGGCTCTAGCTACAACGACACGTTTGTCGGCAACGGCCAGGGCATGGCCTTCGATGGTGGCGCTGGCGTGGACACCGTCGACTACTCGACCTCGTCCGCCGGAGTGAAGGTTGAAGTGCGTTTCGGTACCGGCGCGGCCGGCAAGGGCGGAGATGCCGAGGGCGCTACTCTGACCAGCATCGAAAACGTCATCGGTTCGGCATTCAATGACGTCCTGACCTCCGGCCCCGATCACACCGCA
>NZ_JBQOIE010000057.1:0-323 GCF_052665325.1 Pseudomonas sp. 8(2025) | reverse complement strand
CAATGACAAACGAGCGGACGAGCAAGCCCTCTCCTACATCGGCCTCTACGTCAAGCCCCAACACCAACCCACCATCCTACGCTGCACCACCGCCAACCAAGGATGGACCGCCCTGCAACGAATCTTTGCCGCCAAGTCTTTCGCCCGCAAGCTCCAACTTCGTCGCGAGCTCACCTCTCTCAAGATGGCCACCAACGAAACCGTCACCGCCTTCACCAACCGCGCAAAAGCCCTCCAAGATCAACTACGCTCCGCCGGCCACGACGTCGACGACTTCGATGTGGCGTGCCAAGTTCTCGCCGGCCTCCCTCCCTCCTTCGACA
>NZ_JBQOIE010000056.1:0-332 GCF_052665325.1 Pseudomonas sp. 8(2025) | reverse complement strand
TAGTTCAGTCGGTTAGAATACCGGCCTGTCACGCCGGGGGTCGCGGGTTCGAGTCCCGTCCGCTGCGCCATATTCGGTAACCTGGAATACTGAACGCCAGGTCACCACAGAAAGCCCGCTAACGCGGGCTTTTTGCTGTAAAGAGTTACGTGGGTTGTGTTGCTGTACATGGAAATTTGGTTTTTTTAATAAAATTATTAATTAAATCAACACTTTAAGAATTTCTGTGGCATAATGCGCCCCGCAACGAAGGTAAAGGGTGATTAGCTCAGCTGGGAGAGCGTCTGCCTTACAAGCAGAATGTCGGCGGTTCGATCCCGTCATCACCCACC
>NZ_JBQOIE010000055.1:0-347 GCF_052665325.1 Pseudomonas sp. 8(2025) | reverse complement strand
ACCACCACCACGGGTACCACCACCGTGGCCGCACCCGCCGATGACGTCTACAAAGACGCCGGCAAGGTCGAGGCAACGATCACCAAGGCCGAGGGCGGTAACTTCGAGAACCTGGAGACCAACCCGACTCCAGCGGTGACTGATGTCACCGATACCATCGACACCAGCACTGTTTCGCTGACGGCTACCCCTAACGTCGCCGAAGGCGGCACTGTGGTTTACACCGCCTCCGTGACTGCGCCAGTGACCGGTTCGCCGGTAGTCGTCACTCTGTCCAATGGCCAGACCATCACCATTCCGGTTGGCGAAAGCCAGGGCTCGGTGAACTTCACCGCGCCGAATGACGC
>NZ_JBQOIE010000054.1:0-336 GCF_052665325.1 Pseudomonas sp. 8(2025) | reverse complement strand
TCCGGCGCTGGCATGTGGAAGCGGCGTCGCTCAACGGATAAAAGGTACTCCGGGGATAACAGGCTGATCTTCCCCAAGAGTCCATATCGACGGGATGGTTTGGCACCTCGATGTCGGCTCGTCGCATCCTGGGGCTGGAGTAGGTCCCAAGGGTTGGGCTGTTCGCCCATTAAAGCGGCACGCGAGCTGGGTTTAGAACGTCGTGAGACAGTTCGGTCCCTATCCGCTGCGCGCGCAGGAGACTTGAGAGGGGCTGTCCCTAGTACGAGAGGACCGGGACGGACGAACCTCTGGTGTGCCAGTTGTTCCGGGGATAACAGGCTGATCTTCCCCAAG
>NZ_JBQOIE010000053.1:0-374 GCF_052665325.1 Pseudomonas sp. 8(2025) | reverse complement strand
GATACCCCGGACACTACAACCCTGAGCCTCTCGGCTACTGAGTCCGTGGCCGAGGGCGGTTCCATCGTCTACACCGCAACCCTGACCAACGCTGCCGGTACTCCGGTCACCGTGACCTTGAGTAACGGTGCCGTAATCACGATTGCTGCCGGTGCCACTTCGGGCACGGCAACTGTCGCCGCGCCAGCTGATGACGTCTACAAAGACGCCGGCAAGGTCGAAGCGACTATTACCAAGGCCGAAGGCGGCAACTTCGAGCACCTGGAAACCAATCCAGCTCCAGCAGTCACCGACGTTACTGACACCATCGACACCAGCACCGTTTCCCTGACTGCCACGCCGAGCGTGGCTGAGGGTGGCATTGTTGTTTACAC
>NZ_JBQOIE010000052.1:0-387 GCF_052665325.1 Pseudomonas sp. 8(2025) | reverse complement strand
CCCGGGCTGGTGCATGTCTACGACCTGTACGGCCCTTCGGAAGACACCACCTACTCGACCTACACCCGGCGCGAGGCGGGAGGGCAGGCCAATATCGGCCGGGCCATCAGCAACACCCAGAGCTACATCCTCAGCCCGGACCTGCAACCGGTGCCGGTGGGCAGTGCTGGCGAGCTGTACCTGGCCGGCGCCGGGGTGACTCGCGGATACCTGGCGCGCCCAGGGCTGACCGCCGAGAAGTTCGTACCCAACCCGTTCTCCAGCGACGGTGGCCGGTTGTACCGCACCGGCGACCTGACCCGTTACCGCGCCGATGGGGTGATCGAGTACATCGGCCGCATCGACCATCAGGTGAAGATCCGCGGTTTCCGTATCGAGCTGGGTGAA
>NZ_JBQOIE010000051.1:0-409 GCF_052665325.1 Pseudomonas sp. 8(2025) | reverse complement strand
GTACAGCAGCGCGATGAGCGCGAGCTTGCCGAAGAGGAGTACGACGTCGACGGTCATGGCGCCTAGTTCTTCGGGGCGTGGAAGACCAGACGGGTGATCCCCACGCTGATGACGTCGCCGTCCTTCAGAGGCAGCGGCGAGACGATGGGCTCGCCGTTGAGCAGCGTGCCGTTCGTGCTGCCGAGATCCTCGAGCACGACGGCTTCGCCCGCTTCACCGTGGGACAGCGCCGCGGACTGCCGGGCGGGGCGCGGGCCCCCCGGCGCGCGGGCGGTCCGCCCCCGGGCCCCTCGGGGCGGGGGCCCCCCGCGGGGGCGGCGGCGGCCGGGGGGGGGGGTTTTTTGGCACCCCCCCCCCCGGCGGGCGGGGGGGGGGGGGGGGGGGGGGGGGGGGGGGGGGGGGGGGGGGG
>NZ_JBQOIE010000050.1:0-452 GCF_052665325.1 Pseudomonas sp. 8(2025) | reverse complement strand
GTGACGATCAATCTGAAAACCGGCGTGAACACCGGCATTGCCGCAGGCGATACCTACACCGACATCGAGACGATCAAGGGTTCGAACTACAACGACACGTTCGTCGGCAACGGCCAGGGCATGGCCTTCGATGGTGGCGCTGGCGTGGATACCGTCGACTACTCGACCTCGTCCGCCGGGGTGAACGTTGAAGTGCGTTTCGGCACTGGCGCGGCCGGCAAGGGCGGAGATGCCGAGGGTACTACCCTGACCAGCATCGAAAACGTCATCGGCTCGGCATTCAATGACATCCTCACCTCCGGCCCAGATCACACCGCCACCGCCATTCGCCTGGAGGGCGGCGCGGGCGATGATATCTATTACATCAACACCGGTGTCACGCCGACCATCGTCGAACAGGCCGGTGGTGGCAATGATGAAGTGCGAGTGTCCGTAATCAACCCAAGCGGCAC
>NZ_JBQOIE010000049.1:0-514 GCF_052665325.1 Pseudomonas sp. 8(2025) | reverse complement strand
GGGGCTATAGCTCAGCTGGGAGAGCGCTTGCATGGCATGCAAGAGGTCGACGGTTCGATCCCGTCTAGCTCCACCAATTTACAGTTCAAGGCCTGGCCACACCGGCCTTGGATCGATCGGTACTCAGCACCGGTCAGTTGTACAGAAGGGTTTGTGTCCCCTTCGTCTAGTGGCCTAGGACACCGCCCTTTCACGGCGGTAACAGGGGTTCGAGTCCCCTAGGGGACGCCAGTTTCACACAAGCGATGTTGCAAGATGTCGCTGCGCCGCGAGGCGAAAATCCGGGGCTATAGCTCAGCTGGGAGAGCGCTTGCATGGCATGCAAGAGGTCGACGGTTCGATCCCGTCTAGCTCCACCAATTTACAGTTCAAGGCCTGGCCACACCGGCCTTGGATCGATCGGTACTCAGCACCGGTCAGTTGTACAGAAGGGTTTGTGTCCCCTTCGTCTAGTGGCCTAGGACACCGCCCTTTCACGGCGGTAACAGGGGTTCGAGTCCCCTAGGGGACGCCA
>NZ_JBQOIE010000048.1:0-542 GCF_052665325.1 Pseudomonas sp. 8(2025) | reverse complement strand
CCGCTGACATTGGTGATGGAGTTGGTCAGCGGGGTATGGCCGACCAGCACATCGTTAGGCGCACTGATGCTTACCGAACCAGTGGTTTCACCGACCGGGATGGTGATCTTCTCGCCATTGGCCAGGGTCACGACTACAGGTGAGCCGGTCACTGGAGCAGTGACGGTAGCGGTGTAGGTGACGTTGCCACCTTCGGCCGCCGAAGGCGTGGCCTTCAGCGATACGGTGGAGTTGTCGATGGTATCGGTAACGTCAGTCACGGCTGGCGTGGTGTTCGGCACCAGCTTCTCGAAGTTGCCACCCTCGGCTTTGGTAATAGTGGCTTCGACCTTGCCGGCGTCCTTGTAGACGTCATCGGCTGGAGCCGCGACGGTGGTGGTGCCGGTAGTGGCGCCCGCGGCGATGGTGATTACCGCACCGTTGCTCAGGGTCACGGTCACCGGAGTACCGGCGGCGTTGGTCAGTGTGGCGGTGTAGGTGATCTGGCCGCCCTCAGCGACGGTGCCAGTGGCAGTCAGGCTGACGCTGGTGGTGTCGACGGT
>NZ_JBQOIE010000047.1:0-561 GCF_052665325.1 Pseudomonas sp. 8(2025) | reverse complement strand
ACCACCACCGTGGCCGCACCCGCCGATGACGTCTACAAAGACGCCGGCAAGGTCGAGGCAACGATCACCAAGGCCGAAGGCGGTAACTTCGAGAATCTGGAGACCAATCCGACTCCAGCCGTCACCGATGTCACTGACACCATCGATACCAGCACTGTTTCGCTGACAGCTACCCCTAATGTCGCCGAAGGCGGCACTGTGGTGTACACCGCCTCCGTGACTGCACCAGTAACCGGCTCGCCGGTCGTAGTGACCCTGTCCAACGGTCAGACCATCACCATCCCGGTGGGTGAGTCGTCCGCCAGCGTGAACTTCACCGCGCCCAACGATGCTCTGGCTGGTGGCAGTTCGCTCAGCACCACCATTACCAAAGCCGACGGTGGTAACTACGAGAAGCTGGAAATCAGCGACAAGCCGGCTGAAACCAGCGTGACCGATACCCCGGACACCACTACCCTGAGCCTGAGCGCTACCGAGTCCGTGACCGAAGGCGGCTCCATCGTCTACACCGCCACATTGACCAATGCAGCTGGCACTCCGGTCACTGTGACCCTGAGCAAT
>NZ_JBQOIE010000046.1:0-605 GCF_052665325.1 Pseudomonas sp. 8(2025) | reverse complement strand
GTCTACACCGCGACCCTGACTAATGCAGCTGGCACCCCGGTCACCGTGACCTTGAGCAATGGCGCGGTAATCACCATCGCCGCCGGTGCCACTTCGGGCACGGCAACCGTGGCCGCACCTGCCGATGACGTTTACAAGGACGCGGGCAAGGTCGAAGCCACCATCACTAAAGCCGAAGGCGGCAACTTCGAGCACCTGGAGACCAATCCGACTCCAGCTGTGACTGATGTCACCGATACCATCGACACCAGCACCGTCAGCCTGACCGCCACCCCGAATGTGGCTGAAGGCGGCACCGTCGTTTACACCGCTTCGGTGACTGCGCCAGTGACCGGCTCGCCTGTGGTGGTGACTCTGTCTAACGGACAGACCATCACCATCCCAGTGGGTGAGTCCTCTGGCAGCGTGAATTTCACCGCACCAAACGATGCCCTCGCTGGCGGCAGCTCCCTGAGCACGACCATCACCAAAGCCGACGGTGGCAACTACGAGAAGCTGGAAATCAGCGAGAAGCCGGCTGAAACCAACGTTACCGATACCCCGGACACTACAACCCTGAGCCTCTCGGCTACTGAGTCCGTGGCCGAGGGCGGTTCCATCGTCTA
>NZ_JBQOIE010000045.1:0-758 GCF_052665325.1 Pseudomonas sp. 8(2025) | reverse complement strand
TCCTCGGCCTGGCCGAGGAGGGGCTCATCGACGGGCTCCGGGTGGACCACCCGGACGGGCTGGCCGACCCGCGCGGCTACCTGGCCCGGCTGGCCGAGCGGACCGGCGGGCGCTGGGTGTGCACCGAGAAGATCCTGTCCGGCGACGAGCGGCTGCCCGCCGACTGGCCGTGCGCGGGCACCACCGGCTACGACAGCCTCGGCGCGGTCGGCGGCCTGATCCTCTGGTTCGGCTGGTACGGTTTCAATCCCGGCAGCACGCTCTCCGCGCTCGATCTGCAGGGCATCGGACGCGTGTCGTTCAACACGACGATGGCCGCCTGCAGCGCCGGCCTGGCCGCGCTGTTCTACGCCTATGCGCGGGTCGGCAAGTGGGACCTCGGCATCACCACCAACGGCTTCCTGGCCGGCCTGGTCGCCATCACCTGCCCCTGCTACTGGGTCAGCGACGTGGGCGCGTGCGTTCTGGGCGCGGTCGCGGGCCTGATTGTCATCGGCGGCATGGAGCTGCTCGAGTACCTGCGCATCGACGATCCGGTCGGCGCGTGGCCGGTGCACGGGTTGTGCGGCATCTGGGGAACGCTGTCGTTAGGCCTCTTCGCCTGCGGCAAGTATGGAGCCACCGGTCCCACCGGGGTGGATTAAAAAAAAAAAACACTGCCCACCACACCAAAAAAGAGTATATAACGGTGGGGGGCGGCAGATGAAAAAACCACGGGGGGGGGGGGGGGGGGGGGGGGGGGGGGGGGGGGGGGGGGG
>NZ_JBQOIE010000044.1:0-915 GCF_052665325.1 Pseudomonas sp. 8(2025) | reverse complement strand
GATAGGAACTCGGCACCAGGGATTCAGAATCCGCAATGACCTTGACCTTGGATGACCTTTGAGGGGTCATTTCAAGGTCACGAAAGTGAAAATCGCCCATAGCGGCCAAACCGTTGCCCGTAGGCCATAGGTGCCGGTAACAAAAAATGTTCAACATGGCCGAGTTAGTTAAAGTGCGTCATGACCTTTGACCTCGGATGACCTTTCAAGGTCATTTCAAGGTCACGAAAGTTAAAATCGCTCATAGCATGTAAACCGATGCCCGTAGCCTATGGGTGCCTATTGACAAAAATGTTCAGCATGTCCTGGGCTGTCGAAATGCACCTTGACCTTTGACCTTGTGTGACGTTTAGAGGTCACGTACGTGACCTAGGTCACGTACAACTGTAATTGCCTATAGCGCCTAAACGGTGAGAGATAGACCCATAGTTACTTAGGGACACTAATAGGAACTTGGTAGCACGGATTCAGAATCCGCAATGACCTTGACCTCGGATGACCTCTGAGGGGTCATTTCAAGGTCACGAAAGTGAAAATCGCTCATAGCGTGTTAACCGTCGCCTGTAGCGTTTTGGTGCCTATTAAAAAATGTTCGCCATTTCCAGGTTGGTTAAATGCCACTTTTACCATTGCCCTTCACGAGGTCAAAGCGATGGCTGGTTAATATTACACCTCCGGCGTCGCCTTAGTCACAGCTGGTGCCGTGCGTCTTGTACGATTTGACAACGCGCAATGGGATTTTTGGCTTGAATTTCGCGTTTTTCCCCCCAAAAGTTAGGTGTAAAATCTTGTTTACAATTCTAGCCCCAAGAGGCCCGTCCTTGCACCAAAACACGTCTTATGACACATGAACGGTCAACATCGGGTCTGGTGACTGCTCGTCGCATTTGTCACTTGGTCGTGGACAGTTTCATG
>NZ_JBQOIE010000043.1:0-998 GCF_052665325.1 Pseudomonas sp. 8(2025) | reverse complement strand
CAGCGCCTGGGGGACCTGCCGCTGCTGGGCGCTGCCGAGCAGCACCAGTTGCTGCACGAGTGGACCCCGGCCACCGGTGAGTTCCCCAGCGATGGTTGCGTGCAGCAGGTGGTGGAAGCACAAGCACTGAAAAGCCCGGAGTCCGAGGCCCTGTTGTTCGCTGGCCAGCGCCTGAGCTACCGGGAACTCAATGCCCGGGCCAACCGCCTGGCGCACAAGCTGATCGAGCTGGGCGTGGGGCCTGAAGTGCGGGTGGGCGTGGCCTTGCAGCGCACCCCGGAAATGGTCGTGGCGCTGCTGGCGGTGCTCAAGGCCGGTGGCGCCTATGTGCCACTGGACCCGGATTATCCCCAGGACCGTCTGGCCCACATGCTGCGCGACAGTCAGGCACAGATCCTGTTGACCGAAAGCGCCTTGCTGTCGCTGCTGCCATCCGTGGAGTCCTTGCAGACCCTGCAACTGGATGCCCGGCCGGGCTGGCTGGATGGCTACTCGACAGACGACCCGGCGCCACGCGCGACCCCGGACAATCTGGCCTATGTGATCTACACCTCCGGTTCCACCGGCCTGCCCAAGGGCGTGGCGATTGCCCATCGCAACGTGCTGGCGCTGATCGACTGGTCGAACCGGGTGTACAGCACTGACGACCTGCAAGGGGTGCTGGCTTCCACCTCGATCTGCTTCGACCTGTCGGTGTGGGAGCTGTTTGTCACCCTGTCCAGCGGCGGTTCCATCGTCCTGGCCCGCAACGCCCTGGAACTGCCGGAGCTGGCGGACCGCGACCGGGTGCGCTTGATCAATACCGTGCCTTCGGCGATTGCCGCGCTGCACCGCAGCGGGCAGATTCCGCCCAGCGTGCGGATCATCAACCTGGCGGGTGAGCCGCTGAAACAGGCCCTGGTGGATAGCCTCTACCAGCAGCCCGGGCTGGTGCATGTCTACGACCTGTACGGCCCTTCGGAAGACACCACCTACTCGACCTACACCCGGCGCGAGGC
>NZ_JBQOIE010000042.1:0-1054 GCF_052665325.1 Pseudomonas sp. 8(2025) | reverse complement strand
GTGCCCATCGTCAACATTGCCACGCCCAATGGCAGCGGCCTGTCGCACAACAAGTTCAGCGACTACAACGTCGGCCAGCAGGGGCTGATCCTCAACAACGCCACCGGCCGCACCCAGGAAACCCAGCTCGGCGGGATCATCCTCGGCAACTCCAACCTGGGCGGCCGCGCGGCCAATGTGATCCTCAACGAGGTCAACGGCGGCAGCCCCAGCCAGCTCAAGGGCTACACCGAAGTGGCCGGGCAAGCGGCCCATGTCATCGTCGCCAACCCCTACGGCGTGACCTGCAACGGCTGCGGCTTCATCAACACCCCCAAGGCCACCCTGACCACCGGCAAGCCGGTGATCGAGAACGGCCAGGTCCAGCGTTACCAGGTGGACCAGGGCAGCGTCGCCATCGAGGGTGCGGGCCTCAACGCGAGCAATATCGACCAGTTCGAAATCATCACCCGCAGCGCCAAGATCAACGCCGAGATCCAGGCCCGGCACCTGGCGGTGATCGCCGGGGCCAACGACGTCGACGCCAAGACCTTGAACGCCACGGCCCGCACCGCCAACCCGGCGGATGCACCGCAACTGGCCATCGACTCATCAGCCCTGGGCGGCATGTACGCCGGGGCGATCAAACTGGTGGGCACCGAGGCCGGGGTGGGGGTGAAGCTCGACGGCAAGCTGATTGCCAGTGGCGGTGATATCCAACTGGATGCCAACGGCCAGTTGCGCATGGCGGACGCCACTGCCGAGAAGGGCGCGGTGGCGATCAAGGCCGGCAGCCTGGAGGCCCAGGGCGCGGTCTACGCCGGTAGCGAACTCAAGGTACAGACCCGGGGCGACCTGAGCAGCCAGAAAACCCTCGCCGCCCGCGACAGCATCCAGCTGGACAGCGGTGGCCAACTGAGCAACCAGGGCATCATCGAAGCCGGGGTCAATGCCGATAACTCTCGCAACGCCAACGGCGATATCAGCCTCAACGCCCGGGATCTCGACAACCGCGGCAAGAGCATTGTCGCCAGCCGCGACCTGACCCTGAACACGGCCCAGATCCTGGACAACC
>NZ_JBQOIE010000041.1:0-1295 GCF_052665325.1 Pseudomonas sp. 8(2025) | reverse complement strand
ATCGACACCAGCACCGTTTCCCTGACTGCCACGCCGAGCGTGGCTGAGGGTGGCATTGTTGTTTACACCGCTTCGGTGACAGCACCAGTGACTGGCTCACCAGTGGTCGTCACTCTGTCTAACGGACAGACCATCACCATTCCGGTGGGTGAGTCTTCCGGCAGCGTGAATTTCACCGCACCAAACGATGCCCTCGCTGGCGGTAGTTCCCTGAGCACCACCATCACCAAGGCCGACGGTGGTAACTACGAGAAGCTGGAGGTCAGCGACAAGCCGGCTGAAACCTCGGTAACTGACACACCAGACACGACCACCCTGAGCCTCTCGGCTACTGAGTCTGTGGCTGAAGGTGGTTCGATTGTCTACACCGCGACCCTGACCAATGCTGCGGGTACACCTGTTACTGTCACGCTCTCTAACGGCGCGGTGATCACCATCGCCGCTGGCGCTACTTCCGGTACTGCCACCGTCGCCGCTCCGGCTGACGACGTCTACAAAGACGCCGGCAAAGTCGAGGCAACGATTACCAAGGCTGAAGGTGGCAATTTCGAGCACCTGGAGACCAACCCGACTCCAGCTGTGACTGATGTCACTGACACCATCGACACCAGCACCGTTTCCCTGACTGCCACGCCGAGCGTGGCTGAGGGTGGCATTGTTGTTTACACCGCTTCGGTCACTGCTCCGGTAACCGGCTCGCCTGTGGTGGTGACTCTGTCTAACGGACAGACCATTACCATCCCAGTGGGCGAATCCTCCGGTAGCGTGAATTTCACCGCTCCAAACGATGCGTTGGCGGGCGGCAGCTCCCTGAGCACCACCATTACCAAGGCGGACGGCGGTAACTACGAGAAGCTGGAAGTTAGCGACAAGCCAGCCGAGACTTCGGTTACCGATACCCCGGACACCACCACTCTGAGCCTGAGCGCGACCGAGTCCGTGGCTGAAGGCGGCTCCATCGTTTACACCGCAACCCTGACCAATGCCGCTGGCACGCCAGTGACCGTGACCCTGAGCAACGGTGCAGTGATCACTATCGCTGCTGGTGCTACCTCGGGCACAGCGACCGTCGCCGCTCCGGCCGATGACGTCTACAAAGATGCGGGCAAGGTCGAAGCCACCATTACCAAGGCGGAGGGTGGCAATTTCGAGCACCTGGAGACCAATCCAGCGCCAGCCGTCACCGATGTGACCGACACCATCGACAACTCCACCGTATCGCTCAAGGCCACGCCTTCGGCGGCCGAAGGTGGCAACGTCACTTACACCGCCACCGTCACTGCTCCAGTGACCGG
>NZ_JBQOIE010000040.1:0-1916 GCF_052665325.1 Pseudomonas sp. 8(2025) | reverse complement strand
GAAGCGTTGCCGCTGACCCCCAACGGCAAGCTCGATCGCAAGGCCCTGCCCAAGGTCGACGCCCAGCAGATGCAGCAAGTCTACGTGGCGCCGCAGAGCGAGCTGGAGCAACAGGTCGCGGCGATCTGGGCCGATGTGCTGAAGCTGGATCGGGTGGGCATGAGCGACAACTTCTTCGAGCTGGGCGGCCACTCCCTGTTGGTGGCTCAGGTGGTGACTCGGGTCAAGCAGCAGTTTGGCGTGGATATGCCCATCAAGTCGCTGTTCGGCGCGGAGAGCCTCGCGGCCTTTGTCGAGAAGGTTCAGGCCCTGCGGCAGACAACTTCTTCACTGCAGGATGAATTGGCTAAATCTTTGGAGGCCCTCAAACGTTTATCTCCCGATGATCTTGAAAAAATAATTTCTTAGGCGAGGTAGTACATGCAAGCTTTAATCGACTCGGTAGGCACGCTTTCTTCCAAGGAAAGAAGAGCCCTGGCGATTTTGCTTAAAGAAAAGGGCATCAACCTCTTTGGTATCGCTCCTATCTGCAGCCGCGGCGCCGACGAGGCGCCGGTCCTCTCCTATACCCAGGAAAGCCAGTGGTTCCTTTGGCAACTGGAGCCCGACAGCACCGCCTACCACATCACCACGGCGCTGCGCTTGACCGGAGAACTGGACCTCGACGCGCTGCGCCATGCATTCGATACCCTGATTGCCCGGCATGAAACCCTGCGCACTACCTTTTCCGAAGACGATGGCACGGCGGTGCAGGTGGTGCACCCACCGGCGCCGCTGGACATCGAGGTCATCGAACTGCACGCCGGCGGCCTGTCCTATGAGGCCCAGGTCCATGCCCTGACCGACAGCAAGAGCCAGCCGCCCTTCGA
This sequence comes from Pseudomonas sp. 8(2025), assembly GCF_052665325.1. Classification (NCBI taxonomy): domain Bacteria; kingdom Pseudomonadati; phylum Pseudomonadota; class Gammaproteobacteria; order Pseudomonadales; family Pseudomonadaceae; genus Pseudomonas; species Pseudomonas sp. 8(2025). The sequence goes on along the minus strand of NZ_JBQOIE010000040.1, from coordinate 1,047 downwards.
TCTGCGCAATGGCCCGCTGTTGCGGGCCAAATTGCTGCGGGTGGCAGCAGACGAGCATGTGCTGGTCCTGACCCAGCACCACATCGTTTCCGATGGCTGGTCGATGGGGGTGATGGTCGACGAGCTGATCCAGCTCTATGCCGGCTACCGCCAGGGGCGCACGGTCAGCCTGCCGGAGCTGCCGATTCAATACGCCGACTATGCCAACTGGCAGCGCCAGTGGATGGACGCCGGCGAGCGTGAGCGGCAACTGGGCTACTGGCTGGAGCAACTGGCCGGGGAGCAGCCCTTGCTGATGCTGCCGCTGGACCACCCGCGCCCGGCGATCCAGAGCTATCGGGGGGCGCTGCTGGATATCCCGTTGCCGGAAGAGCTGCGCCTGGGCCTCAAGCAATTGGCCCAGCGTGAAGGGGCGACCCTGTTCATGCTGTTGCTGGCCTCGTTCCAGGTACTGCTGCACCGCTACAGCGGCCAGGCGGACATCCGCGTCGGGGTGCCGACCGCCAACCGCAACCGGGTGGAAACCGAGCGCCTGATCGGCTTCTTCGTCAATACCCAGGTGTTCAAGGCCGAGGTCGACGGGCAACTGGGCTTCAATGATTTCCTGCAGCAGGTCAAGCAGACCGCGCTGATGGCCCAGTCCCACCAGGACTTGCCTTTCGAGCAGTTGGTGGAAGCCTTGCGCCCCGAGCGCAGCCTGAGCCACAGCCCGCTGTTCCAGGCAATGTTCAACCACCAGACCGCGGTCAAGAAGGGCGGGCAGAGCCAGCGCCTGGACGACCTCAGCATCGAGACCCTGAGTTGGCAGGGGCGCGCCGCGCAGTTCGACCTGACCCTGGATACCTTCGAATCCGAGGATGGCCTCTGGGCCTCCCTGACCTATGCCTCCGACCTGTTCGAGGCCTCCACCATCGAGCGTCTGGCCCAGTCCTGGGTGCAGTTGCTGCAGGGCATTGTCCAGCAGCCACGCCAGCGCCTGGGGGACCTGCCGCTGCTGGGCGCTGCCGAGCAGCACCAGTTGCTGCACGAGTGGACCCCGGCCACCGG
>NZ_JBQOIE010000039.1:0-5676 GCF_052665325.1 Pseudomonas sp. 8(2025) | reverse complement strand
TCGGCGATGCATCGTTTCACTTCTGAGTTCGGGATGGGATCAGGTGGTTCCAACGCTCTATGGTCGTCAAGAAATTCGGTAGCCAGTCCGTTGCTTATGCAACGTGCCAGCGAATGGGTATGTAATAGGTTTGTGTGTTCGCAAACTTTCGGTTTGTATCGTCTTCACACACCGCAACTCGCTTCTTAAGCAAATTGCTTGGGTGTTATATGGTCAAGCCTCACGGGCAATTAGTATTGGTTAGCTCAACGCCTCACAGCGCTTACACACCCAACCTATCAACGTCGTAGTCTTCGACGGCCCTTTAGGGAACTCAAGGTTCCAGTGAGATCTCATCTTGAGGCAAGTTTCCCGCTTAGATGCTTTCAGCGGTTATCTTTTCCGAACATAGCTACCCGGCAATGCCACTGGCGTGACAACCGGAACACCAGAGGTTCGTCCACTCCGGTCCTCTCGTACTAGGAGCAGCCCCTCTCAAATCTCAAACGTCCACGGCAGATAGGGACCGAACTGTCTCACGACGTTCTAAACCCAGCTCGCGTACCACTTTAAATGGCGAACAGCCATACCCTTGGGACCGGCTTCAGCCCCAGGATGTGATGAGCCGACATCGAGGTGCCAAACACCGCCGTCGATATGAACTCTTGGGCGGTATCAGCCTGTTATCCCCGGAGTACCTTTTATCCGTTGAGCGATGGCCCTTCCATACAGAACCACCGGATCACTAAGACCTACTTTCGTACCTGCTCGACGTGTCTGTCTCGCAGTCAAGCGCGCTTTTGCCTTTATACTCTACGACCGATTTCCGACCGGTCTGAGCGCACCTTCGTACTCCTCCGTTACTCTTTAGGAGGAGACCGCCCCAGTCAAACTACCCACCATACACTGTCCTCGATCCGGATAACGGACCTGAGTTAGAACCTCAAAGTTGCCAGGGTGGTATTTCAAGGATGGCTCCACGCAAACTGGCGTTCACGCTTCAAAGCCTCCCACCTATCCTACACAAGCAAATTCAAAGTCCAGTGCAAAGCTATAGTAAAGGTTCACGGGGTCTTTCCGTCTAGCCGCGGATACACTGCATCTTCACAGCGATTTCAATTTCACTGAGTCTCGGGTGGAGACAGCGCCGCCATCGTTACGCCATTCGTGCAGGTCGGAACTTACCCGACAAGGAATTTCGCTACCTTAGGACCGTTATAGTTACGGCCGCCGTTTACCGGGGCTTCGATCAAGAGCTTCGCGTTAGCTAACCCCATCAATTAACCTTCCGGCACCGGGCAGGCGTCACACCCTATACGTCCACTTTCGTGTTTGCAGAGTGCTGTGTTTTTAATAAACAGTCGCAGCGGCCTGGTATCTTCGACCGGCATGAGCTTACGGAGCAAGTCCTTCACCCTCACCGGCGCACCTTCTCCCGAAGTTACGGTGCCATTTTGCCTAGTTCCTTCACCCGAGTTCTCTCAAGCGCCTTGGTATTCTCTACCCAACCACCTGTGTCGGTTTGGGGTACGGTTCCTAGTTATCTGAAGCTTAGAAGCTTTTCTTGGAAGCATGGCATCAACCACTTCGTCACCTAAAAGGTAACTCGTCATCAGCTCTCGGCCTTAGAACCCCGGATTTACCTAAGATTCCAGCCTACCACCTTAAACTTGGACAACCAACGCCAAGCTGGCCTAGCCTTCTCCGTCCCTCCATCGCAATAACTAGAAGTACAGGAATATTAACCTGTTTTCCATCGACTACGCTTTTCAGCCTCGCCTTAGGGACCGACTAACCCTGCGTCGATTAACGTTGCGCAGGAAACCTTGGTCTTTCGGCGTGGGTGTTTTTCACACCCATTGTCGTTACTCATGTCAGCATTCGCACTTCTGATACCTCCAGCAAGCTTCTCAACTCACCTTCACAGGCTTACAGAACGCTCCTCTACCGCATCACTTACGTGATACCCGTAGCTTCGGTGTATGGTTTGAGCCCCGTTACATCTTCCGCGCAGGCCGACTCGACTAGTGAGCTATTACGCTTTCTTTAAAGGGTGGCTGCTTCTAAGCCAACCTCCTAGCTGTCTAAGCCTTCCCACATCGTTTCCCACTTAACCATAACTTTGGGACCTTAGCTGACGGTCTGGGTTGTTTCCCTTTTCACGACGGACGTTAGCACCCGCCGTGTGTCTCCCATGCTCGGCACTTGTAGGTATTCGGAGTTTGCATCGGTTTGGTAAGTCGGGATGACCCCCTAGCCGAAACAGTGCTCTACCCCCTACAGTGATACATGAGGCGCTACCTAAATAGCTTTCGAGGAGAACCAGCTATCTCCGAGCTTGATTAGCCTTTCACTCCGATCCACAGGTCATCCGCTAACTTTTCAACGGTAGTCGGTTCGGTCCTCCAGTCAGTGTTACCTAACCTTCAACCTGCCCATGGATAGATCGCCCGGTTTCGGGTCTATTCCCAGCGACTAGACGCCCTATTAAGACTCGCTTTCGCTACGCCTCCCCTATTCGGTTAAGCTTGCCACTGAAAATAAGTCGCTGACCCATTATACAAAAGGTACGCAGTCACAGAACAAAGTCTGCTCCCACTGCTTGTACGCATACGGTTTCAGGATCTATTTCACTCCCCTCTCCGGGGTTCTTTTCGCCTTTCCCTCACGGTACTAGTTCACTATCGGTCAGTCAGTAGTATTTAGCCTTGGAGGATGGTCCCCCCATATTCAGACAAGGTTTCTCGTGCCCCGTCCTACTCGATTTCATGACTAAGAGATTTTCGCGTACAGGGCTATCACCCACTATGGCCGCACTTTCCAGAGCGTTCCGCTAATCTCAAAGCCACTTAAGGGCTAGTCCCCGTTCGCTCGCCACTACTAAGGGAATCTCGGTTGATTTCTTTTCCTCAGGGTACTTAGATGTTTCAGTTCCCCTGGTTCGCCTCTTGCACCTATGTATTCAGTACAAGATAACCATCTTATGATGGCTGGGTTCCCCCATTCAGAGATCTCCGGATCAAAGTCTGTTTGCCGACTCCCCGAAGCTTATCGCAGGCTACCACGTCTTTCATCGCCTCTGACTGCCAAGGCATCCACCGTATGCGCTTCTTCACTTGACCATATAACCCCAAGCAATCTGGTTATACTATGAAGACGACATTCGCCGAAAATTTGCATTCTTAATTAAAAGAGAACTCACAAATTTTACCTTAGCCTGATCCGTTACCAGTGAAAGTAACGTTCAGTCTATCTTTCTATCACATACCCAAATTTTTAAAGAACGATCTAATCAAAAGACTAGAAATCAACATTCAAAGTGAATGCTCATTTCTAAGCTTTCAGAAGCAGTTTATGGTGGAGCCAAGCGGGATCGAACCGCTGACCTCCTGCGTGCAAGGCAGGCGCTCTCCCAGCTGAGCTATGGCCCCATAACAAAATTGGTGGGTCTGGGCAGATTCGAACTGCCGACCTCACCCTTATCAGGGGTGCGCTCTAACCAACTGAGCTACAGACCCAATTTCGAGCTTGTAACTGTTAGCTTGGAGCTATCAGCTTGGAGCTTAAAGCTGCTTCTATCGTCTTCTTCAATGAATCAAGCAATTCGTGTGGGAGCTTATGAAGCAGCTGATGTCGTCGATTAAGGAGGTGATCCAGCCGCAGGTTCCCCTACGGCTACCTTGTTACGACTTCACCCCAGTCATGAATCACACCGTGGTAACCGTCCTCCCGAAGGTTAGACTAGCTACTTCTGGTGCAACCCACTCCCATGGTGTGACGGGCGGTGTGTACAAGGCCCGGGAACGTATTCACCGCGACATTCTGATTCGCGATTACTAGCGATTCCGACTTCACGCAGTCGAGTTGCAGACTGCGATCCGGACTACGATCGGTTTTATGGGATTAGCTCCACCTCGCGGCTTGGCAACCCTTTGTACCGACCATTGTAGCACGTGTGTAGCCCAGGCCGTAAGGGCCATGATGACTTGACGTCATCCCCACCTTCCTCCGGTTTGTCACCGGCAGTCTCCTTAGAGTGCCCACCATAACGTGCTGGTAACTAAGGACAAGGGTTGCGCTCGTTACGGGACTTAACCCAACATCTCACGACACGAGCTGACGACAGCCATGCAGCACCTGTCTCAATGTTCCCGAAGGCACCAATCTATCTCTAGAAAGTTCATTGGATGTCAAGGCCTGGTAAGGTTCTTCGCGTTGCTTCGAATTAAACCACATGCTCCACCGCTTGTGCGGGCCCCCGTCAATTCATTTGAGTTTTAACCTTGCGGCCGTACTCCCCAGGCGGTCAACTTAATGCGTTAGCTGCGCCACTAAGAGCTCAAGGCTCCCAACGGCTAGTTGACATCGTTTACGGCGTGGACTACCAGGGTATCTAATCCTGTTTGCTCCCCACGCTTTCGCACCTCAGTGTCAGTATCAGTCCAGGTGGTCGCCTTCGCCACTGGTGTTCCTTCCTATATCTACGCATTTCACCGCTACACAGGAAATTCCACCACCCTCTACCATACTCTAGCTTGCCAGTTTTGGATGCAGTTCCCAGGTTGAGCCCGGGGCTTTCACATCCAACTTAACAAACCACCTACGCGCGCTTTACGCCCAGTAATTCCGATTAACGCTTGCACCCTCTGTATTACCGCGGCTGCTGGCACAGAGTTAGCCGGTGCTTATTCTGTCGGTAACGTCAAAACAATCACGTATTAGGTAACTGCCCTTCCTCCCAACTTAAAGTGCTTTACAATCCGAAGACCTTCTTCACACACGCGGCATGGCTGGATCAGGCTTTCGCCCATTGTCCAATATTCCCCACTGCTGCCTCCCGTAGGAGTCTGGACCGTGTCTCAGTTCCAGTGTGACTGATCATCCTCTCAGACCAGTTACGGATCGTCGCCTTGGTGAGCCATTACCTCACCAACTAGCTAATCCGACCTAGGCTCATCTAATAGCGTGAGGTCCGAAGATCCCCCACTTTCTCCCGTAGGACGTATGCGGTATTAGCGCCCGTTTCCGGACGTTATCCCCCACTACTAGGCAGATTCCTAGGCATTACTCACCCGTCCGCCGCTCGCCACCAGGTACAAGTACCCGTGCTGCCGCTCGACTTGCATGTGTTAGGCCTGCCGCCAGCGTTCAATCTGAGCCATGATCAAACTCTTCAGTTCAAACATCTTTGGGTTTTGAGAAAACCCTAAACTTGGCTCAGCAATCGTTGGTTACATCTTTGATTTCTCGCGGAGTAACTTGTGATGCTGATAATCTTTTTGACTATCAGTCTGACTCCACAAGCACCCACACGAATTGCTTGATTCAGTTGTTAAAGAGCGGTTGGTTAAGATCTTTCGTCTCAACCGAGGCGCGCATTCTACAGCAGCCTCATTTGCTGTCAAGTGATTTTTTTAAGAAGTTTTCAAAGTTTCCTTTTTAACTTCAACCACTTGCGCTTCCGATCTCTCGTTAGCGGGAGGCGAATTCTACAGCGTTACACGCTGCTGTCAACACCTCTTTTCAACCGCTTTCGACCGAGAGGATCGAATCGTTAATAAGGCGAAAACTGACTGCCTTACCAACTGCTTCTGGCTTCGATGAACTGAAGCGTAACCGCTGTCGAAAACTGCGTAACTCGTTGAATCTCAAGGAGTTTTCCGTTTCGACTGCGCCGGAAGTGGGGCGAATTATAGA
>NZ_JBQOIE010000038.1:0-5790 GCF_052665325.1 Pseudomonas sp. 8(2025) | reverse complement strand
CCGCCGCCTCCACCCCCACCGCCGCCGGAGAAACCCAAGGAGCCGGAGCCGGTGGAAGAAAAGATCCCGGAGCCCGAACCCACGCCCACCCCCGAGGAGGTCAAGCCGGAGGAGGAAGCACCACCATCGCCGGCGGACGATCTGGCCAACCCGATGCAGATCGATGGCGACGCCCAGTCCGGCAACGACGGCTTCAACGTCGGTGCCGGCAAGGGCGGCGGCATGGCCGGCGCCGGTGGCGGCGGGCTGGGCACCGGGACCTACAAGCAGTACCTGGCGGCGACCTTCCAGCGCGCGCTGCGCGAAGACCCGGAGTTGCGCAAGAAAGCCTATGCCTTGCAGGTGGACCTGTGGCTGGGCGCCGACGGGCAGGTGACCCGCGCCGAGCTGGCCGGCTCCAGTGGCAACCCCGAGACCGACCAGCAAGTGCTGGCGGCGCTGCGGGCCACGCCGCGCCTGAAAGAGCGCATGCCGGCCTCCCTGACTTTGCCGGTACGCCTGTCCCTTAAGGGCCGGCGACCGGAATGAGCGAACCCCTATTTGCAGTTTCTACAGGAGTTGTGTGCAGATGATTTCCACCGTGAATCGATTGACTCTGGCGCTCGGCATGGTCGCCCTGACCTTGGCCGGCCAGGCCACGGCCGCCGCGGCCGCGCCCTCGGAGAACGCCACGATCAACCTGATCCGTCTGTTGGTGCAGCAGGGGGTATTGAAGCAGGAGCAGGCCGACGGGCTGATCGCCCAGGCCGAGAAAGAAGCCCAGCAGGCCCGCGCGGCCACCGCCGTGGCGGCAACCGGCCCGGCTGCGGCGCCCGGTGATGTGCGGGTGCAATACGTGCCGGCCATCGTCCGCGACCAGATCCGCGATCAGGTCAAGGCCGAGGTCATGGCCACCGCCAAGCAGGAAAACTGGGCCCAGCCCAACACCTTCCCGGACTGGATCTCGCGCATCAGCTTCGACGGCGACATCCGCCTGCGCGACGAGTCGCGGTTCTTCGCCGACAACAACAGCAACGAGATCGTCGACTACGCCAAGCTCAACGACAGTGGCCCCTACGACGTCAACAAGGACACCAACAGCAAGCTGCCGCCGCTGCTCAACACCCGCGAGGACCGCGACAACCTGTTCCGCCTGCGCGCGCGCCTGGGGATGAAGGCGGTGATCTCGCCGGAATGGACCGCCGGCATCCGCATCGGCACCGGCTCGGATAACAATCCGGTGTCCACCACCCAGACCCTGGGCGGCGGCTTCGGCAAGAAGGACATCTGGCTCGACCAGGGCTACCTGACCTGGAAGGCCACCCAGGACCTGACCCTGACCGGCGGGCGGATCGCCAACCCGTTCTATTCCACCGACATGCTGTACTCCAACGACCTCAATTTCGACGGCGTGGCGGCGATCTTCAACCACAAGCTGAGCAGCGACTGGGGCCTGTTCGGCACCCTCGGCGCCTTCCCGGTGGAGTACACCAACGACACCGCCACCAGCAACGGTTTCGACAAGAACGAGAGCGACACCAAGTGGCTGTTCGGCGGGCAGGTCGGCGCCAACTGGAAGATCAACCGCAGCAACAGCCTCAAGGGCGCCCTGGCCTACTACCGTTTCGACGACATCGAAGGCCAGCGCTCCAGCCCTTGCGCGCCCTGGGCCGGGGCCCCGGGCTGCGACACCGATGGCTCGCGGGTCGCCTTCATGCAGAAGGGCAACAGCGTGTTCCTGCTGCGCGACATCACCCCCAACCCGGCCACGCCGGGCCTGACCCCGCAGCCGCAGTTCGTGGGCCTGGCCTCGAAGTTCGACGTGCTCGACCTGAACCTGGCCTGGGACACCGAATTGCCGGACGACCTGCGCCTGCGCAGCCAGACCAACTTCATTCGCAACCTGGCCTACGACAAGGGCGAGATGCTCAAGCGCAGCGAAGGCGAGATCGTTAACAACATCAACAGCCAGGGCCAGTTCGAAAGCGGCGGCAACGCGCTGATGGTGCAGTTCACCCTGGGCAACGCCCTGGAAATGAAGAGGGCCGGGGACTGGAACCTGCTGGCCGGCTACAAGTACATCCAGCCCGACGCCTTGCCCGACGGCTTCAACGACTCCTCGTTCCACCTGGGGGGCACCAACGCCAAGGGCTATTTCCTGGGCGGCAACTACGGCATCGACAAGAACATCTATGCCACGGCCCGCTACATGAGCGCCTCGGAAGTCTACGGGCCGCGCTACGAGGTGGACGTGATGCAGCTTGAACTCAACACGCGCTTCTAAGCGTCAGGAGGAAGGTTATGAACAGCCGAGCGAGGGCAGGGGCGGCGAGCCTGTTGCTGGTCTGGGGCGTGCTGGCCAGTGTCGGCGCCAGCGCCGAAGGCATGGAGGAGCGTCTGCGCACCCAGTTGCGCAGCACCACCCAGCAGCTGCAGGCCCTGCAAAGCGAACAGGCCCAGGCCGCGGCGGCGCGGGTTGCCGCCGAGAACGCGGCCAGGGAGGCCCAGGCCCAGGTCAAGCAACTGACGGCCGAGCTGGCCAAGACCCGCGGTGTGGCAGAGCAGTTGGCCGGCCAGCAGCAGAACCTGCACAACCAGGCCCAGGCCCAGGCGGCCGCCAGCAGCGAGCAACTGGGCAAGTTCAAGAAGGCCTATGAGGACCTGCTGGTGCTGGCCCGGGGCAAGGAAGCCGAACGGGCCAGGTTGCAGGCGCAATTGAGCGAGCGTGACACACAAGTGCAGCAATGTGCGGTCAAGAATCAGCAGATGTATGGCATCGCCAAGCAGATCCTGGCGGCCTACGAAAACATCGACGTGGCCGAGGTGGTGAAAATCCGCCAGCCCTTCGCCGGCAGCGCCCGGGTCAAGTTCGAGGAACTGGCCCAGGGCTTTGGCGACGAGCTTTACCAGACCCAGTTCGACGCCCCGCGGGCGGCGAGCACCCACTGATCACCAGGGAAGAGATGACCATGACCTTGATTAACAGCGTCACCACCGAAAGCCTCACCGACCTGCTGCAAGGCGCCGGCTACCGGGTCAACCAGACCGAACAGAACGGCATCGTGCAACTGCTCAGCGCCAGCCAGGGCATCGGCTACGCCGTGCGCTTCGGTAACCCGGGCAGCGAAGCCGGGCACTACGTGGACTTCACCTACAGCTGCGCGCTGCGGGTGCAGGGCGAATTGCCGGCCGGGCTGGCGGAACTGTGGAACGCCTCACGGCGCTTTGCCCGGCTGTCGCTGCAGGGCGAATTCCTGGTGATGGAGATGGACGTGGTGGTGGCCGGCGTCGGCGAGACCCACCTGCGCAGCCAGCTGGAGCTGTGGGATCGGTTGCTGCAGGAGTTCATCGTCTACTTGCGCGAATACAGCCAGCAGGCGGCCCAGTTGCAGGCGCAGGCCGAAGCGCCCCAGGCGGCGCAAAGCCAACCCCGGGAAGAGGCGGCCACCCTGTGAAAAAGCCCACCCTGGTGGTCGGTGCCGGGGCACTGACCTTGCTCGGCCTGGCGTTGGGCCTGGCCCTGCGCCCGGGCAACGACCCGGTGGCAGCGCAGCAGCCGGCCCCGACCCTGCTGCAACAACAACTGGCGTCTACGCCCGCTGTGGCGCGCCTGGGCAATCAGCAGGTGGCGGCCGAGGAGCTCAAGAGCCTGTTCGCCAGCCTGCCCGAGGAATCCCGGGGGCAATTGCGCGGCAATCGCCCGGCGCTGGAAGCCTGGATTCGTTCACGGCTGGCGGAAAAGGCCGTGCTGGAGCAGGCCGATGCCCAGGGCTGGCGCCAGCGCCCGGAGGTGGAGCAGCAGACCCGCGCCGCCACCGAACAGATCGTGTTTCGCGACTATCTGCAGTCGGTCAGCCTGGTGCCGGCGGACTACCCCAGCCCGGCGGAGTTGCAGCAGGCCTATGACAGCGGCAAGTCGGCGTGGATGACACCGCCGTTGTACCGGGTCAGCCAGATCTTCCTCGGGGTCGCCGAGCCCCAGGCGGCCGAGCAGGTACGCCGCCAGGCGCAGGAGCTGAGCCGCAAGGCCCAGGCCGCGCCGGGGGAGTTTGCCGCCTTGGCGGCGCAGTACTCCCAGGACCGGGACAGCGCCCAGCGCGGTGGCGACTCCGGCCTGCAGCCCTTGCAGCAACTGCTGCCGGAGGTGCGCAGCGCGGTGGCCCGGCTCAAGGTGGGCGGGGTGTCCGAGGTGGTGCAGAGCGCGGCGGGTTTCCACGTGCTCAAGCTCACCGAACAGCAGCCGGCACGGACTGCCAGCCTGGACGAACTGCGTGATCGCCTGACCCAGGCCCTGCGTGCCCAGCGCCAGGAGCAGATCGCCAAGGCCTACCTGGAAGGCATGCTCAACACTGCGACCCTGAGCATCGATGGCGCGGTGTTGAACCAGGTCCTGGAGGACAAGCTGTAGGAGCTGGCTTGCCCGCGAAGGCGATCTCACAGGCCCCTTCGCCGGCAAGCCGGCTCCTACGAGGCAATACGCAGCACCGGCAACTGTAGGAGCTGGCTTGCCAGCGAAGGCGATCCCACGGCCCCGCCGTTCGCCCGCCAAGGAAGCAACACTCAACAAGACAGGGAGTCATCAATGTCATTTCTCGAACCCGCTCCACTCCAGGGCTTTGCGCCATACACCGCGCCCCAGGAACCCCGGGAAGCCTGGCTGGCCCTGGCCGCCGGCATCGAACCTGCGGTGGCCCAGTATTTTCTGGTCAGCGCCCGTTGCGGCTGCTTCATGCAGGCGGCCCGCAGCCTGAACATCAAGGCCACGCTGCTGCGCAAGCAACTGGCGCAGTTGGAGGAGCACCTGCGTCGTTCGCTGTTCTGCTACCAGGGCAATGCCTTGAGCCTGAGCCGCGAAGGCCTGCAACTGCAGGCCCAGCTGATTGCCCTGGCCCACCAGCGGCGGCTGCCGGTGATCGAGCAACCCCTGATCCGCGTGGCCGTGGCGGAAACCATCCTCCACGACATCCTTGGCCGTGACCTGATCGCCTTGCTGCGGCGCAACGCCAGCGCCCGGCTGGAAATCATCTCCATTGACAGCGACCTGTCCCTGCAGGCCCTGAGCGCCGACCTGGTGCTGTGGCTGGCGGCCGAGGATTCACCCCTGCCGGGCCCCAGCTTCGCCACCCGCGAACCCATGCCCCTGGCGCGCATCGACTACCTGCCGCACATCGCCAAGCGCTACTCCCGGGTCGCGGCCCGCCCCGACAGCCTGGACGACCTGGCGGACTACATGCTGGTGCAGTGGCAGCACGACCGTCATATCGAGCCGTTCCGGCCCTGGAACAGCCTGGTGGAACAGCGCCTGGCCGGGGTGGTGCAGGTGCATTCCTATGAGCTGATGCTGGAGATGATCCGCTGCAGCGCCTGCATTGGCCTGCTGCCGCAGTACATGAGCCGCTTCGACCGCGGCCTCACCGCCTTGCCGGGCCTGTTCGAGGAAAGCATGCAACGCCGCGCCTGGCTGGCGGTCAATGCCCAGGTGGAGCATGAAGAGCAGGTACAGCAACTGGTGGAACTGATCCTCAACACCTTCAGCGAACGCCAGGACTGGTTCGTCTGAACGGACCCGCCCGCTCTTGCAGAGATTCACCCCACGCCCACGAGCGGGCACCCACCGCTATTCCATGCAGGAGCCGGCTTGCCGGCGAAAGGGCCCGCCAGCCCTGCGCCGGTTCCGGAAACGTCTTCGCTGGCAAGCCAGCTCCTACCAGGGGCACCCACCGCTATTCCATGCAGGAGCCGGCTTGCCGGCGAAGGGGCCCGCAAACCCTGCGCCGGTTCCGGAAACGCCTTCGCTGGCAAGCCAGCTCC
>NZ_JBQOIE010000037.1:0-15046 GCF_052665325.1 Pseudomonas sp. 8(2025) | reverse complement strand
CCGGCCTTCAGATTGATCGTCACGCCGGCCTTGCTGTCGGTGTATCCAGCGATGTCTAGGCCCGCACCGCCGAAGAATTGGTCGGCTCCCGCGCCACCGTAAAGCGTGTCGTTACCTGAGCCACCGGTGATGATGTTGTCGCTGTCGTTGCCGTAACCGATGAAGTTCTGGCTGCCGGTGTAGGTCAGACGTTCGACGTTCGCAGCCAGGATTGTGCCGCTTGGGTTGATTACGGACACTCGCACTTCATCATTGCCACCACCGGCCTGTTCGACGATGGTCGGCGTGACGCCGGTGTTGATGTAGTAGATATCATCGCCCGCACCACCTTCCAGGCGGATGGCGGTTGCGGTGTGATCGGGGCCGGAGGTCAGGACGTCATTGAATGCCGAACCGATGACGTTTTCGATGCTGGTCAGAGTAGTACCCTCGGCATCTCCGCCCTTGCCAGCCGGTCCTGTACCGAAGCGTACTTCCACGTTTACCCCGGCAGAGGAAGCCGAGTAATCAATCGTGTCGAAACCGGCGCCACCATCGATCTTGTCTGCTCCGGGACTCCCCTTGATGACATCATTCCCGCCCAGAGCGTTGATTTCGTCATACCCATCGGTACCTGTCAGCGTGTCAGCACCGTTTGTCCCGTTGATAATTGCCATTCGCGTCTTCCTTGCTTTGATGTTGAACCAGATACCGTGAAAAACGTGTTTGCAGCCAATTAGTTGAGATAGAAATCGCTTCCATCGATTTCGGCCGCTATGGGCCGAACGTGAAGATAAAAATCAACAGTTCCTGACGGGGATGATCAAGCTGAGATTTTTTCCGTCAGGTGCCCCGCCAGAAAGTCGATGAAGGCCCGGGTTTTCTGCGGCACCCGCCGCGCCGAGGGGTAGACCACGTTGATGCTGATGGGCGGCGCCTGCCATTCGCAGAGCACCGGCACCAGGCGCCCGGCCGCCAGGGCGTCCTCGACGATGAAATCCGGCAGCAGGGCGATGCCCATGCCGGCCTCGGCGGCCTGGGCCAGCAGGTCGCCGTTGTTGGCGTGCAGCGGTCCGGTGACATGCACCCGCTGCACGTCACTGCCGTTGCTCAATTGCAGGCTGACGCCGCTTTGCAGGTAGCCGTAGTTCAGGCACTGGTGGCTGCTCAGGTCCTTGGGCTGGCGCGGGATGCCGGCCCGGGCCAGGTAGGTGGGGGAGGCCACCATGATCCGCGGTGCCGGTGCCAGCTGGCGGGCCACCATGGACGAGTCCGGCAGGCTGGCAATGCGCAGGGTGACATCGAAGCCGCCGCGCAGCGGGTCCACCTGCTGGTCGCTGAGCACCAGTTGCAACTCGATCAGCGGATGCTGTTCGTGGAACAGCGGCACCAGCGGCCCCAGCCGACGCAGACCGAAGGACATCGGTGCATTGACTCGCAGCACTCCGCGCAACTCGGCGATGCCATCGCGCGCGCGCTGTTCGGCTTCGTCCACCGTGGCCAGCACTTCCCGAACGCTTTCGTAGTACTCGGCACCGGCTTCGGTCAGGCGCAGGCTGCGGGTGGTGCGTTGCAGCAGTTGCACGCCGATGGCCTCTTCCAGCGCCTGGATCTGTTTGCTGACCTTGGAACGGGGCACGTCCATGGCGCGGGCGGCTGCCGCAAAGCCGTTTTCGTCGACGGTGACGACGAAGGCGCGCATGCATTCGATACGGTCCATTATTGTCCCTGTTTTAGAATCAATGATTCTCGATTTTAGGTAATTGTTCCTTTTTCGGCCAGGCCCTAGATTAGCCACCAAGCCGGACGCCACGGGGCGCAAGCAGCGCTATCAGCCGGTCATGTTCGACCCTCACTCTCTGACTGCAAAAGGAACGCGCCATGTCCATTCGTGAATTGCTCAACCCGACCAACTCCGCCCTGATCCTCATCGACCACCAGCCGCAGATGGCCTTCGGCGTGCAATCGATCGATCGCCAGACCCTGAAGAACAACACCGTGGCCCTGGCCAAGGCGGCCAGGATCTTCAACGTGCCGAGCATCCTCACCTCGGTGGAGACCGAAAGCTTCAGCGGCTACATCTGGCCGGAACTGCTGGCGGTGTTTCCCGGCCAGCAGCCCATCGAGCGCACGTCGATGAACTCCTGGGAAGACCGCAAGCTGGTGGACGCGGTGAAGGCCACCGGGCGCAAGAAACTGGTGATGGCGGCGCTGTGGACCGAGGTCTGCCTGACCTTCCCGGCGCTGGAGGCCATGGCCGAAGGTTACGAGGTGTACATCGTCACCGACGCTTCTGGCGGCACCAGCCAGGAGGCCCACGACATGGCCGTGCAGCGGATGATCCAGGCCGGCGCGGTACCGGTGACCTGGCAGCAGGTGCTGCTGGAGTACCAGCGCGACTGGGCGCACAAGGACAGCTACGACGCGGTCATGGGCCTGGTACTGGAACACAGTGGTGCCTACGGCATGGGCGTGGACTATGCCTACAGCATGGTGCACAAGGCCCCGCAACGTCAGCTGTAGGCGCCGGCTGGCCGGCGAATGCGATCGCACCCACCGCTTCGCTGGCGAGCCAGCCCCTACGGGCCTTAACTGTGATGCGCGAATGCATCTCCTAGCAGACACTGGAGCCTTCTGATGAATATCGAACTCACCGACGGTGTCGTGACCCTGCTGGTCCGTCACCGGATCAAGCAGGGCCAGGATCAGGCCTATGAAACCTGGCTGCGGCAGATCATCGCCAAGGCTCGCAGCTATCCGGGGCACCTGGGCATCGACGTGGTGCGTGGCCACAGCGGCGGCCTCGGGTTGTTCACCAGCGTGCTGCGCTTTGCCAGCACCGAACAGTTGCAGCACTGGCTGGATTCCGCCGACCGCCGCGAGCTGGTGCAACAGGCCCAGCACCTGCTGGCCGACGGTGACCAGACCGAAATCAACGCCGATCGCGAATTCTGGTTTACCCCTCAGGACGGCGGCGCACCGACCCCGCCACCGCGCTGGAAACAGGCGTGTGTGACCTTCCTGGTGATCCTGCCGCTGAGCTTCCTGGTGCCGCAATTGTGGAAGCCGCTGTTCGCCCAACTGCCCTGGCTTGGCGGCTATGTGCCGGCCACGGTGCTGATCACCCTGAGCATCGTGCTGCTGGTGGTCTACGTCTTCATGCCTCGGGTCACGCGCCTGTTCAGCCGCTGGCTGCAGCCGCGCAATGCGGCCTGATTCCTTCCCGACCTTCGTTTGGAGCAATGCCATGAAACCCGATGCAATTGCCGACCTGATTCTGTTCAACGGCCGCCTGCACACCGTGGACCGGGCCAAACCCCGGGCCAGCGCGGTGGCGATCAAGGACGGGCGCTTCATCGCCGTGGGCAATGACGCCCAGGCCATGGCCCTGCGCGGCGCCGGCACCCAGGTCATCGACCTCATGGGGCGCACGGTGATCCCCGGGCTCAATGACTCGCACCTGCACCTGATCCGCGGCGGCCTGAACTACAACCTGGAACTGCGCTGGGAAGGCGTACCGTCCCTGGCCGATGCCCTGCGCCTGCTCAAGGAACAGGCCCTGCGCACCCCGGCGCCGCAGTGGGTACGGGTGGTGGGCGGCTGGAACGAATTCCAGTTTGCCGAGAAACGCATGCCGACCCTGGAAGAACTGAACCAGGCGGCGCCGGATACCCCGGTGTTCGTCCTGCACCTGTATGACCGCGCCTTGCTCAACCGCGCCGCGCTGCGGGTGGTGGGCTACGACCGCAACACGCCGAACCCGCCGGGGGGCGAGATCGTCCGCGATGGCAACGGCAACCCCACCGGCATGCTGATCGCCCGCCCTAATGCGATGATTCTGTACGCGACCCTGGCCAAGGGGCCCAAGCTGCCGTTGGAGTACCAGGTCAACTCCACCCGCCAGTTCATGCGCGAGCTCAACCGCCTGGGGGTCACCAGCGCCATCGATGCCGGTGGCGGCTTCCAGAACTACCCCGACGACTATCAGGTGATCAACCAGCTGGCGGCCCAGCAGCAACTGACCGTGCGCATCGCCTACAACCTGTTTACCCAGAAGCCCAAGGAAGAACTGGCGGACTTCAAGCACTGGACCTCCAGCGTGACCTACGGCCAGGGCGACGACTTCCTGCGGCATAACGGGGCAGGGGAGATGCTGGTGTTTTCCGCTGCGGATTTCGAGGACTTCCTCGAACCGCGTCCCGATTTGCCGCAGAGCATGGAGCAGGAACTGGAACCGGTGGTGCGCCACCTGGTGGAGCAACGCTGGCCGTTCCGTCTGCACGCCACCTACGATGAGTCCATCTCGCGGATGCTCGATGTGTTCGAAAAGGTCGACCGCGACATTCCCTTCAACGGCCTGCCGTGGTTCTTCGATCATGCGGAAACCATCAGCCCGAAGAACATCGAACGGGTGAGGGCACTGGGCGGCGGCATCGCGATCCAGGACCGCATGGCCTTCCAGGGCGAGTACTTCGTCGAGCGCTACGGCGCCAAGGCCGCCGAAATGACCCCGCCGATCCAGCGAATGCTCGCCGAAGGCATTCCGGTTGGCGCCGGCACCGACGCCACCCGAGTCTCCAGCTACAACCCCTGGACCTCGCTGTACTGGATGGTCAGCGGGCGGACTGTCGGCGGGCTGGAGCTGTACCCCCAGGGCCTGAGCCGCGATACCGCGCTGGAGCTCTACACCCACGGCAGCGCCTGGTTCTCCTCGGAACAGGGCAAGAAGGGCCAGATCAAGGTCGGGCAACTGGCGGACCTAGTGGCCCTGTCGGCGGACTACTTCAGCGTCGAGGAAGAGGCGATCAAGTGGATCGAGTCCCTGCTCACCGTAGTGGATGGCAAGGTGGTGCATGCCGCCGGTGACTTCGACCAACTCGCCCCACCGAGCCTGCCGGTGACCCCGGACTGGTCGCCGGTGGCCAAGGTGCCTGGGCATTGGAAGCCCAACGCACCGTTGCAGAACCAGGTGCACCAGTGCAGCGGACCGTGCGCAGTGCATGCCCACGGGCACCAGAAAGCGCGCATGTCCAATGTACCGGTGAGTGACTTCCAGGGGTTCTGGGGAGCGTTTGGGTGTTCGTGTTTTGCGTTCTGAGCTGTAGGAGCTGGCTTGCCAGCGAAGGCGGTTTCAAGGCTAACACCGCTTTCGCCAGCAAGCCGGCTCCTACGGGTTTGAAATTGGCTTCAATAAAAATGGGCGCTCATGAAGAGCGCCCATTCAATTGTTTAAACAACGAGTTGGTGATTAACGAATTGATCGCGTTACTTAGCAGAACCGATCAATAACCCGAACTTCCGACTTATCCCGCAGCGATTGCCATTCGGCTTTCAGGGTCTCCAGGACCCGGCCGATGAAGTCCTTGTCGGCGGCGGCTTTCTTGCCGACGTAGCCCTGGCCGCGGCGGTACATCTTCAGGCGGGCCGCGAGGTCCCGGTTGTTCTGGTCGAACTCTGCTTCATGGCTATGGGGCGACAGGCAGTCGATATGCACTTGGCCCGACTTGGCGATCCACAGGATGTGGCTGTCGTGGCTGTCTTTCTGTGCGGCGAACATACGTGCCAATTCATCAATAGTGGGTTGATTATTAAGATTCATTTGTAGCCCCCTTGACCATTTATCGATCTATCTAAGTTGATTCGCTAATTCATCTTGCTACGTCGGTAAGTTGAACCCTGATACCGGAAACAGGGCGACAGAGGGTGTCTGTCGGATACAGATAAGGCCCAGAGCCTGATGCGTGTAGTTGCCTTGATTAACTGCTACGCAATAGCGTCACAACGAAGAGAAGCAGCGTAAACCTGGATGAAGCTGCCGACATTCCCACCATCGGCCACAAGCATCTTGAAGAGTTTTCGCCGGCTTCCCGTCTTGGTACTGGACGGTCAATGCCAGGTCAGTTTCATCAATCTGCCTTGTGGGCAGTACACATCCGGGTCACAGCTCGGCGGTCAGACGAGCTTGCTCATAACACCTTTGCCTCGTCCCCCGATCGGGGAGACGTCTGCATCATGCAAGGCCGAAATCCTCTCGTCAACGGTTTTGTAGTGAAAATTTTCAGGCACTACATATTGTCTGACAAAAGCCGAAAAGCCATCATCCGGCCCCCCCAACGCGAGGCTGGGCAGGTAGAATCGGCGCCTTGAAATGTTCTGAGGTTGCAGCGGTGGATGTACAACAAGGCTTCGTCCTGACCCGGCACTGGCGCGATACGCCGGCGGGCACGCAAGTCGATTTCTGGCTGGCCACCGACCGGGGGCCGCGCCAGATCCGCCTGCCGTTGCAGACCTCCGTGGCCTTCGTCCCGGCGGCGCAGCGGGCCCAGGCCGAGCGCTTGCTGACCGACGACCCGGATGTGCAACTGCGCCCATTGCAGTTGCGGGACTTCCACCAGCGCCCGGTGCTGGGCCTGTACTGCCCGCAGCACAATCAGCTGATGCGCCTGGAGAAGACCCTGCGGCGCGCCGGGGTCGAGGTGTTCGAAGCCGATGTACGACCGCCCGAGCGCTACCTGATGGAGCGCTTCATCACCGCGCCGGTGTCCTTCGGCGGCCAGCCCGGCCCCGATGGCTTGTTGCTGGAGGCGCAGATGAAGCCGGCGCCAAACTACCGGCCGAGCCTCAAGCTGGTGTCCCTGGACATCGAGACCAGCGAGCGCGGCGAGTTGTATTCCATTGCCCTGGAAGGTTGCGGCCAGCGCCAGGTGTACATGCTCGGCAAGGCCCGGGACGACGACAGTGCGGTGGATTTTGACCTGGAGTTCTGCGGCAGCCGCGAGCAGTTGCTGGAGAGGCTCAACCAGTGGCTGGCCGAGCATGACCCCGACGCGATCATCGGCTGGAACCTGGTGCAGTTCGACCTGCGCGTACTCCACGAACACGCCCGGCGCCTGGCGGTGCCGCTGCGCCTGGGGCGTGGTGGCGAGGAAATGCAGTGGCGCGAGCACGGCAGCCGTACCCACTATTTCGCCTCGGCCGCCGGCCGCTTGATCATCGATGGCATCGAGGCATTGCGTTCGGCGACCTGGAGCTTCCCTTCCTTCAGCCTGGAAAACGTCGCCCAGACCCTGCTGGGGGAGGGCAAGTCGATCGACAACCCCTACCAGCGCATGGACGAGATCAACCGCATGTTCGCCGAGGACAAGCCGGCCCTGGCCCGCTACAACCTCAAGGACTGCGAGCTGGTGACGCGGATCTTCGCCAAGACCGAGCTGCTGACCTTTCTTCTGGAACGGGCCACGGTCACCGGCCTGCCCGCCGACCGCAGCGGCGGTTCGGTGGCGGCCTTTACCCACCTGTACATGCCGCTGATGCATCGCCAGGGCTTTGTCGCGCCCAACCTGGGCGAGCTGCCGCCCCAGGCCAGCCCCGGCGGTTTCGTCATGGATTCGCGGCCCGGGCTCTACGAGTCGGTGCTGGTGCTGGACTACAAGAGCCTGTACCCGTCGATCATCCGCAGTTTCCTGATCGACCCTGTGGGGCTGGTGGAAGGCCTGCGCCAACCGGACGAGCAGCATTCGGTAGCGGGCTTTCGCGGCGCGCGTTTCTCCCGCACCCGGCATTGCCTGCCATCGATCGTGACCCGGGTCGCCGAGGGCCGCGAAGTGGCCAAGCGCGAGCACAATGCGCCGCTGTCCCAGGCGTTGAAGATCATCATGAACGCCTTCTACGGCGTGCTGGGTTCCAGCGGTTGTCGCTTCTTCGACCCGCGCCTGGCGTCCTCCATCACCCTGCGTGGCCACGAGATCATGGCCCGCACCCGGCAACTGATCGAGGCCCAGGGGCATCAGGTGATCTACGGCGACACCGATTCCACCTTCGTCTGGCTCGGCGGCCTGCATGACGAGGAACAGGCAGGCCTGATCGGCCGTGCCCTGGTGGCCCACGTCAACCAGTGGTGGCGTGATCACCTGCAGCAGCAATACGGCCTGGAAAGCGCCCTGGAGTTGCAGTTCGAAACCCACTACAAACGCTTTCTGATGCCCACCATCCGTGGCGCCGAGGAGGGCAGCAAGAAGCGCTACGCCGGCCTGGTGCAGCGCGCCGATGGCAGCCAGGAGATGGTCTACAAGGGCCTGGAGACGGTGCGCACCGACTGGTCGCCCCTGGCCCGGGAATTCCAGCAGGAGCTGTACCAGCGCATCTTCCACCGCCAGCCCTACCAGGACTATGTGTGCGACTACGTGCAACGCACCCTGGCCGGGCAACTGGATGACCTGTTGATCTACCGCAAGCGCCTGCGCCGGCCCCTGGACGACTACGAGCGCAACGTGCCGCCCCATGTCCGCGCAGCGCGCCTGGCGGACGAATACAACCGCGAGCAGGGCCGCCCATTGCAGTACCAGAACGGCGGCTGGATCAGCTACGTCATCACCCTGGCCGGCCCCGAGCCCCTGGAAAACCGCCGCGCGGCCATCGACTACGAGCACTACCTGACCCGCCAGTTGCAACCGGTGGCGGACGCCATCCTGCCGTTCGTGCAGGACGATTTCAGCACCCTGGTGGGTGGGCAGATGGGCCTGTTCTGAAGCGCTTCAATCCACCACGAACAGCTTGGCCCCCACGGCGGTGAAGGAGCGGTGCGGCTCGGCGTTGTCCGCCACCTGGTAGCTCATGCCCGGGGTCAGGACGAACCGCCGGCCGTCCTCCAGCTCGGTGTGCAGCTCGCCTTCCAGGCACAACAGGATGTGGCCCTTGGAGCACCAGTGGTCGGCCAGGTAGCCGGGGCTGTATTCCACCATGCGCACGCGAATTTCACCGAACTGCCGGGTGCGCCAGAAGGCGCCGCCGGTTTCGCCGCGATGCTCGGTGGGTTCGATGTTCGACCAGTCGGTGGTGGCGAAGGGAATTGCGCTGATGTGCATGCACGGCTCTTGAGGTTGTGAGGCAAAAGGGGAGAGGGCTCAGTCGTCCACGGCTTCGCAGAGACCACTGGCGCCATGCTTGTCGGTGTACTTGACGGTCACCGATTCGTCGTCCTCGACGCTGATGGACAGGCTGATTTCTGCCGTCTTGACCTGGAAATGCCGGTCATCCACGGCACTGTTCTTGACTGCTTTGCCGTTGATGTAAACCGGGCCGCCCTGGTCGGCGCTGACTGCCAGATTGCCCGGGCAGGAGACGTTGAACAGTGGAATGCCTTCGGCGTGGGCCGAGCCGGCAAGGATCATCAAGGTGCCCAGAAACAGGATTTTGCGCATCACAGACTCCTATCCAAAGAGGGCCGCGGGGCCCCGGTGCGGTGTCTAGCCTATCCCTTGGCGCCCCCTCGTGCGAGTGGAAAATTTACCCCGTGCCAGAGCGTTCCGGGAGCTTTGTAGGACAAAAAAAACCGTGGACTCACGGCTGACGGATATGTCAGGTTTCCAGCGCCTCAATGGGCGAGTGATAGGACGATCTCGCAGGCGGGGTCGCAGCTGTCCTATCGGATTTTTTGTCTGGAACAAGGACGTAGCAATGTCAAAAGCACTCTCGGAAGCAGTCGGCAACGGCATCGATTCGGCCGCTCAGGCCAGCCATGCCTACCAGCAAGTTCTGGCCTTCAGCCACCTGTATGACCGTGGCGGCAGCGAGCTGGTGAACGGCAAGCCATCCTTCACCGCCGACCAGGCCGCGGATTCGATCCTGCGCAAAGGCCTGTCCTGGCACGACCAGAACGGCGACGGCAAGATCGACCTGAGCTACAGCTTCCTCACCGAAAAACCGGCCAACTACAACCCGGCCCTGGGCAGCTTCAGCGAGTTCAGCGCACTGCAAAAAGCCCAGGCGCTGCTGTCCCTGCAATCCTGGGCGGACGTGGCCA
Source organism: Pseudomonas sp. 8(2025) (assembly GCF_052665325.1). Taxonomy (NCBI): domain Bacteria; kingdom Pseudomonadati; phylum Pseudomonadota; class Gammaproteobacteria; order Pseudomonadales; family Pseudomonadaceae; genus Pseudomonas; species Pseudomonas sp. 8(2025). The sequence goes on along the minus strand of NZ_JBQOIE010000037.1, from coordinate 5,265 downwards.
ACGTGACCTTCACTGAAGCGGCCAAGGGTGGCGACGGCCACATGAGCTTCGGCAACTACAACGTCAGCACCGGCGGCGCGGCCTTTGCCTACCTGCCGTCCGGCAGCAGCTACGACGGCCAGTCCTGGTACCTGATCAACGACCAGTACCGGGTCAACGAAACCCCGGGCAATGGCAACTACGGCCGCCAGACCCTGACCCACGAAATCGGCCACAGCCTGGGCCTGTCCCACCCGGGCGTGTACAACGCCGGCAGCGGCAGCCCGACCTACAACGACGTGACCTACGCCCAGGACACCCGCGGCTACAGCCTGATGAGCTACTGGAGTGAGAGCAACACCGGGCAGGACTTCAGCAAGGACGGCGGCGGTGCCTACGCCTCGGCGCCGTTGCTGGACGATATCGTCGCGGTGCAGAAGCTCTATGGCGCCAATCTGGAAACCCGTGCCGACGACACTGTCTACGGCTTCAACTCCAACACCGGTCGGGACTTCTACAGCGCCCACAGCGCTTCGGACAAGCTGGTGTTCGCGGTCTGGGACGGCGGCGGCAACGATACCCTGGATTTCTCGGGTTTCACCCAGAACCAGAAGATCAATCTCAATGAAGGGGGCTTCTCCGATGTCGGCGGCCTGGTGGGCAACGTGTCCATCGCCCATGGCGTGACGGTTGAAAACGCCATCGGCGGCTCGGGCAATGACCTGCTGATCGGCAACGCTGCGGCGAACATCCTCGAAGGCGGTGCCGGCAACGACATCATCTATGGCGGTGGCGGTGGCGACACCCTGTGGGGCGGGGCGGGGGCTGATACCTTCGTCTACGGCGCGGCTGCGGATTCGACCTTCGACGCCCCGGACTGGATCATGGATTTCGTCAGCGGCGAGGACAAGATCGACCTCACCGGGATCCCGCAATTCGCCTCCGGTGGTGCCACCCTGAACTTCGTCAGCGGCTTCACCGGGCATGCCGGCGACGCGATCCTCACCTACTACGCCGAAACCAACCAGACCAGCCTGATGATCGACCTGACCGGTCATGGCGCGGTGGACTTCGCCGTGGGTACCGTGGGCCAGGCGGCGGTCACCGACATCATCGCCTGATCGACCCTGGGTAACGGGAGCGGCGCCTCAAGGTGCCGCTCTTTGGCGAATTTCAGTCACCGCCCCCATCGCTGCCGCCACTGTCGCCATCACCGCCGAAACGCGAGCTGTCGCTGTCGCTGCTGCTGCCGGAAGAGTCGCTGTCCAGGGAGCTGCTGTGCAGCTCGCTGCCGCAGTGCACCAAGGTGGCGCTGCCGCCGTTGTCGGTCAGGCGGCGCAGGGACTGGCAGTCGGCGACGTAGTGAAAGCCCCCGGCAATCTTCAGCTTGGCGTCCAGGGCGAACAGCAGTGGCAGGCGGCTGGGCTGGGCCGGGTTGATGTTTTCTTCCAGGCAGGCCTGGCGCCAGACCCGGCGCAGGCCGTTGTCGCTTTGTTGCGCGGCGTTCTGGCCGAGCACCGCCGCCGGGGTGTGGTGGAGGAACTGGCCGAAGGCCTGGTTGCAGAACTGCTGGTAGTCCCGGGTATGCAAGATGAATTCGTGCCACAGGTCGTCCACCACCTGGGACGGCATCGACACGTAGCGCTGGCCGCTCTTGAGGTAGGCGAGAAAGAACTGGCGCAAGCCCTGGGCCACCAGCTGGCAGTCCTTGAGGTTCAGGTGTGGGTGCTGGGTGCGCAGGGGCTCGAACAAGCGCGGCGGCAGGGTGAAATTGCGGATGTGGGCTTCCCGACGCAAGGCCGTGAGGGCTTTCTGACGGCGCCAGAACACCAGGATCAGGGCCAGGGCCACCACTGCGGGCAAGATCAACAGCATGTTCGGTCTCCGCCGGAAAAAGTGCCGAGACAGTGGCGCAATGCGGCGTTTTATTCAAGCCATCGCCGTGCGCCTGCCGCCGGTGGTGGGGATCGGGGACACAGGCCGGGAAAAGTCCATCAGGGCCAACCAGCGCTTCTATCTTCTGCTTATTGCCGGACCACGACTTGGCTGGCCAGGGTTTACACACCACACGGAAGTCACCCCATGAAAGCACGCAGAACCCCCATTGCCGTTGCCATCGGCCTCGCCGGCCTGTGCCTGTTGCCCACGGTGCAGGCCGACCAGGGCAGCGACACGGTGGCCCGTCTCAACCAGTTGTACAACGACACCCGCCAGGATTGCGGCGGCCCGTCGAAACCGGCATTCCTGTGTTCCGGGGTGCTGTTTCGCGCCACCTGGCCGTCCACCGACTACCAGTTCTACAGCATCAGCCCGAAAAGCCAGGCCAGCGGCGGCGTATCGGCGTCCTACCTGCGCAAGGATTCGAAGTTCCGCAAGCTGGCCTACGGACTGCAGAGCGGCTTCATCTTCGACACCATCTTCGGCAACCCCAAGGATCACCAGGACTATGCGGTGCTCTGTTCCTTCCCCATCGACGCCGCCACCGACGACCGCGGGCAGCAGGGCTGCACCGACTCGCGGCGCACCCCGGGCAATGTCGAGAAGTACTGCCACGAGATCGGTGTGACCACCGCCGAGCAATGGGGCGCCAACTACCGACAGAACCGTGGCGACCACTCGCGCCAGTGTTCCTTCGATGTACGTGACGAACGCAACAGCGCCGCCGGCCCGGCGTTCTACCAGAGCATCCGTTCCATGGCGCAGATCGCCGCAGAATCCTTCGGCACTCAGAATGAGCTGCGCCTGGCCAAGTGGGAGGAAAAACCGCCGCAATCGCCCTCGATCCTGGCCCTGTTCTACACCGAGGATGGCGGCCTGGAAGGTGCGCGGCTGAACCAGATCCAGTGGTACAAGGCCGTGCAGCAGTACCTCCCGGTGATCAACATGAAGCTGCCGCAGACGCCGGCGCAGGACGCGAGTTTCGTCTACGACAACAAGAAGCAGGTGATCTACCCGATCACCGAGAAGAACGGCTGCGATCGCTATGTGCAGAGTGCGGTGTGGATCGAACGTGATGACCCGGGCTTCGGCAAGAAAGTCATGACCCTGGAAGTCACGCCCACCGATTGCGGGCGCAACGTCAAGGACAACCAGACCAACAACTTCTTCAACGAACTGGCCAGCGACCACTACCTGGACGCCCAGTGGAAGAACAACCCGGACAACCGCGACAGCAGCGTGGGCAGCATGCGCCGGCAACTGGTCTGCCACTTCAACATCGCCCGTAACAAGCCGGAGTGGAACCTGGAGCCTTCACGGCCCTACACCTCCAACGAAGACTCCATCGCCAAGGGCTGCAACAACACCTGAGGCCCGCCAGACCGCCTTCGCCGGCAAGCCGGCTCCTACGGGCTCCCCGCACTATCACCGGCCACCGTAGGAGCTGGCTTGCCAGCGAAGAGGCCCGCAAGACCACCCCCGTCGGCAAGCCCGAGCACGCTGCTCAGTTGTGGTTGATGTCGACGTCCCGGGTTTCCCGCAGGCACAACAACCCCACCACCAGGCTGACCCCGGTAATCAGCACCGGGTACCACAGGCCATAGAAGATATCGCCGGTGTAGACCACCAGGGCAAAGGACACGGTCGGCAGGAAACCGCCGAACCAGCCGTTGCCGATGTGGTAGGGCAGGGACATGGAGGTGTAGCGGATACGGGTCGGGAACAGCTCCACCATCAGCGCCGCCAGCGGGCCGTAGCACATGGCGGCAATCAGGATCAGCGCGACGATCAGCACCACCACCATGGTCTTGTTGACGTTCTGGCTGTCGGCCTGCTGCGGATAACCGGCCAGGGTCACTGCGCCGCGCAGGGCGGCCTCGTCGAAGCCGTTGATCTTCACATCACCGACGCTGACCTGCACCGGGCTGCCGGCGGGGGCGGCGATGCTGCTGTAGGGCAGGCCCTGCTTCACCAGGAAGGTCTTGACCTTGTCGCAGGGGCTGTCGAAGCGCGCCTTGCCCACCGGGTCGAACTGGAAGGTGCAGGTGGCCGGGTCGGCGGTGACGCTGATGGGCGCCTGGCGGCTGGCCTGGTCGATGGCCGGGTTGGCGTAGTGGGCCAGGGCCTTGAAGATCGGGAAGTACAGCAGCGTGGCCAGCAGCAGGCCGAGCATCAGCACCGGCTTGCGGCCGATCTTGTCCGAGAGCCAGCCAAAGAAGATGAACATCGGCGCGCCGATCACCACGCTGATGATCAGCAGACTGTTGGCCAGGGCCGGGTCCATCTTGAGGAACTGGGTGAGAAAGAACAAAACGTAGAACTGCGCGGCATAGAAGGTCACCGCCTGCCCGGCATTGATGCTGAACAGGGCGATCAGCACCACCTTGAGGTTTTCCCACTTGCCGAAGGATTCGCGGATCGGCGCCTTGCTGGCGCGGCCTTCCTCTTTCATTTTCAGGAAGGCCGGCGACTCGTGCAGGCTCATGCGGATCCAGGTGGAGATGCCCAGCAGCACGATGGACAGCAGGAACGGCAGGCGCCAGCCCCAGACCTCGAACTGGTCGCCGGTGAAGTAACGGCAGGCCAGCACCACCAGCAGCGACAGCAGCAGGCCCAGGGTCGCGGTGGACTGGATCCAGCTGGTGTGCAGGCCGCGCTTGCCCTGGGGCGCGTGCTCGGCCACGTAGGTGGCGGCGCCGCCGTACTCGCCGCCCAGGGCCAGGCCCTGGAGCATGCGCAGGGCCACCAGGATGATCGGCGCGGCGATGCCGATGCTGGCGTAGTTGGGCAACAGGCCCACGGCGAAGGTCGCAACGCCCATGAGGATGATGGTGGCAAGGAAGGTGTACTTGCGCCCGATCATGTCCCCCAGGCGGCCGAACACCAGGGCGCCGAAGGGGCGCACCACGAAGCCGGCGGCAAAGGCCATCAGGGCGAAGATGAAGGCCGTGGTGTCGTTGACCCCGGCGAAGAACTGCTTGCTGATCACCGCCGCCAGGGCGCCGTAGAGGAAAAAGTCGTACCACTCGAACACCGTGCCGAGGGACGACGCGAAGATGACCTTCTGGCTGCCCTTGGCAGTGGAGTCCTGCAGGGGCGCGTTCAGGGGCTGTGCGTGTTCTGACATAGGGGGCTTCCTTACAGTGATTATTGTTGTTGTTCCACTGCCGACGCCGTTTCCAGCGCCGCTGTTGCAGATTCACCGCGACCGCACGATGAACCCTCGTTTCCCTCATCCGTAGGAGCTGGCTTGCCAGCGAAGAGGCCCGTGAGCCGGGCGCCGGCCTTGGGGGTTCCTTCGCCGGCAAGCCGGCTCCTACATCAGGTGCATCTGTTCCTGCTGTCCCG
>NZ_JBQOIE010000036.1:0-16844 GCF_052665325.1 Pseudomonas sp. 8(2025) | reverse complement strand
CGAACTCAGAAGTGAAACGATGCATCGCCGATGGTAGTGTGGGGTTTCCCCATGTGAGAGTAGGTCATCGTCAAGATCAAATTCCAAAACCCCTGTCTGCTCACGCAGACAGGGGTTTTGTTTTTGTGCGCTATAAAGCCTGGGCTGTGTGGCAGAAGCAGATTGCAGGGTGGATTCAGGGCTTTATCAGCATCGAGTAAGCAACCATCAAGACCACACTTGCTTGCCTCTTACGCCCTGTTCTTACGTATCTTGCTGCTTCTACGGGCCATTAACTTACGCCACCAGATATAGATGCCGGTCAGTGCCAGCACGGCAATCAGAACGCCCAATAGAGCAATGATCACCTGCCCCGTGGTACCGATGATCCTGCCTCCATGTATGGGGAGTTGCAGTCGGTAGAAGCGCTCTCCGAGGGTGCCTTGCCCCGCTATCTCTTGCCCCAGCAAGCGCCCATCCGTACCGTGGAAGAACAGCCAGGACTTACCATGGGCCTGGCTGTCATGCCGACCAAAACCTGCTCCATAGAAGTTGTATTCAAAGCTGTAATACAACTCACCAATCGTCTCCTTCAAGCCCAGCCGCTGCCCCTCTTCCAGAGCCCGTTCATAGGCCTGTTGATAAGTCAGCCGGGTTATCCCCAGCTCTGCCGCCGGTACTCGTCCCCGAGCTTCATAGACGCTGGGTTCGATGGACGAGAGCAATGACACCACGGGTTTGAACACCTGGCTCGGCAGGTTCATGGCCACGCTACTGATGGCGATCGGCAGCAGGAGCAGCCATAACCACAAGCCTGCGGCGCGATGCAGGTCGAAGTTGAGCCGATAGGCATGGCCGCCCTTGATCTTCCAGGCCGTGGACCACTTGTGCCAGAACGGCCGTCCACGAGGCAGGGTCAGCAGCAAGGCAACAAAACAGTCGATGACCCAGGCAATGGCCACCAGCCCCATCAACCACAGCCCCCAATTGCCGGGCAGGCTCAGGTTGTAGTGGAACTCCAGCAGAAAAGGCACCAGGTTCTGCCGCTGGAAGCAGCAGGCGCCCCAAAAGCGCTGCCCCTGCTGATGGGCCGTAACCGGGTCCAAGTAAAATACTTGATTGCGCTCGGTATACGGTTGGCCGGTGGCCGGGTCGGTGCGTGGCACCGCTGCCAGCAGCGCGGCATGCCCGGCTTCTTGTGGATATTCCATGTACCAGACCTGCAGCCTCGGGTGCTCGGCCTGAACGCTATCCACCAGTGCGCCGGGGGCCAGCACCGGCCCCTTGCCGGACGTGTGATAGAACTCGGGGTTGAGCCACTCATCCAGCTCGTGATGAAAGGCCAGGACACTCCCGGTCAGCCCGGCCAGCAGCAGGAACACTGCGGTGGCCAGGCCCATGTAGCGGTGCAATAGAACCAGAATGGCGCGCATGACATTTTCCCGTAGAGACGACAAAGCCAGCGGCTGCTGCCAGGCGCTGGCTTTGTTGGAGTCAACCTAGATCAGAACTGGTAGCTCACCGTGGCGGCGACATTGCGCTCTTCGCCCAGGTAGCAGTAGCTCAAGCTTGCACAGGAGGCGACGTAGGACTCATTGGTCAGGTTGTTGGCATTGAGCCGTACATCCACTCCCTTGAGGCCCAGCTTGCCCAGGTCATAGCCGATGGAGGCATCGAAGAGCGTGTAGGCCGGTACCTTCATGGTGTTCTCGGCATCGGCCCAGCTGTAGCCCACATAGCGCACACCGCCGCCCAGGCGCAGGCCATCCAGCGCCGCGCTGTCGAACTTGTAGTCGGCCCACAGCGACGCCATCTGCCGCGGTGCCTGAGTAGGCGAGTTGCCCTTGTTCTCGATGAGGTTGGTGGCGCTGCTCAGGGTGCTGGTCATCGACTTCGAATACTGGATGTCGGTGAAGGTATAGCTGCCCAGCAGTTTCAGGTTGCCGGTCAGTTGCATGTGGGCTTCCAGCTCCAGCCCCTGGGAGCGAACAGCACCCACCGCACGATAGAAGTTTTCCTGGGGCAGCTTCGACGCCAGGTTCTCCTGGTCGATGCGGAACAACGAGGCAGTGAACAAGTTGTCCGTACCTGGTGGCTGATATTTCAGCCCGACTTCCCATTGGGTGCCGTCGGTGGGTGGCAGCGGATTGCCTGCGCTGTCTGCGTAGGAGTTGGGGTTGAATGACTCGGAATAGCTGACGTAAGGCGCCAGACCGTTATCGAACAGATACAGCGCGCCCGCACGCCCAGTGAACTTGGTGCGTTTGTCGCTGATTTCGGTGCCCAGTGGGCGCTGGGCTTCAGCCAGGCGGTTTTCATCCGAGGTTTCCACCCAGTCCTGGCGCAGCCCCAGGGAGAAGCGCCATTTGTCCAGCTCGATCAGGTCCTGCAAGTACACGCCGGTCTGTTCCAGGCGCCGCAAATAGCTGGTGTGGCTGTAGTAGTTGATCGTCGAGTTGCCATAGACCGGGTTGAACGCATTGATCGGTTGCAGCGTTCCCTGGTCCCAGTCGACCACGGTCTTGCGCCGTTGATAGTCGGCTCCCAGCAGTAAGGTGTGCTTGACCTCGCCAGTGAGGAATTCGGCCTGCAGCATGTTATCGACGATGAAGGAGTGGAGCTTCTCATCTCCACCCGAGTAATAGCGGTTCAGGTCATTGCTGGTGGCATTGGTCCAGCCATAGGCATAGACCTGGTCGAGCTTCACCTTGGAGTCCAGGTAGCGGAAGTTCTGGCGGGCGGTGAAGGTGTCGTTGAAACGATGCTCGAACTGATAGCCGAAGGACTGTTGATCGCGCTTGTAGCCATCCACGCCCGGCTCGCCCTCGAAGAAATGCTCGGAAATGCGCTGGCCATTGCGCTGGTTCAGGGTGCCGTTGGCCGGCATGCCGCCGTGGTAGCCGCCATCGGGGTCATTCTGCAAATAGGCCTGGAGCGTCAGGGAGGTGTCTTCACTGAAGTCGATACTCAGGGTCGGTGACAGGGCGAAGCGTTTTTCCTTCGCGTGGTCGAACTGAGTGTCAGACTTGTCCGTCAGGCCGATCAACCGATAGGCAACGCGCTTGTCGTCATCGAGCGGGCCGCTGAAGTCGAACCCCAGGCCCTGTTTGCCCTGGGTGCCCACGGTTGCCTGAATCTGGTGATAGGGCTCGTAGAGAGGCTTTTTGCTGGTCAGGGCCACCAGGCCGCCTGGGGAGCTGCGGCCGTAAAGCACCGATGAGGGGCCCTTGAGAATATCCACCCGTTCGAGGAAGTAGGGGTCGACCTGCATGCTGCTGTAGGTGCCGCTGTCACCCATGGACTTGAGGCCATCGAGGTAGATGTTGTCCACCGAACCATCGTTGAAGCCGCGCATCGCTACATAGTCGTAGCGATGGGTGGCGCCATAGGGATTGGTCAGCACGCCGGGGGTGTAGCGCATGGTCTGGGCGACGGTTTGCGCGCCCTGGTCGTCGATCTGTTCACGGGTGACCACCGAGACGCTTTGCGAGGTCTCCAGCAACGCTGTACTGGTCTTGGTGGCGATCTGACTGTGCGTCGCGTTGTAGCCCTCCATGCTGCCCAATGCGTTGCCCAGGGCGAAGCCCTTGACCTCAGTGGCGGGCAGGGTCAGGGCGCTGCCCTGGGGCAGGGGCCGCAGTACGTAGTTGCCGCCGTCCTGGCTGACCGCCTCCAGTCCCGAACCCCGCAGCAGCTGGTTCAGGCCTTGGGGAATGGAGTAGTCGCCCTGGAGCCCGGGGGACTGCCTGCCCTGGGTCAGGGCCGGGGTGGTGGACAGGGTGATCCCGGCCTGCCGGGCGAACTGGTTGAGGGCATCGCCGAGGTTGCCCGGGGCCACGCTGTAGCTGTGACGCGGGGCATCAACAGCGCTAGCGGCGGCCAGCACCTGGGGCGCCACTGTGCCGAGGCCGATGCTGGAGCACAGCAGGGCGGCGCGGATGGCTTGGCGCAAGGGGCGGGCGCAGGGAGAGCTTGGGCGGGTGTCGCGCAGAGTCATGGTAGGTTCCGTTGAAGTCGCAGGAAGCAGATTGAAGTGCTTACTGACTAAGCCGGACGTCCTGGCAAAACCCGCCAAAAAAAATCACCCCAGTGAATTTCAAGCCACTGGCCCCAAGGTCACCCACCAACGGGTGCGGTAGCGCAACTGCACTGGCAGGGTCTGGGGCAGGATGGCCAGCAACTTGTCGGTGTCTTCCAGGCGGAACACACCTGAAAGGCGCAGATTGCCAACCGCTGCCGAGCAGCCCAGATAGCCATGGCGATAGCGGCCGACCTCCTGGAGGAAGTCGTCCAGGCGCATGTTGCGCGTAACGATCAGGCCATCGGCCCAGGCGCCGACGTCCATCGCCAGGGGGGCCGCAGGTTCGGCCAGGCCATGGCTGATCTGATAGCTCTGACCTGCTTCCACCCGGGCGCTACGGCCGTCGGCGGTGTGCGGCGCATGAATGGCCACGCTGCCGTGGGTCACGCTCAGGCGCGTGCAGCGATCCTCCACGCGCACCACGAAGCGGGCGTCGAAGCCTTCCAGCAGGGCGTGGCGGCTCTCCACCAGCAGCGGGCGGGCAGGGCCGTGATCGGCTCCACAGGACACCATGATCTCGCCCCGGCGCAGTTTGATCAGGCGCTGCTCGGCATTGAAGTTGAGGTCCGCCGCGCTGTCGGTATTGAGTTCCAGGCGGGTGCCATCGGGCAACTGGAAGCCCCGCTGCTCGCCGACGGCGGTGGCAAAGTCTGCGTTCCATTGTTGCCAGCCCAGCAGATCCTTGCCGACCCAGGCACTGGAGCCCAGGAGCAGGGCGCCACTGAGCAGTTTCAGGGCCTGGCGCCGGCCCAGGCGCTGACTGCTGTGTTCCAGGGTATGCAAGGCCACCTGAGCCCCCGGCACCGAACGCAGGTTGGCCGTGAGTTCCTGCTGCAACGATTGCACCCGCTGCCAGGCCAGTTCGTGCTCCTGGTGCGCCGCCCGCCACAGATCGCACTGTTGCTGCAGCTTGGGGTTGGCACCGTTGTTGCGCAGGCGCAGCAACCAGTTGATTGCTTGCTTGACCACCAGGTGATCGGGATTGGGTTTGAGCGGCAGGCTGGCGGGAAAGTTATCCACAGGCTTCAGCTCTCGTAGCGCAGCAGGTAGCAATGGTAGAGCGCCTGGGCGACATAACGCTCGACGGTACGCAGGGATAGGCCCATCTGCTTAGCAATCTGCTTGTGGGTAAGTTCCTCGCACTGAGCCAGGAGAAAAGCCTGACGTACTTTCGGCTTCAGCCCTTCAAGCATCCGCGCAATGCTTTCCAGCAGCTCCAGAATCAACGCCCGAGCTTCAGCGCCGGGTGTTTCGGCTTCGGGCAAGTGGGCGATGGTTTCCAGATAGGCACGTTCGATTTCCTCGCGGCGCCAGTGATCGATTACCAGCCCCCGGGCGATGGTGCGTAAAAAAGCCCGGGGGGCCTTGAGTTCCAGACGTTCAGTTTTCTGCAGCAGGCGTACGAAGGTGTCCTGAGCCAGGTCGGCAGCATCCGCGGCATTGCCCAGGCGCTGGCGCAGCCAGCTGTTGAGCCAGCCATGGTGATGGCTGTAGAGCGTCTGTACGGCGAACTCGGGTGATGACATGGACGCGGACTGCCTGAGTGTCACTAATGATAATTAGTCGCATTGTCATTGAGGCTTTATCGATTTGGCAATAAGCAGCGCACTGTCGGTCATCTGAAAATGTGCCACGGATGCTCTGGAACACCGTTCGGCGGGATTAGGCAAATTCAGGCGAGTAATTCAGAAAAATCTCTAAGGGTTCGCAGATTCTTGCCGAAAGACTGATAAGACATGCGTGCACCAAAGTAGAGCGGTCAGAGAACATCGCCTGCGCTGTTACATGGAATGTTGCATTACGGACGCATCCCCACTTTCGGCATAAGAAGTCCCATGAAATGAATCTCAAGTTCAGCCATAAAATCCTTTTGGCCGCCTCCGGCGTAGTGGTTCTGGCTTTTGCGTTGTTCACCTTGTACAACGACTACCTGCAGCGAAACACCATCCGACAGAACCTCGAATCCTCTATCCAGCAGGCCGGTGAGCTCACCTCCAGCAGTGTGCAGAACTGGATGAGCGGGCGGATCCTGGTGCTCGAGAACCTCGCGCAGAACGTTGCTCACCAAGGTCAGAACGCAGATTTCCCAGGGCTGGTGGACCAACCGGCCTTTACCTCGAACTTCCAGTTCACCTACGTCGGCCAGGCCAACGGCACCTTCACCCAGCGCCCTGACGCGAAGATGCCCGACGGCTACGACCCGCGTCAGCGCCCCTGGTACAAGCAGGCCGTCGCCGCCGACAAGACCATGCTGACCCCGCCCTACATGGCGGCTGTCGGTGGCCTGGTGGTGACCATCGCCATGCCGGTGAAAAAGCAGGGTGAACTGCTGGGCGTGGTTGGTGGCGACCTGAGCCTGGAAACCCTGGTGAAGATCATCAACTCGGTGGATTTCGGTGGCCTGGGCCACGCCTTCCTGGTCAGTGCCGACGGTCAGGTGATCGTCAGCCCGGACAAGGACCAGGTGATGAAGAACCTCAAGGACATCTACCCCGGCGCCAACGTACGGATCGAAAACGGCAACCAGGAAGTGGTCCTGAACAAACAGGAGCGCATCCTCTCCTTCACCCCGGTGACCGGCTTGCCGAATGCCGAGTGGTACATCGGTCTGTCCATCGACAAGGACAAGGCCTACGCACCGCTGAGCCAATTCCGTACTTCTGCCTTGATCGCGATGTTTATCGCCGTGGCGGTGATCGCCGTACTGCTGACCCTGCTGATCCAGGTGTTGATGCGCCCACTGATCACCATGGGCCGTGCGATGCAGGACATCGCCCAGGGCGAGGGCGACCTGACCCGGCGCCTGGTGGTGGAGAGCAAGGACGAATTCGGCGAACTGGGCAGCTCGTTCAACCAGTTCGTCGAGCGGATCCATGCCTCGATTTCCGAAGTGTCCTCGGCCACCCGCCAGGTACACGACCTGTCCCAGCGCGTGATGGCTTCGTCCAACGCTTCGATCATCGGTTCCGACGAGCAGAGCGCCCGCACCAACAGCGTGGCCGCCGCGATCAACGAACTGGGGGCCGCAACCCAGGAAATCGCCCGTAACGCCGCCGATGCCTCGCAGCACGCCAGTGGCGCCAGCGAGCAGGCCGACGACGGTCGCCAAGTGGTGGAACAGACCATCCAGGCCATGACCGAGCTGTCGCAGAAGATCAGCCTGTCCTGCACCCAGATCGAGACCCTGAACGCCAGCACCGACAACATCGGGCACATTCTCGATGTGATCAAGGGCATCTCCCAGCAGACCAACTTGCTGGCCCTCAACGCGGCCATCGAAGCGGCCCGTGCCGGCGAAGCCGGCCGTGGCTTCGCCGTGGTGGCCGACGAGGTGCGCAACCTGGCTCATCGTACCCAGGAGTCGGCGGAAGAGATCCACAAGATGATCACCTCCTTGCAGGTCGGCTCCCGTGAAGCGGTGTCGACCATGAACGCCAGCCAGGCGTCCAGCGAAGAGAGCGTCGAAGTGGCCAACCAGGCCGGTGCGCGGCTGGTCAGCGTGACTCAGCGGATCGGCGAGATCGATGGCATGAACCAGTCGGTGGCGGCGGCGACCGAAGAGCAGACGGCCGTGGTGGAGACCCTCAATGTCGACATCAACCAGATCAACCTGCTGAACCAGCAGGGCGTGGCCAACCTCAACGAAACCCTGAAGGATTGCGATGCCCTGTCGCAGCAGGCCAGCCGCCTGAAGCAGCTGGTGGACAGCTTCAAGATCTGAGGTTTCGCGTCACTTTCAAGCCCGCTCCCGCCTCACGGCAGGGCGGGCTTTTTCATGGGTAGCGATCAGGCCGGGTGGTCGCCCAGCAGCCCCAGGTGAGTATTGATCACCTGCAACAGGCGCTGGCGCTGGGACTTGATGAAGAAGTGATTGCCGGCCACTTCGATCAGCTCGAACTCGCGGCCGGTGAACTCGCGCCAGTTGAGCATGAGGTTGGCCGTGGCCAGCGGGTCCTCGCTGCCGTAGAAGGCCGTCAACGGCACATCCAGGCAACCGCTGGAGGTGTCGTACCAGGTTTCGAAAAGCTTCAGGCCGTTGCGCAGCAGGCGTTCGTAGGATTGCAGGTCGTTCTGCCCGCGGGGCATCTCCAGGGGGCTGGCGCCGAGGGTCAGGATCGCCTCGCGAAACGCGGCGATGGGCAGGGAGTGGAGCAAGGGCCGGCGCGGCAGGCTATCCGGGCTGCGACAGCCGGAGACGAACAGGTGGCGGGTCTGCTGGGGAAAGCGTTCCTGGGCATGCTTGCTGGTCTCGTAGGCCAGCAGCGCGCCCAGGCCGTGGCCGAACAGCGCATGGGGCTCGCCGAGCCAGGGGTCGAGGGCGGTGAAGGTGTTTTCCAGCAGGCTGGGCCAGTTGTCGCAGGGCGCTTCGTCACGGCGCGGACCGTGCCCCGGCAGGTTGAGCACCACCAGCTCGATATGATCGGCCAGGCCACTGGACCAGACCCGCATTTGCTCGGCTGCCGCCCCGGCCTGGGGAAAGCAGATCAGGCGGATCCGGGTGGCTTGCCCGGGTTTGATCACCAGCGTCCATTGTCGGGTGTCGGTGTACACAGCTTTTCCTTAAGCAAGTGGGCCGGCACTGCGCCGGCCAGAGGCAGCCTGAAGAGGGCGTCGCAGTCTGCGGATGGTTTCTAACATAGTGCCTGTCGTCCGTGAAGGCACGTGTGTGCCGGGCCGGGCGGGCGGTTGCTGTCGGTCGCCGGAACGCGGCTTGCGGCTATGCTCTGAATGTTTCGCGCCGGCTCTTTTCCGGCGGCTGGTGATTGTAAGGTGCCATTGTTTTTTGCCGGGCCAGCCTTCACCATCAGCCGATTTACGACAGCTCCCATGGACGCATTGCATTGGCGGCACGTTTAGCTCTTTCTCGGACCCTGCGCTGGTTCTGCGCGGCATTGCTGCTGGCCGGCGCACTGCTGGGCAGCCTGCACGCCGACTGGGATTTCTCCCTGATCAGCCGCCGTGCCACGGCGCTCTACGGTCCGCTGGGCGAAGGGCAGCCGCGCATCGATGCCTGGCAGCACCTGCTGGCCACGCAAAAGCAGGTGCCCGAGCGCGAACAGTTGAAGGTGGTCAACCTGTTCTTCAACAAGAACATGCGCTACGTGGAAGACATCGACCTGTGGCACCAGGTGGATTATTGGGAAACGCCGATCGAGGCATTGTGGAAGGGCGCCGGCGATTGCGAGGACTACGCGATCGCCAAGTATTTCAGCCTGCGCCACCTCGGGGTTTCCAGTGACAAACTGCGCATCACCTACGTCAAGGCCCTGCGCCAGAACCGTGCGCACATGGTCTTGACCTACTATTCCAGCCCGGAGGCCATGCCTCTGGTGCTCGACAGCCTGGAAGACTCGATCCGCCCGGCCAGCGAGCGTACCGACCTGTTGCCGGTGTACTCCTTCAATGCCGAGGGTCTGTGGCTACCGGGGGCCAAAGGCAACAAGCGGGTGGGCGACACCAAGCGCCTGTCCCGTTGGCAGGACGTGTTGAAAAAAATGCAGGCCGAAGGTTTTCCGGTCGAGACGACTAACTAGGAGCACGAGCTCAGATGTCTTTGTTCAAACAACTGTTGATCGCAATCTGTGTGTTCCTGGTGGTCGCCTTCAGCGGCAGCTTCATGGTCAGCCTGGAAAGCTCGCGCACCCAGTATGTCAATCAGCTGCGCTCCCATGCCCAGGATGCCGCCACTGCCCTGGCACTGTCGCTGACGCCGAACATCGACGACCCGGCGATGGTCGAGCTGATGGTCAGCTCGATCTTCGACAGTGGCTACTACGCCAGTATCCGGGTGGTGGACCTGGCCACCGACAAGACCCTTGTCGAGCGCAGCGGCATCCCGGAAGTCGGCAACGTGCCCCAGTGGTTTGTCAGCCTGATCGGCCTGGAACCTGCGGGTGGCGATGCCATCGTCAGCCGCGGCTGGGAACAGGCGGCACGGGTCGAGGTGCTCAGCCACCCGATGTTCGCCGTGGCCAAGCTCTGGCAAAGCGCCCTGGGCAGCCTGGGCTGGCTGTTGATCTGCGGTGCGGTGAGCGCGGTGCTCGGCGCCCTGCTGCTGCGGCGCCAGCTCAAGCCGTTGGACTACATGGTCCAGCAGTCCCACGCCATTGCCCGTCGTGAATTCCTCAGCCTGCCGCAATTGCCCCGGACTCCGGAGCTGCGGCGGGTGGTGCAGGCCATGAACCAGATGGTCGAGAAGCTCAAGGCGCTGTTCCAGGAGCAGGCCGAGCGCAGCGAGAAACTGCGCACCGAGTCCTATCAGGACAGCCTGACCGGGCTGGCCAACCGGCGTTATTTCGAAATGCAGCTGCACGCCCGCGTAAGCAACCCCGAGCAGGCCAGTTCCGGCTACCTGTTGCTGTTGCGGGTCAAGGACCTGGCCGGGCTGAACCAGCGCCTGGGCGGCCAGCGCACCGACCAGTTGCTCAAGGCGGTGGGTGAACAACTGCTGCGCGAGTGCGACAAGTACCCGGAAACCCACAACCTGGTCACCCGGGTCCGTGGTGGCGAGTTCGCGGTGCTGGCGCCGGGGCTGGTGCGTGAGGAAGCCATCCAGCTGGCCCAGAGCCTGGACAGTGCCCTGGGCAACCTGCACGCCACCGGCGCCACCGATGTTGCCTCAGTGGCCTCCATCGGCCTGGCGGCGTTTGCTCACGGTGATTCGCCGCAAGCGGTGCTGAGCCTCGGCGACCAGGCCCTGGCCCAGGCCGAAGCCCAGGGTGACACCAGTTGGGCCTGCCTCGATCAAGGCGCCAGTGCCCAGGTCGGGGATGACCACCATGCCTGGCACCGGCTGTTGGACCGGGCGCTGTCGGAGCAGCACTTCCAGCTGTACTTCCAGCCGGTGGTGGCCGCTCGGGACACCCACCTGGTGCTGCACTACAAAGTGCTGTCGCGGCTGCTGGATGAACAGGGCCAGACCATTCCGGCCGGGCGTTTCCTGCCGTGGCTGGAGCGTTTCGGCTGGACCTCGCGCCTGGATCTGCTGATGCTCGAACAGGTGCTGAGACAGATGGCGAGCCACGAAGACTGCCTGGCGCTGAACCTGTCGGCGGCGACCCTGGCGGACCCGCACGCCCTGAATCGGGTGTTCGAGATCCTGCGCCAGCATTCCGACCTGGGCCCGCGCCTGACCCTGGAGATCGGTGAAGAGCAATTACCCGAGCAGGCCATGCTGGAACAGCTGACCCGGCGCCTGCGCGAGCTGGGTTTCTCCCTCAGCCTGCAACGCTTCGGTGGGCGCTTCAGCATGATCGGCAACCTGGCGCGCCTGGGGCTGGCGTACCTGAAGATCGATGGCAGCTACATCCGCGACATCGATCAGGAAAGCGACAAGCGCCTGTTTATCGAAGCCATCCAGCGCGCGGCCCACAGCATCGACCTGCCGCTGATTGCCGAACGGGTCGAGACCGAGGGCGAGCTGCAGGTGATTCGCGAGATGGGCTTGTACGGGGTGCAGGGCCAGCTGTTCGGCGAGCCGGCTCCCTGGGGTTGAAACCGCTTTCGCCGGCAAGCCGGCTCCTACAGTAGGAGTCGGCTGGCGAAAAGGGTTCAGATCAATCCGGTTTCATCGTCATTGATCAACCGGCTCAAACCGCCCAGCGCCTCGCGGGCCTGGGTGCGATCCATCAGCTTGGCCTGGGCCGCGGCCGGCAGGTCGGTGATGCGGATCACGCCCTTGAGGGTCAGGAGCTGGATCAGGTCGTCCAGCACCCGGATCATTTCCAGGTCGCTTTGCTTGAGTTGCTTGAGACTGACTTCCACCGCCTCGTTGGCGTACCAGGTCTGGATCTCGTGGTGGTCGGCGGGCAGCGTCTCGGTGGCCTCGGCGTAAGCGGCGGCTTCCACGCGAATCAGCTGGCCCTGTGCATCGCGTTGCACGTAGAACATGGCGAATCCCTCAGGCATGTGTTTCCGGCGTCAGGCAGCAGCATAGGCCAACGCAGCATTCAGAGCGCGAGTATGCGGTGCGCCGCGGCGCTCGTCACGCCGCGGGCTGCCTGCCGGGGCCCGGCGACCACCCTGGGGGGGGGCCGCTAGGGACCGGTCAGCTGTTGTTGTGATCGATCTTGATGGTCGGGTCGCTGCCGGCGATCAACGAATTGATGTTGGCGTTGGACCAGTTGTTGCCTTCCAGCTTGATCGTCACGTCGGCGTTGGCCAGGCCCCCGGCGGCGTTGAGCTTGCCCTCGGAGCTGACCTGCAGGGTCGAGACCCCGTCCACGGTGGTGATCTTGAGGAAGTTGTCGATGGTGCTGGCGCTCTCGCCCTGCAGCAAGTCACGCAGGTCGATGCGGTCGCCTTCGCTGGCCTTGAAGTCCTTGATCACGTCGTTGCCGGTGTCGCCGGCCTTCCAGACGAAGGTGTCGGCACCCGAACCGCCGATCAGGATATCGTTGCCCTGGCCACCGATCAGGGTGTCGTTGCCGGTTCCCCCCAGCAGGATGTCATTGCCCTTGCCGCCGTCCAGCAGGTCGTTGCCGCCCTGGCCGAAGAGAATGTCATTGCCGGCACCGCCCAGCAGAGTGTCGTTGCCGTCGTGGCTGCCAGACACATCGAACTCGGTGTAGTGCTCGGTGATGTACTGGTGCACGTTGCTGGTGGTGACCTTGCTCACGTCGACCCCGGTCTGCTTGGCCACATAGGCCTGCATGGCCTGGTAGCCCTCGCCTGCGACGCCGTTGAAGCTCACCAGGTCGCCGAACAGGATGTCGTTGCCGTCGCCGCCGCTGACCTTGTCGGCCCCCGGCATGGTCGCTTCGGTGTGGCCGATGATCGAGTTGGCCAGGTCGTTCGGGTCGATGTTGGTCTGCGGCTTGCCGTCGCTGTCGTAAGGCTTGAGGTCGTTGAGGCTGACACCACTGTTGATGCCGATGGCTTCGACGTTCGACAGGCCGCTGAGCAGGGCAAAGCCGCTGTTGGAGTTGGTGGTGGTGTAGTAGTCGGTGCTGCTGCCGGAGCCGGCCAGGTTCGACAGCTCGTAGGTACCGTCGCCCTGGGCGTGCAGGGTGCCCAGGGTCTTGCTGCTCCAGCCCCAGCCATTGGTGTAGGTCTGCAGGACCACCGAACCGCTAGAGTTCACGGAGAGGTAGTGGGTGTTGTCGATGTAGCTGCTGAAGGTATCCCCCAGCTTGTAGTTGCTGGTGGTCACCACATCGTCGAGGCGCACGTTGCCGTACAGCGTCGGGTTGGTCTGCTCGCCGCTCTGGTAGTAGGTCGGCTTACCGTCGGTGATGAAGTAGGTCAGGTTGGTGGCGTTGCTGTTGCCGGTGGCCTGGCTGCTCTGGAAGAAGTTGGCCGTGGCCTTGAACACATCTTCGTAGTTGGTACCGCCGCCGGACGTCATCGAGTCCAGCACCGCCTTGAGCTGGGCCAGGGCGGTCGGGTCGTTGAGGTTCACCGACACCGACTTGTTGACCTGGGTATCGAAGTCGGCGAGGAAGATGTTCACCGTCCCCGAGCTGCTGCCGCCGATGCTGTTCTTCAGGGTATTGAACACCGAGGTCAGGGAGTTCTTGGCCGCGGTGATCGAGGCGCTGCTCATGCTGCCGGAGCTGTCCACCATGAAGGCGATGTTGTAGTTGGTGCCCGGGACCACGGTCAGGCCGCCGATGTCGGCAACCACGATGTCGTTGCCGTCGGTGCCGGTAACGGTGTCGTCGCCGGAGGTGGCGACCACCGAGTTGTAGACCGCCGGGTAGACCTTGACCGGGATCTGCGCCGAAGTGCTGGCAGAGCCGCCCAGGGACTCGGTGGAGGTCGAGGTCACGTTCAGGTTGAAGGTGCCGTTGTAGTACGGCGGTGGCGTGACCGTCAGGTTGCCCAGGTTCCAGCCGGTGACGTTGGCTTCACCGGAAGTCGCGGTGGCGGTGAAGGTGTGCCCGGCGCCATCGCTGAGCACCGAGCCTGCCGGAATGCCGCTGATCTTCACGCTGAGGGTTTCCGAGCCGTCGGTATCAGTCAGGCCGGTGGTGATCTTCGACAGATGCACGCTGCCGCCTTCGCCGCCCTCGTTGAGCTTGTAGCCGTCGTAGTAGCCTTCACCGTTGGTGCCGTGCAGGTCGGACACCGAGACTCCGGCGTTGGTCAGGTCGGTGACCCCGGTGTACAGCGGCACGCCGGCGTTGCTCAGGTCCACCGCAGCCCCGCCGTTGACCGAGAGGTTGACGTCGTAGTTGCCTGCGCCGCTCTGGTTGTGGTGGTAGATATCGATGGTGTAGTAGCCGCTGGTGGTCGGGGTGAAAGTACCGTTGAGGTTACCGCCCGCGCCCCAGGTGGTGCTGGCCACGTTCTTGCCGCCGATGGTCACCAGCAGGCTGTCGTCGCCGGTGCCGGAGAAGGTATAGGCCTTGCCTGCTTCCAGGTAGATCAGGCCTGAGGTCTTCGACGCAGTGCCCGGCGTGATATTGCCGTCGGACTGGACGTTGGTCGCCAGGCTGCTGCTGTTGGGTGTGCCGGCAGCGTCGATCACCGATTTCAGAGTGCTGGCGGAAGCGCCGCTGCCGTCGGTGCCCAGGCCGCTGAGGTTGGTCCAGACTTCCTTGAGCAGGCCCACCGAATTCACGCTGTTGCCGGCCACGCTCAGGGTCGGCGCATCGGCTACCGGGGTGATGTCGACGGTCACCGTGCCGGTGTTGCCCAGGGCCTGGCCGTCGGTTGGCTGGAACTTGATCTGGGCGTAATCGGCCTGCTGGTTGCCCACGCCGTTGCCGCCGTAGCCATTGGTTCCGGATTCGTTGGCGTCCGGTGTGAAGCGCAGTTTTCCGGCATCGATATCGGCCTTGCTGAAGGTCTGGTTGTTGGCCACATCCTTCCAGGTCGAACCGTCCAGGTATTGCAGTTTGCCGTCGCTGGGCAGCTGGGTGATCTTCACGCCGAGGCTGGACGCCGGGCTGTCGACGTCGCTGACGCCGAAGTTCGACCAGGACAGTGCCAGCGGGGTGTCTTCGTTGCCGGTCACGGCGCCGCCAGTGGCGGTTGGGGCGTCGTTCACCGCCACCACGTTGACCGTGGTAGTGGCGACGTTGGAGTAGTTGCCGCCGTCGGTCACGGTCACGGTGATGGTCCGTGGCGTGGTGCTCGGGTCTTCACTGTTGTTGGTGAAGGTGATGTTCTTGATCTGCTGCATGTAGTCGGCCAGCGTCGCGCTGCCCGACAGGGTCAGGGTGATCGAACCGTCCTTGCTGTTGGCATTGATGGTGATGCCGTTGACGCTGTTGCCCAGGTTCAGCGAGTCCCCCGGCTGGCGGTTGGTCAGCACGATGGTGGCGCCGGTGAGCAGGGTGCTGTCCGGGTCGGTGATGCTCAGGTCGGTGTCGGCGATCGACACGCCAGGGCCTGTGGTGCCTTCGGTGAAGGTGACCTTGTAGTCGGCCCCGGTAGCACCGCTGGAGTTGTTGGCATCCAGGTCGATGACCGGCGGAGCGTCGTTATCGATGATCGAGGTAGTGACGCTGTTGTTGCTGCCCACCACCAGGTTCTCGAAGTTGCCGCCAGTGGCCGAGTCGATCTTGACCGTGAAGTTCTCGGTGCCTTCGGTGATCTTGTCGTCAATGGTGGCGACGTTGAAGGTGGCGCTGCTGGCGCCGGCCGGGATCTTCACGGTGTACACGCCGCTGAAGTCCGAACCGTCGGTGGCGGTGCCGCTGTAGCTGATCTTCAGGGTGACTTCGGTCTGCGCCGGGTGAGTCAGGCTCACGGTGTAGCTGGCGGTCTGGCCTTCGGTGACCGAGGCGCTGCCGCTGATACCCACCGAAGTGGTGTCCAGTGTATCGGTGACGTTGGTCACCGCTGGCGTGGTGTCCGTGACCAGCTTCTCGAAGTTGCCGCCAGTGGCGTTGGTGATGGTGGCGTTGACCTTGCCTGCGTCGATGTAGACGTCGTCTGCCGGCGCCGCAACGGTGACCGTCCCGGTGGTTTTTCCGGCCTCGATATGGATCACCGAACCGTTGGACAGGGTCACGGTCACCGGAGTGCCGGCGGCGTTGGTCAGGGTGGCGGTGTAGGTGATCTGGCCGCCCTCAGCGACGGTGCCAGTGGCAGTCAGGCTGACGCTGGTGGTGTCGACGGTATCGGTCACGGTGGTGCTGACCGGAGTCTTGTCGGCGACCAGGTTCTCGTAGTTACCACCGCTGACATTGGTGATGGAGTTGGTCAGCGGGGTATGGCCGACCAGCACATCGTTCGGCGCGCTGATGCTCACCGAACCGGTGGTTTCACCGACCGGGATGGTGATCTTCTCGCCATTGGCCAGGGTGACCACGACCGGGGAACCGGTCACTGGAGCAGTGACGGTGGCGGTGTAAGTGACGTTGCCACCTTCGGCCGCCGAAGGCGTGGCCTTGAGCGACACGGTGGAGTTGTCGATGGTGTCGGTAACGTCAGTCACGGCCGGCGTGGTGTTCGGCACCAGCTTCTCGAAATTGCCGCCCTCGGCCTTGGTGATGGTGGCTTCGACCTTGCCGGCGTCCTTGTACACGTCATCGGCTGGAGCCGCGACGGTGGTGGTGCCGGTAGTGGCGCCCGCGGCGATGGTGATTACCGCACCGTTGGACAGGGTCACGGTCACCGGAGTGCCGGCGGCATTGGTCAGGGTGGCGGTGTAGGTGATCTGGCCGCCTTCAGCGACGGTGCCAGTGGCAGTCAGGCTGACGCTGGTGGTGTCGACGGTATCGGTCACGGTGGTGCTGACCGGAGTCTTGTCGGCGACCAGGTTCTCGTAGTTACCACCGCTGACATTGGTGATGGAGTTGGTCAGCGGGGTATGGCCGACCAGCACATCGTT
>NZ_JBQOIE010000035.1:0-18875 GCF_052665325.1 Pseudomonas sp. 8(2025) | reverse complement strand
GGATCTCGACAACCGCGGCAAGAGCATTGTCGCCAGCCGCGACCTGACCCTGAACACGGCCCAGATCCTGGACAACCGAGGCGGCACCCTGAGCGGGCAGCGCCAGGTGAAGGTCAGTGCCGGGGCTCTGGATAACAGCCGTCAGGGCAAGCTGCTGAGCGCCGAGCGCCTGCAACTCGATGCCGAGCAAGTGCGCAACGGCCAGGGCGGCCTGATCAAGAGCCAGCAGTCCCTCAATGCCACCCTGGGCCACCTGGGCAACAGCGGTGGCGAGCTGTCGAGCCAGGGCAGCAGCACCCTGGTACTGGCCGGCATGGACAACCTCACCGGCGTGGTACTGGCGCAACAGACCCTGGAGATAACCGGTACGGCAGAACTGGACAACCAGGGCGGGCTGCTGTCGGGCTGGCAGGGCCTGACCCTCAACGGCACAGGCTTGAACAACAGCAACAAGGGCACCGTCTCCAGCCTCAAGGGCGGTGTCGAGGTCACCCTCAGCGACGCCTTGAACAACAGCCAGGGCGGTGGCCTGGTCAGCCAGCAGGCTCTGGACGTCAAGGCCGCCAGCCTCGACAACAGCCACCAGGGGGTGATCTCCAGCGCCGGCGAGCAAAGCCTCAAGCTGCGCGACCTGCTGGACAACAGCCAGGGCGGCTCCATCGACAGCGCCGCGACCCTGACCCTGCAGGCCATGACCCTGGGCAACAACGGCGGCACCCTTGACGCCGCGGGTGACCTGACCTTTACCGGCACCGACCTGGACAATGGCACCGGCACTTTCACCGGCAAAACCGCCGTCACCCTTAATCTGTTGGGCGCGTTGAACAATACCCACGGCAAGCTGGCCAGCGGCGGCCCGCTGCGCATCGAACGCGCTGGGCAGATCGACAATCGGGGTGGCCAGATGGCCAGCCAGGGCCTGCTGAGCCTGTTCGCTGCCAGCCTGGACAATCGTAACCGTGGGACCTTGATGGCCAACGACCCACTGACCCTGACCCTGGACGGCGCACTGCAGAACAGCGGTGATGGCTTGATCTACAGCCAGACCGGCGGCCTGCACGTTCAGGCCGGGAGCCTCACCAATGGCAAGGGCACCCTGCAGAGCCAAGGCGCTCTGAACCTGAGCACCGGCGACATCGACAACCAGAGTGGTCGCATCCTGGCCAGGAACGGTAACCTGAACATCGGCGCCGGCCACTTGGATAACCGTGGGGGCGTGCTTTCTAGCGTGCAAGGCGCGATGACCGCCGATCTTCGCGGCGTGCTGAAAAACGGCTACGACCCGAGCAACAACCGCCAGGGCGGCGTGACCCAGGCCCAGCGCCTGACCCTCAAGGCCCTGGCTGGCATAGACAACGACGGCGGGCGGATTTCCGCGCAAAGCGGCGATGCGCTGATCACCACCGGCGATTTCGATAACCGCAACGGTGGCCTCTACGCCAAGGGCCTTGTCAAAGTTAGCGGCGGCCATTTCGACAACAGCGGCAACAACGGGCAAATCGCCGGCCAGCAGATTAATTTCGACCTCAGCGGCGCTCTGAATAACCACAAGGGCATCATCGAAAGCGACAGCAGCCTGACGATCAAGGCCGCCAGCCTCGACAATCAGACCGGCCAATTGCGCGCCCTGGGAGACGGTGGCGATACACGGCTGGAGCTCGGCGGATTGTTCGACAACCGCGATGGCTCTCTGGAAACCGCCAACCAAAACCTGGCCTTCGACGCTGGCAGCTTCAACAACCGTGGCGGCAGCGTGCTGCACAGCGGCAACGGCCTGTTCGGCCTGTCCATGGCCAACCTCGAGGATGTGGGCGGGCGCCTGAAAACCGCCGGTCAGCTGATCCTGGAAGGCGAACGCTGGACCAACAGCAGCTCGATCCAGGCCGGGAAACTGACAGTCAACGTCAACCACCTGACCCAGGCCCGTACGGGCCAGCTCCTAGCCGGCAATGGCCTGATAGGCAGCGGCGTGAACTGGATCAATGACGGCCTGATCGGCAGTGATGCAGGCGTCAATATCGACCTCAGTGGTCATTACAGCAGCAAGGGCCGACTCAGCAGCTTTGGGCAACTGGACCTAAAAGCTGCCCAAGTGGACCTGGCAGACAGTGCCAGTATTGCTGGCGGCGGCAACACCACAGTCTCGGTGTTCGGCCAGTTGAACAACGCAGGGCGCCTGAGCGCTGCGGCCGGGCTCACGCTCAACGCGAGTGGCATCAACAATCAGGGCACCCTTGGGGCTGCCCAGAACCTGACCTTGACCACCGGCGGCCTGCTCAACGATCACGGGCTGGTGTTCAGTGGCGACGACATGGGGCTGCGGGTCGACACCCTGACCAACAGCTACGGCAACGTTTACAGCCTCGGTCATCTGACGATCGATCGCGATGGTCAGGGGGCTCTGGCCAGCCGCATCGCCAACCGTTCCGGCACCCTGCAAAGCGATGGTTCCATGACGCTTGCAGCCAGCACCCTTGAGAACATGCGCGATGTGCTGGCCACCAACAACGGCGGCATCTACACCGCCAGAATTGGTGAAGTCGCCTGCATCGAGGGCTACAACGCCGGTGACTGTGGCGGCAAACGCAATCACGTGTGGGAGATCGTTCAGCGCGACAAATTCGAAGTCACCGAAGCGAGTGCGGCGTCGAGCATTGCCGCGGGCGTCAACCTGAATATCAACGCCGGCGACCTGCTGAACCAGAGCAGCAGTATCAGCGCTGCCGGCAACCTGGTGGCCACGGTCAACAACCTGACCCACAGCGGCGTGGAAACCGGCGAGACCGAAACCACCCGGGTGTTCATGTCGGCGCGGACCAAAAATGCCAGTGCCTGGTACAACGTCGCTAACGCTGTCACCAACCGATACTGGTTCCAGAGTGCGGGTTATACGCCTGATGACCTGGGTGGTCTGGAAGGCGCGCTGGCCGGTTTTATCGGCATGACCGAACGTGAGTGGGTCGGCCTGGGGACGACGAAAAAACTCGCCGGTGGTGATCAAAGCTATGCCGCAGTGATCCAGGCCGGGGGAGCGGTGAGCATCAAGGCCGGCAATGGCTTCGACAGCAGCGTGGTCCGTCCGGGTTACACCTATGTCGGCAGCGGTGCGCGTACCGATACCCAAGTACCGGATACCGCCTTCGCCACTCGCATCAGCCTCAGCCCGCAACTGCCCCCAGACCTGACCCAGCAACAGGTCAACCCCCTGGCCCTGCCTGGCTTTAGTCTGCCCGCTGGGCAGAACGGTCTGTTCCGCCTCAGTGGTCAGAGCAGCAGCGCCACACCAGCTCCGGCGCAGATCGCCGGCCTGCCGGATGCCGCGAACCTTACCCGGCCGCACAAGTACCTGATAGAAACCAACCCGGTACTCACCGACCTCAAGCAGTTCATGAGCTCGGACTACCTGCTGTCCAGCCTCGGTTACAACCCGGACGACAGCGCCAAACGCCTGGGGGATGGCTTCTACGAGCAGAAGCTGATTCAACAAGCGGTACAAGCCCGTACCGGCCAGCGTTTTATCGACGGCCAGAACAGCGACGAACAGCTGTTCAAGTACCTGATGGACAACGCCATCCAGAGCCGGCAACAGCTCAACCTGTCGGTGGGCGTGACCCTGACCTCCGAGCAGGTGGCGGCCCTGACTCACGACATCGTCTGGCTGGAAAGCCATGAAGTGAACGGCGAACAAGTGCTGGTGCCCGTGCTCTACCTGGCCCAGGCCAAGAACCGACTCGCCCCGAACGGCGTCCTGATCGCGGGTAACGACGTCAACCTGATCGCCGGCCAGGACCTTAACAACGTCGGCACCCTGCGCGCGACCAACAACCTGTCGGCCCAGGCCGGGCAGAACCTGATCAACAGCGGCCTGGTGGAATCCGGTAATCGCCTTGACCTGCTGGCCGGCAACGACCTGGTGAACAAGGCCGGCGGCATCGTCGCCGGGCGTGACGTGAGCCTCGCCGCAACCTGGGGCGACGTCATCAACGAGCGCACCCTGACCTCGCACCAGAGCAGCAACGGCAGCTACGCCCAGCAGCGCGACTTCGTCGACAACGCCGCCCGGGTAGAAGCGGCGAACAGCCTGGTGATCAGTGCCGGGCGCGACATCAACAACAACGGCAGCGTACTCAAGAGCGGAGCCGACACCAGCCTCAAGGCCGGTCGCGACGTCAACCTGAGCGCTGTGGAACAGGTGGTCAGCAACGACCGCGGCGTGCGCTACAACGACCTCAGCGTGACCCAGAACGGCTCCAGCCTGCAGGCCGGTCGCGATCTGGCCATCAGCGCCGGCCGCGACATCACCGCCATCGCCAGCCAGATCGAAGCCAAGCGCGATGTGGCGATGGTGGCCACCGAGAATCTGAACCTGGTTTCGGTGGCCAATGAAACGCACTTCTACAGCAAGACCAAAAAGGTCAAAAGCCAGGAAGATCATGTCAAACAGGTTGCTTCCACGGTGACGGCGGGGGGAGATGTTTCGCTGACTGCGGGTGAGGATCTGACCTTGATCTCCAGCCGTGTGACAGCCGGGGATGAAGCTTATCTGGTGGCCGCTAACCAACTGAATCTGCTGGCGGCTCAAGACAGCAATTACTCGCTGTATGACATGAAGAAAAAGGGTAGTTGGGGTAGCAAGAAGACCCAGCGCGATGAGGTCACTCAGGTTACCCATGTGGGCAGCGAAATCAGTACGGGTGGTAATTTGACTCTGGTGAGTGGTGGCGATCAGAAGTATCAGGTCGCCAAATTGGAGAGTGACAAGGACATCACCCTAGATAGCGGTAGAGCCATCACCTTTGAAGGGGTGAAGGACCTGCATCAAGAGAGTCATGAGAAGAGCAACAATAGCCTGGCCTGGACCAGCGCCAAAGGGAAGGGCAACACCGATGAGACCTTGCGCCAGACAGCGTTGTTAGCTCAAGGCAAGGTAGCGATCAAGGCCCTGGATGGACTGAAGATCGATATCAAGCAGATCGACCAGGGCACCATCAGCCAGAGCATTGACGCGATGGTCAAGGCCGACCCGCAACTGGCCTGGCTCAAGGAGGCAGAGCAGCGAGGAGATGTGGACTGGCGCAAGGTGCAGGAGATTCATGACAGCTTCAAGTACAGCCATTCAAGTCTTGGTCAGGGGGCGATGCTGGCGATTGTCATCGTCGTCGCCGCTTTTACGGCGGGTGCCGCCAGCGGTGCTATAGGTACGGCTGCGGGGGCGAGTGCTGGGTCCGGTTCGGCAATGGCGGCTGCGGGAAATGCAGCGATGGTTCAGGCGGGAACGGCAGTCGGCACTGCGGCGGCGGGGTGGGGTAATGCGATGGTTACTACGGCGTTATCTTCGATGGCGGGCACCGCTGCGGCTAGCACTATCAACAACAAGGGCAATCTGGGCAATGTGGTGAAGGACGTATTCAGTGAAAACAGCTTGAAAGGCTACGCAACCGGTGCGGTGATTGCTGGTTTCGGTGCGGCCTTTACCAACGAGATGGGGCGGACTTTAAGTGCGGAAGGTAATTATGTTTATGGCGATGACTATGCCGGGCGCTTGAAGGCTTATGCAGCCAATACCGCACTGAAGGGGGCCTTGAGTGGTAAGGACAAAGACACTTGGTTGAGTATTGCAGCGACTGGGGCGTTGATGGAGTTGTATCAGTATTCGGCGGGTCGAGACCCGGATGTTAGGCCTGGGGTGGAGAGACCTGGAAGCAATGTTTTTCAAGAGCTAGATGGGGGGCTTGTGCCGCGCGTTACTGTCAGTGGAATAGAGCGAGAAGGAAATAATGTTGGTCTAAATCAAACGTGTACTTCCTTGTTGGCTATTTGTCACGGAATGCCTCTTAGTAATTTTTTAAGTAATGTTCCTGGTGTTAATGCATTTGCGACTTTACATGATACTTGGATGAATAGACTGATCGAGCTGAAAAAGTTGAGCTGGCAACTGGGAGGTTCTTTAGGCGAAAAGCCTGATATGAGTATTTTTGAAAATATTGGTAGTATGCCGCCCGCATTAATAGTCAATTACGGGGCAATCATTGATAAATATAGGCCTCTAACTGATGCAGTGAGGAAAGATGAAAAAAATAATTAATGTATTTTTGGTCTGTCTCTTTGCTATAGGATGCTCGTCACCTTTTTATTCGACTTGGGTTAGTGCTACCAATGGGTTGGTTGGTACTCCGTTTGAGTCGCACTTTTGGCCTCCTAGATGCCTGCCAGATTGTTTGCATCAATATTGGTCGCCCAGCAATAAGAATGCAGCTTTTGATAAAGTTTTGGATGAAGAGGCAGGTGAAAAGCGCTACTACATTACGTGGCTTATGGATTGTCGTTACTCAATACTTGTCTCAAAAGAGGGCATTATAAAATCTTGGCGTTATGAGACGGAGGACAAAAGAAGTTGTTTTGTTTTTTAGAAGTTAGATGGTCTGGCTCTCGTAAGAAGACTTGCTCTTATGTTGAAACGGAAATATTGGGATTTTTTATGCGCTGAGCTCAACAGGCTCGTGGTTGCTCAGCTTTGGGAAGGAGGTAATGAAATAGGATGCTGGATTTTAGTCGATGGTTTGAATAGTTGTGGATGTGTGATGATTTGTGAACTGTGTAAAGGGACTAGCAAAAAATGGAAATGAAATGGCCTCAAGGAACATGGGGTTCTTATTTAATTTTTGAGCAGTAGTTTGTGAAACTAATAGTTGTTGGTTTCGAAGCGAAAAGTAAAGGAGTGTATTCGATTCTTTTAAAGTATGGTGCGCGGAAGCTTGTGAGAGAAGTAAGAGTATGTGAAGGCGCTGTGTTATATGCTGAATATGAATCAAGTCTGCAGGAAATTCTGCATAGAAATGTTGGGGATGCAAAAAACATGCATCGTCTAGTATTTAAGTTGCATCGACAAGAGTTTGTAGAATTTCCTTTATGTATCGGAAATTTCTAGTTTTCCGAAGAGGCTGATGTTGAAAATCTTCTGACTAGTTACCTGGTTGTTGGTGTAGGGTGGCTTGGGTTTATTAGAGCGGAATAAAGAATCCCAAGATGGCAGGGCTCTGTTTCATACTTACAATGAGTGAGAGTTTGATTTGGCTTATTCGAATTTAGAGTTTTCTGGGCAGTTTACGCGGATTCATGATCTGGACTTGAGTATTGCCTGCTTTCTAGTAATAGAGTCCGGAAAATATGTAAGCTCGGAAGCATTGGACTATATGTTTGATTCTTGGGTCGATTCGATTTCGTATGGCGGCCCTGGTTGTATTGATCTGCAGCTAGATAAATTTCTGAAAAGCCAAGAGTATGCTGATGTAGTTGTAGGCTTGATTGATAGGGTGATCCAAGAGTTGTATTCAATGGCGGATGTTTATCCGAAAGAGAAATTGAGCTCGATGCTGGCAGGCGTAAAGATAACTTTGAATGCGGACTATGAAGTTAAGTTGATAAGAACTGCTTTAGTTGGGTTGCGAAAAGTCATTGTAGGTGAAGGATAGCTCATGGGCTGCATGATGACTCAGATGATTTTTCACTAACTCCTGAGTCTTTGATTTTTTCAAGATTGAAATAAGGTTTGAAAAAAAAGCTCTGCTGTGACCTGCATCAAGTTTGTTTTTTCTAGTTTGTCAGCCTTCGGATCATAGTGGGCTATATATTAAGTAAGAGTCACGTAAGTGATGAGTTTTTAGAGTGAAGAAGAAAATATATTATGGTGTAATCGCGCGTGGTACAGAGATATGTATGCATGTATTTTGCATTTTTAAGTGAGATGTAGCATGAGCATTAAACTTAAGACAGAGGCGGGAGTGTTAGAGTTTATTGTCAAAAATATGAAGGCTAAGGATAGTTTTTTTTGACTTCGATATTGTCAGTATTTGGTATGATAAATATTCTGGCTGTTTACCGGCTGATTTCTTTTGTAGTTTGAATTTTGATGATATAAATAGGCTTGTTGATTATTTCTATAGGCATAAATTGTCAGTGCTTACTAATCAGGTTAATGAGTCACTGGTTTATATGCCTTTGGAAAGCGACTTTCAAATAAGGTTCATGGCCGGGGAGGCTGAAAGCATGGAAGATGGATACTTTTCCATAGGTTTTTTATTTAACCTTGGAAGTAGTTGCGAAGAATCTTCGAATGTATATTTTGGGTTCGAGGCTGGTATTGATTTTTTAGCGGTAGATGACTTTTGTGTTTCTTTGAAGGAACTGGTGACCGTTGAGCAGTAGATGATTTCCTAGTAATCCACGGTTTTCAAAGTGTTTTAATCTGGTAAGCCATGATGAAAGAAGTATCTCCTCTAATATGTACATCGTGTGAAGAACAGCTCGATGTGTTTAACGAGGGTTCTACCCAAGGGTTAAGGTGTTCCGGTTGTGGCTGGTCCTTGGTTACTACACATATTTCAGACATTAAAATCGATGAGCGAGAATATAAAATTTTTTGTAGCGGTAATTATAAAAGCGAAGCACATGTGCGAGTTGTATCCGAGGTGGCAGGTTATAATTTTTTGATGTCCAGAAAAGCACTGCAGAAAGGCCAATTTCTTCTGTTCTCCGGGCAGGCTGTTGAGGTCTCGCGGGTCAGGAAAATGCTTGGTCACGCAGGGGTTTTATGTACCATCACACCTGATTTTAAGTGGGATTGATCAGATGACGATTGTTGTTTGCTAAGCCTCTAAGGTGAATGAGTGAGTTCTTCCAGTAACTTAGCTGCAACTTCCGAAAGTGCAGGTTATACATCAAACCCCATAGAGTACTCCCGCTCCTGCGGAAGCAGCCTGCTGGCCCCCCCCAAGTCCCCTTCCTCAATCAGTCGATGAATCTCGTGAGCCAGGGGCGTGACGTCGGTGATGCGCTTGATCCACTGGTTCACATACAACTGCACGGCCTCCTTGCTCAGGCCGATCTGGATCGCACGATGTTCCTGGGGCCGCAGGTACAGATCCCGTTCCGGGTCCCACTGAATCCGCACCGGCGACTGGTCTTTCAACTTCAACCACTCTTCCTTGCTCATGGACTCGTCGACATGGCTCAGGCAACCGTTGGCCAGGGCCCATTCGAAGCCTTCGCGGCTGATGTCGATGGCCAGGATGCGGGTCTGTCCGGCGTCCTTAAAACCCCAGCCGGCGCGGTACATCATCCAGAGGAAGGACGGCTTTATCCAGGTCATGCGCTCCATCTTGAAGGGTGGGGAGACGAAGGTGCCGTGGGCCAGGGCGGCGTCGGCGATGTTGTCGGAGTAGGCCTGGTAGACGCGGATGGTGTCGGCGTCGTAGAGCGCGCGGATCTGGCGCTCGGGGATTTCTGTTGCGGGTTTATGCATGGCATTTCCTTATGAAGAATGGGCGGCCGGGAAGCCGCCCTGGGGTGTTTAGAGTTCGGCCTGCGGTTGCAGGCGCCGTGATGTCACATCCAGCAGATCACAGCCATCGCGCAGCAGGATGCTGCACACCAGGGTCAGTTCCTGCAGTAGCACCGGTTCGCTGCGCAGGGTCTCGGCGGCGAAGTTCTCCAGCAGTTGGGTCGCGGCGCGGATGCGAAAGGCTGCGGCGTCGTGCAGCACATCGATGGGCGCCTGGGTGTCGATCAGCAGGGAAGGAATCAGGCAGTCGTGGCCGGTTAGGGATATATAACGGTTCATTAGTACACCTCGCTTAATGGATCGATGTACTCGTTACTCCGGTCGCCAAACCAGGTCGCCATATGGGCGACGGCCGGACTATAAGCCGCGGGCTTGCGAGGGTGCAAGGCAAGTGTGGTGGCGTCTTTTCCGAGAGCGTTGTAGGGCTTTTTCCGCACACATCCATCCCGCTTGCGACTGTATTTCCAGGTGTTTTTTACTGCTGGTCGGCTAGCCTGTATGTACATTTGTAAATACGAAACTGCTCATGTACGTTGCATGGGACGAGGCCAAGAACCACGCCAACATCCTCAAGCACGGCATCGATTTCAACGATGCGGTGCTGATGTTCCAGCGCCCGGTGCTGTCCTTGCGCGATGAGCGCCTGGACTACGGCGAGGAGCGCTGGGCCAGCCTCGGTTGGATCAGGGCCCTGGTGGGCGCAGTGGTCCATACCGAGCGGCGGGGTCATGCGGTGCGCATCATTTCGGCGCGCAAAGCCACTAAGCGGGAGGCTAAATATTATGTCCAACGGATCGAAAACTGATTGGGATCGCCTGGCGAAAACCGATGACCAGGGCATCGATACTTCTGATATTCCCGAGCTAAATGACGATTTCTTTCGCCGCGCAGAGGTGCACCTGCCGGGCAAGAAGGCCGTGACCATTCGCCTGGATGCCGATGTGCTGGAGTGGTTCAAGGGCCAGGGCGCGGGTTACCAGACGCGGATCAACCAATTGCTGCGCCAGTACATGCAGGCCCACCGGGACTGAGGCCCGCCGCTCTTTCCGGCCGGCCGTGGAGGGTGGTCGCCATTGCGATTCCTGTCTGAAATATTCATTTACAACTACCCCCGTCCTCAAGCTCAATCTGCTCCCTTGCCTGGTGCGAAGGAGTGCGCTCTTTCGTGCAGGCTATAGTCTTGTGCTCACCCTGATCTCATCCGCAAATAAGGTGCTTTCGTATGTCTCGCTTTGCCTCCCGCAATACTTGGCTGGCCGTTGGTGCCGCGTTGCTGTGCCTGCACTTGCCCGTGCAGGCCCAGGAGCGTTTTACCCTGAACATTCCCGGGGTTTCGGATGACCGGCTGTTCACCACGGGCAATGCCAGCGATGCCAAGGGCTGTGGCGGGCACAATAATTCCCCGGCCTTGAACTGGACCGCCGGCCCGACCGGGACCTTGAGCTACGCCATCGTCATGCACGACCCGGACGGGGCCAAGGGCCAGGGCGTGGATCACTGGGTGCACTACGGCATCAAGCCCACCACCCGGCAGATTCCCGCCGGTGCCGGCAACAAGCCGAACCTGGAAGGGCTGGCCGGCCTCAACAGCCGCAACGGTACTTCCTATATGGGCCCGTGCCCGCCGGTGGGTGACAGCGCGCACCACTACATCATCCAGATCTACGCCCTGGACCTGCCGCCGGAAGCCCTGCCCGCCGGGCTGACCCGCGCCCAACTGCTGGAAAAGATCAACGGTCACGTACTGCGCAACAGCAGTGTGGTGCGCCGCTATTCCCGCTGAGTGAAATTTTTTTCGAAGGCTTAACCCGAATCGCCCAGGGGCTTCGTCTGAAGGGGGGAATGGATCATTTCTTTCCGAGGTCAGCCCCATGTCCCTTCCCGTGCATTTCCTTCGTCCGGCCGCCCAGGGTTTTGCCGCCGGCCTGTTGCTGGCAGTTGCCGGCTGTGGTGTGTCGTCCAAGCCCGAATCCGCTGCCGGCTCGTCAACCCAGGGAGCATTGCAGGCTGCGCCTCAAGCGCAGTACGAGGTGCAGCATGCCGATGCCACCATGGCCAAGCGCGCTGTGCATCCGATGAGGTTGTCAGCGCCGATGCCGGCGCCCATTAGCTCACGGGATTCGCTGGTGGCCGGTTACCGCGACGAGCCCCGGGAGCAGTACCAGAAACTGCCGGACAACCCGATCCACAGCGTCGCCGAAGCACCGGTCTCGACCTTCAGCGCCGACGTCGATACGGGTGCCTATGCCAACGTCCGCCGCTTGCTCAACCAGGGCAGCCTGCCGCCGGAGGGCGCGGTGCGCCTGGAGGAACTGGTCAACTACTTCCCCTACGATTACGCCCTGCCCACGGACGGCTCGCCCTTTGGCGTGACCACCGAGCTGGCGCCGTCGCCGTGGAATCCCCATACCCGCCTGCTGCGCATCGGCATCAAGGCATCGGATCGCGCGGTGGCGGAGCTGGCCCCGGCCAACCTGGTGTTCCTGGTGGATGTCTCCGGCTCCATGGATCGCCGTGAAGGCCTGCCCCTGGTGAAAAGCACCCTCAAGCTGCTGGTGGATCAACTGCGGGACCAGGATCGGGTGTCGCTGGTGGTCTACGCCGGTGAATCACGGGTGGTGCTGGAGCCCACGTCCGGTCGTGACAAGGCGAAGATCCGCACTGCCATCGACCAGCTCACCGCGGGTGGTTCCACGGCGGGCGCCTCGGGTATCCAGCTGGCCTACCAGATGGCCCAGCAGGGTTTTATCGACAAGGGCATCAACCGCATCCTGCTGGCCACCGACGGCGACTTCAACGTCGGCGTCAGCGACTTCGACAGCCTCAAGGCCATGGCCGCCGAGAAGCGCAAGAGTGGTGTCTCCCTGACCACCCTGGGGTTCGGTGTGGACAACTACAACGAGCACCTGATGGAGCAACTGGCCGATGCCGGTGACGGCAACTACGCCTACATCGACAATCTGCGCGAAGCGCGCAAGGTGCTGGTGGACCAGCTCAGCTCGACCCTGGCGGTGGTGGCCAAGGACGTGAAGCTGCAAGTGGAGTTCAACCCGGCCCAGGTCAGTGAATACCGCCTGCTGGGTTATGAGAACCGTGCACTCAAGCGAGAAGACTTCAGCAACGACAAGGTCGACGCCGGGGAAATCGGTGCAGGGCATACGGTTACCGCGTTGTATGAAATTGTCCCGGCTGGCGAGAAGGGTTGGCTGGAGCCGCTGCGTTATGCCCAGGCCAAGGCGCCGCAACAGAGTGGCAAGCAGGGCGAGCTGGCCATGCTGCGGCTGCGCTACAAGGCGCCGGAAGGCGGCAGCAGCCGCCTGATCGAACGGCCCATCAGTGCCCAGCAGCCCGGCAGCCTGGCGGCGGCCAGCCCCGACCTGCGCTTCGCCGCAGCCGTGGCGGCGTTCTCCCAGCAGATCAAGGACGGCCGCTACACCGGCAACTTCAGCCTGGCCGACACGGTCAAGCTGGCCCAGGGCGCCAAGGGTGCCGACCCTTACGGCCTGCGAGGCGAGTTCGTACAGCTGGTGGAGCTGGCGCAAAGCCTGCAAACTCAGGCGCCGAAAGCCCAGGCGGCGCAGCCCGTGGACTTGAGCCAAGTGCAGAGCCGCCTTGAGTAGACCTCAGACCCGCAGTGAACAGGAGTTCAACCGCCCTATGTCTGCTGCCCAATCCACCAGCGACGCCAGCAGCGATGAAACGCTGCTGGCGCGTTACCGTGCCGGAGACCCCGCGGCCTTCGAGGTGCTTTACCAGCGCCATCGCCAGGGCTTGTATCGCTTTGTGCTGAGCCTGTGTGGCAAGGCCGAGCTGGCGGATGAGGTCTACCAGGAAACCTGGCTCAGCCTGATCCGCAGCACCAGCCAGCCCCAGGGCCGGGCCAGCTTCCGGACCTGGTTGTACCAGATTGCCCGCAACCGCTTGATCGACCACTGGCGCAAGCACGGCCAGCGCAACCCGTTGCACGACAGCTATGACGAACAACTGCACGGTGAAGCCGACCAAGCCCCCGGCCCCGAACAGCAACTGAGCCTGTGCCGCGACCAGCAGCGTATCGAAGCCGCCCTGCAGGACCTGCCCGAAGACCAGCGCGAGGTGTTCCTGCTGCGGGCCCACGGCGACCTGGAACTGCCGGAAATCGCCAGCCTGACCCAGGCTCCCCTGGAAACGGTGAAAAGCCGTTTCCGCTATGCGTTGAAAAAGTTGCGTCGGCTCCTGGCCGAGGAGGTACTCACATGACTGACGCCCGACAGACCCCAACCCCCGAAGAGCAGATGCTGGCGCATATCCGCCAACACAGTACCCAGGAGCCACCGGCCCATCTCGACGCCCTGATCCTGGCCACTGCCCGCCGCGAAGCCCCGGCGCCCAAGCCCGGCTTCTGGCAACGCTGGATGCAGGCCTGCCTGCGGCCGCGTTATCAACTGGCTTTTGCCAGTCTGTTTGGCGTGGCCCTGGTCATCGGTTTGCTGCGGCCTTCCCCGGAGCACTATCCACAAGAGCAGGCCTTTGTCCCTGCGCCCGCTCCAGCCCCAGCTGCGCCCATGGCACGCCAGGCGGCGCCACGTTCCGCCGAGCTGGCCGGGGCCTTGAGCGTCCCTGAGCCGGCTGCCCCTTCGCCCATCGCTCCGGCGGCCCCTGTCGGCAGTTTTGCCGCGGCGCCGGAGATGGAAGCGTCCGCTGATGCAGCGCCACCTGCGATGGCCAAGCCCAGGGCCGAGTCGAGCAAGCTGGCCAAGCGCATGTCGGCGCCGGTCGCGCCCCGGGCGATCAAGCGATTGAATGAGCAACTGCAGACAGTGCTGCGTCTATGGGACGAGGGCCAGAACCGCGCGGCGGCCGAGCTGCTGCTCCAACTGCAGGAAACTTATCCACAGGAGGATCTGGACGCGCGCCTGCAAGCCTTGCGTCGTCAATAAGGTGCGGGGGTTGGCTGTCGCAGCGGAAAACGCGCACTATCTGCCCAGTTTCCAGAAAGTGAGAGGCCGGTCATGGCACCCCGCATCGACCGTATTGCTGCAATGTTGAACTGCCCGATCAAGGGCGCGGAGCTGCGCCAGGCCATCAAGGAAAGCCGCAAGGACTTTGGCCTTGAAGAGGGCGAGGACCTCGATCAGCAGGCCGACGACGAAGACGATCAGGCGGCCCCGCACTCCGACGCCGTCGAGGAGGAGTGATCCGGCAGCCCCAGCGCTCAGGCGTAGGGGGTGGCGGGCAACTCGATGAACTCGGCGCAGGCACCGTCCGCGGTCATGCGCCGGGCCCGTTCCGGCAGCAGCCGGGCGTGGTTTTCCACTTGCCAGCGATACCAGCTCAGGCGCTGCACGATCCGCCGCCGGCAGGGCTCCGGCAATTGCCCCAGCAGGTCGACACTCTCGGGCGCCCAGCGGGCTCGGGTCGAGTAGTAGCAGAACAGGTTTTCCCGCAGGCCGAAACAGTCCTCAATGCTTTCCTCGACGCTGTACGCGTAGCGCTCGAAGCTGGCACTCAGTTGCTGTGCGCCGTCGGCGTTGTCCCGCAGGTAGGCGAAGATCCCCGGCCAATTGATGCAGTACAGGTGCTCGTCCCAATCGCCGTCCCGGGTCAGGTACTGGCCCTGGCCGCGAAAGAACTGCAGCACTTCCTCGCGCTCCAGAGCCACTTCAAAGTTGCTTTTCATCGGGTGTTCCCTTGACGTCGGCGATGCTCACAGATAACGCCACGCATTCGATCACGCAATCGAAGCCGATTTCCAGGCGCAGGTGATAACCGAGGCCCAGGCGAGTGAGCTGGGTGCGCATGCGCCCGTCGAAGCGCGTGCCGCTGACCGCCAGTTCGCTGATGCCCTGGACCTTGAGCACGAAACTGCAGTGGGTCGCCGCCTCGATCACCGGCCAGCTGGCAGGCACAGACAAGCGCGGCAGTTCACCGCTCAGGTGCAGGCTCAGTTGCTCGCCCTGGAACTGCGGGCCCTGGGTCTCCAGGTCATAGGGCGTGGCGGTCACATCGAACTCGGCCCGCCAGGCTTCAGGGTTGTCGATGCCGAACAGCCAATCCCCGCCGAAACGCTCACGGTGCGGGATTGCCCGGCACTCTGCCAGCGAAGGCAATTGCGCGCGGACCAGGTCTTCCTGCCAGCGCTCCCGTGCCGCGTTCAGCAGGCGCTGGAAAAGGTCCCGGCTGTTGTCGATCACCCCTGGCCAGTTGCTGGGCCACTGATCGTATTCGTAGTCGTCCTCGATGGGCTCCCAGATCTGTTCGAAGTCGTAGTCCGGGTCATCCAGGGCCGCTTGCAGCACCTCCACCAGCCGCTGTCGATGCCGGAAATTTTCCCGGGAACCGTGGCGCATCAGGCCGTAGTGGCGGACCAGGTATTCGCGGTCGTCCGGGTCATTGGGGTTGTAGCGGTTCAGTTCGGCATCCAGGGCCGGGGGCATGTCATAGCCCATGAACCAGGTGACCCAGTCGCGTATCTGGGGCTCGAAGGGTTGATTGTGCAGGGGATGGCGCAGCATCGGGACCTCCTGTCCGGGGGCGGCGAATGTAGCAAGTTGCGCCTCGCCAGGACAGCCCGGGGCCGTCATGTGTGCGGGGTGCCGTTCGGGCATTGCGCCGTTTTGCATCGCGGATCAACAAAAAAGCCCCAGGCCGTAAGACCTGGGGCTTTTTCGCTGAAGATGGCGCACTCGGCGGGATTCGAACCCACGACCCCTGCCTTCGGAGGGCAGTACTCTATCCAGCTGAGCTACGAGTGCAGTGCGGGCGACATCATACCTATGTCGACTCGGGGCGTCCACGCCGGTTTTCATCGGCTGGTGCTTGTCCGTCGCAACCCCCGGAAACCCGGGGCGTAGTGGCAGTTTTTCCTGCTGAAGCTTCCTCGTACCTGCGCGCAACCTGCAGCCAGAACCGTGCAATCACGGGGCACAGGGAGGTGCAGGAGATGAACTGTTCCATGCCGGGCGGCCTGCAAGCGGGCCTGCCGGACCAACTGTTCGAAGCCAGCTGGAGGGCGGTATTGCCCGGTTTGCAGCGCCGCGCCCGGCAGTTGGCGCGGGGCAACGCCGATGGTGCCCAAGAGTGGCTGGCGGCCACGGCGATCAAGGCGCTGCTGTTCTTTCGTCGCTCGCCGGAGCGGATTCGCGACCCCCAGGGCTTTCTGTTCCTGGTGCTCGATCATGTGTTTGTCGACAGCTGCCGCCGGCAGGCCCGGGAGCAGCGCCTGTTTGTGGATTTCGCCGGGCTCGAGGATGACCCGCTGCAGCAGCTGGAGGCCCCGCAGATGTCGGTGCTCGACCAGGTGGAATTGCTGGAGACCCTGGCCCTGCTCAGTCGACGGGTGGCGCAACTGCCGCCGAAGAAGCGCCGCCTGTTTGAACTAAAGTTTGTCGACGACCTGCCCTATCCCCACATCGCCGCCGAGCTGGGCATGAACCAGCCCTTGGCGCGCAAGTATGTGCAGCTGTTGCGGGCGCAGTTGCGTTGATACGGCCTGAGGTTTCACAGCCGGCTCGCTCGGGCGTTCCTGTTCAGTGAGCCTGTTTTCGATGCTGTAGCCGGTGCCGCCGCCTTCTGCGGTGGGCCATTCCATCTAAGGAGAGATGTATGCCCGATCCAATGGTCAACTCGCAGATCACCGATGCCGTCACCCAGACCAACGTCAAGGTCGTGGCCGAGGCTCCGGCCCAGGCCATCGCCTCGCTGTACCAGGTGGCCAGCCACTCGGCCGGCCTGTCGCTGCAGAACGCGGTCAACAGCCAGCAGGCGCTCAACCAGATCTCCAATGCGGTGGTGTCCAAGGCCGTGGCGCTGATCATGGCGATCGGCGAGTAGGGCTGATCGCCCGGGAGAATCGTCATGGCCTGGTTCAAGAAGAAAACCCCACCCGCAGCCGCGGCCGATGAAAGCGCCGGCGCGGCGGCCGACCCTGGCGCCGCTGCAGTAGCCGCCGAGCCTGAGGCACCCTCGGCGATGGCCGGTGACGCCGCCTCGACAGCCAGCGCGCCGGCGCCCGAACCTGCTCCATCGCCTGCAGGCCCGGCGCAGCCCTCGATGATGCAGACGATGAACGCGCACCTGCTCAAGCAGGCCGGCACGCCCAGCAGCGACAGCACCGATGCCCTGAACAGCCAGATTGTCCAGGCGGTGCAGTTCAGCAATGCCCAGACCTTCAGCTATGCCCCGGCGCAGATCGCAGCAGCGCCGGACATGATGATCAGCCAGGCCGCCGGCCTGGTGGCGCAGTCGGCGGCGGGGTATTTCGACGGGGTCAGCAAGCTGGCCCTGGCGGCCCAGGCGGTGCTGCTCAAGCAGATGACCGAGAACATCGTCAAAGAGAACGTCAAGGGGGCTGCCGAGGATGCCCTGGGCGCGTTGGTCACCGATCTGCTGGTGGGCGCGGCGGCAGCGGTGGCGGCGGCTGCCGGGGCCATGGAGGCCGACGCGGCCGGCGTGGCCATCGACAAGATCGACCAGAGCATCGCCAAGTACAGCAGCACCCTGGCCAATCGCACACCGTCCTCCTGAGCAAGCGCCCCGGGCGCGCCAGGTGCCCGGGGCCTGCACGGCCGGGAGCATGACCGCGACACAGGCTTTTCCCCTGGCGTTGAAGTTCGACGGACCCGGTGCCCAGCCCTTCAACGTCATTCATTGAGTAAGGAGCATGCAATGGCGAATGAAGAGCAGACCCCGATGGCGACGATATTCGGCTTTGCCGAGAAGTATCTGAAACGCCCGTTGACCCAGGTCGAGCGCCAGGTACTGGAGGCATTTGCCCAGGACAAGCCGCTGGACATGTCCAGGGCCGCGCAACAGAGCGTCGATCAGGCGCGGCAGCGGGCCACGGAGCTGATGCAGTCCGATGGGCTGCGCACCCGGCAGATCATCGATCAACTGGCCGGTTCCGCCGCCGCGGGCAAGGCCGATCCCCAGGCGCGGGAGCTGGTGCTGCGCCAATTGCTGGCGGCCGCCGAGTCCGAGGAGCCGCTGTCGGTATCGCCCCCCGGGGCCGGCCTGGTGACGACCGCCGCCGCTGCAGCCGCCGCGGCGGCGCTGGCGCCGGCACTGTCCCCGGCCAGCTTCCCGCCGGACGATCCGCAGCTCAAGGCAATGATCAGCGCCCTGGTCCAGCAGGAGGTGAAAGTCGCGGTCGAGGCGCGGATGGCCGGGCTGTCGCAGAAAGTCGAAGACACCCTCCAGCAACTGACCGCCGGCAGTGGGCAATAAGGGCCCCCTGAAATAACCGCAAGGCCGTTCAAGCCCCGCTTCACAGCATCAGGGCTGCCACGTTCACTCAATGACACGGAATGCTCCGTGTGCCTAACAAAGGAAGTTGAGCCATGCCACTTGTAAACGAACAAATCACCGATGCCGTCACCCAGACCAACGTCAAGGTCGTCGCTGAAGCGCCGGCCATGGCGATGGGCACCATCTACCAATCCATGGCCCAGGCCACCGCGATCCTGTTCCAGAACTCGGTCTCGGCGCAGCAGCAGCAAAACACCCTGGCCCAGGCGGCCACCAACCAGGGCGTGATGCAGATCTACAGCGTCGACAC
>NZ_JBQOIE010000034.1:0-19226 GCF_052665325.1 Pseudomonas sp. 8(2025) | reverse complement strand
GCGGGCAAGCCCGCTCCTACACCTGGTTCCGGCATCGTGCAGAATCCCGTAGGAGCCGGCTTGCCGGCGAAGAGGCCCGCGGGCCTTGTGCAAACCCTGAGGCCGCCTTCGCGGGCAAGCCCGCTCCTACACCTGGTTCCGGCATCGTGCAGAATCCCGTAGGAGCCGGCTTGCCGGCGAAGAGGCCTGCGAGTCTTGTGCAAACCCTGAGGCCGCCTTCGCGGGCAAGCCCGCTCCTACAGAACGTCGCGATTGGGTGGGGCCGTATTCAATCGGGCCGAGGGACACGCCGCTGCAGTGCTCACAAAAACGCAACACCAGGCTGCGTCCTTTGTGATGGTTGGGCTAGGGTGGAAGCGATACAGTCGGGCCATCAGCAACCCGACTGACGCCCGACACAAGGATGCGTTCGATGACTGATTTGCACGATCTATCCACCACCCAGCTGCTGGCGCAATTCGCCAGCCGCACCCTCTCGCCACTGGACTACTACGAGCATCTGCTGGCCCATATCGGGCGCTGGGAGCCGCATATCCGTGCGCTCTACGCCTTCGATCCGGAGCAGGTGCGCCTGCAGGCCCGGGCCGCCACCGAGCGCTGGAACAAGGGCGCGCCCAACGGCCCGCTGGACGGGATTCCAGTGACGATCAAGGAACTGATCGCCACCCAGGGCACGCCAATCCCGCTGGGCAGCGCGGCCACCACCTTGAAGCCGGCGTTGCAGGATGCACCGCCCGCAGCGCGGATGCGTGAGGCCGGGGCGATCATCCTGGCCAAGACCACGGTGCCGGATTTCGGCATGTTGTCCTCGGGGTTGTCGAGCTTCCACGGCATTACCCGCAACCCCTGGAACACCGCCTGCAATACCGGTGGCTCCAGTTCCGGCGCCGCTGCGGCCGCCGCGGCCGGTTACGGGCCGCTGCACATCGGCACCGATATCGGCGGCTCGGTGCGCCTGCCGGCCGCCTGGTGCGGGCTGGTGGGGTTCAAGCCGACCCTGGGGCGGATTCCCATCGACCCCTACTACACCGGACGCTGCGCCGGGCCCATGACCCGCAGCGTCGATGACGCGGTGCTGATGATGCGCTACCTGGCCAGACCCGATGCCCGGGACGCCACCAGCCTGCCGCCCTTGACCGGTGACTGGAGCGATGCGCCGGTGTCGGTCAACGGCTTGAAAATCGGCCTGATGCTGGAACCCGGCGCGGGGCTGCAGCCGGAAGATTTTGTCTGCGCGGCGGTGGAACAGGCCGCGCGGTTGTTCGAGAGCCACGGCGCCCAGGTCCGCACCCTGGCACCGATCATGGACCGCGCTCAGCTAGACGGCCTCGACCGCTTCTGGCGTGCCCGACAATGGGCGGAACTCTCGGCCCTGGGCGCCGAGCAGTTTGCCAAGGTGCTGCCCTATATCCGCGACTGGGCGGCGCCGGGGGCCGACTTGTCCGGGGTCGAGGCGGTGCTGGGCTTCAACCAGACCTTCGAGATGCGTCGCCGCGCCGCCCAGGTGTTCAGCGAGTTCGACCTGGTGTTGTCACCCACCAACCAGATCAACCATTTTCCCGCCCAGTGGCCGTCACCGAGCAATGATCCGCAGCAGCCGTTCGAGCACATCGTCTTCACCCTGCCCTGGAACATGGGCGAACAACCGGCGCTGTCGATCAACTGCGGTTTCGCCGCCGATGGCATGCCCATCGGCCTGCAGATGATCGCCCCGCGCTTTGCCGATCAATGGCTGCTGCAAGTGGCCAAGACCTATGAGAGCTGGCGCGGAGCAATCCACAGCTGGCCAAATCCGCCGTCCCACTGACACACCGAAACTGCCACCTTCACCCCAGCCCCGGGCCTTGCCGCCCGGGGCCTGGGCAACCTATGAATAAAAATTCGAGGGGCCAGTATGCACAGCCAAGCGTCCAATCCATCCGCCACACCCGAGCCCGAAACGCCCAATGCAGCGGGAGGCAAGCGCAGTGTGTTTGCGGTGATCCTCGGCAACGCCGTGGAGTTCTTCGATTTCGGGGTCTACG
Source organism: Pseudomonas sp. 8(2025) (assembly GCF_052665325.1). Lineage (NCBI taxonomy): Bacteria > Pseudomonadati > Pseudomonadota > Gammaproteobacteria > Pseudomonadales > Pseudomonadaceae > Pseudomonas > Pseudomonas sp. 8(2025). The sequence goes on along the minus strand of NZ_JBQOIE010000034.1, from coordinate 17,202 downwards.
CCACCTTTGCGGTGATGATCGGCCACACCTTCTTTCCCTCCGACAGCGCCTTTGTCAGCCTGATGCTGTCGGTCACCGCCTTCGGTGTGGGGTTTATCGTGCGGCCCCTGGGGGCCGTGCTGATCGGTGCCTACGCCGACCGCGTCGGGCGCAAGCCGGCGATGCTCCTGACCCTGGTGATGATGGCCGTGGGCACCGGCAGCATCGCCATCCTGCCCAGCTATGAAAGCATCGGCATCGCCGCACCGATCCTGCTGGTAATCACCCGGCTGATCCAGGGCCTGGCCTGGGGCGGAGAAGCCGGCCCCGCCACCACCTACATCCTCGAAGCCGCGCCAGCCCACAAGCGCGGCACCTACGCCTGCTGGCAGGTGGTGGCCCAGGGCGTGGCCGCCATGGCCGCCGGCACCGTGGGCTACACCCTGACCCAGGTGCTGTCCCCCGAGGACCTCAACAGCTGGGGCTGGCGCGTGCCCTTCGTGTTCGGCCTCTTGGTGCTGCCAATCGGCATCTACATCCGCCGCAACCTGGCGGAAACCTTCCACGGCCAGGGCGAGACAGCCAGCACCGGCAGCCTGGTGCGCCAGGTGTTCGGCGAGCATCGCCGGGCGCTGGTGCTGGGGCTGCTGATTCTGTCGGGCAGCACCATCACCCAGTACTTCATCAACTACATGACCACCTTCGCCCTCACCGAACTGAAACTGCCCACCAGCATCTCCATGCTCTCGACCCTGGTGGCCGGCGCGGCGATGGCGGTGTGCGCGATTGCCGGCGGCATGCTCTGCGACCGTTTCGGCCGCCGCACCATCCTCATGGCGCCACGGGTGGTGCTGTTGCTGGTGCTGTTCCCGGCCCTGCAACTGATGACCGAGCACCCCAGCCCTACGACCTTCCTGCTGACCCTGGCGGTGCTCTCCGGGCTGCACGGCATGAGTGGCGCGGCGCTGATCGTGCTGCTGGTGGAGAGCTTTCCCAAGGCGGTGCGCTCCACCGGTTTCTCCATCGTCTACGCCTTTGGCGTGGCGGCTTTCGGCGGTACGGCGCAGATCATCATCACCTGGCTGATCGGCACCACCGGCAACCCAATGTCACCGGTGGGCTACCTGCTGGTGGCTAACCTGGTGTGCCTGACCGCCGCCTGGTTCGCCAAGGAAACCCGCCCGCAAGCACCCGGGCGCAGCAACCCCGGCCAACGGCTCGCAGAAGCCCGCGCCCGCTGAGCATTCGCCTCACTGCCCAAAACTCTTTTCCGGCACCGCGTCTTCCTCTACCCTGCCGGCCGCGCATGACCGCGGTCGGGCGGAGGTTCGACGCCTTTGATTTGTGGGGAAGCGACATGAAACAGCTCGTACTTTGCCTCCTGGCCATGAGCGCCAGCAGCCCCCTGCTGGCCCAGGACAACCCGCGCCCAAGCCAGCAGGCCCAGGCCCCGGGCTTTATCGAAGGCAGCAGCCTGGACCTCAACCTGCGCCATTACTACTCCAACCAGCACACCCAACGCGACACCTACCTGACGATCAAGAAACCCGACGGCAACCAGCGCACCCGGGTGCGGGAAACCTGGGTACAGACCGGCATGCTCAAGTACAGCTCCGGCTATACCCAGGGGCTGATCGGCATTGGGGTGGACGCCGGCCTGTTCAGCGCAGTGAACCTGGAGCGCGGCCACGGCCGGGTGGCCAATGGCGGCGACCGGGTGCTGGTGGACAGCGACGGCGACGCCCTGCCCACCTGGAGCCGCCTGGGCATCGGCGATGTCCGCCTGCGCCTGTCCAACACCGAGCTCAAGGCCGGGCGCCTGATGACCGACAACCCGGTGCTGCGCTACAAGGACAACCGCGCACTGCCCTCCAGCTTCCAGGGCGTGGGCCTGTACAGCAACGAAACCGACTGGTTGTCGCTGCAGGCTGGCAGCTTCGACCGGGCCATCCCGCGCACCGGCACCGGCAGCGAACGCCTGACCACCACCTTCGGCAACCGCGCCTACAGCGGCGAGCGCATCAGCTACCTGGGCACGACGGTCAAGTCCGGCCTGGGCCTGGAAGGCAGCCTTTATGCCTCACGCTTCGAGAACATGTGGGACCAGTACTACCTGGGCCTGACCCACCGCGCCGGGGACAAAAGCCGGCTGGCGCTGAAGACCGCGTTCAACTACTACCACACCCGGGACCAGGGCCAGCAGCGCCTGGGCTACATCGATAACGACGCCTTCAGTCTGGCGCTGACCGGCAGCCATCAGGCCCACAGCCTGACCCTGGCCTGGCAGCAGGTGTTCGGCGACGAGTACTTCGACTATGTGTGGGAGTCCACCGGCAACTACATGGCCAACTCCCTGTACTCGGACTACAACGGCCCCAATGAAAAGTCCTGGCAGTTGCGCTACGACCTGGATCTTGCCGCCTACGGCGTGCCCGGGCTGAGCGCCAGCCTGTGGCACGCCAAGGGCTGGGGCATCGATGGCACCCAGTACGACGGTGACCGCAATGGCCGCAACCGCGGCTACAACGTACGCGGCCTGGACGGCGCCAAGCACAACGAGAATGGCCTGATGCTGGCCTATGTGGTGCAGTCCGGACGGCTCAAGGATGCGGTGCTGCGCACCATCGTCTACAACCACCGCGCCAGCGGCGGGCAGATCGACGGCAGCTATGACGAGTTCCGCCTGGTGGGGAATTTCCCATTCAACCTGTTCTGACCACCGCCCCTCCTCCGTAGGAGCCGGCTTGCCGGCGAAGAGGTCCGTAAGCCGTGCAGCGTTCTTGGAAACGCCTTCGCGGGCAAGCCCGCTCCTACGCCAGGCTATGGCGTTGCATCGCCCGGACAAGCATTTCCTGGCACCTGAGGGTCGCCACCGACAAGGGCCGGTTGCGCACCACGCACAGGTCCACCCGGATCCGCTCCAGGTATTGGTCGTCGATCGGCACGGCCACCAGCCCATCCCCCAGGTCCCGGGCCTCGGCATCCACCTGGGGCAGGATCAGCACTGCCGCACGTTGGCGGGCCAGGCTTTTCTGCACCTCCAGGGAGCTGGTGGTGAATACCGGAAGGATGTTCACTCCGCGCTTTTTCGCCGCGCCCTCCAGGGCCTGGCGCACGCCGTAGGCCGAGTCGGGAATCGCCAGGGGCTGGCCCTCCAGATCCTGCAGGCGAATGCTCGGGCACTGGGCAAACGGGTGCTCAGCGCTGACCAGTACCCGGTGCCACAGTTGGCAGTGGGCGGTCACCTCCACTTCGGCCCGTTCCGGCAGGTAGAACGCCAGGCCCAGGTCGGCCTCGCCGCTGCACAGGGCATCCAGAGTGGCGCCGGCACTGGCGATGACGATGTTGAAGGTGACTTTCGGATGGGCCCGGTTGAACGCCGCCAGCACCGGCGCCAGCACGCTGGAAACGATACTTTCCGACACATGGATGCTGACGTTACCCGCTACCTGGCTCTGCCGGCTGGCGATCACATCGCGCACCTGGTCGAAGCCGCGCAAGGTGGAGGTGACCTGCTCGGCCAGGCATTCACCCTCCACGGTCAGGCGAATGCCCCGGGGCCCGCGCTCGATCAGCGCGGTGCCGAAGAAGTGCTCCAGTTGCTCGATCTGCCGGCTGACTGCGGTGGGGGTCACGTACAGGCGCTCCGCCGCCTGACGCAGGGAGGCGCACCGGGCTACCTCGTGGAAGTAACGCAACGCTCGTAATTGCATGGCCGCAGGTCCCATCGTTGAACTGAGCCATGAGGCAGGCAATTACTGCGCCAGCCGCAGCGCCCCGGAACCGTTCAACACGCGGTTTTCACACAAAAGATTGATCTGAACGATGCCCCTGCCTACCCTGCCAGGGCGCCGATGCCTCATTCGGCAAGAACCCTCCCCACCCCCTTGCCGTCTGCTTCCAAGGATTTCCATGAGCACTCTGCCCCGCACCGCACCACTTGCCGCAACCCTCACCGCCCTGGCGCTGCTTGGCGCCTGCTCCAGCGTGACCCGGGAGATCAACCCGGAGCCCACCATCACTTCCGCCGGCATCCTGGCCTTTCGCGATATCTGCCTGAAGTCCGCGCCGTCCTTCGCCGGCGCCGAGACCGCCGCGCGCAACCATGGCATCAGTGACCTGACCGATGCCGGCTTCGCCAAGATGGGCATGAACGAGGACCAAAGCCTGGGCGTGCAGATACAGGCCAACAAGGAATGCGCGATCACCACCCCGACCCAGAACGACAGCTCGCTGACCCAGCAATTTCTCAGCGTGGCCGGCAAGTTCTCCAGCACCCCGGTGGCCCAGAGCGTACCGAGCAAGATCACCCTCAACGGGCAGACCTTCATCCTCATGCACGACCGTCGTGGCGGTGAAGCCTATGTGATGCTCAAGACGCAGTGACCGCGCTGCATCCTAGCTCTGGCTGAGCTGTCGCTGCGGCGGCCGGCTCAACGTCAGGACCCGGACCAGGGCGGCTGCATTCATCGGTTTGTGAAACAGAAAGCCCTGGGCCGCATCGACACCCAGGCGCTGCAGGTGCGCACGTTGCTTTTCGGTCTCGATGCCTTCGGCCACCAGCTCCAGGTTCAGCGCACCGGCCATCCCCACGATGGCCTCGATGATCCGGGTTTCCTTGGGCCCCGTAGCGTTGGCGACAAATCCGGAGTCCAGCTTGAGCTGGCCAAAGGGAATGTCCGCCAGGCGCATGATCGAGGAATGCCCGGTGCCAAAATCATCCAGGGACAGACGCACGCCACTGTGCACCAGCACACTGATGTTCTCGATGCTCTGCATGCTCAGGACCAGAGCTTGGCGCTCGGTGATCTCCAGGGTCACCTGGCGCGTGGGCACCTGCGCCTCGTCGATCTGTTGCAACACCTGCAGGGCGAATTGCGGATCGCTCAACTGGCTGGCCTCAATGTTGTAGGAGAACATCAGGGCATCGCCGCTGGCGTGGCCCTGCAACTGCCGCTGCAGCGCCAGGCCCTGCTGCAACAGGCAGTCGAACAACTGGCGATGGCCCTGCGGGCTGTCGAACAAGTCGAGAAAGAACTGCGGCCCCAGCACCCCCTTGTGAGGATGCTGCCAACGGGCCAGGACTTCGACGCCGGTGATGCGCCGGGTCTTGATACAGACCTGGGGCTGGAAGTACGGGACGATCTGCTGCTGTTCCAGCGCCATGGAGACATCCAACTGCGCCACCCAGTCATTACTGGCGGGTCGCGGCCGGCCTGCCGCCTGGGTAGTGCCGCGGGAGTGACTGCGCACCGTGCGCTTGACGGTTAGCGCCTTGAGCAGCAAGGCGCTGATCTGCACCGTATCCAGATCGCTGTAACTGCCGACGCAGTACTTGCCGGAACGCATGCGAAAGTTCGCCAGCCCCCAACGGATCGGCGCTTGCAGTGCCTCGCATTCCATCATCGAGAAAAACCCGTAGTGCTCGCAGAGCCTGCGCAGGTAGGGGATGGCGTTCAGGGAGTGCAGCGAGTCGCAGATCACCAGGTCCAGTTCATCCAGGGCGGGCGGGAACTGAGCCCCGTCGCAGTCATCGCTGATCACTTGTACCCGAGCAAAACCGCAAGACGCGAGAATTCTTGAAAAATGTCGAACCCGAAAAGCGTTCGAACACAACAACAGTACGCTCAGCGTCGACATCACCGCGGCTCCGGATAAAAAACCATGCTAGCCAAATTGAACTCAACTGAGTTCAAGACACTTCGCCAATGGAAGTAGGAAATTTCTGAGACTTGGCACTTTCTCAAGAAATTCCGGAGCCAGAGCTGGTCGGCCGAGGTCGGCCCCACCTGGGCAGCGCCCCGTTTACCCGGAGTGCATGGCGACTATGGAGCACTGGCAATGGCCGCAATCTCCCTGCGCAACCATTGCAGGCCCGGCGCCTGTTGCTGCTGGCGATGCCAGATCAGGCTGACCTGCACCGGCGCCGCCAGCAGCGGCAGGCTGGCGATGCGGATCGGCAGCAAGGCGCAGAAATGCTCCGCCAGGTAGCGTGGCACGGTGCCCAGCAGGTCGGACTGGGCAACGATCAGCGGAATGCTCAGGTAGTTGGGCACGAACACCTGCACCTGGCGCTGGACCTTGGCCGAGCCGAGAACGATTTCCAGGGGCGAGCCGCGCCCACCCCGATCGGGAATCGCCACGTGCTGGCAAGCCTGGTAGGCCTCCAGGCTCAGTTCCGGGGCAAACGCCGGATGGTCGCGACGGCCGATCACCACCAGTTGCTCCTCAAGCAGCGGCTGGTAGCACAGGTCCGGGCTGTCGAAATACAGGTAGTCCACCGCCAGGTCGAGCATCCCGGCACCGAGCCAGGCGGCGATGGCGTCGGCGCTGTCGCTGCGCACCGCCAGCCGGACCCCGGGCGCTACCTGCTGCAGGCGTCGGGACAGGGCCGGCAGCAGGCGCGCCTGGGCGTAATCGTTCATCGACAAGGTGAACAGTTGCTGGGCCGCCGCCGGCTCGAACGCCGCAGCAGGATCGAGGCCCTGCTGCAACAGGTGCAGGGCCTGGCGGACGGCCACATGCAGGCTCAGGGCCCGGGAGGTGGGTTGCATGCCGCGGGCGGTGCGAATGAACAGCGGCTCGTCCAGGTGCCGACGCAGGCGCGCCAGGGCATTGCTCACCGCCGGTTGGCTGAGGTTCAGGCGTACCGCGGCCCGGGACAGGTTCTGCTCCTGCATCAAGGCGTCGAACACCCGCAACAGGTTGAGGTCAAGGCGCTGCACATTGAGCTTCATGAATAATGCCCATCGAAATTATCCAGGGGCTGGATAATTCGCGGCGCCAGCCCCGGCTGTCAATAACGGCAGCCGGAGCAAGGGGTCAGTCAGCAACCCCTGGACCAGCATTGCTCTCGGGCAGGAAAAGGCGCGCCGCCAGCCAGCAGGTCAGGCAGGCAGCCACGAATAGCACCAGCATCTCCACCTGGTAGTCGGCGAACTGTGCCTTCTTCACGCCATGGACCACCAGGGCGATGAAGATCAGCGCCCATAGGCTGGCCACGCTTGCGCCCACCAGGGCCAGCACCGCACAGGCGCGCGGGCTGTGGTAGACCTTCATCAGCGTCACCCCCAGGGCGAAGACCAGGAACGGCAGCAGAAAGGCCACCTGGGCCACCAGCGGTGCAAGCACCGGCATCAGCAGCAACTCGCCCCCCCGCACCTCCCCCAGCAATCGCGGGTTGCTGGCCAGGTGGGCCAGCAGCGTGACGAACTTGAAGGCGCCGAACACCAGCCCCAACACCAGCGGGCAGAAGAAAAACGCCATGAACACCCGGCGGCGCGGGTAAGCCGCCGCACTCATGGCGCACAGCCCTGGCTCTTGGAGTAGCCCAGCAATTTGCAGCCAAACTCCACCCGGGACTTGTAATCCAGAATATCCACGCCGCCATCCATTCCTTTTCGATCACCGATCATTATCTCGGGCATGATCGACGTATCGGTCACCAGCCCGGAAAGCCAGGTGAATGCACTCCGGTCGCCCATGTACTGCTCATGAATCGGCTGCAGGATAGTCTGTTCGCCTTTCAATTGCTTGATGTCCCAGGCGACCGGATCGCTGGTGGCCTTGTTGTAGAGGTTCTTGAAGTTCTCGAAGCCACCGGTGATCAGCGCATCCCCGGCTGCCTTGCGCCAGTCATAGACCGGCGCCATCAGCCGGCCGACACCAAAGGTTATGTACGAGAGGTTATCGTCGGCTCCCAGGCCGGTCCAACCGGCCCTGGACACCTCTTCCGCCCCACCGAACCACTTGGCACCAATCCCCATGTTCTGCTCGTAGACATGGCTGGCACCAAAGAAATTGGCCCGGTTGTCGATGGTGTTCAAGTAGGTCACCAGGCGCCCGGCAGCCCCTTCGGTGTTGTAGAGATAGTCGAAGGTGTTCTTCGAGGAACGGGTCACATCCTTGTTCATGATGTTCCAGGCATCCTTCATGGCCACGTACTTGATCGAGGCATTGACCGCCGCGCGGCAACTGTCGCTGGTCGGCGCCTTGTCGCAGAGGCTGCGCATTTCCGAGTCCAGCCACTCGCTGAGTTTCTCGGCCTTGGCCACCGCAGCCTTCTTCTGCTCATCGGTAGAGCAGGTACGTCCCGACAGGCAGTTGCCCACCTCATCGAAGGCCTGGTGCGTCAGGTAGTTGTACTGAGTGCCATTGGCCGCCACCGCCGAGGCGATGCTCATGTCACCACCGGACGCCGACGCGCCGAGTACGCCGACAATCTGCGACAGGGCCATCAGGTTGGCCTGGGCCTGGATGTACTCCGGCGAGCCGGGGATCAGGTTGTCCGGCAGCAGCTTGTCCCCCAGCACCCCCACCAGCAACTCGTTGGCACCACCGGCGATGGCGCCGGTGCGAAAATCACCGCCCATGGCTTCAGACAGCAGGCCGCCAAGCCCGGCATGCAGGGCGATTTTCGCCAGGCCGCCCTCGGTCAGGCCCAGGTCGCCAATCTTGCCGGCACCATAGGCCCCGCCAATGCTCGCCGCGGTGCCGGCAGCGGCGCTGGCCAGGTTGTCCTTGAAGCTGCCGCCATAGACCGCAGTCTTGATCAGGGCATCGGCCGTGACCTTGACCGCCACGGTCTGCAGGCTCTTGGCATCCAGGCCCATGGCGCTCGGGTTGTAGTTCAACCCCTGGGCCACTCCGGCGGTGGCTGCGGCCACTGTGTAGCCCTTGATGCTCTCCTTGGAGGTCACGTCCTTGAGGACCTTGCCCAGGTTGCCGCGGTTGTCGATGGTGCTGACCGTGGCATTGGTGGCGACGTTCACCGCCACTGCCTGGAGCATGGTGTTCATCCCGGCCATCATCGGCCCCATCACCGCCGCCAGGGCGATGGCGATGATCAACTGCGCTGCCGGGCCCAGGCCCGAGTTGTTGTACTTGAAGGACTCGTGGATCTCCTTGACCTGGCGCCAGTCCACATCGCCACGGGCCTCGGCCTGTTTCAGCCAGGCCAGTTGCGGGTCGGCCTGGACCATGGCGTCGATGGCCTGGCTGACGCTCTTCTGGTCAATGTGCTTGATGTCGATCTTCAAGCCTTCCACGGCCTTGATAGTCAGGCTGCCGCCGGCCACCAGGCTGCTCTGGCGCAGGGTTTCATCGGTGTTGCCGCGGCCTTTGGAGGAATTCCAGAAGGCGTTGTTGTTGCTCTTGGTATGGCTTTCGTCGTGCAGGTCCTTGACCCCCTCGAAGGTGATCGCGCCGCCACTGTCCAGGGTCAGGTCCTTGGCGCTTTCCAGCTTGGCCACCTGGTATTTCTGGTCGCCGCCGCTCTTGAGGGTCAGGTCGCCGCCAGTCGTGATCTCGCTGCCGATGTTGGTGACCTGGGTCACCTCGTCACGGCGGGTCTTCTTGCGGCCCCAACTGCCCTTCTTCTTCATGTCGTACAGCGAGTAGTCGCTGTCCTGGGCCGCCAGCAGTTCCAGGTTGTCACCGGCCACCAGGTAGGCCTCGTTGCCGGCGCTGATACGGCTGGAGATCAGGCTCAGGTCCTTGCCGGCACTGAGGACCACATCGGCCCCAGCGGTCAGCGAGGTGCCGACCTGGCTGACATGGTCTTCCTGGCGGGTGACTTTCTTGGTCTTGGAGTAGCTGTGCTGTTCATCCGCCGCCGAGGCCAGGGTCAGGTCACCCGCCGCGTCCATGGCAATGTTGCGCTTGGCCTCGATCTGGCTGGCGACCGCCGTCAGGTCGCGTCCGGCGCTGACCGCCAGATCCCTTCCGACGCTGACGCTTGAACCGTGCTGGGTGATGCTTTCGTTGAGGTAGCGGTCGCGGGTGAGCTTGTCGTGCTCCTGGGCCGATACCAGGTTGACGTCGCGCGCAGCGATCAGGGTGGTGTCGCCGCCACTGCTCAGCACCCCGCCGATGTTATTGATATCGCGACCGGCACCGACATTCAGGTCGTTGCGGGCCTCGATCCGCCCGGCGTTGTCGGCGTAGTCCAGGCGCTGGGTGGTGGAGCCCGGGTTGCTCTGGAAGGTGGTGATGCTGCGCTCGTTGATCACGTCCCCGGCCAGGGCGCGGACCGTCACGTCACGCCCGGCGATAATACCGCCGGACTGGTTGACCACGTTGTCCCCGGCCAGCAGGTTCAGGCGATTGCCCGCCTCGATCAGGCCACCGTTGATCAGGTCAGTCCCCGCCGTGGCACTGAGGTTCTCACTGGCGCGCAAGGTCCCGGAGTTGACCAGGTCCTTGCCGGCGATCAGGGTCACGTCGCGGCCCTGGACCAGCGCGCCATTGGGCGCCAGACGGTTGTTGGCGTTGGCCAGGTACAGCACGGGCACCAGCACCTTCTCGCCGTTCACCTCCTGCTCTTCGAGCCAGACGATGTCGTGGGTCAGGGCCGCCACCTGCTGGGAAGTCAGGGTCACGCCCACTGCCAGGTTGAGCGAATCCTTGCTGGCGATGGCGTTGTTCATCAGGTACTTGAACATGCCCTCATCGCTATTCTGGCCATCGAGGAAACGCTGGCCGGTACGGGCCGTGACCGCTTGCTGGATCAGGCGCTGCTCGTAAAAACCATCACCCAGGCGCTTGGCGCTCTGGTCCGGGTCGTAGCCCAGTTTCGACAGCAGATAGTCCGAACCCATGAACTGCTTGAGGTCGGTGAGCAGCGGGTTGGTCTCGATCAGGTACTTGTGCGGATTGCTGCGCACACTGCTGTCCGGCAGGCCCTGGACGCGGTTGACGCTCTGGTTGCCAGCACTGCCCGTGGGCAGCAGCACGCCCCCCGGCGAATCCCCGGCCACGGCGTTCACCTGCACCGTCGCTGCGCGGCCATCGATGCCCGTGGCCTGGTGATCAACCAGGTTCAGGTCGCGAGCGCCCAGGGCCACTTGCGGCAGCGGCCGGTTGCTCAGTTCCCGGGGCTGGACCGGCTCCGGACCGGCCTGGCGAGTGCTCAGTTCCAGGCTGGCGCCGCCCATGCTCCAGCTTTGCGCCGGGGCCGAGGGCTGCGCTGCGCCGCCCTGGCCGCTCAGGCGGAACAGGCCGTTCTGCCCGGATGGCAGGCTGAAGTTGGGCAGGCTCAGGGGGTTGACCTGCTGCTGCGCCAGATCCGGCGGTAGCTGGGAGTGGAGCACTACCATCAGCGGCTTGCTGGAGGCGCCCACCGCCGTGTCGCGGGTGCTACCGCCCACGGCGATGGCATTCTTGACCACGCTGATATTGCTGATGTCGTTGGCTGCCGTGAGCCGGGCCTTGCCACCGGCCTGGATGATGGCCGGCGCGGCGGAAGTGCTCTGGGTCGAGGTCTCTACCGGCCGGTCGATGCCATAGAAGATCCCCGGGTTGAACTTGGCCACCAGGGCGGCGAAGTCCTCCTGGTTGAAGGCACTGCCCTGCGGGTGCGCCCGGTCATAGGCCTGCACGTCACGGGCCAGCTGGAAGAACAGCCCGCGATTGATCTTGACCCCGGCGCCGACTTCATAGCCGGAAGAACCGGACGCCACCAGGGAGGCCTGGTTGGTGATGGTGCCGCTGGTGATGCTCAGGTCATTGCCTGCCGACACGGTGCTGTAGCGGTTGAGGAAGCTGGTGCTGTTGACCGTCAGGTTGCCCCCCGCGTTCAGGGTCGACTGCGGCGAGTCGCTGGTCACCACGCCTTCCACCGTCCGGTAGATAAACACCGGCCCCCGGACCCAACTGGCGCCACCGCCGCAGTGCTGGACGCAGCGGATGGTCATACGGCCATCGGTGATCTGCTGGCTGGCTTCGTATTTTTCCCGGTCGTTGACCAGATCCAGTGCAGCGATATTGATATCGCCGCCACTCTGGATGTTGCCGGAGATGTTTCTCAGGTTTTGGGCCGAGGTGCCTGCCGCCATGCCGGCCACGGTCAGGCCGCCCAGGCTGTAGAACTCGCCATAGCTGTTGGTCAGGGTATTGACGTTGAAGCCGGCGTTCTGGCCGCTGAATACGAAACCGTGGTCGTTGACCAGGGTCGGGGTGGTCAGGTTCAGGCCCTGGGCGGCGCCCAGGGTGCCGGTGTTGAGCACGCCGCCGGCATTCACCGAGAGTCCGGCGTTGGAGGTCAGGCGCCCGGCGTTGTTCAGTTGCCCGGCGACCGTGACCTGGGTACCGCCGCCACCGGCGATGCTGCCCGCGGCGCCAAGGTTGAGCTGGGCCGCGCCAAAGCCAAGGGTGCCCAGGCTGGATACCCGGCCATTACCGGAATAGGTGCCGCCGACCTGCAGGTCCAGGCTGCCATCACTGGCCAGCAGCCCGTCGTTGTTCCAGTTGCCACCCCGGGCCTGCAAGTGCTGGCTGGCCAGCAACTGGCCAGCGGCGGTCTGGCTGAAGTGGTTGACGTCGAGGTTCAGGCGCCCGGCCTGGATCACGCTACTGTTGGTCCAGCTGTCGGCGGTCAGCGTCAGCCCGCCCCGGGTGACCAGGCTGCCGCCGGCATTGATCACGTTGCCGGTGGCGATATCGAAGTTGCCTTCGCCCAGGTGCAGCAGGCTGCCACCCTGATTGAGGAAACCCGACGCCGCCAGGGTCAGGTCGGTGTTGGCGGATTCCAGCAGGCCGTTGCGGTTGTCGAACAGCCCGCCGATCTGCAGGTCGGTCTTGCCGCCAGGGGCCAGGGCCCGCAGTTTGCCGCCCTGGTTGTCCAGGCTGGCGCCGCGCAGCGCCAGGCTCTCGCGGCTTTCAATCAGGCCGCCCTGGTTGACCAGGGAACCGTTGAAATCCAGGTCGATGTGCTGGCCGTTGATCTGCCCGGTGCTGTTGTCGAGCTGATTGCCGCTGGCCTTGACCCGCCCGCTGGCATACAGGCCGCCGTGGCTGTTATCCACCCCGGCGCTGCCGGCATTGAGCAGCAAGTCGCCACCCTTGGCCGCCATGCGTCCGGCGCCGTTGTCGAAACCGGCCAGGGCTTGCAGATCCAGGCGCTGGGCCTCGGCCTGGCCGCCATGGTTGTTCAGCACCCCCGATATCCGGGCCTGGAACAGCCCCTTGAGGCTGGACAGTACACCCGCGCGGTTATCCAGGCTGGCGCCTTGAATGTCCAGGTCACCATCCTCGGCAATCAGCTTGCCGCCCTGGTTATCGATGCCCCCGGTCGCTGCCAGGGTCTGGGCCTTGGCGCTCTGGATCGCGCCCTTGGCATTGTTCAGGCTGCCGGCGCTCAGGCTCAGGCCGGCGTCGCGGCTGTAGATCAGGCCGTCATTCTGGTTGCGCACCTCGCCACTGACGTTGACCTGCAGCGCACCGTTGGCGGCCAGGGTGCCGCGGTTACTGTTGTCCAGGCTGTTGCTGAACAGAGTCATCAGGTTCTGGCTGACCAACTGCCCGTCCTGGTTGTCGATGCGGCTGGAACGCTTGAGCAGCAGCGGGCCGCTGGCGGCCAGCTTGCCCTGGGTGTTGACCAGGGCACCCAGAAGATCGAGGGTCACCGCGCCTTCACCGCGCAGGTTGCCACCCTGGTTGTTCAGGCTATTGCCGGTGAAGTTCAGGCCGCCCACGGCGCTGAGGCGGCCGCCCTGGTTGTCCAGGTCGCCGGCGCCGATGTCGAGGCTGGCGCTGCTTTCAATCAGCCCGCCCCGGGCGTTGTTCAAACCTCCACTGCCAAGGATCAGTTGCTGCTCGCCCTTGCTGGTGACGATGCCCTTGTCGCTGTTGTCCAGGCTCGCGGCCCTGAGGGTCAGCTGACCCTGGCTGGCCAGCCCGCCTTGCGCACTGTTGAGCAAGGCGCCGCTGAGGTCGATATTCAGATCCCCCAGCAGGCTCGACAAGGTACCTTGCTGGCGGTTGTCCAGGCTGCCGCCGCTGACCTTGAGCCCCTGCCAGCCGGATATCAGGCCCTGCTGGTTGCCCAGGTTCACGGCCTCGACCCCAAGCTGCTGGTGGCTGATCAGCTTGCCGCCACTGTTGTCCAGGCTGCGCCCGGCCAGGTTGAAGCCCTGGGTGCTGGAGATTTCCCCGGCCTGGTTCTGCAGGTCCCGCAGCCCGGCAATGCTCAGCACGCCCTGGGTGTTGATCAGGCCCTGGCGGTTGTCCAGGTCCGAGCCTTGGGCCCCCAGGTCGATGCCCACACGGGTGCCGCCGAGCAGGCGCCCACCCTGGTTGTCCAGGCCGTTGGCGCTGATCTGCAGCGGCCCGGCGGCCTGGATCAGGCCCTGGTTGCGCAAAGGGCCAGTGACCCGCAGGTCCAGTTCGCTGTCGCTGAGCAGCGAGCCGCTGTGGTCCAGGCTAGCGGCATCGATCTGCAACGCGGCGGCGGCGATCTTGCCCTTGAGCGCGGTCAGCGCGCCCTCGATGCGCAAGGTCAGGGCCTGGTTGCTGAGCAACTGCCCGGCGCTGTTGTCCAGGCTGCGGGCGGCCAGTTCGAAAGCCTGCTGGCTGGAGATTTCCCCCTGACGGTTGTCCACCACGCCGAGGTTGCTCAGCAGTAGCACACCGGGGGCATTGATCAGGCCGCCCTGGTTGTTCAGGGTGCCGTGGTTCAGGTCCAGGCTCAGGCGGCTCTTGCTGAACAGCTTGCCGCCCTGCTGCTGCAACCCGGTGACCGAGGCCGTCAGGGCCTTGGCGCTGCCGATGCTGCCCTGCTCGTTGTTGACCTGGGCAGCGTTCAGGCTCAGTTCATCACCGCTGTTGAGGTTGCCGCCCTGGCTGTTGTCCAGCGCTCCGGTAGTGAGTGACAGCCGGCCCTTGGCGCTGATGATGCCCTGCTGCTGGTTGTCCAGCCGGGCACTGGCCAGGGTCAGGCCCGCGTCGCTCAACAACTTGCCGCCCTGGTTGCTCAGGGCCTGCCCGGCGCTGACCTGCAAGGCACCACCACTGGACAGGCTGCCCCGGTCGTTGTTCAGGTTGCGGGCCTGGGTCGCCAGGCGGCCTTCGCTGCTGATCCGGCCTTTGCGGTTGTCGAGGTCTTCACCCAGTTCCAGGTCCAGGCGCTGGGCCCCCACCAGTTGCCCGCCCCGGTTGTCCAGGCCGATGCCGCTGAGGCTCAGGCCCTGGTCCGCGGAAATCAGGCCCAGGTTCTGGTTGAGCACCCGGGCCACCTTCAGGGTCAGGTCACCACTGGCCAGCAGGCGGCCCTGGTCACTGTTGTCCAGGCGCTCGCCGCTCAGGTCGATCTGCCGGCTCGACACTTCACCGCCGCGGTTATCCAGTCGCCCGACCTGCAGGTCCAGGGCGCGGGTGGCGCCCACCAGCCCCTCCTGGCGGTTGTCCAGGCTGGCGGCCTTGAGGGTCATCTGCCCTTCGGCCAGCAGTATTGCGCCCTGGTTGTCGGCGTGCCCGCTGACCTGCAGTTGGCTGTCGCCACGGCTGTGCAACTGGCCGTCGCGGTTGTCCAGACTGGCGCTGCGGCTGTCGATGGCTGCAGCCGAGATCAGCCCCTTGACGTTGGCCAGGGCCTGCTCGATGCGCAGGGTCAGGGCCTGATTGCTCAGGAGCTTGCCGGCACCGTTGTCCAGTTCCCGGGCGTTGAGGCTGAAGGCCTTGGCCCCGGAGATTTCACCGCTGCGGTTGTCCACCCGGTCGAGGTTGCGCAACAACAACTGCCCCGGGGTGTGCAGGTTGCCGCCCTGGTTGTCCAGCAGGCCATGGTTCAGGTCCAAGGTCAGGTCGGCGTTGCTGAACAGCTCGCCGCCCTGCTGCTGCAGACCAGTGATGCTGGCATTGAGGGCCTGGTCGCTGCCGATCCGGCCCTGGTTGTTGGTCAGTTGGGCAGTGGTCAGGGTCAACTGCCCGGCACTGGTCAGGCTGCCGCCCTGGCTGTTGTCGAAAGCGCCGGTGCCCAGGCGGGCATCGGCCTTGGCGCTGATCACGCCCTTGTCGCTGTTGTTCAGGCTGGTGCTGTCCAGGGTCAGCCCCTGCTCGGCGACGATCGAGCCGCCCTGGTTGAGCAGCGCCCCGCGGCTGTCGAGGCTCAGGGCCCGGGCACCGGTCAGGCGTCCGCCGCGGTTGTCCAGGCTGCCAACCTTGAGGGTCAGCAGGTCTTCGCCGCTGATCAGGCCGCGCTGGTTGTCCAGGGCTGCGCTCAGGGTCAGCAGCAACGGCTTCTGGCTCACCAGCTGGCCGCCGCTGTTGTCCAGGCTGTCGCCACTCAGGGTCAGCCCTTGCTTGCTGAACAACAGCCCCTGGTTCTGGTTGATGACCCGGGCCACCTGGAGCAGCAGGCGCTGGTCCGCCAGGACCTTGCCGCCATCACTGTTGTTCAGCCCCTGGCCGTTGACCTGCACTTCCCCCTGGCCCGACAGTGCACCACCACGGTTATCCACCTCGACGACGTCCAGGGTCAGGGCCTTGAGGGAGGCCACCAGGCCCTGGTCCCGGTTATCCAGGGACTGGCCCTGCAGATGCAGAGCGCCTTCGGCCACCAGCTCGCCGCCATGCTGGGCAAGCCTGTCCACCTGGGCATGGAGTTCGCCTTTGCTGGCGATGCGGCCAGCGTGGTTGAGCACCTCGCCGCTGTTCAGCGTCAGGGTTGAAGTGGCGCTGAGCAGGCCACCGCTGTTGTCCAGGCGGTTGCCTTCGACGGTGACGGCGGTCCGGCTTTCCAGGCGGCCCTTGTCGCGGTTATCCACGTCACGACTGTGCAGGCCCAGGGCCTGATCGGCATGTATCACCCCACCGCGGTTGTCCGCACTCTCGCCGCGCACCACCAGGGTGTCGCTGCCGGAAATCCTGCCCTTGCGGTTGTCCAGTTGCCCGGCCTGTACTTCCATGGCCTGGTTAGCCTGAATCAAGCCCCTGTCCTGGTTGTCGAGACGACCGGCGACCTGGACCTCCAGGCGCTCCTCGCTGCGCAGGTTACCGGCCTTGCTGTTGTCCAGGGATGCGGCCTGCACCTTCAGCAAGCGCTCCGCCCCCAGGGCACCGCCACGGTTGTCGATGGCCCCGCTGGCGTTGATATCCAGGGTTTCACCGGCCATCACCAACCCGGCGACGTTGTCCAGCGCCGCCAGTTGCAGGCGAACCCGGCTCAGGCTGCTGAGCTCGCCGTGGCGATTGCCCAGGTGGCCGATCTCGGCCTTGAGTTGGCCGTCGCTGGTGATCAGGGCGTTGTGGTTCAGCACCTGGGTGGCCTGCAGCACCAGGCTGTCGCTGCTCAGGACTCGGCCCTGGTTCTGGTTGTCCAGAGTACCGGCGCTGACCTTCACCTGATGCTGGCCACTGAGGGTCCCGCCCTGGTTGTCCAGGATCTGGGCCGTGTTCAGGGTCAGGTCGCGGCTGGCGACAATGCTCTTGCCGCGGTTGTCGAGATCC
>NZ_JBQOIE010000033.1:0-27641 GCF_052665325.1 Pseudomonas sp. 8(2025) | reverse complement strand
TGTCCCCTTCGTCTAGTGGCCTAGGACACCGCCCTTTCACGGCGGTAACAGGGGTTCGAGTCCCCTAGGGGACGCCACGTTTACCCGCTCTGCGGGATTTTTAAGGGTCATTCAATCATTGAATGACCCTTTTGTTTTTCTGGCCTTCGGCCAATTTCTCTTTCTTCCTCAGCCTGCGCTTCTGACCGACGGTCACACTGGCGGCTTGCGGAAAATTATTATGAGAATAATATTTTTTCCGTAATATTCGGAGGTAACGATGAACGACAAAAAAGCTCAAACCCGCGAACGTATTCTCCAGGCCGCCAGTTCTGCACTGATCCAGCGCGGCCCGGCCGAACCGAGTGTGGGTGAGGTGATGGGGGCTGCCGGCCTGACTGTAGGCGGCTTCTATGCGCACTTTGAGAGCAAGGATGCGCTGATGCTGGAGGCTTTCACTCAGTTGCTTTCCCATCGACGCGGCCTGCTCGATGAAATGGATGCAAGCCTCAGCGGCGAAGAGCGCCGGGCGTTGGCAGCGGCGTTCTATCTGTCGCGCAAACACCGCGACTCCACCGAGCAGGCGTGCCCGATTCCAGCCTCGGTCGGCGAATTGGGGCGCTTGCCCGAGAGCTTTCGCAAGGCCTTGAACGAACACATGGAGCTGATGGTCGCGCAACTGGCTGCCAGCCCCGAAGATACCGACAAGGCCTTGGCCGACATGGCGCTGATGGTTGGCGGCCTGTCCCTGGCGCGGGCCTTGGGGCCCGGCGAGTTGTCCGATCGTTTGCTGCGTGCCGCCAAGTCGGCGGTGCTATGACCTGAAGTGCAACGGCGAGGTAGGTGATGAGCAGATTGAGCTGGATTCGTGGCGTCAATGGCACTCTGGGGTGGGTGGCGCCGCAATGGGCGGCGAATCGGATGCGTCATTTGTTCATGACCCCTCGCGAGCTGCCGCCACGAAAGTGGGAGTTGCCCCTGCTGGCGCGTGCCGAGCGCCTGACCTTGCGTTTCGGGCTTTCAGCCTTGCGTTGGGGTCAGGGGCCGACGGTATTGCTGATGCACGGCTGGGAAGGGCGGCCCACGCAGTTTGCCAGCCTGATCGACGCCCTGGTGGCCGCCGGTTATACCGCCGTGGCGCTGGATGGCCCGGCCCATGGTCGTTCCCCGGGCGATGAGGCAAACGTGGCACTGTTTGCCCGGGCGATGCTGGAGGCAGCAGCCGAATTGCCGCCCCTGCGCGCGGTGATCGGCCACTCCATGGGCGGTGCCAGCGCCATGCTCGCGGTGCAATTGGGCCTGCGCACCGAAACCCTGGTCAGTATTGCCGCGCCGGCACGTATCCTGGCCGTGTTGCGCGGTTTTGCCAGCTACATGCGGTTGCCGCCCAGGGCGCGTTCCGCCTTTATCCGCCAGGTGGAGAAGAAGGTCGGAATGCGCGCCGCCGCCATGGACGTGGCCCAGTATCAGTTGGATATGCCCGGCCTGATCATTCACGCCGAAGATGACCTCTTCGTTCCGGTCAAGGAATCGGAGCTCATCCACCAGGCCTGGTTCGACAGCCGTCTCCTGCGCTTGAGTGAAGGTGGCCACCAGCGGATATTGGCCGACTCCCGAGTGGTGGATGCGGTGGTGGCGCTGGTCAGTGGACGGCATCTGCAAGCGCGCCAATCGGCCTGAGCATCCGTTACACTGCCCCGGTCAAAAAAACTGACCGGGAGTCGGGCATGAGTTGGGATCTGGCAACGCCATTCGTCATCGATCTGCAGGTGGCCGCCGAGGATATCGATGGCCTCGGGCACGCCAACAATGCGGTCTACGTGACCTGGCTGGAGCGTTGCGCCTGGCGACATTCGCAACGCCTGGGGCTGGACCTGGCCGAATACCGGCGCCTGGACCGGGCGATGGCCGTGGTGCGGCACGAGATCGATTACCTGGCGGCGGCCTATGAAGGCGATGAGCTGCAACTGGCCACCTGGATCGTCGATTGGGACCAGCGCCTGAAGATGACCCGGCGTTTCCAGCTGATGCGCCCGAGCGACGGTACAACCCTATTGCGGGCCCAGACCACCTTTGTCTGCATCGAGCTGTCCACCGGCAAGCCCAAGCGCATGCCCGCCGAGTTCCTGGACGGTTACGGCCCGGCCCTGCAGGGCGCCTGACACCTCCCTGTGCCCGTGCAGGCGCCGGCTTGCCAGCGAAGGCGCCTGCAACGGCTGGCGCGCCCCTGTAAAACTCCTGCTGAAGGTCGAAACCCAGTAAACTGGCGGACGTTTTTTTGCCCGTTTTCTTGTCGAGTGTGTTTCATGCAAATTGCCCTGGCGCCCATGGAGGGGTTGGTCGACAACATCCTGCGGGATGTACTGACTCGTGTTGGCGGGATCGACTGGTGTGTCACCGAGTTCATCCGCGTCAATGACCGCCTGTTGACGCCTGCCTACTTCCACAAGCTCGCCCCCGAACTGCTGCACGGTGCACACACCGCGGCCGGCGTGCCGCTGCGAGTGCAGTTGCTGGGTTCGGACCCGGTGTGCCTGGCAGAGAACGCGGCCCTGGCCTGTGAGCTGGGCAGTGAGGTCATCGACCTGAACTTCGGTTGCCCGGCCAAGACCGTCAACAAGTCCCGGGGCGGGGCGGTGCTGCTCAAGGAGCCCGAGCTGCTGAACCAGATCGTCGAGCATGTACGGCGTGCGGTGCCGGCGCACATTCCGGTCACGGCGAAAATGCGCCTGGGCTTCGACAGCCCGGATGGCTCGTTGGTCTGTGCCACAGCGCTGGCCGAGGGTGGCGCCGAACATATCGTGGTGCACGCGCGGACCAAGGTCGACGGCTACAAGCCGCCGGCCCATTGGGAGTGGATCCCGCGGGTGCAGGAAGTGGTCAAGGTGCCGGTGTTCGCCAACGGGGATATCTGGAGCGTCGAGGACTGGCGCCGTTGCCGGGAAATCAGCGGCGTCGAGGACATCATGCTGGGTCGCGGGCTGGTTTCGCGTCCCGATCTGGCCCGGCAGATTGCCGCAGCCCGGGCCGGTGAAGACGTGGTGGAAATGTCCTGGGCCGACCTGCAGCCGATGCTCCAGGATTTCTGGGCTCAGGTAGTGGTGCAACTGACCCCGCGTTCGGCGCCGGGGCGCCTGAAGCAATGGCTGGCGATGCTGACCCGCAACTACCCGGAAGCGGTCGAACTGTTCACCGCCCTGCGCCGGGAAACCGAGCTGGATCAGGTCGGGCGCCTGTTGGGCATGCCCCGGAGCGAGGCGGCGTAAAAAATTTTTAAGGCATGTCTTGAAACGCTGGAGCCCATCCCTATCTCTTGGGTACGCGATGCCGAATTCGGGTCGCGGAGATAACCACTCGCTGAATAATCAGGAGAAACACCCATGAGTACTGCATTTTCCTTGGCTCCACTGTTCCGTTCCTCTGTCGGCTTCGACCGTTTCAATGATCTGTTCGAATCGGCACTGCGCAACGAACCAGGCAGCAGCTACCCACCCTACAACGTTGAGAAACACGCTGACGATCAATACCGCATCGTCATTGCCGCCGCCGGTTTCCAGGAAGAAGACCTGGAACTGCAAGTGGAAAAAGGCGTGTTGACCGTGAGCGGTGGCAAGCGCGATGCCAATGAAAGCGTCACTTACCTGCACCAGGGCATTGCCCAGCGTGCATTCAAGCTGTCCTTCCGCCTGGCCGACCATATCGAGGTCAAGGCCGCGGCCCTGAGCAACGGTCTGTTGAATATCGACCTGCTGCGGGTTGTGCCGGAAGAGGCCAAAGCCAAGCGCATCCCGATCAACGGTGCGCAGCAGGCGGCTCTGCAACACTAAGACCGCTGCAAAAAAAGGGCGCCCTGGTGGCGCCCTTTTTCGTGCCTGTCATTCCAGCAGCTTCTTGAATTCGCTCAGCGGCAACGGCCTGCTATGGAGGAAACCCTGGTACAGGTGGCACTCCAGGCCCTGGAGGAATTCGAGCTGCTGCGGGGTTTCCACGCCTTCGGCGATGACCTTGAGGTTCAGGCTGCGGGCCATGGCGACAATGGCCCGGATGATTTCCGCATCGTTGGGGTCGTGGGTCGCATCGCGTACGAAGGACTGGTCGATCTTCAAGGTGTCCACCGGCAAGCGCTTGAGGTAGGTCAGGGACGAGTAGCCGGTGCCGAAGTCGTCCATGGCAAAGCTCACTCCGAGTTTCTTCAGCCGGCGCATCTTGTTGATGGTGTCTTCCAGGTTCTGGATCACGATGCCTTCGGTGATCTCCAGCTTCAGCAGGCTCGAGGGCAGTGCGTAGGCGTGCAGGCTGTGTTCGACCCGCTCGACAAAGTCGGTCTGGCGGAACTGCCGCGGGCTGATGTTGACGCACAGGCTGAAGTGCTGGGGATCCACCAGTTTCTGATCGATCAACTGGCTGAAGGCCAGGCAGGCCTCGTCGAGAATCCAGGTGCCCACTTCGAGGATCAGGCCGCTGTCCTCCAGCACCTTGATGAACTCGGTCGGCGACTGTGCGCCCAACTCCGGGTGTTGCCAGCGCACCAAGGCTTCGGCGCCGACGATGCGGTTATCGCGGGCGTCCACCTGGGGCTGGAAGTGCACGCTGAATTCGCCCCGGGACAGGGCCAGGCGCAGGTCGGTTTCCATGCGCAGGCGTTCGCTGGCGGCTTTTTGCATGGTGTTGTGGAACATCTGGGTGGTGTTGCGCCCTGAATCCTTGGCCCGATAAAGGGCGATGTCGGCGCGCTTGAGCAGGTCGGTGGGGGTCGAGCCGTGGTCGGGAATCAGTGCCACACCGATGCTCGGGGTGACCTGCAGGCGCTGGCCATCGAGGAACATCGGTTCGGACAGCAATTCGCGCAGGGTGTCGGCCAGCTGGCGGACCTGTTCGCTGACTTCGTTGCGCGTGCCCTCAAGGCCACTCAGCAGGACCACGAACTCATCGCCGCCCAGGCGTGCCACGGTGTCTTCCATGCGCACGCTGGCTTCGAGCCGGGCGGTGATGATTTTCAACACGGTGTCGCCCACCGGGTGGCCCAGGGAGTCGTTGATGTGCTTGAAGTGATCGAGGTCGAGAAACAGTAGGGCACCGCGCAGGTTATGACGCTTGAGCAGGGCAATCTGCTGGCTCAGGCGGTCCATCAGCAGGGCGCGGTTGGGCAGGTTGGTCAGGGGGTCGTGGTAAGCCAGGTGGCGGATCTGTGCCTGGGCGTTCTTCAGCAGGCTGACGTCCCGGGCGGTCATTAGCAGGCAGGGCGTTTCGTTGAGGGTGATGGGTTCCACCGAGACTTCCAGGGTGAGGATTTCCCCGCGCTTGTTGCGCCCGAGCATTTCCAGGTGGTGCACCCGGCCCTTGATCTGGAGCTCCGCCAGCAAGGTGGAGAGTTGCGCTTCTTCGGCCCAGATGCCGATCTGGTACATGGTGCGGCCGATCACCTCGTCGTTGCGGTGGCCGGTCAGGCGGCAGAAACCATCGTTGACTTCCAGATAGCGGCCCGTGTCGCGCTCGGTGATGCTGATGGCATCAGGGCTGGAGTGAAAGGCCTTGGCGAACTTCTCTTCGCTGGCCTTGAGGGCCGCCTCCGAGCGCTGCTGCTGGGTGATGTCCCGCAGGTTGGTGACGATGCAGGGCTGCTTGTCCACGGTGATCAGGCGGCTGGAAATGATGCAGGTCAGCGGCTGGCCGTTCTTGTGGTGGACCACCACTGCCACATTATTCAGCGCCTGTTCGCGAATCACCTGCTCGATGCGCCGCAGGCGCGGCGCGGCGTCTTCCCAAAGGCCGATCTGTTCGGCGCTGCGGTTTAGCACTTCGTCCAGGGTCCAGCCGAAGGTCTGGGTGAAGCTGGAGTTGATCTCGATGAACTGACCGGTTTCCAGCAAGGTCACGCAGATCGGGTCGGGGCTGACCTGGAACAGGCTGGCGAATTTCTCTTCGGAGGTGATCAGGCGCTGTTCCCGTTCCACCTGCTCGGTGATGTCCAGCAGAGTGCCGGCCATGCGCAGCGGGCTGCCCTGTTCGTCGCGGTAGAGGCGGGCGCGGCTTTCCAGGTAGCGCGAGCTGCCGTCCTCCAGTTGCACCCGGTAGGTCAGTTGATAGTTACCCGCCGGGCCTTCGCGCAGGCTGCGGTAGGCATCGCGCATGGAGTTGCGCTCTTCGGTGGGTACGCCTTCGAAGAAGGCGTCGAAGGATTCATGGAAGGGGATGGGTTCCAGGCCGTGCAATTGCGCGGCGCGGGCCGAGCCGTAGAGCATGCCGCTGGGAATGTGCCAGTCCCAGGTGCCCAGTTGCGCCGAATCCAGGGCCAGGTCCAGGCGTTCCTGGCTGTCCTTGAGCGCCTGTTCGGATCGTTTGCGCTCGCTGGTGTCGAGAAAGGTGCTGAGCAGGTAGGCCTTGCCCTCCAGTTCAACCTTCTGGGCACTGAGGATGCCGTCATGGATCTGCCCGTTGCTGGCGCGAAATTGCACTTCGAGGCTGGCGGCCTGGCCCTTCTTCTGGACCGCCTTGATCAGTTGGGCGCGCTGTTCGGGGTTGACCCACAGGCCGATCTCCAGGGTGGTACGGCCGATCACGTGCTCGGCGGGCCAGCCGAACTGGCTTTCGAAGTACTGGTTGGCCTCGCTGATCAGGCCATCTTCCAGGCGGGTCAGCAGCACGGTGTTGGGGCACAGGTGAAACAGCGTGGCAAAGCGCTTTTCCGAACTGCTGAGGGCTTCTTCGCGTTGGCGCTGGTGGGTGATCTCGCGGATAACCCCGATCATTCGCGGCTTGCCGTGCTTGTCCGGTAACACGCTGCCGTTGATCTCCAGCCAGTGCAGGCTGCCGTCGGGCCAGCGGATGCGGTGGTGCATGGCGTGTTCCAGCGGCGCGCCGGCCAGCACTGAATGAAAGGCGCGAATCGTCCTGGCCCGGTCCTCGATGGGCAGCAGGTCGAGGTATTCGAGGTTTTCCGGCAAAGGCTGGCGCGGATCGAAGCCGAACAGCGCCTGGGTGCCCCGGGACCAGCTGATCTGCCCGCTTTCAATATCCCAATACCAGGCCCCCAGGCGCGCACCATTGAGGGCGGCGAGCAACTGCGGTGCGTTTTCCCAGCTTTGCTCCGACTCCCGGGGGTCGACAGCATGGATACGCGGCAAGGGCGGAATACGGTCAGCGGGTTTGGGCATGGAGGTCAGGCCTTGAGCTGAGTCATTCGTCGGGTGCGGGATACTCATGGCGCTGCGGCGTGGCACGGGCGATACCCGGAGTGTTATGCCGGGTTCCCTGGCCAATCGACTTGTGCATCCAGTAAGGCCATGAAAGCCCGCGCAGCGTTCGAAAGTGTCCGTTCGGTATGCAGGATATAGCCTAGCTGGCGGTGCAGCTGTATGCCCGGTAAAGGAATGCGCGCCACCTGGTCGTCGAGCATGGTGCGTGGCAGCACGCTCCAGGCCAGGCCGATGGACACCATCATCTTTATAGTTTCCAGATAGTTAGTACTCATGGCGATGTTCGGCGTCAGGCCCTGGGCTTCAAACAGGCGTTGGACAATATGGTGGGTAAAGGTATTGCCGCCGGGGAAAACCGCGGGATGCAGGGCAATATCCGCCAGGCTCACCTGGCCGCTGCTGACCAGCGGGTGTTCCGGCGCGGCGACGAAGTCCAGCGGGTCGTCCCAGACCGCGGTGGCCTTGACCAGGGAGTGGGGCTCGGGGGCCAGGGTGATCACTGCCAGTTCGGCGCGGCCATGGAGGATTTCCTCGTAGGCCACTTCGGAGTCGAGGAACTGGATGTCCAGGGCCACTTGCGGGTAGCGCCGGGTGAAGGCCCGCAGCAATGGCGGCAGGCGGTGCAGGCCAATGTGATGGCTGGTGGCCAGGGTCAGGCGCCCACTGACTTCGCCGGTGAGGTTGGTCAGGGCGCGGCGGGTGTCATCCAGCACATTGATGATCTGGTAGGCCCGGGGTAGCAGGGCACGCCCGGCCTCGGTCAGGCCGATCTCCCGCCCCAGGCGGTCGAACAGCCGCACGTTGAGTTGCTGCTCCAGGCCGGCGATGCGTTTGCTGATGGCTGGCTGGGTCAGGTGCAGGCGTTCGCCGGCGCCGGAAAAGCTGCCGGTCTCGGCGATGGCTATAAAGGCGTTGAGGTTGGCCAGGTCCATGGTTGCATTCCAGTTGGTTATCCAAAGCATGAAAAATATGAATTTGAGTTATTTAATCTAACGCCATAGGATCGGCCTCACAAGCCAAAGGGTTATTGATCGGCGCACGATCGGAGCCCGGGGCATAGAAACAAGCTGATGAGGAATGGTCCGATGGCCGGCAAGACGCTCTACGACAAGCTCTGGGATTCGCATTTGGTCAAGCAGCGCGACGATGGTTCGGCGCTGATCTATATCGATCGTCACATCATCCACGAAGTGACCTCGCCGCAAGCCTTCGAAGGCCTGCGTCTGGCCGGGCGCAAGCCATGGCGCATCGATGCCAACATCGCCACCCCGGACCACAACGTACCGACCACGCCGGAGCGCAAGGGCGGGATCGAAGCGATCGCCGACCAGGTTTCCCGCCTCCAGGTGCAGACCCTCGACGACAACTGCGATGAATACGGCATTGTCGAATTCAAGATGAACGACGTGCGCCAGGGCATCGTCCACGTGATCGGCCCGGAGCAGGGCGCCACCTTGCCGGGCATGACCGTGGTCTGTGGTGACTCCCACACCTCGACCCACGGTGCTTTCGGCGCCCTGGCCCATGGCATCGGCACCTCCGAGGTGGAGCACGTCCTTGCCACCCAGTGCCTGGTGGCCAAGAAAATGAAGAACATGCTGGTGCGCGTGGAAGGCACCTTGCCTTTCGGCGTGACCGCCAAGGACATCGTCCTGGCCGTGATCGGCAAGATCGGCACCGCCGGCGGTAACGGCCATGCCATCGAGTTCGCCGGTAGCGCGATTCGCGAGCTGTCCGTCGAAGGCCGCATGACCATCTGCAACATGTCCATCGAAGCCGGTGCCCGTGTCGGCCTGGTGGCGGCGGACGAAAAGACCGTGGCATACGTCAAGGGACGTCCGTTCGCCCCCAAGGGCGCCGAATGGGACTTGGCCGTCGAGGCCTGGAAGGACCTGGTGTCCGATGCCGACGCCGAGTTCGATACCGTGGTCGAGCTCGATGCCACACAGATCAAGCCGCAGGTCAGCTGGGGTACGTCCCCGGAAATGGTCCTGGCGGTGGATCAGAACGTACCGGACCCGGCCAAGGAAATGGATCTGGTCAAACGCGATTCCATCGTCCGCGCCTTGAAGTACATGGGCTTGAGCGCCAACCAGGCGATCACCGACATTCAGTTGGACCGCGTCTTCATCGGCTCCTGCACCAACTCGCGGATCGAAGACTTGCGCGCCGCCGCGGTCATCGCCAAGGGCCGCAAAGTGGCTTCCACCATCAAGCAGGCGATCGTGGTGCCGGGCTCGGGCCTGGTCAAGGCGCAGGCCGAATCGGAAGGCCTGGACAAGATCTTCCTCGAAGCCGGTTTCGAATGGCGTGAGCCGGGCTGCTCGATGTGCCTGGCGATGAACCCGGACCGCCTGGAGTCCGGCGAGCATTGCGCCTCGACCTCGAACCGCAACTTCGAAGGGCGCCAGGGTGCCGGTGGGCGTACCCACCTGGTCAGCCCGGCCATGGCCGCCGCCGCCGCTGTCAGCGGTCGTTTCGTCGACGTCCGTGAATTGATCTAAGGAGCGCAGCATGAAAGCTTTCACTCAGCACAATGGTTTGGTCGCGCCTCTGGATCGTGCCAACGTCGACACCGACCAGATCATTCCCAAGCAGTTTCTCAAGTCGATCAAGCGCACCGGTTTTGGCCCCAACCTGTTCGACGAATGGCGCTACCTGGACGTGGGCCAGCCCTACCAGGACAACTCCAAGCGCCCGTTGAACAAGGATTTCGTGCTCAACGCCGAGCGTTACCAGGGTGCCAGCGTGTTGCTGGCCCGGGAGAACTTCGGTTGCGGCTCCAGCCGCGAGCACGCGCCGTGGGCCCTGGAGGAGTACGGTTTTCGCAGCATCATCGCGCCCAGCTACGCCGACATCTTCTTCAACAACAGCTTCAAGAACGGCTTGTTGCCGATCATCCTGAGCGACGCTGAAGTCGACGAGCTGTTCCAGCAGGTCGAGGCTACTCCTGGCTACCAGTTGCGCATCGACCTCCAAGCGCAGACCGTGACCCGCCCCGACGGCAAGGTGCTGAAGTTCGAGATCGATGCCTTCCGCAAGCATTGCCTGCTCAACGGTCTGGACGACATCGGCCTGACCCTGCAGGACGGCGACGCCATCGCCGCCTTCGAGGCCAAGCATCGCGCCAGCCAGCCCTGGCTGTTCCGCGACGCCTGATTGCCTGATCGACGGCAAGCCCGCCCCTACGGATGGCGTTGTAGGAGCTGGCTTGCCAGCGAACGCCGTTTCCCTTGCCCAAAAGGATCGCCCCATGACCAGCAACGCCCACAGCCAGGTAGTACAGAAGCAATTTGGCGAGCAGGCTTCGGCTTACCTGAGCAGCGCCGTGCACGCTCAGGGTGCCGAATTCGCCTTGCTGCAGGCCGAGGTGGCAGGCAAGGGCGCAGCCCGGCTCCTGGACCTGGGCTGCGGTGCCGGCCACGTCAGTTTTCATGTCGCGCCGCAGGTCAGGGAAGTGGTGGCCTACGACCTCTCCCAGCAGATGCTGGATGTGGTGGCAGGGGCGGCGCAGGAGCGCGGGCTGGGTAACATCCGCACCGTACTGGGCGCCGCCGAGCGCCTGCCGTTCGCCGATGGCGAGTTCGACTTCGTCTTCAGCCGTTACTCGGCCCACCATTGGAGCGACCTGGGCCTGGCCCTGCGGGAAGTGCGCCGGGTACTGAAGCCGGGCGGCTTGGCGGCGTTCATCGATGTCTTGTCGCCGGGCAGTCCGCTGCTGGACACTTACCTGCAAAGCGTCGAAGTGCTGCGCGATACCAGCCATGTGCGCGATTATTCGGCGGGTGAATGGCTGCGCCAGGTCAGCGAGGCCGGCCTGCACACCCGCAGTACCAGCCGCCAGCGCCTGCGCCTGGAGTACAGCTCCTGGGTCGAGCGCATGCGCACTCCCGAGCCGTTGCGGGTGGCGATCCGCCAGTTGCAGCAGGCAATGGGTAACGAAGTGCGTGAATATTTTGAGATTGCGGCCGACGGTTCGTTCAGTACAGATGTACTGGTGCTGTGGGCCGAGCGATAGACTTTTTCCGGGCACGCCTGCGGGCGTGCCGACAGAGCAAACGAGGAACGCATGAGCAAGCAGATTCTGATTCTCCCCGGTGACGGTATTGGCCCGGAAATCATGGCCGAGGCGGTCAAGGTCCTGGAATTGGCCAACGACAAGTACAGCCTGGGCTTCGAGCTGAGCCACGACGTGATCGGCGGTGCGGCCATCGACAAGCACGGTGTGCCCCTGGCCGATGAGACCCTGGATCGTGCCCGGGCCGCCGATGCGGTGCTGCTGGGCGCCGTGGGCGGCCCGAAGTGGGACAAGATCGAGCGTGACATCCGCCCTGAGCGCGGCCTGCTGAAGATTCGTGCGCAACTGGGCCTGTTCGGCAACCTGCGCCCGGCGATCCTCTACCCGCAATTGGCCGATGCTTCGAGCCTGAAACCGGAAATCGTCTCCGGCCTGGACATCCTCATCGTTCGCGAGCTGACCGGCGGCATCTACTTCGGCGCGCCACGGGGCACCCGCGAACTGGAAAACGGCGAACGCCAGTCCTACGACACCCTGCCGTACAGCGAGAGTGAAATCCGCCGTATTGCCCGGGTCGGCTTCGACATGGCCCGCGTGCGCGGCAAGAAGCTGTGCTCGGTGGACAAGGCCAACGTCCTGGCGTCCAGCCAACTGTGGCGTGAAGTGGTCGAGCAAGTGGCCAAGGACTACCCGGATGTCGAGTTGAGCCACATGTATGTGGACAACGCCGCCATGCAACTGGTGCGTGCGCCGAAGCAGTTCGATGTGATCGTCACCGACAACATGTTCGGCGATATTCTTTCCGACGAAGCCTCGATGCTTACCGGTTCCATCGGCATGCTGCCGTCGGCGTCCCTGGATGCCAACAACAAGGGCATGTACGAGCCATGCCACGGTTCGGCGCCGGACATCGCCGGGCAGGGCATTGCCAACCCGCTGGCGACCATCCTCTCGGTGTCGATGATGTTGCGCTACAGCTTCAACCTGTCCGAGGCCGCGGACGCCATCGAGCAGGCCGTGAGCCGGGTCCTGGACCAGGGTTTGCGCACCGGCGACATCTGGTCGGCCGGTTGCACCAAAGTCGGTACGCAGGAAATGGGCGATGCAGTAGTCGCCGCGCTGCGGAATCTGTAATCTTTCGGGCCCACTGCACAGACAGTGGCCCACTTTTGTATAGGTGTAGTTGCGATGAAACGTGTAGGTCTGATCGGTTGGCGCGGTATGGTCGGTTCCGTGCTCATGCAGCGGATGCTGGAAGAGCAGGACTTCGATCTTATTGAACCGGTGTTTTTCACCACTTCCAATGTCGGTGGCCAGGGGCCGTCGGTGGGCAAGGATATTGCTCCGCTGAAGGACGCCTACAGCATTGAAGAGTTGAAAACCCTCGACGTGATTCTGACCTGCCAGGGTGGCGACTACACCAGCGAAGTCTTCCCCAAGCTGCGCGAAGCGGGCTGGCAGGGCTACTGGATCGATGCCGCATCCAGCCTGCGCATGGAAGATGACGCGGTGATCATCCTCGATCCGGTGAACCGCAAGGTCATCGACCAGCAACTGGATGCCGGGACCAAGAACTACATCGGCGGCAACTGCACCGTCAGCCTGATGCTGATGGGCCTGGGCGGCCTGTTCGAAGCCGGCCTGGTGGAGTGGATGAGCGCCATGACCTATCAGGCCGCCTCCGGCGCCGGCGCGCAGAACATGCGCGAGCTGATCAAGCAGATGGGCGCCACCCACGCTGCCGTCGCTGATGAACTGGCCAACCCGGCCAGTGCCATCCTCGACATCGATCGCAAGGTGGCCGAGGCCATGCGCAGCGATGCCTACCCGACCGAGAACTTCGGCGTGCCGCTGGCCGGCAGCCTGATTCCATGGATCGACAAGGAACTGCCCAACGGCCAGAGCCGTGAAGAGTGGAAGGCCCAGGCCGAGACCAACAAGATCCTCGGTCGCTTCAAGAGCCCGATCCCGGTGGACGGCATCTGCGTGCGCATCGGCGCCATGCGCTGCCACAGCCAGGCGCTGACCATCAAGCTCAACAAGGACGTGCCGATCGCCGATATCGAAGGGCTGATCAGCCAGCACAACCCTTGGGTCAAGCTGGTGCCGAACCAGCGTGATATCAGCATGCAGGAGCTGAGTCCGACCAAGGTCACCGGCACCCTGAACATTCCGGTGGGCCGCCTGCGCAAGCTGAACATGGGCTCGCAGTTCCTGGGCGCCTTCACTGTCGGCGATCAGTTGCTGTGGGGGGCGGCCGAGCCGCTGCGCCGCATGCTGCGGATCCTGCTGGAGCGTTGATTCTCTGAGCGCTTGAAATAGCCCGCCCCTTGCACAAGGCGCGGGCTTTTTCATGCCCACCGCAGGAGTGGGCTTGCCCGCGAATTGCCTCGCCACCCCGTGCCGGGTAAAGTGCCGCTCCCCCCGTTTCGCCTGAGGTAGCACCATGACTCCTTCCCTTGATATTGCCGTGATCGGTGCCACCGGTACTGTCGGCGAAACCCTGGTGCAGATTCTGGAAGAACGTGACTTCCCCGTTGCCAACCTGCACCTGCTGGCCAGTAGCGAGTCGGCCGGTCATTCGGTGCCGTTCCGCGGCAAGAACGTGCGGGTGCGTGAAGTCGACGAGTTCGATTTCAGCAAGGTCCAGCTGGCATTCTTCGCGGCCGGCCCGGCGGTGACCCTGAGTTTTGCCCCGCGTGCCACGGCGGCCAACTGCGCGGTGATCGATCTTTCCGGTGCCTTGTCTTCGGCCCAGGCGCCCAATGTCGTTCCCGAAGCCAATGCCCAGGTGCTGGCCGGCTTGAAAAAACCATTGCAACTGAGCAGCCCGAGCGCTTCGGCTACCGCCCTGGCCGTGGCGCTGGCGCCGTTGCAAGGCTTGCTGGACATCCAGCGGGTCAACCTGACCGCCAGCCTGGCGATCTCCAGCCAGGGCCGTGAGGCCGTCAGCGAGCTGGCCCGGCAGACGGCCGAACTGTTGAATGTGCGCCCCATGGAGCCGCGCTTTTTTGATCGACAAGTGGCCTTTAACTTGCTGGCCCAGGTCGGCACTCCAGACACCCAGGGCCATACCCTGCTGGAAAAGCGTCTGGTCCGGGAGTTGCGCGAGGTGCTGGGGCAGCCTTTATTAAAGATTTCTGTCACTTGCATTCAAGCGCCGGTATTTTTTGGCGATAGCTATAGCGTGACTCTGCAGTCAGGCAGCGCCGTTGACCTGGCGACAGTCAATGCGGCGCTGGAAGCAGCCCCCGGCCTGGAGCTGGTGGAGGCGGGCGACTATCCGACTGCCGTGGGTGACGCCGTGGGCCAGGATGTTGTCTATGTGGGGCGGGTTCGTTCCGGGGTCGACGACCCGACGGAACTGAATCTGTGGCTGACCTCGGATAACGTACGCAAAGGTGCGGCCTTGAACGCTGTGCAGCTGGCTGAATTGTTGATAAAAGACCTGCTGTAAAAGATACTTGGCAACAATTTGCAGAATGAATCTAGCCGGGCGCTATGCTTGGCAAGTTGCTGGAGGTGAGTGGCCGTCAGGTGCTCCCGGGGCATGCAAGAAATAATCGCGCGTCGTGGTCGTTGATGGTCCCGCGCAATGCCTGTTGGCAGCCGCTACAAAACCTTCTCGCTGGCCGAGGAATGTTCAAACAAAGGATGAGGCTATGGTTCAAGTTCGCAAACTGGTGTTAGCAATAGCGGCCGCCTCGGCGCTGTCCTCCGGTATGGCGCAGGCGCTTGGGCTTGGGGAGCTGACCCTGAAGTCGAGTCTGAACCAGCCTCTGGTAGCAGAAATCGAATTGCTCGATGTCAAGGACCTCACTGCCGCCGAGGTAGTGCCCAGCCTTGCGCCGGCAGAAGAGTTCGCCAAGGCCGGCGTTGATCGCCAGGCCTTTCTCAATGACCTGCGTTTCACTCCGATTCTCAATCCCGGCGGCAAGAGCGTGCTGCGGGTGACCTCGAGCCAGCCGCTGTCGGAGCCGATGGTCAAGTTCCTGGTGCAGGTGATGTGGCCCAACGGCCGCCTGCTGCGCGACTACAGTGTGCTGCTGGACCCATCGAAATTCTCCCCGCAGGCCGCCGCCGCTGCCCAGAGCGCGCCAGTAGGCGCCCCGGCGGTGAGTGCCCCGGTCACCCGCGCCAACAAGTCCGGCAAGCCGGAGCAGTACACCACCTCGGCCCGTGACACCTTGTGGGAAATCGCCGCCAAGAACCGCAACGGTGCCTCTATCCAGCAGACCATGCTGGCGATCCAGGCGCTGAACCCGGATGCCTTTATCGATGGCAACATCAATCGGCTGAAGACCGGCAAGGTGCTGCGCCTGCCCGATGTGGTGCAGAGCACCGCGCTGCCGCAGCCCAAGGCAATTGCTGAAGTGGCGGCGCAGAATGCTGCCTGGCGCCAGGGCCGCCGCGCCGGTGCCCGTGGCCAGCAGCAGGTGGACGCGACTCGTCGCGCCGGTGCCGACAAGGCGCCCAAGCAGGTCAACACCAAGGACAACCTGAGCCTGGTGTCCGCTGAAAACGGCAAGACCCGGGGCAAGGGCGCAGCCGGCGATGCCAAGGCGCTGAACAACAAGCTGGCGGTGACTCAGGAAAGCCTCGACGCAACCCGTCGTGACAACGCCGAGCTCAAGGAGCGCATGGCGGACCTGCAAAGCCAGCTGGACAAGCTGCAGCGCCTGATCGAATTGAAGAACAACCAGTTGGCCAAGATGCAGGCCGAGGGCGCAGGTACTGCGGTACCTAATGCCCAGCCAGCTCCGGCAATGCCAGCTGAGTTGGTGGCCAAGCCCGAAGCGCCAGCCCCAGTGGTGGCGCCAGCGGCCCCGGCCAGCGAGCCGGCTGCCAAGCCTGCTGCGGATGCCGTTCCCGCCAAG
Organism: Pseudomonas sp. 8(2025); assembly: GCF_052665325.1. Lineage (NCBI taxonomy): Bacteria > Pseudomonadati > Pseudomonadota > Gammaproteobacteria > Pseudomonadales > Pseudomonadaceae > Pseudomonas > Pseudomonas sp. 8(2025). The sequence continues at coordinate 11,571 of NZ_JBQOIE010000033.1, read as the reverse complement.
AGCGACGAGGATAAATACTCCGATCTGCTGTCCAACCCGATCCTGCTGGGGCTGGTGGGTGGCGGTGCGGTATTGGCCTTGTTGCTGCTGTTGCTGTTGCTGGCTCGTCGCCGCAAGGCTCAGCAGGAAGCGGAGAAGCACTTGCGCATGGCGCGGGCACTGTCGGAGGAAAGCGATTTCACCGAGGAAATGGATCTGCCGGAAAGCAGCTTCGAAGGCCTTGAGGTTACAGCCCCAAGCGTTAATCTCGCTCCAGCTCCAGCTCCAGCTCCAGCTCCAGCTCCAGCGCCGGTGGTGGCGCCCGCTCCGGTAGCCCCGGTCGAGCGGGCCACCGATGTGCTGGGCCAGGCTCAGAATCACATCGATGCCGGCCGCCTGAACCAGGCCGCGGCGATTCTCGAAGAAGCGGTCAAGTTGGAGCCGCAACGCAGTGATCTGCGTCTGAAGCTGATGGAGGTCTACGCGCATCAGGGTGACCGCAGCGCCTTTGTCGCCCAGGAACGGCAGTTGGTGGCCAATGGCGATAACCACGCTCAGGTCGAGCAACTGAAAAGTCGCTTCCCGGCAATGGTCGCGGTAGCGGCGGCAGCTGGCCTGGCCACTGCGGCCGTGGCAGCCGAACTGGATGCCGAGTACGTCAAGGAGCTGCTGCAGGACGAACCGCCAGCGCCTGAGCCGGCTGCTCCGGTAGAAGGCCTGGATGCGGATTTTGACCTGAGCCTGGATGACCTGGAGGCTGCTTCGCCGGCAGTGCTCACCCCTGAACCTGAAACCGAGCTGGAAGACTTCCCGCTGGATGACGACCTGAGCTTTGGCTCGGTGCTCGAGCAGCAGCTTGCTCCCGAGGAAAACCTGGACGACCTGGGTGATTTCGATCTGGACCTGGGGGCTGATCTACCGGCGGCGAAGCCGAGCGATGAAGATTTCCTGCTGAGCCTGGATGACGACCTCAAGGACCTGCCGGCAGGCGACGTGCCTACCGTCACCGACCCGGCCCTGGATGACCTGGACCTGTCGGCGGACTTCGATCTGTCCCTGGCCGATGAGCTGGATGCTGGCGCGGACTCCAAGGACGCCTTCACTTCCGAGCTGGATGATGTCAACGCTGAACTGGATCGTCTGAGCCAGAGCCTTGATCAGCCGGAGCCGGCGATCCCCAGCTTCACTGCCGAGGATGCCGCTGCAGCGCCTGATGAGGCGGACTTCGACTTCCTCTCCGGCAGCGACGAGGTGGCCACCAAGCTCGATCTGGCCCAGGCCTATATCGATATGGGGGATAACGACGGTGCGCGGGACATCCTCGGTGAGGTGCTGAGCGAAGGTAACGAAGGGCAGAAGAGCGAAGCCCAGGAGATGTTGGGGCGACTGGCCTGAGGCGACCTGATGCTTGAACAGAACGGCAGCCGATGAGGCTGCCGTTTTTGTTGGTGGCGCTGCGGTGGCGGTGAGGCTCAGGCCAGCAGGTCTTCGTAAAAGGCACCGAAGGGCCGGGTAGGGTGGGCGATCTGGATTTCCAGGATCCACAGACCCACTTGCGGGCAGGCGGCGAAATCTCCCAGGTCCCCGGCGCGGTAGATGGCGTGGGGAAAGTCGCTGACCCGATGGCCCTTGATATCCAGATTGAGTACCCAGCCCATGGCTCGGGCCTGTTCCTGTGCATAGCGATAGAGTTCAGGGCCAGCCACCAGGTGGCTCTGCCAGTGGTCGTGGACCTGGTCGAACAGGCTTTTCGCCGCGGCGGCACAGGCATGCATTTCAGCGTCGTCGCCGACCACGAACGTCGCCCCGCAATCACCTTCATGGCGATCCCAGACCACGCCCAGGTCGACGAAGAACAGATCGTTTTCCTGGAGTAGCGGATCGCCATCGGAGCGTTGCTTGAAGGTTTTCAGGGTATTGGCGCCAAAGCGGATCAGCAGCGGATGCCAGATTCGCTCCATACCCATCTCCCGCAGGACTTGCAGGCCCATTTCCCTGGCGGCGGATTCCTGCATGCCTGGCTTGACCTGCCGGGCGATCTGCCCGATGGCCTCCCAGGTCATGCGCTTGGCATGGAGCATGCCCTCCAGGCTGTAGGCCAGGCCTACGGCTTCTTTGCTGGTTGCGATCATTCATCGGTTCTCGATCAGGGGGGGGGGCTTTGTTGTTTTCGATATATAAAAAACTATATAGCGTTTGCCCGGGGGGCGGATGCAATCGCCCTGTGGGCGGCTGTATGGCTGATCAATCTGCAAACAAAGCCCGACAGCCCGTGGCGTCTATTGTCTGCGGCCCTATAATGAGCGCCTTTGCGCATATCAGCAGGCTGTAAGTTCTTGGCAAATATAGATAACCCGGCCGCCGAAATGGCAGCCGAAGGCTTTTCCCGAATCGCCCTGGGTGTGGAATACAAGGGCTCGCGCTACCGCGGCTGGCAGCGTCAGGCCTCCGGTGTGCCTAGTGTCCAGGAAACCCTGGAGAAGGCCCTGTCCCGGGTCGCGGATTCTCCGGTGGTGGTGTCCTGTGCCGGACGCACCGATGCCGGGGTGCATGCCTGCGGGCAGGTGGTGCATTTCGATACTCAGGCCGTGCGTTCGATGAAGGCCTGGGTGATGGGGGCCAATATCAATTTGCCCCACGACATCAGCGTCAGTTGGGCCAAGGAGATGCCCGCGCATTTTCACGCACGGTTCAAGGCGATCGCCCGGCGTTACCGTTATGTGATCTACAACGATCAGATCCGTCCAGCCCATCTCAACGAAGAAATCACCTGGAACCACCGGCCGCTGGATATCGAGCGCATGGCCCAGGCTGCCGCGTTCCTGGTGGGCACCCATGATTTCAGCGCGTTCCGGGCCGGGCAGTGCCAGGCCAAGTCGCCGATCAAGGAGATCCATCACCTTCGGGTCACCCGGCACGGCAAGATGATCGTCCTGGATATTCGTGCCAGCGCCTTCCTGCATCACATGGTGCGCAACATCGCCGGGGTGCTGATGACCATCGGTGCCGGCGAGCGGCCGGTGGAGTGGGCGCGAGAAGTGCTGGAAAGCCGGATCCGGCGTACCGGCGGCGTCACCGCCCATCCTTTTGGCCTGTACCTGGTGCAGGTCGAATACAAGGACGAGTTCCAGTTGCCCGAGCGATACATCGGGCCACATTTCCTCAGCGGATTCTCGGAACTTGACGGCTGACGCCCGGAAAAGCATTTGCTACCATCCGGGACTTTCCGGATTTGCCCCCGAGGTTCATGACATGCCAGCTGTTCGCAGCAAGATCTGCGGGATTACCCGCATAGAAGATGCGCTGGCAGCAGTGGCGGCGGGGGCCGATGCCATCGGCCTGGTGTTCTATGCCAAGAGCCCGCGGGCGGTGAATGTGCAGCAGGCGCGTGCAATCATCGCCGCCTTGCCGCCGTTCGTGACCAGCGTCGGCCTCTTCGTCAATGCCAGTCGTTGCGAGCTGGGGGAGATCCTCGACGCCGTACCGCTGGACTTGCTGCAGTTTCATGGCGATGAGTCGGCGGCTGATTGCGAGGGCTATCACCGGCCCTATATCAAGGCGTTGCGGGTCAAGGCCGGGGATGACATCGCGGCGGCCTGCCTGGCCTATCCGCGGGCCAGCGGGATTCTGCTGGATACCTATGTCGAAGGCGTGCCGGGTGGAACCGGCGAGGCGTTCGACTGGTCCCTGGTTCCTCAGGGGCTGAGCAAGCCGATCATTCTTGCCGGTGGCCTCACGCCAGATAACGTGGCGGCAGCCATCGCCCGGGTGCGCCCGTATGCGGTGGATGTCAGCGGCGGGGTGGAGCAGGGCAAGGGCATCAAGGACCCGGCAAAGATTCAGGCATTTATGCAGGCAGTGCGTCGCAGCAACGAGTCGATGTGACGGCTGGCAGTCTGCCGCCGTCCATAACACCACTGTACAAAACAGGCAGGCGTCGCCTTCAGGCGGGGTCGGAATCGAGTGGCAACCGCTCTGGAGCGGGTTGTCGGGATGGCTGAGGAAAGGTTCGTTGCAGGCAGGTCGAGCCCGGTGCTGACCGCGGCAGCGAACTGATCATCGCCGCACACATGAATTTAGCTCAAGGGCATACGCGGGGCTGCGAACCAGAGCGTTCGGGCCGCCGGTACTGGAGAAAGAAAGCATGAGCAACTGGTTAGTAGACAAACTGATCCCTTCGATCATGCGTTCCGAGGTGAAGAAAAGCTCGGTGCCTGAAGGTCTTTGGCACAAGTGCCCATCCTGCGAGGCGGTGCTCTATCGTCCGGAGCTGGAAAAGACCCTGGATGTTTGCCCCAAGTGCAACCACCACATGCGCATTGGTGCGCGTGCCCGTATCGATATCTTCCTCGACGCCGAAGGCCGTGCCGAACTGGGCGCTGACCTGGAGCCAGTGGACCGTCTGAAGTTCCGCGACGGCAAGAAGTACAAGGACCGCCTGACCGCTGCGCAGAAGCAGACCGGCGAGAAAGATGCGCTGATCTCCATGAGTGGCACCCTGCTGGGCATGCCGGTGGTGGTCTCGGCTTTCGAATTTTCCTTCATGGGGGGCTCCATGGGCGCCATCGTCGGCGAGCGTTTCGTGCGCGCCGCCAACTACGCCCTGGAAAACCGCTGCCCGATGATCTGCTTCTCCGCCTCCGGTGGTGCGCGGATGCAGGAAGCCCTGATCTCTCTGATGCAGATGGCCAAGACCTCCGCGGTGCTGGCGCGCTTGCGTGAAGAAGGCATCCCGTTCATCTCCGTGTTGACCGACCCGGTCTACGGCGGCGTTTCCGCCAGCCTGGCGATGCTGGGCGACGTGATTGTCGCCGAGCCAAAAGCCCTGGTGGGCTTCGCCGGTCCTCGAGTGATCGAGCAGACCGTGCGGGAAAAACTGCCTGAAGGTTTCCAGCGCAGTGAGTTCCTGCTGGAGCATGGTGCGATCGACATGATCATCTCCCGTCAGGAACTGCGTCCGCGCCTGGGCAACCTGCTGGCCCAGATGATGGGCCTGCCGACGCCGGAATTCGTCGCGGCGCCGGTCGAGCCGATCGTGGTGCCGCCGGCTCCAGCAAACCTATGACCCAACGTACCCTGGGCGAATGGCTCGCCTACCTCGAGCAGTTGCACCCCTCGGCCATCGACATGGGGCTGGCGCGCTCGCAGCAGGTAGCGTCCCAGATGGGGCTGGGCAAGCCGGCGCCCCGGGTGGTCACGGTCACCGGTACCAATGGCAAGGGCTCTACCTGCGCTTTTGTCGCTTCCCTGCTGCGGGCCCAGGGCCTGCAGGTGGGGGTCTACAGTTCTCCGCACCTGCTGCGCTATAACGAGCGGGTGCAGATCAATGGCGTCGAGGCCACTGACGAGCAGTTGTGCGAAGCCTTTGCTGCGGTAGAGGCGGGGCGCGGCGAAGTCACCCTGACTTACTTCGAGATGGGCACTCTGGCAGCGTTCTGGCTGTTTCAGCAGGCGGCGCTGGATGCCGTGGTCCTGGAGGTGGGGTTGGGTGGCCGCCTGGATACGGTCAATCTGGTGGATGCCGACCTGGCGTTGGTGACCAGTATTGGTGTCGATCACATCGAATACCTGGGCGATTCCCGCGAATCCGTGGCCTTCGAGAAGGCCGGGATCTTTCGTCCTGGCGCTCCGGCGCTATGTGGCGACCTGGATCCGCCGCAACCCTTGCTGGACAAGGCGCGGGAGCTGGGCTGTCCGTTTTTCCTGCGGGGGCGGGACTTTGATCTTGGGGTCACTGACCAGCATTGGCAGTGGCGTGGCCTGGATGCCCAGGGCAAGCCGGTCGAGCTGCAAGACCTGCCATTGCTGGATCTGCCTATGGAAAATGCCGCTCTGGCGTTGCAGGCCTATCTGCTCACCGGTTTGCCATGGCAGCCGGAGCGGATCAGCGCAGCCTTGCGCCAGACCCGGGTTACCGGGCGTCTGGATCGCCGGCAGGTCGACTGGCAGGGCAAGCGCCTGAACCTGCTGCTGGACGTCGGTCACAACCCCCATGCCGCCCAGTACCTGGCTGAGCGCCTGGCGCGCCGGCCTGTGCCGGGCAAGCGTCTGGCGGTGTTCGGGCTGCTGGCGGACAAGGATCTGGAGGGCGTGATTGGCTGCCTGAAAGGGGCGGTCCGGCACTGGGCGGTAGCGCCTCTGGATACGCCGCGGGCGCGCCCGGTGGAGGATTTGCAGCAGGCTCTGGAGAACCTTGGTGCTCCGGTAGCGTCCTATTCCAGTGTGGCTGCCGCGCTGGAAGCGCAATGCGCGCAAGCCACTGCAGATGACGAAATTCTGCTGTTCGGTTCTTTTTATTGTGTTGCCGAGGCGCTTGAGTGGCTCGCCCGGCGCTCCACGGAGGAAGCTGCACATGGCAATGCTGGATAACGTCTACAAGCAGCGAATGGTCGGAGCACTGGTGTTGGTGGCCTTGGCGGTGATCTTTCTGCCAATGCTGTTCTCGCGCGAGGATGAGCAGCGTCATGTGACGGTGGATGTGCCGTCGGCGCCGCAAGCCGCGGCCATGCCGCAGGTCCAGGTCGAGCCGGTAGTTGTGCCAGAGCCTCAGGTACTGCCCGAGGGCTCTGTGCCAGCCGACGAGCACGAGCCTGTGGTGCAGCAAGCGCCATCGACCCCGATCGCACCGGCCCCGGTGGTGGCTCCTGCTCCGACCGTGGCCAGCAAGCCTGCGCCTGTGGCCAAGCCTGCGCCAACACCGGTTCCGCCGCAGCCCGTGGCCAGTGCCAAGCCCGATACCAGCCAGAGCCGGGTCGATGCCAATGGCTTGTCCGTCAGTTGGTCGGTGCAACTGGCCAGTCTGTCGAGCCGTGAAAGCGCGGAAAACCTGCAGAAAACCCTGCGTAGCCAGGGTTATAACGCCTATATCCGTTCCGCCGAAGGCAAGAACCGGGTATTTGTCGGGCCGCTGATCGAGCGCGCCGAAGCTGATCGCCTGCGTGACCTGCTGGGGCGTCAGCATAATCTCAAGGGTTTCGTGGTGCGCTTCCAGCCAGAGCGTGGCTAAGGCTATCCGCTTGATTTTAAAAGCACAGTGAATCGCAGCTTACCGACAGCCAAGCGCTCTGTTAAAATGCGCCGCCTTATCCGTCTGTAGGCTGCACTGTGCCATTTACCTGGGTTGACTGGGCGATCGTTGCAATAATCGCCATCTCCGCTTTGATCAGCTTGAGCCGCGGTTTCGTCAAAGAAGCCTTGTCGTTGCTTACCTGGATCATCGCAGGAGTCGTTGCCTGGATGTTTGGTGGCTCACTGTCCGAGTACCTCGGCGGTTATATCGAAACTCCCTCGGCTCGCGTGATCGCGGGCTGCGCAATCATGTTTGTCGCCACCTTGCTGGTGGGGGCAATGGTCAACTATCTCATCGGCGAGTTGATTCGCGTCACCGGCCTCTCCGGGACCGATCGATTCCTCGGCATGGCCTTCGGCGCTGCGCGTGGCGCGCTGCTGGTGGTCGTGGCGATCGGGCTCCTGAGCCTGGGGCCGGTACAGCAGGATTCCTGGTGGCAACAGTCGCGACTGGTGCCACAATTTCTATTGGTTGCAGACTGGTCCAAGAACCTCATATTGGGGTGGAGCAGTCAGTGGCTGGCCAGCGGTATCAGCGTACCCGCTGAAATACCGTTCAAGGAGCACCTCTTACCGGCCAAAACGCCTCAGTAAGATGGGTTCAGTTCAGTTTCATTAAGTAGGGGTTGCGTCGCATGTGTGGCATCGTCGGTATCGTCGGTAAGTCGAACGTCAATCAGGCGCTGTATGACGCGCTAACCGTCCTCCAGCACCGCGGCCAGGACGCTGCCGGTATCGTGACCAGCCATGATGGCCGGTTATTCCTGCGCAAGGACAACGGCCTGGTGCGTGATGTGTTCCAGCAGCGGCACATGCAGCGCCTGGTAGGTCACATGGGCATCGGCCATGTCCGCTATCCAACCGCGGGCAGCTCGACCTCGGCCGAGGCTCAGCCGTTCTACGTCAACTCGCCTTACGGCATCACCCTGGCGCACAACGGCAACCTGACCAATGTGGAGCAGTTGGCCAAGGAGATCTACGAGTCCGACCTGCGCCACGTCAACACCAACTCCGACTCTGAAGTGCTGCTCAACGTGTTCGCCCACGAGCTGGCCCAGCGCGGCAAGTTGCAGCCTACCGAGGAAGACGTGTTTGCCGCCGTCACCGACGTGCACAACCGTTGCGTGGGTGGCTACGCGGTGGTGGCCATGATCACCGGCTACGGCATTGTCGGTTTCCGTGATCCCCACGGTATCCGTCCGATCGTCTTCGGCCAGCGTCATACCGACGAAGGCGTGGAATACATGATCGCCTCGGAAAGCGTTTCCCTGGATGTGCTGGGTTTCACCCTGATTCGCGACCTGGCTCCGGGCGAAGCGGTCTACATCACTGAAGAGGGCAAGCTTTACACCCGCCAGTGCGCCACCAACCCGCAACTCACGCCGTGCATCTTCGAACACGTATATCTGGCCCGCCCGGATTCGATCATTGATGGCGTCTCGGTGTACAAGGCGCGCCTGCGCATGGGTGAGAAGCTGGCAGAGAAGATCCTGCGCGAGCGCCCTGAGCACGATATCGACGTGGTGATCCCGATCCCGGATACCAGCCGCACTGCGGCGCTGGAGCTGGCGAACCATCTGGGGGTCAAGTTCCGCGAAGGTTTCGTCAAGAACCGCTACATCGGCCGTACCTTCATCATGCCGGGCCAGGCGGCGCGGAAGAAATCCGTACGCCAGAAGCTCAATGCGATCGAACTGGAATTTCGCGGCAAGAACGTGATGCTGGTGGACGACTCCATCGTCCGTGGCACCACCTGCAAGCAGATTATCCAGATGGCCCGTGAAGCGGGCGCGAAGAACGTCTACTTCTGCTCGGCTGCACCTGCCGTGCGTTACCCGAACGTGTATGGCATCGACATGCCGAGCGCCCACGAGTTGATCGCCCACAATCGTTCGACCCAGGACGTGGCAGACCTGATCGGCGCCGACTGGCTGATCTACCAGGACTTGCCGGACCTGATCGAGGCGGTCGGTGGTGGCAAGATCAAGATCGAGAACTTCGACTGCGCGGTGTTCGACGGCAAGTACGTTACCGGCGACGTCGACGAGGCCTACCTGAACAAGATCGAGAACGCTCGTAACGATGCGTCCAAGGCCAAGACCCAGGCGGTCAGCGCCATCATCGATCTGTACAACAACTGATCCGAGCATTTTAAGAAGACATTAGGAGTAGGCGGCATGAGTCAGGATTGGGATGCCGGTCGGCTGGACAGCGACCTTGAAGGCGTAGCGTTCGATACCCTGGCGGTGCGCGCCGGCCAACACCGCTCGCCGGAAGGCGAGCACGGTGACCCGATGTTCTTCACCTCCAGCTATGTGTTTCGCACGGCCGCCGATGCGGCGGCGCGGTTTGCTGGCGAAGTGCCGGGCAACGTCTATTCGCGTTACACCAACCCCACGGTGCGTTCCTTCGAAGAGCGCATCGCGGCGCTGGAAGGGGCTGAGCAGGCTGTGGCGACCGCCACTGGCATGGCGGCCATTCTCTCGGTGGTCATGAGCCTGTGCAGCGCCGGCGATCATGTGCTGGTGTCGCGCAGCGTGTTCGGCTCCACCATCAGCCTGTTCGAGAAGTACTTCAAGCGCTTTGGTATTGAAGTCGATTACGTGCCCCTGGCGGACCTGTCCGGCTGGGATGCGGCGATCAAGAGCAATACCAGGCTGCTGTTCGTCGAGTCGCCCTCCAATCCGCTGGCCGAGCTGGTGGATATCGCCGCGTTGGCGGAGGTGGCCCATGCCAAGGGCGCAATGCTGGTGGTGGATAACTGTTTCTGCACTCCGGCGTTGCAGCAGCCGTTGAAGCTGGGAGCGGACGTGGTGGTGCATTCGGCGACCAAGTTCATCGACGGCCAGGGTCGTTGCATGGGCGGCGTGGTGGCCGGGCGCAGCGAGCAGATGAAAGAAGTGGTGGGTTTCCTGCGTACCGCGGGGCCGACCCTGAGCCCGTTCAATGCCTGGATCTTCCTCAAGGGCCTGGAAACCCTCAACCTGCGGATGCGTGCTCATTGTGCCAATGCCCTGGCCCTGGCTGAGTGGCTGGAGCAGCAGGATGGCGTCGAGAAGGTGCACTACGCAGGCCTTGCCAGCCATCCGCAGCACGAACTGGCCAAGCGTCAGCAGCGTGGTTTTGGCGCGGTGGTGAGTTTTGAGGTCAAGGGCGGCAAAGAGGGCGCCTGGCGCTTTATCGATGCCACGCGACTGATCTCCATTACCGCCAACCTCGGCGACAGCAAAACCACCATCACCCATCCGAGCACCACGTCCCACGGGCGCCTGGCGCCTCAGGAGCGTGAAGCGGCGGGCATTCGCGACAGCCTGATCCGCATTGCGGTGGGGCTGGAGGACGTGGTCGACCTGCAAGCCGACCTGGCTCGCGGCCTGGCAGCCTTGTGATCGAGTTGTCCACGCCCCAGGGCGGCGGCAACGGGCGTGTCGCGCTGGTGACCGGCGCGGCCCGGGGTATCGGCCTGGGTATTGCTGCCTGGCTGATCAGCGAAGGCTGGCAGGTGGTGTTGACCGACCTCGATCGTGAGCGTGGCTCCAAGGTGGCCAAGGTGCTGGGTGAAAGTGCCTGGTTCATCACCATGGACGTGGCCGATGAAGTGCAAGTGGCCCAGGGGGTGGCTGAGGTGCTGGGGCAGTTCGGGCGCCTCGACGCCCTGGTCTGCAATGCTGCTGTGGCTGACCCGCACAACATCACCCTGGAAAGCCTGGATCTGGCCTACTGGAATCGGGTCATGGCGGTGAACCTGGGCGGGCCGATGCTGCTGGCCAAGCACTGTGCGCCGTATTTGCGCGCCCATGGCGGCGCCATCGTCAATCTGGCGTCTACCCGCGCCAGGCAATCGGAGCCTGACAGCGAAGCCTACGCGGCGAGCAAGGGGGGGCTGCTGGCCTTGACTCATGCCCTGGCGATCAGCCTGGGGCCGGAGATTCGGGTCAATGCGGTAAGCCCCGGCTGGATCGATGCCCGGGATCCTGCGGCGCGTCGCGCAGAGCCATTATCCGATGCCGATCATGCCCAGCATCCGGCAGGCAGGGTAGGGACGGTGGAAGATGTGGCCTCCATGGTGGCCTGGCTGCTGTCCCGCAATTCGGGCTTTGTCACCGGCCAGGAATTCGTGGTGGACGGTGGCATGACCAAGAAAATGATTTATCAGTAATAAGGGTGGTAGCGAGTTTGTGGCCGCAAGCCCAAGAGGAGCGCCTCTGGCTCTTGGTGCGAAGTTTCTGCTTGCTGCTGTTTTTGAAAAAAACTTCAAGCCTGCTATTGACTTAGCTTCGTTACCTGCGTAAATTTCGCGGCCTCAGCGAAGCAAAGGGTGATTAGCTCAGCCGGGAGAGCGTCTGCCTTACAAGCAGAATGTCGGCGGTTCGATCCCGTCATCACCCACCATTCCCTGAGTCTCTTTCGCAAGAAAGAGGGAAGCTTCCAAGGAAGCCTCCAACCGACGCGCAGCGGTAGTTCAGTCGGTTAGAATACCGGCCTGTCACGCCGGGGGTCGCGGGTTCGAGTCCCGTCCGCTGC
>NZ_JBQOIE010000032.1:0-37554 GCF_052665325.1 Pseudomonas sp. 8(2025) | reverse complement strand
ACTTTGTTAGCCTGTTACTTTGTTAGCCTGTTACTTTGTTAGCCTGTTACTTTGTTAGCCTGTTACTTTGTTAGCCTTAAGCCCGCCCAGCATTCGCGGGCCCTCAGCATCGATAATCTATAAATATTGAATATTTTCAATATCGCCCTTGACGTAAAACATTAAACACCATTAGTCTAAACAACACATGGCCACAGCATCCGCGCAACAACACCAAGATAACTTGGAGGGGTCAATCCGCGTCCAAAATTCGCCAAAAAACCAGAAGAACTCAGCCTTCCCAAAACACATTAAACTTGAAGTTCATTTCAAACTTTAACGCCAAATCCGGCATCAAACCAACGAGATATACCCATGAAACTGATCGCCCTGATAATTGCAATGTGTAACGTACTAGAAGCCTTGCACAAGCTTTGGGAAACACTCAATTCCTAGGTCATGGCCGCTTCTCAGTACGTATATCTCTATTTCGAGGCGGTAACCCTCCTCACGTAGTCCTGGCACGCGGCCAGGGCAATCAGTCCTTGATCGCCGTCACCGGTGATGCCGACAATTCGTTGAGCAACCGCTGGGTCAAGTTCGGCTCGCGCCGCTCCATGAACCACGCCGCGGGTGCCGGCGGTGGCTGACACCCCACCGCCACCACCCGAGGCGGTGGTGTTGAGAAGGACTGACAGCCGCAGGTCAGCAGTAGCAAGCCGATCACGCAAGCGAGCTTGGTTCGATTGAGCATCGCGCAATTCCTTGTAGTGGGTTTCGTCATTCACTCGCAGGCGATCCTCCAGCGCCCGGCGGGCGTCTTGCTGCTCGCCCTGCCAATTGATCACCGACGTGGCGGCCTGCTCGCGATCCGCGCTGTACGCCTCGGCCTGTTCGGCCAGGGCCTTGCCGTAGACGTTGGCCTGCCAAGTCCAGGCCAGCCAGCCGCCCAAGGCGAGCCCCAGCACCAGCGCCAAGGCAGGCAATAACCAGCCCGGGGCCTTCACGCCAGCACCTCCAATGCACGCTGATACAGCGCCTTGCGATCCGCCAGACCGTTGGTGCCGCCATTGATGCGCTTGGTGATCGTGAGGAAATCGCCCTTGTCGGCCAGGGTGTTCAGGCCCGCACGCTGCCAAAACCAGCCAGCCGACAACGCGGCATAGACCGGGGTTTCCAGCAGCTCCGGGGTGTTGAGCAATCGAGCATCGCTGAACAGCGCTTCGCTACAGGCTTCATAGTTCGCCCGGCCCGTGACCTGAATCAGCCCCCTGCCCCGATACTTCTGGCCGTCGCCATCCGCTTCGGGGGTGTTACCCAGGCGCTTGGCCATGGCGCCGGTGTCGTACTTGCTAAGGTACTGATTGCTGCCCAGTTCGCGCACGTACAGGAGCTGGCCGGACTCGTGGCCGATCTGCGCGATGAACGCCGCCATGCGCAAGCGGGTGATGATCGCGTACTTGCTCATGGCTGCGTTGAGAGCAGGAACAAAAACGCCGGCTTTAGCGCCGGCGTTGGGGAGGATCTGCAGCAGCTGCTGCGCGGTAATGGTCATACGTGATTTCTCCAGTGGTGATGGGGTTTAGAGCTGCTCGACCCTGAGCGGCTTGGTTGCTTTCTTTTTCTTGCCCTTGGCTTTTGCTTTGCCCCTCTTGCCGCCGTTGCACTCGACCGTGGTGCTCCACCCAGACTGGGTGAACACCTGCTCGACCGAGTCCACCAGGTACTCGCCATCGAGGCCGACCTTGAAGCCTTGGGCATTGATCATGCGTTCAGCGAATAGATCGGTTCGGCCTGGCATCTCCAGGCGTACACCGGCGGTGCTGCGGTTGAATGCCGCCAGACGTGCCTTGGCGGCCTGCTCGGCAGCGGACTTGTTCGGATAGATGTGGCGGTCGGTGTGCACCGGCGGCAGGCCGTCCGGGGAATCCTCGTTGCCCAGGTCAACGACCCGCAGCTTTCCGCTCTTCTTGTCCTGGTGCTTGGTCTGCACCGCTTTGTGGGTGGTTTTGTCCCCCAGGCGAAACTGATAGCGGCTCACATCGCGGCGGGTGATGGTGACGGTGCCAAGGGTTTTGCCGCTCGCGCTCTGCCCGGCCTGCCGAGGCAGCACCAGCAACTTGCCGTCGGCCACCTTGGCTGTGCAGTCGTACTGCTTGGCCAGGCGGGTGATGAAGTTGAAGTCGGATTCGTTGAGCTGGTCGACTCGGGGCACCTTGGTGGTCACCGTGCACACTGGCTGCCAGCCGTTGCGGGTTGCCACATCGCGCGTGATCTGCTGCAGCGGGACGTCTTCCCAGCTACCGCTGCGGGTGGTCTTGCCACTGCCGCGCATGTCGCTGGCCTTGCCCCGGATCTCGATAGAGTCGGGCGGCCCCGTCACCACGACCTCGTCTACCGTGTAGCGACCCAGCCGGCTCAGTGACTGGCCGGCGTAACCCATGAACACCTCGATACTGGCACCACGGCTGGGCAGCGCCACCGCGCCATCTCGGTCATCGATGCGCAGCTCAAACTCGTCCGACTCCATGCCGGGCTTGTCCGAGGTCCGCAGGGTCAGTAGCCGGTCATTGATCAGCGCGGTGATGTTCTTGCCGTCCGCAACGATTCGGAATACAGGCGTCATGCAATGAGCCTCCCCCCTGGATGACACAGCGACCGGGACTTCATAAAATCCCGAGCCTTTGCCCCTACAGGAGTTGAGAAAGTGAAAAGGATTTTCGGATTGACGCTGTGCCTGTTGGCCGCCTCGATGGCACAAGCCGAACAGAAACTTCGGGTTATAGACCTGGGTGACGACGCCCCCGTGAGCGCCGAAGCCGCAGAGCGCGGTAGGCAGGCCATCGCCGCCCAAGAAGCAGCAAAGAAGATCAAGCCCGAGGAGGCTCGCAACTTCCTCAAACGCCTAAATAAGACGGTAGAGCACGGCCAAACCCTGGCGCTGTCCGGAGCTATGGACGGCAAACAAGCTCGCGATCAGGCCATTGCACTGAAGAAGCTAATGGACGAAAGCGACCGCTTCGGATCGCTGTTTGCCCCCTTCGCTAAGTGCCGCTCCGCCGCAATCGATGCCAACACTTCCTGGCAGGGCATGATTTCCCAGAACGTTCGGCAGTACTCAGAAGGCAACACGTCCTACCAGGCTAACGCCAAGGAATGCGCCCAGGCGGCCGGCTAATCCCATAGCTGCAGCGCAGCCTCTGTCACCACCGGAAGATCCGGCAGTACGATCAGCACCCCAGCCCGGAACGGCTGGGGTTCGTCGGCCAGCCCCTGGTTGGCATCCAGCACCGCTTCGACACTGCCATTCAGGTGTCCGTAAAACTGGTGGCACAAGGTGTCGAGCAGATCCCCGTCAGACGTTCTGCATGTCGTCGCCATAGCTCACGAACTCCAGTGAAAAGCCCTGCTTACGCGGGATGCCCCCGGCTAGCAGGTGGCTTTGTTCTTCCTCAAGGCTTGTCAGGCACCAAGTGCCCAGCACTTCACCGTAGCCCGTGGTCAGGCTCAGCGGCTGCAACCGCCGCCCGATGCTGCGCAGCTTCTGCAACTGACCCAGCCCACCCTTGAACCCCGGAAACACCGCGCCCTTGAGGGTGATCTTGTCGTCACCCTGGCCCACCGCCTGCTGCGCGATGCTACGGGTCAGGCGTTCCTGCCCAGCCCAGCGGAACCCGGTCTGACGGCGCAGCTCTTCAAAGGCTGCAGTGTCGAGGTTGAAGTAATACGGCTGCCCGCCAGTCTTCAGCGGGTGAATGATCAGCAAGTGCGGGAACGGCTTCACCGCCTCGGCGGCCGGAGTACCCAGGCCGCCGAACGATCCAGTAGGAAGAATGTTGCCCAGGGAGGGGCTGATCTGCCCGCCGATCCGGTTGATAGCGGCACCGGCCTTGGCGGTCTGCTCCTGCAGCGTACCGAGACGCTGCTGAATCTGCCCCGCCGCCGACACGGCCTGGCTGTACTGAGCTGCCACTTCGCCGACGACGGACTGTGCGGCGGTGATGCCGCGCAGTGTCCGCTGCAGCTTGGCGCCCATCTCAGGCCCCACAAACGGGATGTTCTCCAACTCCGAGGCGGCGCCGGTAATTTCGCTGATGGCTCCGTTCAGTGGGGTCAGCATGCCATCCGCACTGCTGCGGCCCGCCTCCCCCGCGTCAACCAGGGACTGAAACCCCGACTGCAGTTGCTCCATGTACGCCATGGCACCTCCTTAAACGTGTGGTTCATCCGACAGCTGACGCGCCGCAGCCTGGCGGCTGTACTCGTCGAACATCCGGCGCATATAAGGCTCAACCTCCCGGGCCACCTGAGCCGGGTCTTTAACGTCCCCCTGCACCGTGACCTGCAGGCTCGGCGAGAAAGCAAACTGCTGATCGACCTTGGGCACCTGCTTCGCAGGTTCGGGCGCCTTGAGCATTGCCGGCACGGCAGCCGACGGTGAGGCTGACTCCATCGAGCGAACCACCTGCCCCATGACCGGGGGCGTCTGCCCGGTCTTGAACGATTTCGCGATGTCGCCCAGGACCGGCGGAATGTCCTTCCCGGCATTGGCCAGCATCAGCGGGCCCGCTGCGGGCATCCGCTTGAGCGACTCATCAGAACCGAACATCGACTTGCCAGCATAAGAGCCCAGGGCATCACCTCCCAGGTAACCGACAGTGCCCCCGATGGCAGCACCGATAGCACCCCCGATGGCAGTGCCAAGCCCTGGAACGACAGAGCCAATGGCCGCACCGGCAGCCAACCCCATTTTTGTCCCGACCAAAGCACCCGCCAGCCCCCCAGCCGCGCCGCCATAGCCCTCTGCTTTCTCGTCCTTGGTCTTGGCATTCTGGTAGGTGTCTGCAACCTTGAGGCCGGCACCCAGCACCGACAGGAAGGCCCCGCCTTTGACCACCGGTGCCAGCCCCTTGAACAGGGAACCTGCACCTTTTAAGGCTGTCGAGCCTAAACCCACCGCGCCTTTTGCAACGGTCCCCACACCGCCCCGGCTAAAAACACTCCTGAGCGCCCGCCCGACACTACCAAGTCGGCCGCGCCCCGCCCTTCCTGCCCGGGAGCCCCTGCCGCCTTTGCCTCCCTTCTTGTCCTTGCCACCATCGACGTCGTAATCACCTCCGCCCAACCCGCCGGCGTTGGTGACAAACACCCGCTGAATCGCGTTCGGGTTACCCATCAACGAACCGCGAGCCACATTGAGCAGGCCCTTGCCGATCTTGAAGGCGGACACCGCGCTCTTTAGCGCGACCAGCCCAGCCCCCAGGGCGGTAATCCCCATTACCAGGGGCGGGGCTTTCTCCGCCAAGCCAGTCAGCGACCTGGCCACCGTGGTGATGTGCTTGGCCACGGCATCCGTGGCCGGCCGCAGAGCATCCCCCACGGCCCGCATGCCATCGTTCATCGCGTGAACTGTTTCGGCCCACAGCTGCGAGGAGGTTTCCCGGCGCTCGGCCAGGTTCTTGTCGAGGATGCCCTTAGCGCTCAACGAATCTTTCTTGAGCTGCTCGTACAGCTCCCGGTTCTGCGAGTACGCCGTTAGTGCCGCCTTGACTTGCATGTCGGAGAACAGGTCGCCGGTGCGCAAGGACTGCTCCAGGGCGTTCAGCATGGCCTTGGCTTTGGCCGGATCCGCCTCCTTGCTGATCTTCGCCTGGGCCTCGGCCATCTTCGCGGCCTTGGCCGGGTCCGTGGCCTTGATGTACCGCATGGCCAGCTCAAAGCTCGACTCCAGGGTCGACATACCTTTCTGAACACCGGTACTCAGCGAGGCCTGGTAATCAATACCTGCATCCTTGTACGCCTTGACCACTTCCCCGGAACCGATTTTCTCCATCCAGTTTTTCAGGTTGTTGGCTGCCTCATCGGAGCCACCGGCAGTCTTCATCTGCACCTGCAGCATCGAGCCCAACTGACTCACCGCATCCATGCCGGTGATTTCCATCTTGCCCATGCCAGCCAGCAGCTGCGGAAACCAGCGCGCCATGTCGGACGCCTCAAAGCTGCCCGCCTGACCCTGCATCGCGATGGCTTCCAGGGCCTTCTCCATGACCTTCGGGTCGCTGATCTTGGCGTTCTGCTCCAGCGCCTGGATCATTTTGGCAGTGTCCTCACCACCCGAGCCCTGGCCCACGGCGAACTTGGCCGCCACCGGCGCATAGGACAGCGCCTTGTCCAGCTCCATCCCCGCGCCAACCAACTGATTCACCAGCTCGGCCACGTCGTTGCGGCCCATTCCGGTGTCTTGCGAGGTCTGAATGATGGTGCGGGTCAATTGGGCTTCTTGTGGCTTGTTCGCCACGTCGGCCTTGATCGCAATATCGCGAATGATCGCCTGATAGTCCGCACTGATCTTGGTCGGAATGGCTACCGCCCCGACACCGGCCACGGCCTGGCCAATGCTGGACTTGAGTCCCTCCTTGCCCTGCTGGATCTGCTGGTGCCCCTTGAGCTGCAGATCCGCACCCCGGGCCACTCGGCCGAGTGCCTGATATTCCTGGCGCAGCTTGTTGACCTGGACACCCTGCTTTTGCAGGCTGCTCAGGTTCCCTTCCAGCTTGCGCAACAACCCGGCGGCCGAGGCCGCACCGGTTTCGTGCGCCCGCCTCCATTCATCCCGCAGGCGCATGGTTTCGCCGATGGTGTTCTTCAGCACCTTGGCCTTGTTGCCTTGTTCCTCCAGCTTCTTGATCCGGCCCTCAACCGTCTTGAAGGCAGCCCCCACCGTCGAACTGACGGCGCCGCCGATCACCAGCCCCAACGCCAGCTTGCTTGCCATCTGATTCACCTATGCCCGAGTTGATGGGCTCAGTCCGTGAGCCACCAGACCATGTCGCTAAAGCGCATGGTCATGATTTCCTCAGCGGAGAAATGCAGCTCGCTCGCGAGCCGCTTCGCCGCCATCTTCATCACCGCAGGGTCAAAGTTCGTCGTCTTGCACCAGGCGAAAATAGCCGGCCTGCAGGCGCTGGTAATCCTTGAGGGTCATGCCCTCCAGGTCCTTGGAGCCGACCCCGGCCAAGCTGGCAAACAGCATCAGCTCGCGCTGTTCGTCGTCACCACCGGCGGCGGTGTTGGCGGCACGCACATCGCGCACGGTCGGTGCGCGCAGGGTGACCTTGTCGCAGACCACGCCATTCATCTCCACCGCCTTGGTGAGGCCCACGGCCACGCTCTCGGCGTTCAGAGTCATCCAGGCCGGTGTCTTTTTCGATGCTTGAGTCATTGCTGTTTTCCTTACAGGCCCAGGGCCGAACGTTGAGCGGCGAGCTGGTCGACGCCATTGATCACGCGCTTCATGCCCAGCGCATCGATCTCGTAGATGAGGCGGCCGTCCACTTCGAGCTTGTAGTAGGTCAACGCCACGTTGTGCTTGATCTCGGCCTTGTCGCCGGCCTTCCAGTCGCCCATGTCGACCTCTTTGAGCATGCCGCGCAGGGTGACAATCACCGGGGTGACCTTGCCCTTGAGGCCCTTGAAGGCGCCCCGGAACACGCCATTGAAGGCGGTACCGTCGGCCAGGCCGAAGAGTTTCAACGACTCGCGGCGCACGCCGGTGGTGGTAAAGCCGGCTTCCTGTTTTTCCATACCCATGTCCAGTTCCACCGGCAGGTCCATGCCGCCGGCCCGGTGTTCCTCGGTCTTGAGCGTGAGCTTGGGCAGGGTCAGGCTCGGGACATCACCCTGGAAGCTGATGCCATCGGCGAACAGGTTCATGTTCGCCAGGGTTTCGGGAATCATTGCCATTGCTGCGGCTCCTTAAGCGGCGGAATCGAGGACTTCGGTCAACCACTGGTTGGTGACCTCGACGCGGAAGTTGGGGTTTTCGGCGGGTGGCACGTCGGTAAAGCGGATATTCCAGTACACCTTGCCCTGCTCCAGCTGGCTGGCGGTGTTCAGTTCGGTGTCCGCGTAGACCTCAAAATTGATGATCGCGCCCTGGTTCTTCAGATCACGCATGAAGGCCTGCAGGCCCTCGGTCACATCCTTGACATAGGTCGCAGTGATCGAGCGGTCCACCGCCCATTTGTGGCCGAAGAGGATCGCGTCCATGACGATGTCCATGGTTCGCACCCGGGTGACAAACGCCCACTTCGGATCACTCGACAACGTACGGTTGCCCCAAAGCCGAAAGCCCGCATCACGAATGATCGTGGTGATGTTGGCGTTGTTCAGCAGGTTGGCCCGGCAAGTCTCGTCCCCATCCAGAAACTCAATAGGCCGAGTGGTACCGGTGAGGCCGACAAACTCCTTGTTCGAGGGCGAGGCCCAGAAGCCGTACTCGTTGTCGGTCCAGGCGAACAAGCCGGCTGCCCAGGCCGAGGCCGGCGCATCGACGGTGGCGCTCTCGCCGGTGTCCCAGTACTGAATACCCGGGTCGACCAGGTAGGCCCGCTTGGCGCCGAAGTTCTTGGCGTACTCCATGGCAGCCTCGTCGGTGGTGTTGGGGCCGTCGAGGATGGCCAGGCCGCGCAGCTTGTCGGCCAAGGCCACCAGGGCTGTGCCGACCGCCAGGGTCGAGCTGTGCTTGGGAGTCACCAGCAAACGCGGCTGGGCATTGAAACGGCTCTTGCCGTCCAGCAGCGCCTGCAGGCCGGTACGCTTGCCGCTGACCAACACCCCGCCGATGATTGCGGAGGTCTGCTGCGCGGCGTCCTGAACCTTGGCCACACCGCATGCAACGATAACCGCCTTGGCGCGCTGGTAGATGGCCTGGCAGGCCTTAGTGATGGCCGCATCCGGGCCCCAGGCCGCGATGGCCTCGCGCTCGTTGGTGATCAGCAACAAGTCGTTGGCCTTGGCGCTGAAGTCGGGCCCTTCGGTGAAGGTATCCACCAGACCGATGATCGAGGACGACGGCAGCGAGATAGTCCGCGTACCGGTGTCGACGTTGGTGACGGTGACGCCGTGAAAGAAACCACTCATGGATAAGCTCCAGACATGAAAAAGCCCCGCATGAGCGAGGCTGTGGGAGGAACAGGCGCCGAAGCGCGGGAAAGAAAACGCCCCGTCAGTGCGGGGCGCTTACTCGGATTGCTCGGTAATCCAATCCGGGGACAGTGGCCGATGGTCGACGGCCGGAAATTCAGCCCCGGCCGGCCAGTCGCGCAAGGCTCGGATGTAGGACAAAAGCTCGGCGTATTGCTGGGCCGTTATGGTGGTTTCAATGGCTAATTCGACCTCATCACGATGTCGATCACGTATCCAGGTCACCCGGACAATCTCCGCATCACGCCAGGCACGCTCGGCGGTATCAGGGTCGACCGGTCGCATGGACTGGAGAGCCAGGAAATTCAGGTATCGAGCGTCGTCATCCGCAACCGCAACAATGTTAGTCCAAAAGCTCTTGTCGGGCTCAGCCTCGAAGGCAAAGCGAACAACCCCATCAATCACTTGAAGGTGCTTCATATGAAATAACCTGTGATAAATGCGTTAAATATTGGAGAACCCGAGGCCGCGTTACTTGCCGACACCCACCAGGTCTGCGGCGTAATGATGGCTAGGTTTGAAAATGCGGACGTGTACAAGCCACCTCCTGTACTAACCGTTGCGGTTTGCCGCGCAAGCCCAAAGCCGGTAGCGGCGGAATAAATATCCATCGAGACGGTGCCGACACCTGAGCTCCCCAAGCCCATCAGCCCGTTTGCGCGCACGGCGTTAAGGGGAACCGCACCTGCTAAAGGAATAGGGGCAGAGGCAATTGCCGCCGCCCCGTTAAGGATTTGTCTCGCGCCTACCGTGACCATTCGATCTTCAACGAAACAGACATCGAAGTTGCCGGCGCCACCGGTTGGCACGACGGTTAACAGAGCGGACGCTGTGAATCCGAGGGGAGCGTTAGCACCACCGTAAAGCACTGGGGCAACCGCTGCCGTAGCATTCACGGCCATCAGGCTGCGCTCATTCGTGTTCGGGCTATACAGCGCATACAAAGCGACATATCCATTCACTGGCGATGCGCCTATATCCATCGCCCCCAGCCCCTTGACCGCCGACGCGAGATTGACCACCTGACTAAACGCTTTGAGCCGATAGGACTTGCCGTTAGCGTCTTGCAGCAATACCTCATCAGCGATAAAGGTGGCATTGGCCGATGCCTGTGGCACATTCATGCGCCCTCTTGAGGCGCCCGCCATTGGCCCCATCGCCTCGATTTCGGCCTTTGTGTAGGCGTCTTTTATGCCGAAGGCAGCCAGTGTTTCCGGGTTCGCTCCCGCAATAGCACGACCGAGCTTATCCACGGTCAAGCTACGGTAGGTCCCAGCGATGATACCCGTACGCCCTGCTACCACTTCAAAGCTCAGTGCAGTAGTGCCCAGCACAATCGGCCCATCCGTCGACAGTAGCCAGAGGGAGTCAGCGCCGGCTGTGCCCTGCTCCACCGCAACGAGCAGCCCTGGAGTTACCTTCGCGCTGCTGTCTGCATCAGCGGCCCGCTTCCAGATCTCGCCTGTGAGGTAGATTCCATTGTCCTTGGGCTGGGCCTGGTCCTTCACCAGCACCCGCGAACCCAAAGGCACCGGAACCCCGTCAATCGTCGGGGTCCCCGCCAGCTGAATCGGACCCGTGGTCGCCACCAGCACCGACGCCTTGGCATCCTGTCGGTTGACCGCATCGACAATCGAGTCATCGACATATTGCCGGGTAGCCAACACCACGGCCGGGTCGATCTTCAATACCACGCTGGCCGCGCTGGAGACGATGAAGTTCATGCGAACGACTTGGGTCCGGCCGGAGCCCTGGGACATCAGAGGCTTGTAACTCGGTGCGCAGTTCGCCACCGCAACCAGGGCACCGTCAGCGTCATACAAACCAATCTCACGAATCCACCAGCCACCCTCGTCGGCCGGGATGATCTGCTCGGCCACGATGATGTTCGGGTTCGCCGGGTCGACCGATAGTTTGTTCAGCGGACGGCGCCGGCGCTCGTTGATCAACCGGGTTTGCGCTCGGTCGGGGATTGGGTCGGTGCCATTGGCATCCCCCACCCCCATCTCGGTTAGCTTCCAGGGGATGCCCAGGGCATCGGCGTTGGCCTGCTTGGCCTCACCCGCCGCCGTAAGAATTGCGAAGAACTGACTGTTCGGGTCGATCATGGGTAGGTGTCCAATATGTCGATAGTGTGTTCACGCCCAGGGGTACCGATGTGGCAAATAAGGGCAATGGCTCCAGGGGACGGCGGATAAACGTCGACGCTGTCGGTTGAGTCTTCGCGGCCGGTGTTGCCGAGAACACCGGTCGTGACGATGTCGCGCAGCACAGGCGGATACACGTCGATTTCGTCGCCGAGGTTCAGCGCCACGCCGATGTTCAGTGCGCCTTTGGTTTCAAGACTGATCGCCAGGCCGGTCAGGTGCCGGGTGACCGGCTTGGCGTCGTCGATCAGGCGTTCCAGCTCCCGATACATCTCCTCTGTGATCCCGGTTTCGAGAACGCCGACCTTCAGGGCGAAGGTTCCGGGCACGCCTTGGGGCACGGTGTTGAACCACTCGATAATCTCGATCAGGTAACCCAGCGGTTCCACCACCCGCCGCAGCGCGCCGATGGTGCCTTTGCGCGCATGGATGAAAAACGAGGCCTTGATGGCGCTGCGCTTGACCGACTCCGACCAAGTCGGGTCCCAGCGATCCACGGACCAGGCCCACGCCAACTGCGAGAGCAGGTGCGCCGGACAGGTGTCGGGGTTGTAAAGCGTGCGCAGGATGCTGGCCGTGTCCTTGGTGTTGACCGCCTCCAGGCCGCGCTCCAGCGCCGAGCTGTTGATGGGGAGTAGGCTCGACATGTCAGGTCCCCAGCTTGAGGCTGTAGCCCGTGCAATACGCCGCTTGGGCTTGGGTCGGGGCTAGGTCCTGCCAACCCAGCAATTCCACCCGGGCCACACCTGCAACATGCAATTGCGCATCGATAGCCGAACGGGCGACCTCGACGCCCAATCGCTTGCGCGGATTCATCCAGGCTTTGAACCTGCGTTCTGCCTCCACCAGCGCGGCATCGCTTTCCGGGCCAGGGCCTTTCATGTGCAACACCGCATCCACGCGGTAACGCAGCACCTGGGCGCTCTGCACCGTGACTCGATCCGCCACCGGCCGCACATCATCATCGTTAACGGCCTTGGCAACAGCAGCGAGCAGTTCAGCCCCGGCGGTGCCATCGCCCTCCAGGCTCAGTACCGACACCGTCACGCAGGCGGGGGCCGGGCTTTCTGCTGATGCATCCGCCACAAACGCCGAGGCGTTGCGGGCATGCAGGATGTAGCTGTTGCGCGGGCCGGCGGTGGTCAGCCCCTCATAGGCCAGCTGGACGCGCTCGCGCAAGGCGTCATCCGACTCCTTGACGTCCTCGACCGGTGGTACAGCCTGGGGATCTCCCTCCTGGATCAGCAGGCGCCGCAGGTTGACGTTGGCAGCCAATTGATCCAGATCCGAGCCCTGGGCATGAGCCAGCAGCAGCGCCTTGGCCGCGTCGTTGATCCGGGCGCGCATCTGCATGTCGCCGTAGGCCACCAGTTCCAGTTGCTTGACGACCGGGTCACTCTCAAGCGCTGCGGTCCAGTTCTCCCCCATCGCCAGGCGAAACAGTGCCAACTTGCGCTGGTAAAGCTCTTCATAGTCCAGGGGTTCCAGCACCTGCGGCGCCGGCAGTGCCGCCAAGTCCAGTATGCTCATGCCGTTACCTCCAATATCGCGCTATCCCCCAGGTACTGGCCAACCAACTGAAAGCTGATCTGCCCACCCACCACAGCCACCACCTGCACCCGCTCCAGCTTCAACCGCGGTTCCCAGCGCAACAGCGCACGAGCCACCTCAGCCTGCACAGCGCTTTTCCACCCGCCGGTCACTGGCAAGTCGACGTAGCGGCGCAGGTTGCTGCCGTACTCCGGCCGCATCCGACGGCTGCCCAGCGGCGTGGTCAGGATGTCCTCGATGGACTGCCGCACATGCTCGATGCCCGACAGCGGCTGGCCGGTGCGGCGATCCATTCCGATCATCGCGCTACTCCTGCTGCAGATCCGGGTGCTTGCTCAGGTACTCCCGCGCGGCGCTATCCCCAGCGTCAGCGGCTACCCGCCCCTGGGCCACAGCCAGCTGGCGGCCGTCCGGCAGGATCAACACCCGGGAGGTGTAGAGGGTGTCGCGGAACACTGCAGGGCCAGCACTGCCCGATTCGTCGGTGAGTCTCTTGGGGGTGGACATGCTTTTCTCCAGGTACAAAAAAGCCGCTTTAAGCGGCTCGGGTTGAGTAACAGTTGCAGGGAAATCATTGCGGCGGCGCCGTTGCCCCAGGGCCCGGCAGCACTCCCAGGTGGGTATGGGTCGATCCAACATTCACCCCGTTGTGCTTCAAGCTCGCGCCGTTGATTTGTACTTCGCCATTCAAGGTGATCTGCCCGGTCAGCGTGATGGTGTCGGCCTTACCTGTAATGCTGCTATCCGTCACCACCGCCGAGCTGCCGCCGACCTGAATGGTCACCGTGCCACCGGGCAGGCTGATGGTGTAGCTCTTGGCCTGCCAGTCGTAGACCAGCGAGCCGCCATCGTCGAAGCGCCAGACCTCGACGTGGTCACGGTTATCCGGCTGCGCACCGGCGTTGCCGTACAGACCAGGGACGAAGGTGCCTTGTGCTGGCTCGCCACTGGGGCTGATCAAGGCCCCCTGCTCACCCAGACTCGGCGCCCGCCAGTGCCGAGCCTTACCGGCGGCCTGGCTGTGCCAGCGGACCCAGGCACTGGTCCAACCTGCGCCGTCGGAAACCCGCACCGCCCCGGCGGCTAGATCTACGCCGACCACACTGCAAGGGATGATCAGGCCGGCCAGCATACGGTCGTGTTGTGCGCTGACGTAGCTCACGACAACTCCTCCGGCCGGACATCACCGACACCCTCGCCCAGGTTAAACACCAACGTGCCCGGCGGCTGATCCGGCCATGGCCATTCCTCTTTGCCGAGGTATATGCCCTGGGTCCACTCCACGACCCAGACCGCGTACCCATCCAGCTCAGGCCGCGTCCAGTCCTGGGCCGACCGCACAAACTCGGCGGCGACCACTTCGACGCCCCAGGTCTGCATGCGTAACAGAACCGCAATCTGCGAAGCGACAAAGGCCGCTTGCTGCTGACACTGGGGCAGTTCAGATCCCACGATTACTCGCGCCTCAAAGCGAGCGTCCAGCGCCGTTTCGCCGGTCATCTGATCGCTACCTGGCTCCAGCTCCACCAACTCAATCACTACCGCCGGGATCGCCACACGATCCAACAAATCGGGCATGACCGCGACATAGGCCAAGCCAGGGATGGCATCACGAATGTGTCGCTCTATCGCGATGTACAACTGATCCAGGCTGAAAGGTTCATCAGGCACGTTTGCCACCTCGCAGATACTTCTGCAGCTCAAAGTTCAGTTCCTGTTCGAGGATTTCCAGCAGCCTTTCATCGGCACGCCTGGCCCACTCCTCAAAGATCGGCCGTACGTCATCCAGCGACACCTTGGCCTTGGCCAGGGGGAAGCGGTTGTCGTTCTCGTTGATGAACCCAGAGCGCCGCTTTCCCTCCCGTGTTTCGGGGTAGTCGCTCGGGTCGTAGTGCTTGCTGCCAGTCCGAATCCAGATGTCGGCCTGGCTGCCATAGACCTTCTTGAAGAAGGCCCCCTGATAGCGCCGCCCCGCGACCGACACACCCGACCGATTCTGGCGGGCCCGACCGATCCGGCTCGACTCAATCGGGTTGATACCGAACCAGAGCTTGCCCTGTCCGTTGCTGTTGATGGGGTAAGCCCGCAAACGCTGGCGAACCGCCCCAACGGCAATGCGCTCCTTGCTGCTGACAGCCCGGGCGATGTAGGTCCGCAACCAGCGCAAGGTCTTGTTGATCGCCCGGCGCTGGGCTGCAGCTGCTGCCTTGGGCACCACGGCCGCAAAGTCCTTGAACGCCTGCAAATCGACGGCCGAGGGCTGCAGCGTGATCATGCCCTCACTGGCCGATTGTCGAGCGTAGCTGCCGATGCTCATGGATTGATCCTCAGAATGAGACTGACCAGGCCATCGCCTCCTGGCTCAATCAGAACCAAGGTGTACAGGCCACCTCCATCGTGCGCGGGCAGATCGATGCGCACCTGCTGACGTACCTCTACCCCCTCGGCATCCGATACACGGATCACCAGATGTGGCTCACGCAGCCCCGTGTTCATCTTGCCGAGCTTGGGTTGCAGCCAAGGCGCCGAGAACATCCCCAGCACCTCGCGCCCTTCGATGTAGGCCGTATCCCCCAGCGTCTCGAACACCGCATCGTCAACATCGGCGACCAGCTCGCGAATGCCCACGGCTACATCTCCAGCAGGATCTGCGCCAATGGCCGCGTGCACAGGTGCAGCGGGTTGGACTGCGCTTCGCCGGCCATGCCCTTGCCGAACGGCATCGGCTCGATCTTGCTGTAGTACGGCAGGCCCTCGGTGTTGGCCGTCTCCATGTAGTCAGCCGGGGCAAACACAGAAACGTAGAGATCAGGCACACCCTCGGGAATCAGCAGGGCTTGGTCGGGGTGAACAAACTGAACCCCAGCGACCTTGCCGCGATAGCGCTCCCACACGATGCCGCCGAACTCAAAGCTCTCTCGGGCATCCCCTCGCAGTGCTGAGGCTTGCTGAGTGTTGAGGAAGGTTTCCTTAACCTTCTCGTGGGCAACCAGCTTATTCCAGAAGTTTTTGCCGCAAAAAGCCCGGGCGCCGGTACTGGTAATACTACCCAGCGCCTCCTCTTGCTCGTCCAGAGCATCGCCGCATTTCTCGCGGACTTCAGTGTCTGGACTGTTGAGCCCCATCTTCACTTTCTTCCGGGTGACGCCGAAGGTCTTGTAAATATCCAGCAACACGGTCTTGCCATCAGCATCGAGGATTTGGCCGTTCAAAGCCCCCATACGCTGGAATTCATGGGTAGCGTCCAGCTGTCGGCGACACTTGGCCAAACGCTTGTTGACCGCGTCCTGTACCGACTGCAGCTCGCTGCGGGTTCCGAAAGCACGAATGCCCTGGATCTCGTCCGCCTTGATCGAGAAGCGCTGCGGCAGGTGCACGGTGTTGAACGGAATCATGGTGCGCTTGCTACCAGCAACCACCAGACCGGAGGTGCCACGCTCGCCGGCCGGAACCAGGCCGATGGTGTCGCCGTCCTTCTCGATCTGCACTGTCAGGGTGGTGATGCCTTCCTCCCTGAACAAGCCCATGCTGCCGATGCGACCTGGCAGGTATTCCTGCTCGTTGATCGCCGCAGTCAGCGAAGAAACCGAAAATGCGTCGTCGTTGAAAATCTCAATGTCAGCCATGAAACCATCTCCAGAAAGCAAAAAACCCGCAAGGGCGGGTTCGATAAACGAGGGTGAAACGCCTTAGCGGACGATCACGAAGTGACTAGCCAGGGCCTTCTCAGCTGCCAGATCGAAGCCGGTCAGACAAGCCTCACTGACCTCAGCAAGACGAACCACGGCGCGACCGCGTCGCACTACATCCGACTCGCCCAGTGGGCCGTAGAGGATGGCCTGAGCGTTCTCGCTGCCATCTTCTGCGGTCGGGTTGTACGGTGCGAACTGGCCGGTGGCAGTGACCAACCCGAGGATCTGGCCGGGCTCCAGCGCCGGGCCAGCGGCGACGTTGATGGCTTCGCGGGAGATATTGCCGGTGCCTTCGGACAGCAGGAATTCACCCGCATGCATCGGCTCACGTTGAACAGTCATGGTCTGGTTCCTTTCGCGGATGGTTGATGTGCAGCTTGGCGAGCAGCCCAGATCGAAGGCTGGTCGATTTTTTTGGCCTGTACCTTGGGCGGCGGGTCGTTTTCCAACGGCAGGCTGTTGTTGATTTCGAAGCCCTTACCCGTGCCCACCAGCTTGTCGAACAAGCGAGCGCGAACACTGGCTGTGTCCAAACCGGCCGCCACAAACTCGGCGCTGAACTCCGGCAGTCGAGCGGCTACGCACAGATCATTGATGGCCTTGGCCCGAGTCAGGCCTGCCTGGACCACTGCTTCACTTTCCAACTGGGTGGACTTGAGCAGCGGTTCTACCAGGTTGCTGATACCGGATTCAGTGCAGCGCTGAGTGATGAGCAGAGCCAGTTGGGCAGCGTCCACCACAGGAGCGGACTCGGGCGGAGTAGTCGGCTCGTCAGGGACCGCTGGGGGCTGCTCGTCCAACTGGGCCAGCAGCCCGGCGGGAGCGTTGCGAAAGCGCCGCAGCGCATCACCACGACCCAAGCAAGCGTTGACCTTGACCCCGTCCCCTACTTCATCCGCCAGGCCCAAGGCTAAAGCCTCGTTGGCGGTCAGCCAGGTCTCAGCATCGACCAGGCGCCGCAGCTCGGCATCGTCGATGTCCGGGGCTTTGGACTTGTACGCCGCGATGATCGCTTCCAGGGTCTGGTCCAGCACATCGGCGACCTTGCGAAAGTCCCCAGCATCGCCAGCCGCATAGGTCCATGGGTTGTGAATCATCAGCATGGCGTTGGCGGCGATTACCACCCGGTGCGCGCCGCACACTGCCACACTGGCAGCACTGGCGGCCAGGGCGTCTACCCGGCCAGTACAGCGCTCGCCCAAGCGCGAAAGCGCGTTGTGCATTGCCAGACCGTCGAACAGATCCCCACCAATGCTGTTGAAGGCGACCACCACCGGAGACACTCCGTCGTCCAGGACCCGCAGGTCCTGCACAAACTGATTCGCCGTCACGCCCCAGGCGCCGATCTCGCCATACACGAACACTTCGATGTTACGTTGCTCGGCTTCGCCGCTGGCTCGCAGCGTGTACCAGGTCTGATCCTTGACCGGCACCAAGGCGCCGGCAGCGTCGTAGACGCGGACCTGAGTTTTCTTGCTCATGGTTGCTCCTTGTCGTCGAGCAGCTCGACGCTTTCGAGGGTGTTGTAATTGAGGCCCAGGCCGTTGGCCCGCTCCAAATCAGCGGCGTTTTCCGCATCGACCGTTTCGGCGTCGTAGCCGGTACGCAGGCACATCTCGCTGCGTGAGGCGAAGCCGGCCTGCACTTCCATGCGGCGAGCCTGTACGTCTTGCACCGGCTGGAGGTATGGCCACCCTTGCGGCACCCAACGGGTTCGCAGGTATTCACGGCGGCGCTGGGCGTAGTCCGTCAGTTGCACAGCACCGGACAGCACCGCCATATCCAACCAAGCCGCACGCACCGGGCGGCACAACTGGTGCACGTAAACGCCGAACTGCAGCTGCTCCAGGCGCCGACGAAACTCGTTCAGCACCACCCGCATCACTCGATCGTTGATGTCGCGCATATCGCCGGTAACGATCTCGTAGGGCACGCCCGCCCCCGCAGCGGCGGCCATCAGTTGCTGACGCATAAAGTCCGGGTAGTTGTTGCCCGCATCCGGAGGTTTGGAAAACTCGACCTCCTCCCCGGGCCCTAGCTCCTGCATGGTCCCCGGCTCCAATGCCACCATGGGTGTGAACCCGTCTCGATCCAGCGTCAACGGCTGACCGGTGACAGGATCGAGTGGTGGCGGACCACCTTCCGGCGTGGGCCGGGTGATGAAGCCTGCGAACAGGTTCGCGACCTCCTGCCGGAACAGCACCGCGTCATCGTAGTTATCGAGACTGCGCAGGCGTTTCAGCACCGGCGACAGGCGCGGTACGCCACGCAGTTGGCCGGGCTCCAGCGGATCGAAGATGTGCAGCACCTGGGTGGCTGGCACTCGCACCAGCTGGTTATAGCCGCCGCTCAGAGTGGAAGACTCTCCCGGGTGCGAGCGATACATCCAATACGCCACCCGCTTGCCTACGCCGTTGAACTCGATCCCGGCCCGAATGACATTGCCGTCGCGGGTGGTTTCAAACTTGTCATGGGGCACAAACTCCGGCGCCAGTAGCTGCACCTGCAAGGGCACCGCCAGGCCATCCTCAGTCCGACGAGGCCGCAACCGCACGAAGCATTCACCCGAGGTTTCCACCGTCCGGGCGACCAGGGCCTGCTGGCCATAGAAGTCGGTCAGGTCGTCGGCATCCGACTCGTCCACCCAATCCTCCCACAGCACCTGCAATTGCTTGCGCAGGTCGTTGTCGTCGGTCTGGGCCCTAGGGGTGATACCGGTGCCGATCAGGTTGCTGACCCGCTTGTCCACCACGTTGAAGGCGTAGGGGTCGTTGCGCACCGCCGCCCTGGAGCGCGAGCGCAAGTTGCGCAAGGCCGGGGTATTGATGCTGTTGAGGCTACTGTCCGGGGCGTCCCAGCCCACCGAGCGGCGCCCCTCCCCGGCGCCTTCATAGCTGGCCTTGATGTTCGATGGCAGCAGGAAGCCTTGACGGCTCAATGTAGGGTAGTGGCGAGCCATTACAGTCCCTTGCCCCCATGGTAAAGGCGAACCACGCGGGAGCGTGGGCCAGCAGCTGCAGCAAGGCTGCCTCGGATCTCCTCGCGAGCCCTGAGCAGTTCGTCCACCGTCCGGTATTCAACCGTGCGGTCGCCATAGCGCACGGTTTTTTCACCGCGAGCGATAGCCGCCTCGATAGCGTCGAGGTGTTTCTGGGTAAAGGACATATCAGCGTCTCTTGAGATAGCCGCTGGTGGACATGCGGCGTTGAGGTTGCGGCGCAACGGGTTGGGCCCTTACGACAGGCACAGCAGGCGGCGGAGCCGACCGCTCGATGGTGGCCGGCTCCGGTTCATCAGTCGCAGGCTCTGGCGACACCACCTGCTGGCCGGCCTCGTCGTCGAACAGCACGCCCTGGGCCAGCGCCTGCCGGACCCGCTCCCAGTCAGCATCTAGGTAGCGATTGATGCCCAGGTAATGGGCCATCGCCAGGCAATACACCATCAGGTCGAGCGCTTCGTTTCGGTCTGCCTTGCCCTTCACCCACTCGATACGCTTATAGCCTTTGACATAGCGGGCCACCTTGCTTTCGGCCACGCACTGGTCAAAGAACTCGTCGGGCAAGTCGTTGGCGAAGTGCAGTGCACCAGGGCCGCTTTCGAACGGATAGCGGTTGTAGATCCAGTCCTTGGCGGTATCGGTGCCGACGAACCACAGCTCGGCGCCGTTGCGTTCGGTCTGCCCGCGCCAGGTGACGTCGACCATCGACGGGCGCTGGGCAATAACCGGACGCCCGGGCTTGCTCGCCCCCTTGATGGCGAAGATGTTGCGCCACCGACGAAGGCGGCAGAACTGGTAAACCTCGTCCGTGTGGTGACCACCGGAGTCGACGCCAGCGGCCAGGATCGCCAGTGCGACACCGCAAGGATGCCGATACCGGGCCTTTAGCTTCTCGTCCAGCACATCCCATGTCTTCTGGTTCGCCGGATCGCCCCAAATCACTTGGTGGTCGATCACCCAGCGCTCCAAGCCAACACCGAAGCCCATCACCATCAGTTCCAGGCGGTTGGCCTGCACGTCGACCGCAGCGGTCAGCAGCAGGACGCCTGCCGGCATCGAGCCGAGACTGTAGCGTTCAAGACGGGCCCGGTCCCGTAGGACGTGGGCCTTGGTTTGCTCCTGGGCGCTGTCCCAGACCTTGGCCAGACGGGTGTTATAGAACACTTGCATCGGCTCCAGGTTGCCAGCGGCTTGGGCCTTCTTCGCCTTTTCGTACTGCCGGGCCAAGGTTCGCCAGTCGGTCCAGCCGGATGGGGCATACAAGGCGTTGAGGTAGAACCCCACGGTTTCCCCGTCGCCGTCGGCATGAGCCCGCCACTCCCCATTAGCCAGCATCCACCCTTTGTGATGCTCCTCGATCAGGACATCACACTCAGGGCCGGCGCACTGGTAGTGCGCCACGCTGAAATCCGGGGAGTACAGCAGGCGTTCCCACTCCAGAACCTGATGATGGCCACAGGTTGGGCACGGCACGTAGTAATGCCGCTGATCGCTCGACTCGAACAGATCGCTGATCCGCGAGGCGCCCTTGATGGTCGGTGAGCTGGAGAAGTAAAACTTGGCGTTGCGGCCGAAGGTACTGCCCCGGGCTTCCGCCAGTTCGATGGGGTCGCCCTCCTCGCCCACATCGACCTCCCAACGGTCCACCTCGTCACCGTACACATACCGGGCCGACAGCTCGGCAAGGTTGGCGGCAGAGCCGGCCGTGGTCACGTACAGTGAGCCGCCTTCGAACTCCTTGGTGTCCATGGTGTTGCGGGAGTCGCGGGAGCGGCTGGACGCCACACGCTTATTCAGCTCCGGGGTGGCCTTGATCGTCTTGCCGATCCGCGACGACACCCGCTTGGCCAGTCCCAGGCTCGGTAGCAAGGTCAGGATATTGGATGGGGCCATGTGGATCAGGCCGCCGATCCAGTTCAAGGCGATTTGAGTTTTCATCAGCTGCGAGGCCACCATGGTCACCACCCGTTTGCAGGGGTGGGCCGGGGACAGGCATCGCATGGGTTCTCGTGCGTACGGCGTCCGGTCCGTGCGGTACTTGCCGGGCTCTGCGGCTCCCGTGTCACGCGGGATTCGCATGTATTCATCTGCCCATTCGTCAACCCATAGTTCAGGGTCTGGCTGTAGCCCTCGGCAATACGCATCGCGGTACACCTCTGCACCGTTTGCGTATTCGGGCATAGGTCTAGCTCTGTGTGATGGCTTGTTGTAGGTCGGCACTGGTCATGCGCCCAGCGTCCTCAAGGGCTCGGCGAAACGCCCCGGTCAGGTGCCGCTCGATTTCCCAGGGATCGCTCAGCGCGGCAACCTCGGCAGCCAGTTGCGGCGACATGCCGAACAACAGATCACGAACCATGCGCCCGGCGTTGTAGGCCGCGACCGTTACCGCCTCGCGGTCAACGAGGTCACCCTGGACCTTATAAAACTCAGCCTCGGCCAGTCTGGCCAGGTAATGCTCCCGGTGGGCGCGGGACTTCTGGAAATCCGGGCCTTTACTGGGAAGTTGCGGCACCGCATCGGTTTCGACCGTCGGCACCAAACCGCTGCGCACATCGCGATCAATGCGTGCCTCTTCGTGCCGAGCCGCCACGGCCGCCTTGCTGGGGTCTGCCGATTCAGCCAGCAGAGCCTCGGTGGCCTCCAGCTCGATCTTGCCGTCTGCGGTCAGCACCAGCCGATCTTGCTTGGCCAGCTTGGAAACGTAGGACTTAGCCCAGCCGCGCCGCGCTGCAAATTCCGACTTGCTGATAACGGTCATGTGATTGACGTCCAGTTAACCCAATGAATACGGGGTGTTCACCAGTTCACCGCCAGTTCACTAAGCGGGTGAACCAGCCTCTAACAAAGATCCGCGGGTTTCCGACCCCGTGTCCTCGGGAGCGTCCCAGGGTCCCCGGCGGGATTTTCGCGCCCCATATCGGTGCAAAAAGCTGAAAGCCCCGGATTACGTGGCCTCCAGAGCATTAACCCCGATCCTCGGGGACAGGTGGCACCTCACACACCCCGATTCGCTTCGCCGCCCACCGCTCGTACAGGCCAATGGCAACATCCGCCCCGGCCATCGCCGTCAGGCAGCCAAAGGCGCCCGCAGTCCAGACCGATACACCGGCGCCGATCAGCAGCATCATCGCCGCCATCCCGCAGACGATGCAGGCACCGGACCGCAGCGCGAGGCGCCGCAACAAGGCCCACCCTCGCGCCCCTTCCTTGTCTGCTCGCCACATCTCCCCGGAAACCCCGCCCACCAGGGAAAGAACGATCACCAACCAGATCGGCATCTCTGCCAGCGCTTGTTGCTCATTAGTCATGTTGTGCCTCGAATGATTGAGCGCGGCAGACGCCGAAAAAAGAAAACCCCGCCAGGGAAGGCAGGGTTTTCAGTGTCCTGGCTTGCGCCAAGGCGGGGTGCACAGCACGTGCTCGGTGAGCGCCAAGGCGCAAATTGCATATCGTGGGGACTTTTTACCCCTCTCCGGAAAAACCGAAAAGGGGTCATTTTCGGTTGTTCAACTCCACGCAACTTTGACGCAACTTTGGCTCACCTTTGAGGTAAACCACCCCGACGAACGGTCAGCAGGCTTGCCGGCGTTTCACCGTCGAAACCCGGGTCAGATCCGTATCAGCATGCCCACTGCGGCGAGTGATACCGCGTGTCGTAGCGCTGCGCACCGTGAGAATGAGCTGCACCTGCTGATGCAGCCGATGGACCCAGTTTCGGTAGGTCCGGTCAGCATCCTCAGACAGACCCAGCAGCGCCAACTGAGCACGAACAGTCAGGGGCCTTTCCGGCAGGTACCGGTTGTAGGCCAGCTTTGCCAGCCAGGCGCCCTTTTCTGATTGGCGCTCAAGTTGTGCAAGCGCTGCTGCAACCTCGCAGGCAATGTGATCCATACCAGCACCACCACCCGGCAAGCGAGGCCCCGGGGCGCCACGGGGAGCGCTGCCGCCCCACTCCATAATCGTCGCCATTGGGCTGCCCAGCCCGCCGCCATCACCAACCCGGCAGCACTGGTGGCCCCAATGCTTCATCAGCTCTT
The DNA here is from genome assembly GCF_052665325.1 of Pseudomonas sp. 8(2025). Lineage (NCBI taxonomy): Bacteria > Pseudomonadati > Pseudomonadota > Gammaproteobacteria > Pseudomonadales > Pseudomonadaceae > Pseudomonas > Pseudomonas sp. 8(2025). The sequence goes on along the minus strand of NZ_JBQOIE010000032.1, from coordinate 14,165 downwards.
CGATTTCCTCAATCATCGCGCCATCCCCCTGAAAATCGAACCCGACACAAAAAACGCCATACCCAACACAAACCCAACACAAATAAATCCCTTTAAAATCAATATCTTTGTCGACTTTGAGTTAGGTGTGTTGGGTGTGTTGGGTTTATCGGTCCTCGCATGAGAAGGAATTCCAACGCCACGCTCACCAACAAATAACGTCACGCATGCGCGCACGCGAAGCAAAACCCAACACACCCAACACACAGCCCGCAAACCCGCGAAATTGAAGGGCCAAACCTGTGTTGGGTTTGCAATATCGACCCGACACACACCCAACACACTCGACACACTCTTAGCCGTAGTCATGCGGCAGCCGCCTTAATGTGGTCCCAGTTGTCCACGTTCCAGCCCGCCAACCGCGCCTTGGCCCGCCAGTTCTCCACCTGCTTGCCCAGCTCGGCCGCTTTCATTGATGGGGGTGGGGAAGCTTCCGGGTCGACGGGAAAGAAGAACGCACCAAACCGCCGGTTGTTGCCATCGGTCCAGGGGATTGCCCGCGTCTTGTCCACCTCGGAACTGATGAACAGCGAGAACTTGGTCTGGCTCATCACGTGTTCCTTGTTGCGCTGACACCACTCAAGGAACAACGAATAGAGGTCTGTTGACAGGCACGGTCCCCAAAGGCCATGCCCCAGCTCGCTGTACTTCCACAGGTGCAGGAACGTCTGCCAGCCGGCACGACTCAAGGCCACCAGGCGCTCCCGGGCCTCAGTTGACGGTGGTCGCGTGCGTTGGTTGAAGTCGCCCAAGTCAATCGACAGAAGCCAGCCATACAGCGCAGCAACGCCGCCCTGCTCAAGCTCGCGCCCGATTGCCTTCTGCCGCTCCACCGGCAGGGTTTCCATGGGCCACATGACCAGCATCCGGCGGTCGCTCTCGCTGATCGGCCAGGGCAGGATCTCGTTGCTCAGGAACACCGCGTTCATGTGGTTGGCTTCTTCCCAGCCGTTAATGAACTTGGATTCCATCCGGACGGTCTTGCCGGTGATCAGGTGCTTGATCTTGCCCACCTGGTTGTAGCGCTGGTCACGACTGACCACCTCCTCAAACACCGACCAGAGCTTGCGGCTTTGCCAAGCGTTGAAATTGCTTTCCAGCTGGGTCTGTCCCACGGTTGCCGCGTACTGGCCGTACAGCATGCCCAGGGCGTCGGCGAACAACAGACTTTTGCCCGAGCCCTCCATGATTGAGTGCATCAGCACCGCTGTATCCATCTTGGCGCCCAGGTGCTGCAGCGGGTACGCCAACCAGCGCGTCAGCCACTGGGCCGCCGCCTCGTCGTGGTTGCACAGGAACGAGATCAGCCACCGCAGGTTGGCACAGGCGGCATCGTCCCTGACGGGCTCCAGCGGCAGGCCATCAAAAGTGTTGATGTACACCGCCGGGTCCTTGGTCATGGTCGGGTCGAACACGATGTGCTCAACGTCCACCGTGCGCCGCTCGCTGCTGTTCAGCCACAGCGGATAGGTATCGCCAAGGGCCATCTTTACCGCGCCCTCGGCAATGCGTCGTTTTTTCTCCCGGTCCCAGACGTCCTTGGTCCCGTCGATGTACACATAGCGATCAGTCGGCGACATGCCGAAGGCATCACCCTTCTTACCGGCCATGCGCCGCGCCTGCTCGATGTCGCTGACATGATCGGCGGAGATAAGCCTCTTGGCGGTGTTGTCCAGCCACTCCTTGGCAATGGGCTTGCTGACCCGCGCTTCAAATGCCGACTTCTTCATCGCCCGCGCTTGATCGCAGTCCCACACATGCGTGGTGCCCTCGATCAGGGCAAATCGCCGCAGCACTTGGTCAACCGTCAAGGCCTCCCCCGCGCCCCCCATAGGAGCCGGAGCGGCCTCGCTGGCCTGGATGTCGCCGCCCAGGCTCGGCCCGCTCAGGTCATCAGAAGGGGGCGGGGGAAGGTCTCGAGGATCTGGCCTGGACGAATGCTGCATGCCGAGCAACCGCGCCGCCTCTTTCACGGCCCGGGATTGATCGCCGTTGTGTTCCAGCAGGCAATACACCTCAAAGGCATCATTCTGGTGACCGTTGGCCAGCGGATCGGCGCCATGGTGCGAGTAAACCTTGCGCTCCTTGACCGTGATACCGGGCATGCCAGTGCTGCTTTGCGCATATAGCCACTTACTGCCCCGCTTGATATAGCCATGGGCCCGCAGCAGCTCCTCGACGTCGTGACAGCGGTTGAACTCATCAATCACCGACGGCTTGTCGCCTTTGGGCGCCGGGCGCTTGAGCGCTTTGCCCGGATCCTTCTTAGGCTTCGGCGCCCACGGGCAGGCTGCCTCGGCATCCCGCTTGAAGATGTCCCAGTTGTTCCAGATCGAAAGCAGCTCACCCGGCAGCACCGGCAGCCCTTCGGCCGCATTGGGCGCTTTCCGCCAGAAATAAGGCTTACCCGTGCCGGGATGAATCGACGGGGGCAACACGTCCTGCACCAGGCCAGCGCGCAGCTCCAGCACCGTGAAGCGCTGGAACTGTTGCGCCTCGGCCTTGGCTGCCGCCTCCCCTGCCAGGTCACCAGCTGCCTTTGCGGCCTTGGCCTGAGCCGTCAGCCGCTTGTAGATCGATCCATCTGGGTCATTCTCATTCGGCCAGGATAAAGAATGGCGGGTCAGTTCCAGATCATCCGGAACCCGGAACATCACACGGAAGCGCGCCGGGTTGCCGACCACAGTCGGGAACACCAGCGCCATGGCATCCAGGTCGATGCCGTGCAGTTCGTAGAGTACGTGGCGAGTCCACTGGACATCATCGACATCGAGCGAGCAAACCCGGCTCGGGCCAAGCACCACACCCAGGTTGTGCGCGGGGTTTTGTTGCCAGAAGCCTGAGGCCGCGTCCGCATCGGTGAAATAGCCGCCGGGCTTGTTCCAGCCCATCCCCTTGGGGGCCTTCTCCCCTGGATCGATGGGAACCAGGGCTAGAGCGAACTCCTCGACATAACGACGGGCCCACTCAGAAACGGCCAGTTCCTTAGCGTGATCACCCATGAACTATGCCTCCAGCGAGGCCAGCACCTACACAGTGGCTTTGATCTGCTCGAGCGCTTGCTCCACCGAGATCACTTGGTAACGTCGCTGAACCTGGAATTGCTCCAGATTGGTTAAGGCCAAGTCTCCAGCACGCAAACATGCCACCCCGTCCCACTCGTCCACTAACCGCGAACAACCAAATGCCCGCATAAATGCATCCGCATTTCTGGTCTTGCCCGAGCCCGCCGGACCGGTAACTATCACTGGCTTGCACATAAAGCACCTCAATGGAGTGTTCAAGATGTTGAAGGAAGAACTGCGGCACACACACTTCCCCTACTGCATACAGCGGCAGGAAGACGGCACCTACGTTTTCACCAATCGCAATTACAAGCCGATTGGTTTCATGACCGGGGGATGGGTGAACTACGACGACAGCCCAATTGGCGTGAAGATCAGCGAACTGACCCCAACTTTGGCGGCCAGGCTGGACCATAAAGGCCGAGACAACCTCGACCGTATCTACCTCTACGGCGATAGCTGCGTACCAACAGCCGACCAGAAATACATGGACGCTTACCTGGGCAGGCTCGGAATCTTGATGAAACTGCGAATTGCAGACTAAGGATTTAAGGGAGGCCGGATTAACCACGCTTGGCCTCCCGCAACTCCTGGCAGCTAACACAGGTCTGGCATCCCATCACCTTCTGCCGCCGAAGAGGCGGAATAGGCTCGTCGCAGTCTTCACAGAATTCCGCGCTAGCGGCGCCAGTTGCCAAGCGCTGACGGCGCTCCAGTGCGACCTGGAGGAAATAGTCGGCCTGGTCGTTGGCAATATCGATCACGTCAGCCATGGTCATAACCCTCCATCGCTGCACGTGCGCCCGCCATGATGCCGAGCACGGCCCGAATCACGTCATGTCCATGCTTCTCCAGCTCCGCAACCTCATGAGGCTCCCAGATATTGTCGGCCGCCCCCTCATGCATGCTGGAGACGAACAAGCCCGTTTCGTGCAGCAACTTACTGACAGCCAAAAGCGCTTGTTTGGTCGGGGCTGCAGGCTCTGGCTTGTACCAAACCATGCCCGCTGGCCGCATCAGCGCGTCCAGCAACACCGGACTTTCCGTCAGCCGGATAACCTCTTCCAGCTCGTCTGGGTCCAGCCAGCGATGCTCGAAATCGTGCTTTAGCTTCTTCTGCAGGGTGTCGTAATCCATGACCATATCCAGCGCCAGCGCAGTGACACCGCCCGGGTAGTTATGGCCGGCGCGATAGAGCGCCTTACGCAATGGGAGTATTGGCTCGACGGCCTTCGGTTTTGCTACGCGACTCATAACCGTAAATACCTCTTTTACGGTCTAGCCAGACCCTAGGGCGCGCCCTATCATCCGACCCACGACCGGTGTGCTGTGCGAATCGTGCTGTGCAGCACGGCTCATCGTTCCAGTCGATCCGGGGAATTCTTGTGGTGAGAGGCCCCGGACCGACGCCTAAGCGGCGACTTGCATGTACCTCGTGTAAGTCGCCGCAGCCGGCCTGGTGTTTCTTTGGTGAGAGGTTCCAGGCCGGTGCTTCAAGTGGCGGCATGTATGTGCTGGTGCTGCCACCGCTGGGCCGGGGAATCTTGTGGTGAGAGGCCCCGGACCAGCACCTTTTTCTATGCCACTTTAGAACCGCGCAAATATGCCCAGTCGATATCCGGGCGAAGTTGTTCACAAGTCACCTGCCCCTGAGTTTCACGCTCAAGAGACACAGCCAGACCACCGCTTGCACGGCGATGACCATATGCAATTTGCTTTAACTGACCTGCCGTCGTATCGCAGCGCGCCGCCAGCTCGGCCAGCTTGGCCTTGTCGAGAACTTTTATGTATGTATGCAAGCTCATGTGCACCTCCGTTTCGCAAAAGGTAGCAGCCGCTAACGGAATTAACAATAGCTGCTTGCAATTTACAAAATGCTAAACGCTTTTAAGATACCTTCATGAATATCAGCCAGCTCCGCGTTGAAGCCTTAAGAGCACTAATCGGCGACCTCAAAACAAAGGAGTTCGCTGACCGCTACAATTTGGATCCCTCCTACCTTTCCCAATTGCTGAACGGCCATAGACCTTTGGGTGATAAAGCCGCGAAGAATCTTGAAGATAAGATCGGCTTGACTGGCGGAACACTGTTAATGCCCGCGCGCTCAGCCCAGGATGGGTTAGCGCCTGGCATCGAACCAGGCCCATTACTCATCAATCCTTTCCGGCGGGCTCCCCTTCAAGGAGTGGCCCAATTGAAACAAGATGGAGCATGGGAAGAACTGGCAGCCGGGAATGGCTGGGTGGACGTTCCAACCTCTGACCCAAAGGTTTACGCCCTACGAATTAAAGGCGACGCACTTGCCCCGGCAATACGCAATGGCTGGGCCGTATGGTGCGAACCACGCCATGCACTTGTCCCAGGAGAGTACGTTCTTGTGAACCTGATATCGGGCACAGGGATGATCAAGGAACTGCTTTATGCGAATGACGAAGAGGTCAGCCTGATGTCAGTGAATGACACATACGGGCGACTAACCGTACCCCGCTCAGAGATCAGCACAATTCACTACGTGGGCGGAATCCTCCCACCGAGTCAAATTCAGACATAAGCCCACAATGAAAAAAGCCGCTATGTGCGGCTTTTTTTTGCGTCAAGGAAAAATAACTTAGCCACAGCTATTGTTTATTTCGTTAGCCATTGCTAACTTTGATTCGTACACCTCTCACCAAGAGTACGAATTATGCAAACAACTACACAGCACAGCCCTACCCGCTGCCCGGTGTACCTCCACCCCGCAGCCTGCACCAGCCCCGAAGCCATCGACAAGATCCAGCGCCAAACCGGCCTGCTGGTGATCGCCACCACCCGACGCACCGCCGCTGCTAAATCGGTAGACCTGGGCCCGTTCGGGGGGGATGCAGCATGAAACCATTGCTGATTGCCCTTGCCGGCCCGGCTCGCTCAGGAAAATCCACCGCCGCTGACCACCTGGTACGCAACCACCTACTGGAGCACTACGCCTTCGCCGACCCGCTGCGCTCTGGGCTCATGGAGATCTTCAACCTCGACCCGGACGACTTCGAAGGCGAGCGCAAAGAGCAGCCCCTGGCCTGGCTTGGCCGGTCCCCGCGTGAACTGATGCAGTCGATGGGCACAGAGTGGGCCCGCCAGATGGTGCACCCAGACGTGTGGGTGAGGATCGCAGAGCAGAACCTCAACTACCTACAAAACTCGCTGTCGAGCGTTGTCGGTTTCGTCGTCAGTGACGTGCGCTTCGAGAACGAAGCAGAGTTCATCCGCCAGCGCGGGGGCACCATCATCCACATTCACCGCCCTGACGCTCAGGCAGTGAATCCGCACGCCAGCGAGGCCGGCATCCAGATACAGCAGGACGATCTGATCGCACGCAACACAGCCTGTCTGTCCGCATTAAAGGTGGAAATCGACTGTTGCATAGAGGTCATCTACCACCGCGCCCAACGCCCTGCAGCTTGAGGCCAACGCCATGAACCGCACCCTGGACGAAACAGCAGCAGTGCTCGGGCTTAAGCCCCGCACATTCCGCGCAAAGCTCCGCGAGCTGCGCATTCTTTCCAAGGATGGCGACCTGGCCAGCCACCACCGCGACCAGGGCCACCTGTTTTCAGATCCGCGCAGCGTGCAGATCGGCAAAACCGGCCGCTACAAGCACTACGCCGTCGTCATGGTCACCGAGGCAGGTGTGCCGTGGCTGGCAAAGAAACTGGGCATCACCATCACGAACAAGGACGCCGCAGCATGAAGACCAACTACTTCAACGCCTACACCCAAGCACTCGGCGCCCTGGCCCTGATCCCGATCTACCTGACCAGCCCCGGCACCGTGAGCAAAGCCACCCTGATCGGCACCGCCAACGAGGCCACGCTGGCCCTGGCGAGCATGCCCGCCTGCGCGGTCGAGCTTGCGGAGGTTTATCGGTGCGTCAGCAGCGTGATCCAACCCGGCCAGATTGCTTACGTCACCCCGACCAATGTTCCCGAAACGCCATTCGGCGCCGTCGTGGCGGATGAGCGCGGCCTGATCTGCGCCGCTGCCCGAGGCGCCAGCAAAGAGGGGCTGGCGGAACTGATCCGCCTCAAGCTGCAGCCCGCCGAAGTGGGGGCCGGGGAGGCAAGCACATGAGCGACACCCTCGACCAGCTCCGGCGCCAGTTCGCCACGCCCTGCCCCACCCTGGCGGCGGTGCGGGAGCAGTACTTCGCGCACATTCGCACAGACCGGCATCTGCTCAGTGAAATCAAAAAAGGCCGGGTGAAGCTGGTCGTGACGCGCCTACACGGGTCTGCACGCGCCAAGCCAGTTGTTTATCTGCACAACCTGGCCGCCTACCTCGACGCCCAAGCGGAGAAAGCGGCGGCCTGACAACGGTGGCCCCTGCCGTCCAGGGGCGAACATCCAGTGAGACACAGCACATGAAACCAACCGACACCGCCGAATTCATCGGCGAACTCAACGCCGGAGTCTTCGCCAGCCAGATCGGCCACGCGCTTTCAGAAGTCGCTGCAGGCGTGGTCGACCACAGCAAGGTCGGCACAGTGACCATCACCTTCACCTTGAGCCAGATCGCATCCAGCCATCAGGTAACCGTCAACCACAAACTGGCCTACAAGGTGCCAACCAAGCGCGGCAGCCGCAGCGAGGACACCACCCTCGACACGCCGATGCATGTCAACGAAGGCGGGCGCCTGACCCTGTTCGCCGAGGCCCCTGGCCCTGGGCAGTTGTTCGACCGGAACGACGCACCGATTCACGCCAAGTCCTAAACCACCCTGCTCCAAACCTCTCACCACAAGGAACAGATCCAATGGAAGCCAAAGCAATTCAACTGCTCCAAGACACCGCCATCCTGGCCCACGCCAAGCGCCTGGACACGCACACCCCAACCCTGGTGCTCCCGTCCGACCAGAAGATACACAGCATCGAAAAGTTCCAGCCTCTGCGCAGCCGCTTCCGCGGTGAGCTGGTCACCCACTCGCTGCACGACTTCGGCAACTACGTGCAACACCACAGCACCGAAGCTACAGCCGCCGGTTTCGTTGACGCCGAACAGATGCGCTGCACCGTGTACTTCAACCTGGGTGACATCACAGCCCCCGGTCACGGCGACTTCACCGCAACGCTGAACCTGCGCAAGACCGCCGGGTTTCAGGCCCTGGAGCGCGCCGCCAGCACGACGTTCCAGCAGAAAGACCTGAGCGACTGGATCGAAGACTGGGCCCCCAACCTGGCCTCGCTGGCCGCCGACGACTCCCCCATCGACTTGCGCAAAGCAGCGAGCGCCATTCGCTCGATCAGCATCGAGCAGGCACGCAAGAGTGAGCACGTCGTGGGCGACCTGAGCGCATCGCGCTCCGCCATGGACCAGATCGAGGCCAAGTCGTCCGAAGGGCTGCCCGCCGAATTCCGCTTCACCGTCGAGCCCTACGAAGGGCTCACGGCGAGAACCATCCGCTTGCGTGTGGCGGTACTGACCGGCGGCGACAAGCCACTGCTCAAGCTGCGCTGGATCGGCGAGGAACAACTGCGCGAAGACCTGGCCCAGGAATTTAAAGAAGTCGTCCAGGCCGATGTGGGCACCGCAGCAACGCTGACCATCGGCAGCTTCAAGCTGGCTTAACCACCTGCAACACCCCGCCGCCGTCCTCTCACCACGTTACACATCCGGCGGCGGGCTCTAACGAGGATCACAGCACATGCAAACTCAACACCTGATTATCATCGCCGCTGGCCAACTGGTTGGTCTGGCCTTACTGGTCTACTTCATCCGCCGGGCGTTCCTGCGCGCCTTGGCACGCGCCACAGCAGACGACCGCGACCGGATCCATGCACTGAACAGCGATCTGGCCCGAGCTGTCGAGGTCCGTGAGGAACTGAAAAAGCAACTCGCCGACCACAACACCCGCCAGCGCCAGCTCAAGGCGCAACCCTTCACCCTGGAAGACCACCAGACCCTGATCAGCATCGCCCAGGCACTAGGCCTTGCTGCCACGACGTACAAGGCAATCCCAGGGACGGCCCCCGTCCAGGCGAGAGCAGACGCCCTGGCCTCACAAGCCCGCGCCCTGGCCTATCGAGTCTTCCATACCGTCACCGCCGCTACCGCGCACAACAGCGAATCGCTGGACACCCGACTCATTGAATGGCTCAACACCCACGGGGACCTCTGGGGCGGCCTTGAGAACAGCACAATCACCTTCCCGCATGAGGCAGACACCGAGGGCTATCCGCATGTACGCGAAGCACTGAGGGAAGCCTACGAGTTGCACCAGCAGCACGAGGCCCGCGAGCTGGGCCAGGAGAACGCAGCATGATCAACCAGGCATCAGCGACCAGCGCTCCGTATGCCGCCGTCGCAGCAATTGAATTCGCCCTCAAGGACGAAGACGGCCTGATCTTCCTGCAGCTCTGGAACGATGGCGAATTCGACGCCATTCGCGCCGAGTGGGAGAACGTACCCGATGAAGTGTTCATCGGCGCCGACCCGCTGTTCCAGCCCACTGCTCAAGCAGAGACGACTGAACAGGAGGCAGCAGCATGACATCCTTGAAAACACCTCCTTTCAGCTTCAAGACCCAGTACTCCCTCGGGTTGAACGCTCAAGACGATGAGATCGTCGTTGACTTCTTCTGCGGGGGCGGCGGTGCCGGAACCGGCCTGGAGATAGGGCTGGGCCGCGCAGTGAACGTCGCGAAAAACCACAGCCCTGCAGCGATCAGCATGCACACCGTGAACCACCCAGGCGCAAAGCACTACACCACCGACGTGTTTGAGGGTGATCCGGACACCGAATGTAGCGGCAAGGTCGTTGGTTGGTTCCACATGTCGCCAGACTGTACACACCACAGCCAGGCTGCCGGCGGCCAGCCACGCAAGCGCGAGATCCGCAACCTGTCGTGGATCGGCCTCAAGTGGGCAGGCAAGAAGAAACCCCGCGTTATCAGCCTGGAGAACGTGAAACAGATTCTGCAGTGGGGCCCCCTCGTTGCAAAGCGCGACAAGGCTACAGGCCGGGTAGTGAAACTCGGTGGCAGTGTGGCTGCCCCTGGTGAGGTTGTGCCGGCTCACCAGCAGTTCCTGGTACCAGACCCAGCCCGGCGCGGCCGGACTTGGGCCGTGTTCGTCGCCGAGCTGCAGCGCCTGGGATATGCCGTCGAGTGGCGCGTGATCAAGGCGTGCGACTTCGGCGCGCCGACCAGCCGAGAACGCCTATTCATGATCGCCCGCTGCGACGGCCAGCCCATCGTGTGGCCAGAGCCAACCCATGCCAAGAATCCGGCCAAAGGCCAGAAGAAGTGGCGCGCCGCCGCCGAGTGCATTGACTGGACGATCCCGAGCAAAAGCATTTTCGACCGGCCGAAGCCGCTGGCACCTGCAACCCTGCGGCGAATCGCAAAGGGCATGAAGAAATTCGTCCTCGATGCTGCTGACCCGTTCATCGTGCCAATTGCTAACTGGTCGGGCGACAGCGTGCAGTCAGCCCATGAGCCGCTGCGGACCGTGACGTCCTGGCCCCGCGGCGGATCATTCGCCATGGCCAGCCCGATCATCGCGCCAGCAACGCACCAGGGCAGCGACCGGATCAACGACCCGTCCGCCCCGCTACCGACTGTGACCTGCGCGAATCGAGGTGAGCTGACGCTGATCAGCCCAACCCTGATCCAAACCGGATACGGCGAGCGCACCGGCCAGGAACCCAGAGTGCCTGGCCTCGACCAGCCGCTGGGCACCGTTGTTGCCGGCGGCGTCAAGCACGCCATAGCCGGCGCTGTGCTGGTGGGTACTGGCGGCCCTGAGTACTCCGGCAAGCCGGCGCCAATTGACCAGCCTACTGGCACCTTGATGACTCAGAACCACCGATCAGTGGTGACTGCGCTCATGGCCCAGATGAACGGCGGCTTCAACACCACGGCCGCCAAGAGCATTGAGGCCCCAATGACCACGGTGACCAACTCAGGTAGCCAGCAGCAGCTGGTTACGGCGAACCTGCTGCACTTGCGCGGCAACTATGATGCGAAGGACTGTGCCGAACCACTGCACACCGTCAGCGCAGCTGGCACCCATCACGGCGTGGTCGAGTACACCCTATCGCCAGAACACGAAGAGGGAGCCTTGCGGGTCGCGGCATTCCTGATCAGCTACTACGGCACTGAGAACGTGAGTGCTGTCAACGAGCCTGCCCCAACGGTAACTACCAAGGATCGCCTCGGCTTGGTCACCGTCACGATCAAGGGAACACCGTATGTGATCGTCGATATCTGCCTGCGGATGCTGCAGCCCTCCGAGCTGTACAAGGCCCAGGGCTTCCCCGACGACTACATCATCAGCCACGGCGCTGACGGCAAGCCATTCACCAAGACCCAACAAGTTCACATGTGCGGCAACAGCGTCAGCCCACCGCCGATGGCAGCCATCGCCCGCGCAAATGACCCTTGGCGCCAAACTGAGCAATTTAAGGAGGCCGCATGAGCCAGAAAACTCTATGCGACTGCAACCAGGGTCGCTTGCCCTGCACCTGCAACCCTCAAAGCCCGGAAGCCCAACAACAGCAGGATCAGAACGCCGCTCGCCAGCGTATCGCCGTGCTTGAAAACGCCTACATCCGGGCCGGCGAGCGCGAGCATGAACTGCGCGTCAAGCTGCATGCAGCCAAGCAGAAACTGGCCGAAATGGATGCGCTGTTCGGAGCATATGGCGACACGCTGCGCCCGTTCCTGGCGTTGATGGTCCGCGAGCTGAAGGCCAACAGCCATAAGGGCGACCGCGATGGCTGGCTTGGCATGACCGCCGCAACGGCCTTCAACGAGATCACGCACCACCACGACAAGCTCGGCGAGGCGCTTTCCGCCCTGGACTACCCGCAGATCAGCGAGTACGCGGCCGACGTGGCTAACTGCTGCATGATGGTGCTGGATGTGATGGGGCTTCTATCCGCCAACGCAGAGCCGAGTGCAGGAACCTGCATTGACAGCAATCCGTGCGGAGGGCCTGCCGAGCAGCCAGCGCCGGTTACTGATCAGTGGCCCAAGCTTGAAAAGCCTGCACTGGTGGGCGCTGGACGATTCAGTGTCGGCTTGTCCGCTCGCCTGGTAGTCGAGGCAGCGCAGCGGCACTACGAATACGAAATAACGCCAGAGAACGAAACGCTGCGTATTGCGACGGGCCAAAACTTCCTGGCGCTGCTCGCACAGCTCGAGCAACTGCGGGGGTTGCGCCCAGCGGTCCCCCCTCGCCCGCCGGAGGGCAACGGATTGCCCCGCTATGGCCTGCGCTGGAATGGTCCGCAGCAGCCCTTGGCCACTCCCATGGACGACGGCTACTGGACGCCATGGCACCTGGCCAACGAGCTGCGCAAGGATGCCGAGCGGTATCAATGGCTACGCTCCCGCGACCTCGAAACCATCAGACATGGCGGCGTGTTCGCTGGCATAACCCCACAGAACATAGTTCTCAACGAGGAAACCTTAGACGACTCCATTGACACCGCTATGGCCAAGGAGGTGCAGCCGTGATCGCCCTCGCCTACATGGCCCACCTTGACTACAGGGGGCCGCAGTCATGAGAAGCGACATGGAGATTCAAAGCGAAACACTCGCCGAGGAAGAACTGGCAGCCATCACTGGATACCAGATTCCTTCAAAGCAACTGGACTGGCTCAATCAAAACGGGTGGAAGTTCGTCCTAACGGGGGCAAGACGCCCCGTGGTTGGCCGAATCTATGCCCGAATGAAGCTGGCAGGAGTCAAGCCGTCCGCCGAAAACGTGGCCGCCGAAACCTGGTCACTTGATCTTTCGCGTGTGGGGTAAGGAATGCGCCCGAGAAAGGCAGAAAACAGAGACCTGCCGCCGCGGATGCTGCGGCGGGTTAGGACGCTCAAAGGCGGGAAGCAATGGGTTGGGTACTACTACGACGGGAGGGATGAATCAGGGAAGCGCAAAGAGATCCCCTTGGGCGGCGATCTGGACATTGCAAAGGCGGAGTGGGCGAAGCTCGATTGCAAACCGCTGCCGAAGAAAAATACCAGGCTTGGGCTGGTTTTCGATCGATACGAAGCAGAGATCATCCCGGCAAAAAAACCAAGAACTCAGCGCGACAACCTCCTCTCGCTTACCCAGCTAAGGAAGGCATTCAGCGACGCCCCGATAGACGCCATAACGCCGCAAGTGATCGCCCAATACCGCGACAAGCGAACAGCGAAAGTCAGAGGGAACCGTGAGATATCGCTCCTATCTCACATCTACAACATCGCGAGGGAATGGGGAGTCACTGACAAGGAAAATCCGGCGGCCGGTGTACGCAAGAACAAAGAGACCCCTCGAGACTTTTATGCCGACGCATCGATCTGGAACGCCGTCTACGGCGTTGCTGTATCAGAGCTGAGGGACGCCATGGATCTTGCCTACCTTACCGGCCAGCGCCCGTCTGACGTGCTCTCGATGCGAGAAACGGACGTGGCAGGCGGATTTCTACAGGTTGCCCAAGGCAAAACATCGAAAAAGCTTCGAATCCGACTTGGGGTAGAAGAGGAAAGCAATGACCTGGGCAAGCTCATAGGCAGGCTTGTTGAGCAACGCAGAGCGCGAGCAGTGCGAAATCCCTACCTGGTTGTCACGGAGGACGGTCGGAAGGTCACTACAGCCATGCTGCGCCTGCGGTTTGATGATGCTCGCAACGTCGCGATCTCGAGGGCGCTCGAAGTAGAAGACGCTCACCTGGCGGCAAGCATCAGGCAGTTTCAGTTCAGAGACATCCGCCCGAAGGCTGCAAGCGAAATTGACGACCTTGGGCAAGCGAGCCGCCTGCTTGGGCACACCGACAAGCGCATCACTGAAACGGTGTATCGCCGGGTCGGAGAGATCGTGAAACCCACTCGATGACAGCAAAATTCGTTTCCGCAACCCGGCCAGCCCCCCTTGAATTTAGCGGCTTACACGGCCTAGATTTGAAGCAGCATGCGGAAACGAATAACCAATAACCTAATGATTTATATAGATTATTCTACAGACTTGAAAACCGCCGACTGTAACAGGTCCTAGAGTTCGAATCTCTACGCCTCCGCCAAATCTCAACGAGAAAGCCCTG
>NZ_JBQOIE010000031.1:0-38805 GCF_052665325.1 Pseudomonas sp. 8(2025) | reverse complement strand
CCTTCCCGCCCTGCCCCTCTGGATATGCCTGGCAAAGCCTTACACCGGCTCGGCGAGCCTGTGGGCGCTGAACAAGGCCTGCCCGATAGCCCGGGCCCTTTGCAGATTGGCGGCTTGGGCGCCGGACTCCGACTCGTACAGCAACTGCGACGTCATCACACTGGCCCCGCAGTAATCGAAGATCCCGTGATCAATCTGAGCCTGCATCGCTTCGAGGTAGCGGTGACGCTCATAGGTACCGGCATCAGCCCCAGCCACCCCTACCAGATGCACCCGAAGGCGCCCCAGCTTTTTCACCAACCTGGCATCGGCCTGGAAATCAAACGCCCAGCCATTGCTGAACACCCGGTCGATCCACCCCTTAAGCAGCGCTGGCATGGACCACCAGTAGACCGGATAGACCAGTACCAGAGCATCAGCGCGATCGATCCGGGCCTGCTCGGCGAGAACGTCCACAGGAGGGGTGACCTGGGTTCTGTGTACCGCAATATCTGCAGCGCCGAAACGCGGCTCGAAGCCTTCGCTCCAGAGATCGGCAATCTCGAAGGAGTGCTCCGCAGACTCGGCCAGGCCTTCGGCAATCTGCCGGGCAAGGCTGTGGGTCAGGGACCTGGGGTCGTGATGGGCAAAGACAAGAAGTGCGTGCATGGCGACTACTCCCACAAGCGCATTGCGCTGATTGCAGAGGATTTATATACTTTTAGTAAGTTACGACCAATAACCTACCTTTGGTATATAAGCATGTCAAGCCGCCAGAACACCGATACCTCACCGCGCCGCCGCCTGACACGGGAACAGCGCCTGCAGCAGTTGATGGGCGTGGCCTGGCAGATAGTTCGCGAACAAGGCACCGAGGCCCTGACACTGGGGCACCTGGCAGAACAGGCCGGTGTCACCAAACCCGTGGTCTACGATCATTTCGACACTCGGGCGGTACTCCTGGCGGCCCTCTACCAGGACTACGATCAGCGTCAGACCGCACTCATGGAGCAGGCGCTGGAGACTGCCAGCCCCACGCTGGCGGCTCGCGCCGATGTGATTGCCGCGTCCTATATGGATTGTGTGCAACGCCAGGGCCGTGAAATCCCTGGGGTGATCGCCGCCCTGGCCAGCTCGCCAGAGCTGGAACAGACCAAGCGTGAATACGAGGCCACCTTCCTGGAAACCTGTCGAGGTGCCCTTGAGCCCTTCGCGAACGGCGCCGTGATAGGCACCGCGGGCCTGCGGGCCATGCTCGGCGCCGCTGAAGCGCTGTCCCATGCCGCCACACTGGGAGAGATCAGCTTCGGCCAAGCCCAGGAAGAGCTCTGCGACACCATCGTGGCCATGGTCGAAAGAGCCCGCGCCAGGCAACGCACGCCGGCATCCGACGCTTCCCGTTAATTGTGAACCGACTCTTGAAAACACGCCCCGAAGGGGTACCGCAAGGACGCTGCAATGCCATTGACCCAACTGGAACTGCTGGACGAACTGCTGCAACGCTATCGCGGCGAGCTAGGCAAGGATTTCACCGGCTATCGCAACCATGTGTACCGGGTCATCAACTTCTGCCACCTGCTTACAGGCACTGATGCCCTGCAGTTGCAGAAACTCTCCATTGCCGGAGCCTTTCATGATCTGGGGATCTGGACCGCCAGGACCTTCGACTACCTGCCACCCTCGTTACACCTGGCCGAAGCCTATCTGGAGGAAATCGGCAGGCCGGAATGGGCAGCCGAGGTGCTGCCAATGATTGAACTGCACCACAAGATCACCCCTACTGCCGCGCAGCCGGGTAGCCTGGTGGAAGGCTTTCGCCGCGCCGACTGGATTGATGTCTCCCTGGGCATGCTGAGCTTCGGTCTATCGCGCCAGGATCGGCGTCGAGTGTTTGCCGCGTTTCCCGATGCCGGCTTTCATCTGCGCCTGGTTCAATTGTCCGCCAGACGGCTGTTGACCCGTCCCTGGAACCCCCTTCCCATGCTGCGTCTGTAGACCTGTAGCAGAAGCCTCCACTCGGAACGCGTAGACTGCAGCGATCCCAGGCAAAACCGGCCGCGTATCCACGGCCGCCATCAATGAGAACACCCATGCCGCCCCACCCGCCAACCGGCCCCCTCGCCCCCACGGGCTTGCCATCCCAGGCCCCACAATCCGTAGCCCAGGCGCTTGCCCCGGACGCCATCGGGATCAACCCCGATGCCAGCCAGGTGCTCTCGGTGTTCGATTTCGACGGCACCCTGACCCGCCATGACAGCTTCGTACCCTTTCTCAGGTTTGCCTTTGGCCACCGCCAGTTCAACCGGCGGATACTCGGCCTGGCCCTGCCCAGCCTGAGGTTCCTGGTGCGCCGGGTCGATCGCGACCAGCTCAAGGCGCAACTGATCAGCACCTTCCTCACAGGCGTCGAGGCCGCCTGGCTCCAGCAGCGGGCAGAAGCTTTCTGCCAGCAGGCCTGGAACCGACTGATGCGCCCGGCGGGCCTGCAGGCGGTGGCCCAGGAGCTGCGCTCAGGCGCCCTGGTAACCCTGTGCTCTGCCTCCCCGGCCCTGGTCCTGCAACCTTTCGCCACACGCCTGGGGATCAGCTTGATCGGCACCGAACTGGAGGTGGTCGACGGCATACTGAGCGGGCGTATCACCGGCAACAATTGCCGTTGCCAGAACAAGGTCCTGCGCCTGGAAAGCGTCTACGGTCCGCTGAACCAGTATCGGCTCCGGGCCTGGGGCGATACCCGCGGCGACCGTGAGCTGCTGGCTGCAGCCCAGGACGCCCACTGGCGGCACTTTCACCCTTCATGGCGGCGCGGGCAGCGAGCACGCTGAGACGCCGGCCAGCCTGCGGACGATAACGCCCTGGCAGCCACCAGCCAGAATCTGCTGGATACCCCAGAACCTGGCCGCCGCACAGCAACCCGGCGCACCCGCGGCATCGAACCAGGCGCCAGGGCTCAGTCAGCCGTAGCCCCCAGGCGCTGGCGCATGCTGGCACTGGCCGCGGGCCCGGCTTGCACCGTGCACGCCTGCAATGCCACCAACCGGCCGCTGGCGACCTCCGCCATCACAGGCTGTACCGCAAGCCCGGTTTCCCGCTCGACAAGTTGCACGCTCTCACCTTCGGGAGCGTAGTGACGATTTCCCCAGGCCACGAAAGCCATGAGCACCACGCGAAAGTCCTCGCCCTTGGCCGTGGGCACATATTGATAGCGCAGAGGGCGCTGGCTGTAGGCCTCACGCACGAGCAACCCATCCTCCACCAGGGAATTGAGACGCCGGGTCAGCATGTTCGGGGCGATCTCCAGGCTGCGGGCAAACTCGTCGAAGCGCCGCAAGCCATGCAAGGCATCGCGCATGATCAAGATGCTCCACCACTCCCCCACCCGCTCCAGGCCTCGGGCGATCGGACACTCGGCTTCAATCAGACTCTTTCGTTGCATGGCTGGCTCCTGCACTGCACCTCGGTAATTATGGATTCGGATGTTACTTTCATGATGATAGTATCGTCCACGTTTCGTTGTTCCCCAATCACGTACGCTGAAGGAGCAGGATCCGCATGAGCAAACGCATCGTAGTCACCGGCATGGGCGCAATCACGCCACTGGGTTGTGGAGTCGAACAGGTATGGCGGCGCCTGCTGGCAGGCCAGTCCGGCATCCGCTCGTTACCGGAAGAACTCATCGGCGAGCTGTCGACCACCATCGGCGGCCAGGTGCCCGACTCGCTCCAGGACCCGGAGGCCGGCTTCGACCCGGACCAACTGCTGGCCCCCAAGGAACAGCGCAAGATGGATCGCTTCATCCTCTTCGCCCTGGCCGCGGCCGAGGAGGCCCTGGCCGAGGCCGGCTGGAAGCCGGATACCGCAGAAGCCCAGGAACGCACGGCCACCATCATCGCCTCCGGGGTGGGCGGCTTCCCGGCCATCGCCGAAGCGGTACGCACCACCGACAGCAAGGGCCCGCGCCGCCTGTCGCCGTTCACCATTCCCTCGTTCCTGAGCAACATGGCCGCCGGGCACGTGTCGATCCGCCATGGTCTAAAGGGTCCCCTGGGCGCGCCGGTGACCGCCTGTGCCGCCGGGGTCCAGGCGATTGGCGATGCCGCGCGGATGATCCGCGCCGGGGAAATCGACATCGCAGTGTGTGGCGGTGCAGAAGCAGCCATCCACCGGGTCAGCCTGGGCGGCTTCGCCGCAGCCCGCGCCTTGTCCAGCGAATTCAACGACACCCCGGAACGCGCTTCCCGCCCGTTCGACCAGGCTCGGGATGGTTTTGTCATGGGTGAAGGCGCCGGCCTGCTGGTCATCGAGGAACTGGAACATGCCCTGGCCCGCGGCGCCCGGCCCATCGCCGAGCTGGTGGGCTACGGCACCAGCGCCGACGCCTACCACATGACGGCCGGCCCGGAAGACGGCGACGGCGCCCGTCGCGCCATGCAGCAGGCCCTGCGCCAGGCCGGTATCCAGGCATCCCAGGTGCAGCACCTCAATGCCCACGCCACCTCCACCCCCGTGGGTGACAAAGGCGAGCTGGCTGCTATCAGAACGGTGTTCGGCACCGACAGTGGACTGGCCATCAGCGCCACCAAATCCGCCACTGGCCACCTGCTGGGTGCGGCCGGAGGAATCGAGGCGATCTTCACCATCCTCGCCCTGCGCGATCAGATCGCCCCGGCCACCCTCAACCTGGAAAACCCGGACAGCGCCGCCGCAGGGCTGGACCTGGTCAGGGGGCAGGCTCGCCAACTGGCCATGCAATACGCACTGTCCAATGGCTTCGGCTTTGGCGGGGTGAATGCCAGCGTGCTGTTCAAACGCTGGGAATAGCCCTTCGGGCCAGGGCTCCCTGCCGGGGTTTGAGTTGCGATTGGCTGAAACCCCGGCAGCCTCATCAGTTCAACACGTCATTCAGCACTTCGTAGATGACCCCGCTGGCAATGGCCACCAGGATCAGGTCCGTACCGGCCTGCCGCCACTCATACCCCTCATAGCGTGGCAGTTGCCCGAGCAGCCGGCTGTCCAGCTTCTTGGCGATGCCTGGTGGAAGGGGCTTGCCACGGGCCAGGTTCTTCTGGATACCGGGAGGCAACGCCGGTCCCGGGCTCCAGTAATCACGGTGCCCACCCAAGATGCCGAGCACGTTGCCACGATCGATGCTCGGGCCATGGCTCCAATCGTCAGCAGCAGGTTTCTTGCCCTTGCCGTGGCCCTCCCGGTTGCCCTGGCCACGATCATCCTGGGCGTCCTGCTTGGAATGGCCTTGCCCCTTGCCCCCGCCCGGATCGGCCAGAGCCAGGGGGGAAGCCGCAGCCAGGACCAGGCAGGCAAGAACGGTAACAAGCGGACGCGATGTGTGCATGGTGGTTCTCCTCAGGCAGCGATTGCCAGAATCAACTCTAGACGGCCTTTCTATCCTGGGGTCGTCCCCGCCCCTGAGCACGGATCGGCCCGCCCACTCACCTGCCCGTTCAGCCCAGCTGAACCTCGAGAGTCAAAGGCTGCAACTGTGCTGGTATTCAAAGGGAAACATCAGCGTATCCACCACCCCGGAAAACGGCGCATCCAGCGCCAGAAACGGCCAGAGCACGCCGTTGTTTTCCTTTGCCAGGGCCCAGTCCATGCGCACGCCGATATAGGGACAGGTGTAGGGAGTGGTTCGGGTCATCAATGCCGTGCACCCGCTCAGCCCCAGGGTCAGCACCAGCCACAACAGACTACGCAACACGTAACGTCCTTATTACTTGCATCGGCAAGCACCATGGGTGCTGCATGACCAACGCTTCAGAGATCGAGATCAAGCCTTGTAGTCGCAATGGATCTGCAGGCTTTCGGTAGGGTTGCGATGAATCTGAAAACCGCACTGCCCCAGGGTGGCCTTGACCTCCTCCACTACCGCCGAGTAACGCGCCTTGCGCTGTTCCTGGCGGGCCGGCGAGGTAAACACACCCAAGGGCAGAAAGCGCAGGCGCTTGCCATCGAGGACGATGGACAGGTCGACATGAGTGCCGTCCACGTCATGGCCATTGGAGCCGAAAATATCCTCCAGCTCCTGCTTTCGCCGCGGGTAACACAGGCAGAAAAGCCGGATGCCCAGCCAGCGCGACAGGGTTCTGAAAAACCCCAGGCAACTGCTGTTGGGTTCGTAACCCCGGGTTACCAGCAGTTGCACGGAGCGAGGCAATCTCGACTGGACCTCAAGCAGTTGGGTGAAGACCCGGGCATCTATCGAGACCTCTGAAGATGGCCAGCGTGGCCCTATCTTCAAGCCCTGGTGATCACCCTTTTTCAAAATCAGCATGCAGATCAAATCTGGTTTCCAGGCGGACCAGAATGGTACACAGAGCGGCCCCTGAGCGCTGGAAAATCGCCGTACAAAAAACCCGCTCACTGGCGCAAATCCCCCCTTTTCTCCCCGTGACAGCCCACCGACGGTTTAGTTAAACTGCTAGTGGCTCATAGCCATTACCCTTCATCACAGTGACCGCAGGGGCTGTATGTACGACTTAACGAATCTGGTCATTGTCGATAGCCGCTTCGGCTTGAACGTCTTGCAGGTCACCGCGGACCTGGTTGCCGGCGCACTGGAAGAACTGCTGCAAAATTGCGCAAGCGGCGCGAACATCACCCAGAAACTGGATTACTCCATCCTGAGCATCTACCAGGACAAGCTTGAAGCGGCCATCCGCGATATGAGCCTCCCGGTCCTCCCCATGCTCAGTGCTGCCGACAGCCTTTGCTGACAAGCCGCCAACAGGGGATGGCCGGGCTGAGGTTTCCTGGCAACGCCTGAGCAAACCCTTTACATTGCCCGCCGGCCCCTCCTCTTGATTAAGGACAGATCAACATGAAGCTTGTTTACGCCCTCTCACTTGCAGCGCTGGCCCTGGTTGGATGCGACAAGAAACCCGAGCCGGTGGCAACCGGCCAGGCAGGCGCTGCCGCCCAGTGCTTCAAGGACACCGATTGCAAGGGTGATCGGATCTGCGAGACCGGCAAGTGTGTATCGCCACAGGCGGCTCCTGCCCTCGGCGAGCGCCCCGCCCCGACAGTCGCCACCCAACCGGCCCCAGAAGCGCCCCGGGTCAGCTACGTACCACTGATCATCAGCGGCGACGACATCGGTGGCGTATTCACCACAAGCACCCGCGAAATGGGCGGTTCGGCCATCAACTATGTATCCCGCGCCGGTGTCGTCAACGTGATGGACTACGTGGTTGAAGACCCGGACCTCACAGGATACGTCGCCGTCGAGAAAGCCTATGCCTTCGGTGGCAAGTATCTGCTGGTGGTCTCCACCGGAGAAGGTGGCGCCAGCTGCCCCGCCACCACCTACGCCTTCACCTTTGACAGTGCCTCGGAATCGGTGACCGGCAAGATGGAAATCAACAACTGCTCGGAGCTGGTCGAAAGCCTGGCCGATGGCAACAAGCTGATCGTCAAGAAAGAAGACGTGCAGCACGTTTTCTACAATGGCGATGTGAAGTAGGACCTGCACGGCTGGCTGGCCAACCTGGTGCGCTGAGGGGGCTGCTCGCCCCCTCTCAGCGCCGGAGCGCGTACGTCAGCCAGCATTCGCTTTCGATAGCGAGCGACCTGTTACAGACATCACCCTGGGAATGTTCAGGAAATTCCCGCATAGGTAGCCCATTTCGTCATGTCTTGAAGGGATATGTTCCCACCACAGACGACAAGGCCAATAACCGCGTCGGCAGGCAGCCTGGGCGCGGTGGCAATGACCGCGGGCACAAGCGCGCCAG
Organism: Pseudomonas sp. 8(2025); assembly: GCF_052665325.1. Lineage (NCBI taxonomy): Bacteria > Pseudomonadati > Pseudomonadota > Gammaproteobacteria > Pseudomonadales > Pseudomonadaceae > Pseudomonas > Pseudomonas sp. 8(2025). The sequence continues at coordinate 31,075 of NZ_JBQOIE010000031.1, read as the reverse complement.
AAGCCAGCTCAACCCATTGCCTTGCCCCTTGCGCAAAGGAGAGCATGCCCTTGATCGCCTCTTCGTCAGGGACCACAACCATGTCTTCGACATAGTGGCGAGCGTGGGCAAACATCAGCTCGTCGATGATCGGAACGCCAAGGGTGGAGACGATCGAACTGACGTCGATATCCACCGGCCTGCCCGCCTGCAAGGCCTGGCTCATGGAGTGTGCGCCGGCGGTCTCTACGCCCCAGACCCGGATCCCGGGCTTGATTGCCTTCAAGGCCGTGGCCACCCCCGCCAGCATCGCCCCGCCGCCGACCGCGACAAACACGTCGGTCAGGGACGGGCAGTCGGCAATGAACTCAAGGGCCAGTGTTCCATGCCCCTCGGCAATCAGCGTGTCGGCGCAATCGTCGATCACCACATAGCCCTCTGCCTCCAGGGTCTTGGCCCGGGCAAAGGCAGCATGCACATCCGCTTCGACAATGACCGTACTGCCGGAGGCGCGAATGCGTTCGACCGACGAAGACGGCGCGCTCTCGGGCATGATCACCGTCACCCTGGCGCCGAAGCGCTTGGCCGCCTCGCCGATGGCAATGCCGAAGTTACCCCCACTGACGGCGACGAAGTGGCTATCGCCCAGGCCCTCCTGCAACGCCGAGAACTTGTTGAGTACCCCGCGGGCCTTGAATGAACCACCGGTCTGCAGGTTTTCAAGCTTGAGAAAGACAGGTCGTTCAACCATGCCTGCCAGCATCGAACTTTCCACCGTCGGCGTACGAACTACCGATCCATCTATCCGCTGCGCTGCTGCAACGATGGATTTGAAATCAATCAGCTGAGTCATCTGGGGCCAATATCCTTGGTCTGAATGTGTGCAGGACTCCCAACGTCCGTGCCTGGCCAGCTTCGCCAGCCGCGATGAACGCTACAGGACAAACCGGGGAATGCGCCACCTATTCAAGAGTTATGGGCAGCCGATGAGCAACCTGGAGTAGCTCATGGATCATTGCTGCAAAAACAGCGTCGCCCAGTGGTAGGCTAGCGGCCCTCCACCACCAGGAAGCCTTCCCAGTGACGCCCATCATCTGCGCCAACGAGTTCGACATCTGTGTTTCCATGCCTGACTTCGTCACCTGGGCGCAGGACGAGCCTGTTCCCAACGCCGATCTGGCGGCGGCATTGAACACCCTGGGAATCGCTCTCGACATTCGCAAGCTGTACACCAGCTACTTCGACGAAACCCCGGTTGGCGCTGGCGACGTCCACATTTATCCGGGTACCGAAAGTGCAAGCCTGCTGGTCATCGATCTCTACCGAGACCCCACCGACCAACTGGATATCGTCAGTATTTCGTTGAAGATAGAACCTCTGTTGCTGCCCTTGGCCCTGCCTCATCTACGAGGCTTTTTTGATGCTGCCGAGTGCCAGGTCGCCTTCAGGCAGTCCAGCCATTCACAGCAGTTGCGCGCGCTGATCGATGAAACCCGATACCCCGCCCCAGCCGATGAAAACGGCTATCGGCAGCAGCTGATTGCCCATCTTTGAAGAACCGGCCACAGGCGCTTCGACACCTGCCGATCAGGCCCAAGGCAGTAGCAGGCCCGACCTGGGCCGGGCCTGCCATTGGCAACTAGCTCAAGGGCATTCGCAGGTGGACGGACCGAATACCGGGCCGCTGCACGGATCTTCGGACGGGCCGAACACCGGGCAAGAAGCCTGGGCCGTCAGGGTGAAGCCCCACAGCAGCAATACCGCCAACATCACTTTTTTCATTTGCGACCTCCTGGTCAGTCATCCATGCCCCCTGACGAGGGCACGGACATTCATCAAGGGCATTCGCAGACCGTAGGCCCGAGCACCGGGCCAGCGCACGGATCCTCTCCCGGCCCCAGCACCGCGCAGTCGGCTTGCGCCGTCAGCGAAAACATCCACAACAGCAGCGAAGCCGCCAGCATTTTCCTTTTCAACCTGACCTCCTTGGTCGAGACCTCGATAGTGTTCTGTGCCCTGCTCCGTCACCAGAGGCGGACACAGGCCCCCTGTATGGCATGACGCAGGCTCAGTCCGCGCGCCCTGCCGCCGGGCCCGAGACAGCAAAGACCACTGCCGGCGATTGCGCCAGTGTGGCGTGTTGTCGCGCCTGTATGGCCGGCGCAAATCAGCGCACGGCGACTCTTCAGCACAATCTTGCACTGGCCATGCCGATATTTTTCAGATTATCTTTTGCCGAAAATCCAGGAACACAAGGAATCTGTGTCATGCCTTCACTCAAGCTCGTATGCCTTGCCCTCACGGTTCTGACCATCAGCGCCTGTGCCATCCCAACAGCCAAGACCGAACCCAACGACGTCGAGATCGCCGCCCAGAAACTGGTGGGGCAGCCGGCCAAGAATGCGTTTCAACTGTTCGGCAGGCCCGACCAGGGCATGGGGCCTTCTTCCTACGGCAGCGGAGGTTTCTACCTGTGGAACCGGGTGCAGACCCATACCACGCCAGAGAAGGTCTTCGTGCAGACCGGCGTCGAGTACGTCGGCCAGAAGGAGACCTGGGTAGGCATTGGCGGTGGCGGAGTCGGCGGCATGATGCCGGTGGGGAGCGAAGCGGTCTATCGCAAGACCGGGTATGAGGAAAACCGGACAGTGCTCGATTACTTCTGCAGCATCACCCTGTACACCGATAGCCAGAACATCATCACCGATGCCAGCGTAATCGACTGCAACAGCAAGAAGTGATCGGGTGATCCAGCTAAACAGGGCCGCCCCCCAGTCTTGTGCAACCAGGGTTCACCCCGGGTGGCCGGCCTGCCCCCCTTAGCTGATATCATTCGGCAACTTACCCGCCGAGTCGCACACATGAATCGCCGCAAGAAAATCAACCAACTGCTGAAGGCCAACGCCAAGAAGGCCAGCGCCAAACTGGCACCGAAGAAGAAGTGCACCTACATCAGCAAGGCCGATCGCTTGAAGCTGGCGGCTGAAGCCGTTCAAGACCCGATCATCGCACCCGAAAGCTGATTCAGCCCCCCCCCAACAGCCTTGGCCGCCGTGGCACACTGCCCCCCTCCCTGAGCGGCCCTGGCCTTTACCTGAATTCACCCGGCCCCCTCGGGCCTGAGCGCTCCATCGACCTCCTGCGGCCTGCCCTGGGAAGCTGCCCGCCGCAGTTTCCGCGGCTCTGCTCGATAGCGGCAATACGCCATTAGCACATTTGCCCTAATCGACCCACGACGCCCGGCGCACCTATATTTCTACCCTTGAGCGGCCCACCTGCTGCCACGAACAAAAAACTCGAGGAGCGCCCTCTGGTCATGGCAGCCACTCACCAGAGTCCGCCCTGCCCATCGCCCGATACAGCCCCTGAGCTTGGCCACTCACCGTCTTGCCAACGGACTGAGTTGATTTTTCTTCACCCGCAAGCACCGCCTCCAGGTGCCCACAACAGCAAAGGATTGTTGCCCTATGCTCACCTCCCTCAGACCCTGGCTGCCCGCCTTGCTGCTGTGCAGCCCGCTGGCTGCACAAGCGGAAAGTGCCCCGGCCGGCGACTTCTGGATGATTCATCACCAGGGCAGCCTCAACAAGAACGAAGCCTTCATCGTCGACGGTGAACCTTCCAACATCTTCCTGCGCAAGGGCGGTGTCCGTTCGCTGGGCGTCTATCAGCTCTACGAAGAAGGCGGCAAGCCAACGATGACCGCGTATGACGTCGAAGTCGACTGCGCGAAGAACCGGGTGCGCCTGAACGGCGCGCAGAACTACAGCAAGTTCTTCAACGACTTGCGCCCGAAGAAGGTTTCCACTCAATGGCAAAAGCAGCCCGAGCCCTGGATAGCCCAGACCCGGGACTTCCTCTGTCATCCGGAGCAGCGCCAGGCGAAGCAGATGTATCCGCTCGGCAAGATGCCTACCTCGCAGATGATTTCGGCCGCTCCGGGGCTGTTCCAGTTAATGAATCACGAGCACACCAAGACGGCCATCCTGAAGATCGTCGACCAGGCATTCGATCAGATGCCCGCCAAATGAACGCACTATTTATGGAGAACGTGCGATGAAAAGACTGCTCGCACTGGGAATAGCCGCCATCCTGCTCAGCGGATGCTCGGCCATTCCGACCCTGCCCGAAGCCCAGGCCCGCAACTACTGGAAGAACCGCCCGGTTGGCGAGGCGATCGAGCACTTTGGCGTCCCCAACCAAGTCGCCACCGCCCCCGAAAAGGACTGGGTGGTACTGATCTATAAACGCGACACCTCGTACACCTCACGCGAAGCGCTCGGCACCTACACCGGCCCACAGAACGGCCAACTGGTACACGCTGAATACTGGGGCGACGTGACCAACTCAGCCAGCTGCGAAATCCGCGTCGCCATCAACCGCGCCAGGCAAGTGGACTACCTGCTGACTCGAGGCCGATGCGCCGGCATAAAGCTCAAGCCAGAAGCCTGACCCTCCACGACCTCGACCCGGGTGGCCAGAGCCACGCTGGGTCAGAGGTCCGGGTTTGACAGAGGCAGCCTCTGAAGTGAAGAGAAGCTGCGGCCACGCCGATAATGACCCAGGCAGGGTCCAACGTACCGCTCACCGGCTACCCTTCGAAAAGCGTTGTTCGCATTGGCCGTCTTATCGGGCACGACACGAGCACACTCATCACTGCTTGAGCAAATCACTCGGTTTCCAGCTCTGGTCAAAGAATGCCTGCTTGGGCCCGTAAAGCCGCACGATCACCAGGAAGCCCTTGTCCGGTACGGTCTTGATCCAGTTCTTGCCCTCGCCCGGAGATTTCGGGCCAAAGTAGATATCGGTGGAGCCGTCGCTGTTCTGCACCGGCTTATCCATCTGATTGAGAGACGGGAACGGCTGGCCGTTGTCCAGGCCCGAGGCGGTCAGGTTGTCGTAGGCGGTCACCGACCAGAACAACGCCGCAGGTACATTTGCCGGCAGGTTGAGCTTGTAGGTCTGGGCACCGTCGAGGAACTTGCCGTCGGCATCACGGGTGGTCGCGGGATACTTGGCACCGGCACCGACCATGTTCATGACCATGCCGGGGCTGTCCGAGTAGGCCGAAGTGAAGAACGCCACCCGCTGCTCAAGATTGGTGAAGCTGCCACTGGACTGAAACTCGGTGTTCTCCCCGGCGAAGGTATTCACGTATTGCCGATCTTTGTAGTACAAGCCGCCCGGTTCCTTGAGCAGCAAATGGCTTGTCACCACCTTGCTCATCTTGAACGCGGTGCGCGCCGCTTCATCGAGCAATTTGCGCCGTTGCGCATCCGGAGCGAAGGGCTTGCCCTTCTCGATGCCCAAGGTGTGCAGGAAGCCACGCATGTCCATGTCTGCCGGGTCCACCGCTTCGGCGTCAATGAAGCGCGACAGCATGTCGAAATAGCGACCATCCTCGGGAAACAGCATGTTGATCGGTGCGCCGGTGGCATCGGGGAATTGCATCGGCAGCGCCGAATCCTTCTTGCCCAACGGATAGATCTTGGTGCGCTCGACTTCAGCCACCGGCACGCTGAGGTCTTTCGGATCCTTGAAAAAGGTGCGCCAGAACAGGAACACGTTGTTGGTTCGCGAACGATAGACGTATCCCTCGGTCGGCTCCGGCCCCTTGTAGTCCGGCGGCAACAGCACGTAGGTGCCGCCCTTGCCCTTGTCAGGGCCGGCCAGGCCGACGTCACCGCGCCAGGTCTTGCCGTCGATGGTCGGCCCGACGATCGGGCGCTGGAAGAAGTCGTCGAACATGCCCTGTACACCGGGAGGTGCTTCGACCACCAGGGGGCCGTACTTCTGCAGGTCCAGATAACTCATGGCGTAGACCAGATCGGAGTTCGGCGTGGTCACCAGCGTCTTGGCATTGATGCGTTTTTTCCAGGTGGGCAGGATGTTGTAGCCGGCGCCGAACTCTTTCTCCGAAGCCTCCTTCATCGACCAGATGTTGATCGCCGGCAAGGCCCACAGGTACGACTGCACGGCACGCTGGAACACCAGCTCATCGATCAGGGTGCGTGCAGCTGTCTCAGTCGGGAAGCCCTTTTCAAAGGGCTGGTTGGCCAGTTCCTCATAACGCGTCGCAGCATTGGCCAGGCCGCTCAGGGTAATGGCTGCGGCCAGGGCCGTCAGGGAAGTGCGTAAACGGTTCATGGGCTGTCCTTATGAAACGCAGTTGGAAAATCGGTTCAGTTGACCTTGACCACCGCCGGTGGTGTCCACTGGCCGTTCATCGCAGCGGCTTCCGGCCAGTAGGCGCGAACGTATAGCGAGAAGTCGGCGCCCTGGGGCGCGGGGAGCCAGTTGCTTTCCTTGTCCGCTCCCGGCGAGTCGCTTTGCACATAGAGTGTCAGCGAGCCATCGGCATTGCTCTTGAGCGCTTTGTTCTTGGTGCCGAGGGAATAGCGCCCCAACGGGTTTTCGGCGAAGAAATGCTGTTGGTTGTACAGCGTCAACGACCAGAAGCCCTTGACCGGCGGCAGCGCACCCTTGGGGAAGGTCACGCTGTAGCGCTGGGCGCCATTGAGCCGAGTACCGGCCTCGTCCAGGTCCTGGTAGAAATACTTGGTCTCGATCTGCTTGTTGACGAAGATATTCGACCGGGCGACTGCCGTGCGCAGGAAGTAATCGGTCCCAAACGCCGCGCCGTTGCTGATGGTGCTCCAGTGATGCGGCAATTGCTGGCCGTAGTTGCGAAACTGCAACAGCGGCTTGACCACCTCGCTGTCAGCCTTTTGCGCTTCGTCGATCATGGCTTTTTTCAGCTCGGGGTCGCGCTGGGCGATTTGCGCCAGCACCGCCAATTGCGCATAGCGCGCCTCTTCACCCGGTAGCGGCCTGGCGTCCTTGAGAATCGCCGGCAGTTCATCAAAGAACTTTTCCGGGAGCACCCAGCGGGTCTCCTCGTCTCCCGATGCCTCGGCAGGGAATTTCGGCGACTTGCTCCAGTCACGCTGCTTGAGTTTGCCGTCGTACTTGGACAGCGGGTACATATCGATGCCTGACAGATAGGGCTGGATGGCCTTGCGATCTTCGGCGGTATCGTCCTGGAATACCCGCGGGATCACGAAACCGGTGTTGGTCTTGGCGCGAAACACCTGGGCAATGCCTTCCGGTACCTTGCCGTTCCAGTCCGGCCCCACCAGTAGATAGAAGCCCGGCTTGGTACCGTACATCTTGCCCAGTTCGGCGAAGCTGTCGGAGCGCAGGTCCACCAGTTGATACACCCAGAAACGGTCGCCGAAGTCCGGCACCTGAATCACCACAGGCTCGATATCCAGGGCAATGCTGCCCGCACCGTAGACCACATCCTGGTTCGGGCAGGCCACCAGCCGCTCGCCAGGGGAAATGTAATCGGTGAGCATCGACAGATGGTTGATCGGTGCTACGGGCACGATACCGCCCATCAGTCCCGGCTCCGGCAGGTCCTTGAACTTCTGCCGGCGGTTGAAGATATTGGCCATCGGCCAACCCCAGAAATACGCTTCCCGCGCCATCATCCGTACGTAGGTTTGCGTGACCTTCACATCGGCTTCAGGCCCGGAGACCTGCGCCATCGGCGAGGTTTGCGCCTGCACAAGCATCGCGGCGAGCATCACTGACGTAGCAATCAAGCCACTGATGAATACGGGGGCTTTCTTCATGCGGCTGCTTCCTTGCTTGAGTGTTTTTTTGGCGAGCGAATCTTTTGCGGCAAGATTGATCGTTGAAAAAACTAGCAGAGGATCCGGGTTCTGCCAGAGAAACGGACAGCAATTCGCCCTCTCCCTGCCTCTACCTGCGCAGGTCGTTATGGGCCTGCGAAGTCGAATTCGCACAGCGTTCAGAGTTCGATATGTGAGGTGAATCACAGCGTATTCTTGCTCTTTGCGCATGCCATCGGACCGGCCTTCCTAAATATTGCGCTCTACCTTCAAACCATTAATATTGCTGTTCAACATCCCCTGCCAACGCCCATCAAGGATTGATACATGAAACTGTTCCGGCAGCGCTCTGCCCTACCCGCCGCGTTGCTCCTCGCTCTTTCCCTCTCCGGTTGCGTCTCCGATCTCGATTCGGGTGCCTACGGCAGCATGGACGATCCGCGCTACGCGCAGCTGTTGGACCAGGTGGACGCAGCACTCAAGGCGAACATGGCGGTGGTGCTGGTGGCGGACGTGATGCCGCACAAGTCGCTGAGCGATGCACTGACCATGACTCAATGGACGCCGACGGTGATCTGGGAATACGAGAAGGATCCGAAGGTGACCTTCGGCCGCAAGTTCCAGACCAACGCGCTGCAGAGGCCGCCTGGTGAAACCTATCTGTTCAAGGCCTTCGAGGTGCACATCCTGCCACCAGGCAAATACTTGCTGACCGGCGGCGACGACTACCAGATCCACGGTTTGCTCGACCAGGTCGGCGCCCGCAGCGGCCCACCCGGTTCGGGCCATGGCGCCAACGGGACCGCCTACCTGTCCCCCGAGCTGTACCGCGAGTACTACAGGGAAGAGGTCTGGAAGGACGCGACCTATGGCAGCGAGACCAAGACCGAAGGTGTCTGTACCGCCGTGCTCAGGGCTTCGGGTGCCTGCGTGAGCTGGGGTGAACAGCAATATACCCAGACGACGGCGCTCTCCCCGGGCGGCTATTACCAACAGACCGATTCTCGCGACGTTCCCGCGATCAAGGTCCAGGCGCGCCTGCCGGTCGACAAGGCGCTTGCCAGTTTCACCATCCAGGGCGGCCAATTGCTGCTGGCCCCACGCATGCACCTGAAGACCCCTGGCTACAAGTACCAGCAGTCGAAGTGCCGGGCGATCGACCCGAAGAAAATCGAGTGCCCTCTCGACAACCTGACCGTCTATACCTGGCCGGCGCCCATGAGCTTTACGCAGAATCTCATCGAGCAGCGCAACCTGAGCGAGAAGCACCGGCAGTTGCTGTCCAGGCTCCAGCCCATGCAAATCACGCCGCTGGGCAAGCAAGGCATGGAAGATCCCATCTGGGGCGTGCCGTTGTCACTGGCCAAGTAAGACAAGTCCGGGGGTATGGGCATCTCATCGAATACCGTGTCGAGCATGCGCTCGGGGGCCTGTTTGCCTGAATTCGGTACGCCCCCGGTGCAGGCCCTGCCACCCCGATGGGGCCGACTGCCCACTTGCCCCTCCTGGCAATTGGAATACTGCGATGAATAAACGTGTCCCCGCCCTGATTTTCTCATCCGCCTTGCTGGCCGCATGCGGCCCCAACAAAATTGTCTACGACCTGCCTTCACCCAGCGGGAAATATCATGTGCAAGTACGCCAGTGCCCGCAAAGCGGATCCATCACTTGGAGCGAGAAGCTCCAGGTCTCGGTACTGGAATCCGGCGTATCGGCAGCCTGCCAATCTGCGGTGCAAGCCTTGGCTCAGTTCGACGCCAATGAGGCCGCAAGCCAGCTCCAGCTCGAATGGATTTCAGATACTGAACTCAGGGCCTGGCTGCCAGGCTTCAACCTCGACTACGGGCCATCATCGGCAACCTACAAACACGACAATCCGGTCAAGGTGACTTTCTCGCCCAAATAATGAGCGGTGGGTTTGCGAGGTATCGACTTACATCGAACGCTTCTCTACCCAACGTCGATATTGGCGGGTGCGAAAGGCCATGGCGAGTTGTTGCAGCACCAGCGCACGCAACGGCGACACGCTCGGATCGGTTTTTTTGGCCCGGCTGAGTTTGCGTAATTGATACTTGACCACCGCCATATTGGCCAAGGCCGCAATGGCCTTGTTTTTCCAGGTGATCGGCGGCAGTTGCGGCGTACTGTCTTTGCCCAGCAGCCAATCACGGGGCAGGTGCGGATCGATGGCCAACGCCGTGCCGATCCCCACCATGTCCACGCCACTCTGGACGACCATTTCAGCGATCGGACGTCGCCGTACTCCCCCGGTGACCATGACCGGCATCCTGGCGACGGTGCGGATGTCACGTGCAAACTCAACGAAATAGGCCTCGCGCGCCAGGGTACGACCGTCACGGGCTTCGCCCTGCATGGCCGGCGCCTCGTAGCTGCCGCCTGACAACTCAACCAGATCCACCCCCAGCTCGTTGAGCAGTTCAACCACCTTCCGGGCATCGTCGGCGGTGAAGCCTCCCCGTTGAAAATCGGCAGAGTTGAGTTTGACCGCCACCGCAAAATCGGCAGACACCACGGACCGTACCGCCTTGACGATTTCCAGCAGCAGGCGCGCGCGGTTTTCCAGGGAACCGCCCCATTCATCGGTTCTTTGATTGGTCAGCGGCGAGAGGAACTGACTCAGCAGATAGCCGTGTGCGGCGTGGATCTCCACACCAGTGAACCCGGCCTGCTCACCCAGACGCGCGGTACGGGCGAAACGCTGGATGACATCATCGATCACGCTCGCAGTCATCGCGTGAGGCGTTGCGAAACGTTTGGACATCTTGCCCAGGTCCAGCGGTATGGCCGAGGGTGCCCAGGTTTTCTGCCCGAGGTTTGCCTGCATCTGGCGGCCAGGGTGGTTGATCTGCAACCAGAACTGCGCGCCGCCGGAACGGCCAATCCGCGCCCAGCGCTTGAACTTGTCCAGTTGCTGCTCATTTTCCAGCACCACACCGCCGGGCCCGGTCATGGCACGGCCATCGACCATCACGTTGCCGGTGATGATCAGGCCCGCGCCACCCTCGGCCCAGGCCTGATACAGGCGCATCAGTTCTTCGGAAGGTGCCTGGTCGGCATCGGCCATATTCTCTTCCATGGCGGCCTTGGCGATACGGTTCTTGATGGTCGAACCGTTGGGAAGCATCAGGGTATCGAACACATTCATGGGGGTAGCCCTCAGTGGAGATTGAGCCACCTTAAGATTGAAGTGAACTTGAAGGTCAATAGCCTTTTTGCAACTTCACCCAAGAATCTTTACTCGATGTCCAAGGCGCCCGAGCCGGGCAGCTTGGTCACCAGATCAGCCCCCAGCAGCTTGGCAGGCGTGTAGGCACCGCCCGTCGGACGCACCTGCAACAGATGGCTAACCACACTCAAGGCGGCATGAATCGTCAGGCTGTAGACGTTGGTGGTATGCACCCGCGCGACCTTGCGATCGCCCCGAGCGTTACGGGCCTCGCCCCACACATAAGTGCCTTGGTCGGCACGCTTTTGTTCGTCCGGGCCTACCACTGTCTTGCCGATGCGCTCCTTGAGCAGCCTCTGTACCCAGGACCACCCCAGCAACGGGCGGATGAGGTTGGCGAATCTGGCACCGCGGATCATGCCGGCAGAGCCCGGTATGAACACTTCGATATTGGGTATGCCGGTGGTGTGATAGGCCGTCGAGATATCGCCCCAGGGAATAGTCATCGAAAGTTTCTCACCGGCGCCGAAGTCGATACGCCGTACCCGATACGCCAGCGGCACCGAGACGATCCTACCGTCACGACGGACCTTGCCGCCCTGCGCCATGCCCTCGATGGAGGTCTTGGCAGTACCGGGCGAAAAGCTGGAGCGGGAATCGAAGCCCAATGCCAGATGCGTGGCATCCGGCAGCGCGTCTTTCAGTGCGGCGGCGACACAATCGGTCGGGACTACGTCGAAGCCGACGCCGGGGCAAATGACCACGCCCGCGGCTCGCGCCCGCTCATTCAGGGATTGGGCATGTTCGAATACGGCGATCTCGCCGGTGATGTCCAGGTAGTGCGCACTGGCCCGCAGGCAGGCTTCGATCATCGGTGCGGCGGTGGCTGAAAACGGCCCCGCGCAATGCAGCACCAATCCAAGTCCCTTGACCTGCGCAAGCAAGCGCGCATCGTCATCCAGCCCGAACACCCGGGCTTCAAGGCCCAGCTCCCGGGCCAAGGCTTCGACCTTGTCGCGATTGCGCCCGGCCAGCACCGGCCTGAGCCCGCGCTTGACGGCGTCGCGAGCGATCAACTCGCCGGTATAGCCATTGGCGCCATAGATCATCCATTTCATCGGCGTATCCAGGTTGTCTTGCTGACTCATGCGTTGCTCCAGACTGGATTGATAACGTGCGTTATTGCCTTGCCCCTTGCGCATCAGACGCTAGCGTTAAAGTCAGGTTGAGGGTCAAGCAGAAGTACGAGCGCATCCGCAAAAATTATTTGCCGTCGCGGGGTTGACCTTAAAGCCAGGTTTAAGGTGAGCATGCGCCGAACTGCTCGCCTGATGAAGCCGGAATGATGATCAAGCTCCTTGTTTCCTGTGTATTGATATTGATAGGTGGTGCTTTCATGACAAGCGCAAATGCTCAGCCGAACTCCTCGATGGCAGGTTCCAGGGAGCACCAGATACTGGTGATCATGACCAACCACGCCAGCTATCCCTCACGCACCGATACCACCGGGTTGTGGCTGACGGAGCTGACACATTTCACCGATGTGGTGGAAGCTGCCGGCTACACCACAGTATTTGCCAGCCCCAAAGGGGGCGCGGTGCCTCTGGACGAGCGGAGCCTGGGGTGGTTGTACATGGACAAGGCCGCCCGGCGGCATTTGCAGTCCGCAACCTTTCGCGCTCGGCTGCAGAACACGTTGCCGATCGCTGATGTGGACCCTTCCCGCTTCAGCGCCATTTATTTCACCGGGGGCCACGGGGTCATGTGGGATTTTCCCAACAACCCAGATCTGCGGCGCGTGGCCGAAACCATCTACAACCAGGGTGGCATCGTCTCAGCCGTGTGCCATGGCGTAGCGGGTCTCCTGGATCTGAAAGATGACCAGGGCCGGTTGATCATCAAAGGCAGAAACATCACCGGATTCTCTGATCGCGAAGAGTGGCTATCGGGAATGAAAAGCCAGGTGCCCTTCTTCCTTGAGGACCGGCTCGTAAGCCAGGGCGCGCGTTACCACAAGGGCTGGCTGCCGTTCACTTCATTTGCCCTGACTGATGGAAGGCTGGTGACCGGCCAGAACCCGCAATCGCCCCGGGCCGTAGCTGAAGCCGTGACCGCCGCGCTCTGCGCGAGCGACGTAACTCGCTGCCCCTCAGGGTCGATCCCGGCCCCTTGAAAAAGAGCGACTGAAACTCGCAACCGAGCTTTCGACAGCATTGCTGTTCAACCCATTTGCCAACGCAGCGTTGGCGGAGACGCCTGAAATGCCCAGTCCGACCGACACCACCCTCATCGATATCGCCGGCCATCAGGTGCCCGTCGTCAAAGGCGGTCTCTACGACCGCTTTCGGTCCAACCCGCCACTATCGGTAATCGCCGCCGAAATACCAGGCGTTGATCTGAGCTGGTTCAAGAGCCTGGAAAAGAACAAGGTCGAGATAGGCTTCGAGTCGTTTTCGCCCAACTTCTACTACCAGAACAGCCAGGTTACGGCTGTCTACACGGCCGACCTCGACCGGCTCCGGGTGCTGATGCCGACCGAACTGGCAGCAACGGTGCAACCGCTGCAGATCTGGCCGGGGCGTGGCCTGATCGCGTTCACCGCGTATACCTACGAGCATTGCGATAACGACGCCTACAACGAGGTGGCCGTGTCGATCATCACCAACAAACCCGGCAAAGCCAACCTGGGTCCGCTCACATTGATTGGCCAGTCAATCTCGGGAGACTTCTGGGGTTACGTGCTCAAGTTGCCGGTCAATACAGAGTTGGCACGGGTACGCGGTGTCGTCGGTTACAACCTGCCGAAGTGGCTGACCGGCATTGACCGCAAAGAGAGTGCGCAATCGGTGGTCTATGACATCACCGACAGCCAGACCGGCAAGCTGGACCTCTCCTTCACCGCGAAAAAGCTCGAGAAGTTATCCCGCAATGTCAAAATCATCACCAACAGTTTCACCAACCTCGATCACCAGGGCCAACTGGCCTACGGGTATGCTGTTTCCCGCCAGCTCAGCCACGGTTCCAGCCGTGACGCCGATGCGGCCATCCTCACATTGGGCGACGGCAGCCTGTCGAACTACATCCGCTCCCTGAAGCTGGGGAAACTGCTGAAGTACGAATACGTACCGCAGTTCCAGAGCGCACTCTATGCGCCAAAACCGCTCGCTACGCTGGTTGGCGAGCGCTGAGAGCTGGGGTGCCCGTCAGGCCCCGTACGCCTGGCGGGTGGTTCTCTTCCTGGCGGCCCCTGCTGCACGTTTGCCCGAAGCAGGCGCCACGCCCTCTTCGCGCAAACGATTGATCAGCATTTGCGCATTGTCCGCACACGCCATGCCCTCGGGTTTGCCCTCGATGCCCTTGATGACCAGCAGCAGTTGCTCCTTGTTCTGGGCCAGCCGCTGCTGCAGGACTTCAATTTCCTCGACCTTTTGCTTGAGGCCACCCAGCAACTGATCGTGTTGCCAGCCACTAGCATTCATCGGCATCAACTGGCGGATTTCATCCAACGAAAAGCCCGCTGCCTGGGCGCCGGTAATGATCTCGAGAACCCATTCGGTATCCGGTGCGTAATCGCGATATCCATTTGCCTTGCGCTCGACCGATTTGATCAGGCCACTGGCCTCATAGAAGCGGATGCGAGAAGGCGCCAACCCGCTGATTTTCGCCAATTCACCAATTCTCATACCTCACCCCTAAAAACCGTTGACCTTGAAGTTGACTTTAAACCTAAAGTCATAAAGCGGCCAAGCTGCCCAGGTTCAATGCATTGCTCCACCGTCATGGGCTCATGGGTAGACGCAGACCAATCGACAAACACAGCCTCTGCAACACCTATGGAATGGGCTGCACTTCGTTCATCAGGGCCAAGGCCGAATCTCGAATCGGTCGAGGCCATACCTTCACTCAGGAGATACGAACATGGGATACGTCACTACGCGGGACGGTGTTGAAATCTTTTACAAGGACTGGGGGCCACGTGATGCCCAGGTCATCTTTTTCCATCATGGATGGCCGCTCAGCGCAGACGATTGGGACGCGCAGATGCTCTTTTTCCTGGACCACGGCTATCGGGTCGTTGCCCACGACCGACGGGGGCATGGGCGCTCCAGCCAGGTCTGGGACGGCCACGACATGGATCACTATGCCGACGACGTTGCCGCCGTGGTCGACCACCTCGGCGTACAAGGCGCCGTCCATGTCGGACACTCCACAGGCGGGGGTGAGGTCATCCATTACATCGCGCGCCACGGTGAAGACCGGGTGTCGAAGGCTGCCATCATCAGCGCCGTGCCGCCGCTGATGGTTCAGGCTGCGAACAATCCTGGCGGTTTGCCGAAATCGGTTTTCGACGACCTGCAGAGCCAACTAAAAGCCAACCGCGCACAGTTCTATTACGACGTTCCGGCAGGACCTTTTTACGGCTACAACCGCCCAGGTGCGAAACCGTCCGAGGGCGTCGTGTGGAACTGGTGGCGACAAGGCATGATGGGCTGTGCCAAGGCACACTATGACGGGATCGTGGCGTTTTCTCAGACCGACTTCACCGAGGATTTGAAGAGCATAAAGATCCCCGTACTGGTGATGCACGGGGACGATGACCAGATCGTGCCCTATGAAAATGCCGGAGTTCTGTCCGCCGGACTTCTGCAAAACAGCATCCTGAAAATCTACCCCGGCTTCCCCCACGGAATGCCGACAACTAACGCCGATACGATTAACGCTGATCTACTGGCGTTCGTGCGTAACTAAACCACTGGGGCGGGTAAAGACCCGCCCTTGCTGGCTTAAAGCTCGGGGCAAAGACCGAGTCGCCGCCCTCACCCGCGAGCCACACTCAATGAAGTTGCAAGGCAGCTAAATAGCCGCCCTCGGAAAACACTAGACTACGAAACACCCGCCGAACGATTTAGCCAATCTGTTGCATCGACCGGTTGAATCCACAGCCAGAAGCGGTCACTGCATAAACTCGGCGCACGCGAACCGGCAAACCGGAACGCCTGCGGTGTCCACGCTCTGGAAAAAGACTCAGGTGCCCAAGCACTTTAACAACAGGGCCAACACCCAATCTTCTTGCGAGGCCAATGCCGTGCTGATCTCCTCGCATCTCCCATTCAGAGACAGCAGGTTGCCAGCCAGTACTTCTCCACTGGACATGCACATATCCAAAACAATACTAAAAACCCCGTTACCTACCTGCTTGCTTTCAAAAACAAGCTCAACCTCTTTAGGGAAGATCGTCACGTAGACGAAGAGTATTCCATTCGCGTATGTGTAGTGGCCATGATTTCTTTTGAGTAAAACATTCTGGCTTTTCGAAGCCTTCACATAAACATTATCTAGAAACCTTTGAAGGATGAGCAAAGGCTCTGGCTTTTCAGTGCTCATTGGGTTTCCTTGCGAGCAGTAGACTTCAACACGCCATTCTAACCAACATCGACGGCGCCCGAGCTGCACGATGCGCAAGGGCGGCCATCTGCGGGTCATTGCCCTCTGTGATGAGTAGTTGTTCTTAGCTATCAGCTTACCAGCCCAGGGTCTCGCCCCCCCCCCAACAACCAGCTCGCCAAATGCAACCAAGGTAGCGAGAATAGGACCTCGAACCCCTACCTGAATCTGCACTGACCGCTTTCGGCCGATTGCTGCTGCACGATAAGAGTAAAAGATGGAGCTGTATGATGATTGATAGCCTGGAGGTTCAAGAGTTCGATTACCTTGAACAGGCGTTACTTGAAGCGAGCGTGCCTTTCAGTGAAATAACACGTCAGTACGCACGCTATTTGCTCAGTCTGATCGACGGCGGTGTACTTGCTAGCATTTCCACCCCTAAGTTGAAAGTGCTGATTCCATATATCGAAAAAAGCATCCAGCGAGAACCTATAGAAAGCGATGGGGATCTCCGGAGAAGGCTTGTACTAGAACTCTGGACGGTAGAGCAACAGCACCGTAAATCAGATGAAGACTTTGCGAACCTCATACGCTGTGTACTTTTTTGCTTTGCAACAGAAGAGTGCTGGATAGAGGAAGGCACTGGGGACGCGACGCCTATCTATCTTTATTTTCTGGCTCTAAAAAAAATACTACCTGGCACAAGAAAAGCCTTTATCAAAGGCTTTCAAGATTTTATTGCAGCCAACGGAAAATACACGCTTCACGAATAGATTGGCCCGGCCGGGCATCTTTAGATTCACTGCGCTGAAACGCCGCCAGACGGGCCTTGGCGGGCCGAAACTCTCTCCTCCCCCAAAAGCGGGTTCGGCCACATGATCCAAAGCACTGAAACTGTTACGCCCGGTCATGCCAGGACATCCACATACATCTGATGGAGTCGCTTACGGCGAACCTCTGGACCGGATCCTGGGGCAAAACGATGGTTTCCTCGAACACGCCGGGATGTTCGCCATTCCTCGCGGTATATCTTAAAATGCGCGGTTGCCGAAGAACCGTCATGACCATAGCCATGAAAGGCTTCCATTCTTTACAGATAAGTGTGGTCAAGATGAACAAGCCTTTCATTACACTGTGCCCTGAAATTACTCGGGCGCACGCGCTGACATTGATGGATTGGTTGGAGGATGAGCGCGTTACCTGCTTTCTGAGCGATTCGCGTCACGTCTCCCGCTCCATCGAACAAGTCATCGATCGGACTCAATTGCCGGTCCTGACCCATCTATTCAACCGGGACGGCCGGTTCTTCATGGCCTATGACCGGCATGACGCCCCGGTGGGCTTTGTCCGTCTGATCAAGACCGGCTCCAATTGCGAGATAGTCCTGGTCATCGGAGACAGCGACAAATGGGGCCGGAACCTGGGCGCCCGCACCATCCGCGAAGGCATGAAACTGGCCTTCCTCGACATGCGGGCCGAGAAGCTCATCGCCAAGATCCACCCGGACAACACGCGCTCGCTGAAAGCCTTTCAGCGCAGCGGCTTTGTGCTTGAAAGCGAAACGCCGACATTGAAATCATTTTCCATGACGGCCGAGCGCTATCTCCAGTTCTTGCGCGAAGGTACCGTTGTCGACTCCACCGAGATCTACATCACTGAAATCGACAAGGCCAGGCTCGAGAGCCTGATCGTGTTCGAGCAAGGCCCGACGATTGTTGAACTCGAACATGAGCTTGAGCGAGCCATTGTCGTCAAGCCCCAGCACGTGGCGCGCAACGTCATCACGATGAACTCCAGGGCCTTGCTGCAACTGGACGACGAAGAGATCGAAGTGGCCTTGGTCTACCCTGAAGACGCGGACAGCACCGCAGGGAAGCATTCGGTGTATTCCGATATAGGCGCCGCCATCCTTGGCTATCAGGAGGGGGACACCATCGACTGGCGAATCTCTGATCGCACCCGCCGGATTGAAATCAGGAAAGTGCTTTACCAGCCGGAGGCTGCGGGGGATTTCCACCTGTAAGTGCGCCTTTTGCTTAGTGTTCGGCCATCAAGCGCGAGGATTCCCCAAAGGAGAGTGCCGCGCTTTTCGTGCTTGAGCGGCCCGCTGATTTGGTCAAATGCAGGAGGCGGTAGAACAGGTCTAGCCGGCTATCGGTGTTGATGACTCAACCAAAGATAAAATAAGCCGCCGCGGCGATCAGTCCCACACTCAACGAAACAAACGACACAAAAGACACCCATTGAAATGCCTTGGTGGTCTCCACCGTAGTGGAGAACGCCATGGGCACAAACGTCAGCGGATTGACCACGCCACCAAACATCACCAACGCAACGACCCAGTCGGGAAGCTGAGGATTGGCAAGCGCGGTGACCGCCATCACCGTCCCCATGATGATCCAGTCCAGATGCGCCTGCCGCACGCGCATCGGGTTGACCACACCTAGGGCACGGAGCTTGGCTGGGTAGTCGACGGAAGCCAGAACGGCAAAGCCGGAGAGCGCACCCAACATGATGGATAAGAGCGCTGTAGCCAAAAGTACATGAACCATGAGTTAGCCTTAATGATTCCGGGCCGGCCTATGCACGGCCACCCGGAATATAGGGTTGAGGAGATATTCAGTCGTCGCGCAGCGTTAAACCGGTACGTACGCGTCGATCAATCGAGAGCTCGAAGACATCCGGGCGCAAGTAATGACCTGCCACATCGAGGTCATGGTGCTGGGCATCGATCTGCGCAAGGTCGATGGTTGCCAGGACAATTCCAGGTTCCCCAAAGAGCGGTGCCGTCACCCAGGAACCATCTGGAGCGACCACACCAGATCCACCATTGAACAGTAAACGCTCCTCCAGTCCGTTGCCGCCAACCCCAAGGCGGTAAGCCGTCAGTAACTCGGCTGGCACATCAGCAACGTTCAGGTACTGGCCAGCGCAAAGCACAAAACAGCGCCCTTCGAAGGCATAGGAACGGGCAGCAACATGGTGCATTTCCGTCATGTCCGGCCATGCCGCCACATGAATCTGTTCGTCTTGTGCATGCAGGGCCTGGCGCGCCAGCGGGTGCCAGTGCTCCCAGCACACCAGCCCTCCCACGCGACCAACCGCGGTATCGACCACCCGTAGACCTGCGGCATCTCCGTTGGCCCATACCGTGCGTTCGGTGTGGGTCGGCGTCAGTTTGCGGTGCACATTCAAAATGGTCCCCTCCGGGCCAATAGTGACTAGAGAGTTGTAGAGCGAGCCGCCGTGGCGCCGGGAGCGCTCGTTCATACCCATCACCACGGTGACTGCGTTAACACGCGCAGCCTCGCGAAGCACCGCAAGGTCATCGTCCATGTCGTCAGGCTGGCCAATAACCGGGCTGTCCGCCAGTAGCTTGGCGTACCAGAACTTGGCTTGCGCATCGTCCCAGCCCGCCATTCCAAATATCCATGCGGGGTAACAGCTCAACCACGTTTCCGGGAATACCACGAGTTGCGCCTCCTTGAGCGCAGCACTCTTGATATGTTCGGCTGCCAGGCGCATCGATTCGGCTCGATCAAGAAGAGCCGCAGGCATTTGCACAATAGCGACTGTTTTTTCGCATTTGCTGATCATCTAAAAACCTTTTTCTGATGGTCGTTTATCGGTGAGCGTTCAGCCGGCAATACCTTCAAGCACGAGCTGACTTTGGCGTTGCGCTGCGATCTCCGATGAGCGTTCGAGGTTGCGCGCCAACCCGAGATACAGGCCGCCGGAAATCAACAAGCCGGGGATGAATGCGATATCCGCACCGCCCAGTGCCGCAGCTACTGGGCCAACGAAAAACGGAAGCGAGAAGAACGGCACCATTGCGACAAAACCAACCAGATAGGCCAGTACACCTCGCCAGGCCCAACGGCCATATACACCGTGCGGATTGAATATTTCGGCGATGGCGTATTCGCCTTTGCGAATCGCATAAAAGTCGACGAGGTTGACCGCCGTCCATGGGATGAGGAAGTACAGCATAAGCAGTACAAAGCCATTGAAGCTGGCCATATAGGCATCCGGTAACGCCAAAGCGATCACCAGTGACAGCAGGCCCACTACGCTCAGGCCGATCACTCTCACGCGGACACCGGGGCGTACTGGATGGAAGCCGTCCACCGCGCTGATTCCAGTTAGCATGGCGCCATAGCTATTTATGCCGGTGACCGACAACTGCGCGACGGCCCCCACCAACGCGACGAATATGCCAAAGCCAGGGAAGAAATAATTACCGGTTTGCACCAGCGAAACGATGCCATCGGCGCCCGGTATATAGCTGGACAACACCGCTCCCAGCGACATCAGCCATATCGCCGACGCAGTCGCGCCCAAGTACGTCCAGAAGATCAGCCGGGGGCTGGACGAGTCTTGAGGCAGGTAGCGCGAATAATCGGAGACATACACCGAATAGCTGATGTTGTACCCAGCAGCAAGTGACAACTGCACGAGAAACGCAGTGGTGTTCCAACCCGAGTTCACCGGTATTGGAGCTGCCGCTGGCAGTGCAGTAACAGCCATCAACGTCACGATGCCAAACACGGCAATTAGCAGATACGTGAGCCAACGTTGCACAAAGTGCAACAGGTCATATCCCACCAGTGCAATCACGATGCTGATCGCAATCAACATGGGGTACCAGAACCACGTCGAGCCCGGCAGAACCAGCTGTATGGCCTGAGTGACCAAAATGACGCCGAATACTATAAAGCCGATGTAAACAAAGATGGTCGCCGCAAACGGCACAATGGCACCGCGGCTACCGAATTGCGCACGAGACTGAATCATCTGCGGCAAGCCCATCTTGGGGCCCTGGTTGGCGTGCAAGGCCATGAACACGGTGCCAAAGCCAGCACCTATTACAATCGCCAGTACACTCCACATTATGCTGAGCCCCATGCTTGGCCCAACAAAGCCGACCATCATGGTGAGAAACACAAAGTTGCCGGTAAACCAGAACGGGCCTTGGTGCCAGACCTTACCGTGCCGCTCTGCACGAGGCACATAATCGATTGAGCGAGCTTCAATGGCGGGCCTGCTCGATCCGCTACTTCGTTGAGTTGCCATACCGCACTCCGTAATCGTTATTTTTGTTCTGGGTGAAGTTTTGCTTGTGTGGGCCGCGGCAGTGGCTCCCCTCCCCGCAACACTACCGACCAGCAGCACCGCGAGTATCGGAAGAAAAAAATGGCTGGTAAATCCTGCAGTACGGAACCTGACTTACTCGAAATCGCAACTAAAAAACGGCCTCTTTCGGTGCAGTTCAGTCGCATTGATTCGCAAGGTAAATTTGCTGGTATAAGGGCTGTCCCTATAGCGTTTGTGTCTCTACATCGGAGGTTTTGATGCTCACTAATCTCTCAGACGTGGATCTGCGCAAACTGCGCATCTTTTGCACCATCGTCGAGGCTGGAGGCTTCACTGCCGCGCAGGTACGCTTAAATACCAGCCTGCCTCGCTTGAGCACATTGGTGCGAGATCTGGAAATCCGCCTCGGCTACTCCCTCTGCCGTCGTGGCAAGAGCGGCTTTCAACTTTCCGAACAAGGCGCCCAAACTTATGCAGCGGCGCAGGAACTGTATGCTGATATCGACCGCTTTCATCGGCGGGTAGTCATGCTTAACGAAAAGTATCCAGAGTTCTTGCAGATTGGCAGCGTCGATAACCTGCTTTCGCTTGACCAGGCACCGCTGCCGCAGGCCCTCGCTTCCTTTCGCCTGGTTTCGCCCAGTACCCGCATCGACCTGCAGGTAATGCGTGCCGACGAGCTTGAGCAAGCCGTGCTCGAAGGGCGTCTGCACCTCGCCATCGGTTGTTTTAACCACCAGCTTTCAGGCCTGCATTACCAAGCGCTGTTCGAGGAAGAACAAAACCTGTATTGCGGGCGGGGTCATCCTTTCTTTGCACGTCCCGACGAGCATTTTACGGACGAGGAGATCGGTGCCGCAGATTACGTAGACCGTGGCTACATGCTCGAAAGCCGCCGGCCGCACAAGTTGCGCTTCGGCAACTCGGTAAGCGCTTTCTCCATGGAAGCCATTGCCACACTGATTGCTTCCGGCACCTGCATCGGCTACCTACCGACCCACTACGCCGATATCTGGGTAGCACGTGGCATGTTGCGTGTAATTGCACCGCAGCGGCTGAGGTATAACGCAGCATTTCACAGCATCACCCGACAAGGGCAAGTCCCAACAGAGTCACTGGCCAAGCTGATGCAAGCGTTGCAGGCCGCAAAGCACTCGGTGACATTGAACTCGAGCACGCAAGTTTGAAAAATGACAAACAAACCCGTCCGTCGAAAGCACTTTTCCATACCTTAGGCAAATGGCTGTCGCATACAGCGTCTTTCATCCGCTCATGATTATGTCCTCCACTTAAGTGGAGGACTGCAGAACAGTAATAAGTCCACGCAAGTGGGTCAGTGCTACCATTTGAAGGTCAAGGCCACTGAGAATAGTTGTCCGCTGGCTACCATCAGGAAGATAAACGATCAAGCCATCTCCTTGAACGATGTAGTGGTTAGTACACTTCGGACCTTCGCGTTCAAAACCAATTTCTTCTTCCTTGTACAACTATTTAATTAAAAACCGCTCAACCGTGCGTTCAATAGTTGCCTGTCTGCATCATCATCCAGCACATGCATTCTGCGGTGGCAGTTGGGGCAAAGCGCAGCTGTATTCTCCACCGTATCGGCCCCGCCTTTTACAAGCCACACAATGTGGTGCGTCTCCAGAAAAGGGGTTCCGTCCTTCTTGTTGAACGGTGCAGCTTCTTGGCACAAGTCACACCGCCCCTTGGATCTGCGCTTGGCATGCTCCGCTACCCAGGCCGAACGCTGATGCTGGGTAACTTTGGCACTGCGCTTTCCAACACTGGCCCGCCCCTGGCGCCGAGCGAGGGCCTCCACCTCCGCATCACTCAATTTACGAGCTTGCTTCTCTTTCACCAGGTTTAGCTGTTGCAGCGTGGATTCTGGTATGGCCGGCAAAGCACCTGACTTGAGGCGTAGCGGGAATACCCACACAAAGCGCTCCTGCCCCTCAGCGTCAGGCTGCCTCTCCTGATACGGCTCATCAGCCAGCACTACCTCACCGATGTAGGTATAGGTTTTAGCAGTGAATACTTCGAACAGATGCACGGATACGCCGTTGGTACGAGACTCGTTCAGCGTTCTGTTTTGGTTAAACTCCAGCGACTGATCACCCTGCTGCCCCATACCGGTGTAGTGCAGCACATCATTAACCCAGCGATCGTCATAAATGGACGCCACATGGTTCGAAACGATGACGAGGGTGTTAGTACGATTTGAGCGGCGCATCCCACCTTGCGGACTGCATTGAAACAAACGCGTCAGATCGTCGTTATTGAGATTAGAGCCTGGGACTGGAGGAACAAAATTAACCATATGTTCGGATGATCTCTTCAGCAATTGGAACATCAGCAGGAGCAAGGTCGTATTGCAGTAATTCGTGAGGTCGCACCCACTCGATCAGGTCATGTACCTGCGGGACGAATTGGATGGATTGCAAAACGACGCTGACGGCGATCAGTTCGATCGTGCCGCCGGGATAGGTGTAAATCGAAAAAGTGAGAATCTCGCCGGCGACGGACTCAACACCCAACTCTTCACGTAGTTCACGGGTGATGCAGTCCTGCGGTGTTTCGCCATGCTCAAGCTTACCGCCCGGAAACTCCCACATGCCCGCCAGCTTCTGGCCTGGAGCTCTGCGCGTGATAAGAATTTTCCCGTCGCGATGTACGACCGCGGCAGCTACTGGTGCTTTCATAGCGCGATTCCTTATCGCCAAGTCCGAAAGATCCATAGGAACGAAGGGAAAACATCTTAGCCGAGAACCATCACCAGCCCGCACTCTGGGAAGGGAAATTCTCTTCAGTGCGACGCCAAAAACAGGCGAGTTGCGGAAGTGATCTAAAAAATTGCGGAAGTGACTGCCCAAATCCCAGGCAATAAAAAACCCCGTAGACGTTAATCTACGGGGTTTTCAAGGGTGGAGGCCGAGGTCGGAATCGAACCGGCGTAGGCGGATTTGCAATCCGCTGCATAACCATTTTGCTACTCGGCCCCAAATGTCCAATGCCTGAAACACAACACTGGACACGTACAAACTGGAACGGCTAACGAGATCAACTTCATCTCGTAACTCTTTGATTTATAAAGAGTTTTTCCGTTTCCTCGCTGAGGAATGGTCGCAATTATGGACGTGTTTTCCATTCCTGGCAACTCCTATTCGAGATTTTTTCTGCCGGGCTGTTTCTACAGGTTTCCGGGCTGAGCCAATCCGTCGGGCGAACAGCCTGGTGTTCGCCAACGAGGCGGGATGATTGCACAAACCCATCCAGATAGCTGCCCCCTTCTGTGTTTGCCCACCTACCCGATCGGGTTATGGCGTGGGCCGGGGCGCTCGCGGACAGTTACGCCAACGGCTCGACCCGGGCTCCTTCCATCACGTTCAAGGCGGAATTGAAGTATGCGTACAGCTTTCCCTGCGATGTTTGGCGTGGTTCTGGCACTGACGGCGGCTTGGGCACAGGCCGGTGAGCCTGGAGACAAGACCCTGCGCCTGTACAACTGGTCGGACTATATCGGCGAGAACACCCTCGCCGAGTTCGAGAAGGCCACCGGGATCAAGGTGATCTACGACACCTTCGATTCCTATGAAACCGTCCAGGGCAAGCTGCTGCCGGGGCGCTCCGGCTACGACCTGGTGGTGCTCAACGCGGCCCTGGTGCCGCCCTTGATCAAGGCGCGGGTGTTCCAGCCGCTGAACAAGGCCTTGCTGCCCAGTTGGCAGAATCTCGACCCGCAGGTGCTCAAGAGCCTGGAAAGCTACGACCCGGGTGTGCAGTACTCGGCGCCCTACACCTGGGGCAGCAATGGCGTGACCTATAACGTCGACAAGGTCCGCGAGCGCATGCCGGACGCGCCCATCGGTTCTCTGGCCATGCTCTTCGATCCCAAGGTGGTGTCGCGCTTCGCCGATTGCGGGGTGACGCTGCAGGATTCGCCCACCGACATTCTGCCGCTGGTGCTGGCTTACCTGGGGCGCAATCCCAACAGCGCCGCCCCCGAGGATTTGAAAGCGGCGCAGGATGCCTTGATGGCGGTGCGCGCCTATATCCGCAAGTTCGACTCCACCAGCTACCTCAATGGCCTGGCCAATGGCGACCTGTGCGTCAGCGCCACCTGGTCCGGCGACTACGCCACGGCCCAGGCCAGGGCCAACGAGGCCGGGGCACCGGTCAAGCTCGACTATTTCATTCCCAGGGAAGGCTCGCTGATCTGGTTCGACGATTTCTATATCCCCGCCGACGCGCCGAACGTGGCCAGCGCCCATGCCTTTATCCAGTACCTGCTGCAACCTAAGGTAATGGCCGAGGTCAGCGACTACATCCGCTACGCCAACGCCAATCTCAAGTCCACACCACTGTTGAGCGCCGAGGTGCGGGACAACCCGGCGATCTACCCCGATGCCCAGACCCGCGAGCGGCTGTTCACCCAGAAGATCCAGACGCCCGCCAGCACCCGGCTGATCACCCGTACCTGGAACATGGTGAAGATCGGCAAGTGAGCCCCCCCGCCCCCACAGACTTTCCACCCTATATTGCTACCCGAGGTGAAGCCCATGGCTATCCAACCCGACGCCTTCTTCCAGCAGTTCGACGATTCGAAACTGGTGGCCGCCGACAAGGCGCACTACATGCACGGCTTCCATATGTTCGACGAACACCGCGAGCAGGGGTCGTTGAATATCGCTGCCGGCGACGGCGCCTACATCTATGACACCGCCGGCACCCGCTACCTGGATGCCGTAGGCGGCATGTGGTGCACCAACATCGGCCTGGGCCGCGAGGAAATGGCCGAGGCCATCGCCGACCAGGTGCGGCAACTGGCCTACTCCAACCCGTTCTGCGACATGGCCAATGTCAGCGCCATCGAGCTTTGCCAAAAGCTGGCAAGCCTGGCCCCAGGGGACCTGAACCACGTGTTCCTGACCACCGGCGGCTCCACCGCGGTGGACACCGCCTACCGCCTGGTGCAGTTCTATCAGAACAGTCGCGGCAAGCATGAGAAGAAGCACGTGATCTCGCGGCACAACGCGTACCACGGCTCCACCTTCCTGACCATGTCCATCGGTAACAAGGCCGCTGACCGAGCGCCTGAATTCGACTTCATGAGCGACCTGTTTCACCACATCTCCTGCCCCAACTACTACCGGGCGCCGGCCGGCATGAGTGAAGCGGACTTCCTCGAGTTCCTGGTAGCGGAATTCGAAGACAAGATCCTCACCCTGGGCCCGGACAAGGTGGCGGCGTTCTTCGCCGAACCCATCATGGGCTCCGGTGGGGTAATCATTCCTCCCGAGGGTTATCACCGGCGCATGTGGGAAATCTGCCAGCGCTACGACCTGCTGTATGTCGCCGACGAAGTGGTGACCTCCTTCGGCCGCCTGGGTGCTTTCTTCGCCTCCGAGGAAGTGTTCGGCATGCAGCCGGACATCATCACCACTGCCAAGGGCCTGACCTCGGGCTACCTGCCCCTGGGCGCGTGCATTTTCTCCGAGCGCATCTGGCAGGTCATCGGCGAGCCGGGCAAGGGTCGCTGCTTCACCCACGGTTTCACCTACAGCGGGCACCCGGTGAGTTGCGTCGCGGCGTTGAAGAACATCGAGATCATCGAGCGGGAAAACCTGCTGGCCCATGTCGAAGAGGTCGGCGTCTATATGGAGCAGCGCCTGCAGACCCTGGCCGAACTACCCCTGGTGGGCAGCGTGCGCTGCAAGCGGCTGATGGCCTGCGTCGAATTCGTCGCCGACAAACGCACCAAGGCGCTGCTGCCCGACGGGCTGAACATCGCCGAACGCATCCATCTGCGGGCCCAGGCCAAAGGCTTGTTGGTGCGCCCCATCGGCCATCTCAATGTGATGTCGCCCCCCTTGATCATCACTCGCCAGCAGATCGACGAAATAGTCGCCACCTTGCGCGACTGCATCCTCGAAGCCGCCGCCGAACTGCGCCAGAACGGCCAGTACCTGGGCCAATGACCCCTAGCCGCTGGCAGCGCGAATATCGGCCCGGGGTCTTACCGGGCCTGCGCCCGACCGTTAGACTGCCGGGCATGAGCGCACCTGCAAACACTTCTACCGCCCCCCTCAGCCTCCCTGCCCTGCAGGCCTGGCACGCCTGCCTGGCCCAGGCCTTCGGCAGCGTGGACGATGGCACCTTCCTGCAGCACCTGGCGACGGCGCTGAACGCCCTGACGCCCATCGAATCGATGATGATCAGCCTGGAACGCAAGGGCCTGCCACCGCAATTGCTGCATGAACGGGGCATAGTCGGCGCCTACCGCGACGAGATCATCAACCGCTACTTTTCCCGCGGTTATCTGCTGGATCCGTTCTGCCTGGCGGTGGAAAACGGCCTGGCCGAAGGTTTCTATCACCTGTCGGAAATCGCCCCGGACGACTTCTTCAGCAGCGAGTACTACAAGACCTACTACCTCAAGACCGGGGGCGCGGAAGACAGTTACTACATCGTCGACCTCGATCCCCAGAGCAAGATTTCCCTGTGCATGTTCCAGGGCCTGAGCGGCGAGCGCTTCGCCAGCGAACCCCTGGCGCTGTTGCGGGCGGTGGAACCGCTGGTGCGCGAGCTGATCCGCCGTTTCGGCGGTAGCGGCCTGCAACCGCTGTTGCGCCTGGCCAGTCAGGACGCACTGCCCGCCCCGGCACCGGCCAACTTCAACCAGCAGATCGAAGCGGCGTTCATGAGCTTTGGCCAGCCACTGCTGACGGTTCGCGAGCGCGAAATTGCCCACCTGATCCTGCGGGGGCACTCGGTAAAATCCACGGCCAAGGTGCTGGAGATTTCCCCGGAAACCGTGCGCATGCACCGCAAGAACCTCTACACCAAGCTGACCATCAACTCCCAGGCCGAGCTGTTCGCGCTAT
Source organism: Pseudomonas sp. 8(2025) (assembly GCF_052665325.1). Taxonomy (NCBI): domain Bacteria; kingdom Pseudomonadati; phylum Pseudomonadota; class Gammaproteobacteria; order Pseudomonadales; family Pseudomonadaceae; genus Pseudomonas; species Pseudomonas sp. 8(2025). The sequence continues at coordinate 2,909 of NZ_JBQOIE010000031.1, read as the reverse complement.
TCATCGACTGGCTGACCCAGCCCGCACCCACCAGCCAAAGCCCCCTGTAGGAGCGAGCGTGCTCGCGATGCGCTCAAAAACGCCGCGGTCACTGAGTGAACGCGGCGTTTTCGGTGACGATCTTCGCGAGCAAGCTCGCTCCTACGGCCTTTCCATCAGCGAGCGGCCCAGGCGTTGAAACGCTGCTCCAGCTCCTCGCCATGATCGACCCAGAACCCCGCATCCACCGCCCTGGCGCCCTTCAAATTGGCCTCGAAGGTCGGCAGTTGCCGCTGCACCGCCTCAGGCAGCAACGGCAGCGCCTGACGATGCACCGGCCCGTAGGGGATGTTTTCAGAGAACACTTTCTGCGCCTGGGGCTGGCTGGCAAACAGAATGAAGGCTTCGGCCAGGGCTTTGTTCGGCGAACCCTTGACCACCGCCCAGTACTCCGGGTCGTACAGGCTCTGAGGCCAGAGGATGCTCAGTTGCATGCCCTCCTTCTGGGCCATGGCAATGCGCCCGTTGTAGGCTGCGCTCATCACCACGTCACCGGCCACCAGCCACTGCGGCGGCTGAGCCCCGGCTTCCCACCACTGGATGTAGGGCTTGATCTGGTCGAGCTTGGCAAAGGCCCGGGTCACGCCCTCGGGGGTGTTGAGCACCTGATACAACTGGGCAGGCGCCACACCGTCGGCCAGCAAGGCAATTTCCAGGGTGTACTTGGCGCTCTTGCGCAAGCCGCGCTTGCCGGGGAAGTCCTTGAGGTTCCAGAAATCCGCCCAGGACTGCGGCGCCTTCGCCAGCTTCTGCGGGGCAAAGGCCATGACCATCGACCACACATAAGTGGCGACCCCGCATTCGGTCAACGTGCCGGGCACGTACTGCGCCGGGTCCCCGAAACGGGCCAGGTCCAGGGGTTCGAACAGGCCCTCGTCACAGCCACGCAGCAGCTCCGGGCTCTCCACTTCGACCACATCCCAGCTGGTCTTGCCGACATCGACCATGGCCTTGATCTTCGACAGCTCGCCATTGTATTCGCCGGCCACTACCCGGGCCGCCCCGCTCTGGTTGAATGGCTGGAAGTAGGCCTGCTCCTGAGCCTGTTTAGTGGCTCCGCCAAAGGAAATGACCGTGAGGTTCTGCGGCTGGGCGTAAGCCCCGGTGCACAGCAAGACCCACGACAACGCAACGCCGCAACGCAAGGTGTTGGACATGAAACCCATCCTCAAGAAAGCCGGCTCGCCCGCACGAACCCGCACAACAAGAGCCTGGAAGCGACCGTATGCAACGGGCGGTACAGCACCAGGCACTACGAGTCTTGGTCAGCGGCGCAAGGGCTCGCGCGGCGCAGGCCGCGTAGCCGGATCATCACCGTTGCGGGCTCTGCGGCCCTGATCGTTTGGTGTAGTGGCGACCCGTCCGGAGCAACCGGCCGTGGTCATGCGCGAATGGCAATTCATCGCTTGCTCCCTGTTGTTTTTGTAGGAAGAACAAATCGATCGGCAGTGCATCGCAGGAGCGCCCGTGGCAGTCGGGCAGGCGGATGCAGGGGTTCATTGTTTCCATAACCCGGGGCGTTGCGAAACGAGGTTTTTGTGAGGCACAGGCAAGGGAAAAGCTGCCTAGAAAACAGCCGGGGTAAAAAAGCCGCAACTGGGCCGGCCGGTTCAGCGCCAGGTGAGGCTAGAATCAGTTCCTTTCTCCCCCGCGACCCGACGAGATCCGTTCATGAGCTTCGATTTCGATACCCTGCACTCCCGTCATGGCACCGGCAGCACCAAATGGAGCCGCTACCCCGAGGATGTCCTGCCGATGTGGGTGGCGGACATGGATTTCGCCGTGGCCGATGGCATCCTTCAGGCCCTGCGTCAGCGTCTGGAGCACCCGCTGCTGGGCTATAGCGTGGCCCGGGACGAATTGCGCGAGGCGGTGGTCGCCGACCTGTGGGACAAATACGCCTGGCGCGTCAGGCCCGACGAGCTGATTTTCCTCCCCGGGGTCGAGCCCGGGTTCAACATGGCCCTGCACGCCTTCGTCCAGCCGCAGCAGAAGGTGGTGCTGCAAACCCCCAACTATCGCCCCCTGCGCCTGGCTCCGGGCAACTGGGGCCTGGACAAGGTCGAAGTGCCGTTCCAGCTCACCGCCGACGGAACCTACGACACCCCCATGGACGCCCTGCGCCAGGCCTTGCAAGGTGCCGGCGCGATGCTCCTGAGCAACCCGCACAACCCCCTGGGCAAGGTCTTCCCCCGGGACGAACTGTTGGCGGTGGCCACTGCCTGCCTGGACCAGGGCGCGTTGATCATTTCCGACGAGATCCATGCCGAGTTGTGCTTCGACGGCCGCCGGCACATCCCCACCGCCTCCCTGAGCCCGGAAATCGCCCGGCGTACCATCACCCTGATGTCGGCCAGCAAGGCCTACAACATCGCCGGGATGAAGACCTGCTTCGCCATCATCCAGGACCCTGCCACCCGCCTGGCCTTCAACAATGCCCGCGCCGGCATGGTAGACAGCGTCAGCCCCCTGGGCCTGGAAGCCACCCTGGCCGCCCTGACCCACGGCGGCCCCTGGCTCCAGGCCCTGCTGGGCTACCTGCAGGCCAACCGCGACTACCTGCTGCACGCGGTGCAGACCCGCCTGCCCGGCATCCGCATGCACGCACCCCAGGGCACCTACCTGGCCTGGCTCGACTGCAGCGCCCTGGGCCTCGACGACCCCCACGCCTTCTTCCTCGAGCAAGCCAAGGTCGGCCTCAGCGCCGGCCTGGAATTCGGAGATGACTGCGGGCAGTTCGTGCGCCTGAATTTCGGCTGCCCGCGGGCCTTGCTGGAAGACGGCATCCAGCGCCTGCAGGACAGCCTGCAACGGCGCTGATTCTCCACCCCCCCACTTTGGCGGCTGCTGTGTCGGGGACGAAGTGGGGG
>NZ_JBQOIE010000030.1:0-42722 GCF_052665325.1 Pseudomonas sp. 8(2025) | reverse complement strand
GGGTCGGGGTCATGGCAGGACGCATATCAAGTAGGTGGCGCAAACGATGGCATTGTCCTTCGGGTACGTCCAATCGGAAGTGTTGAATGGCCGATTGACGGGCTTTATCGGCCCCCGGCAGGGCCCGGCAGGATGATAGAGCGCATCGATAATCCGGTCAGCCAGAACGATTAGACAGCCGCGTCGGCGGGCCTTTAGCCTGGGTTCATGATTTTTAGCCTGCCGGTCGGAGAATGACATGAGCGTGAAGTCGGATGCGTTGTTTGTACCCTTGAACATGGCCGTGCTGACGGTCAGCGATACCCGGGAATATGCCACTGACACCTCCGGGCAACTGCTGGTCAGCCGCCTGCTGGAGGCCGGCCACAGCCTGGCCGAGCGCAACCTGCTCAAGGATGACCTGTACAAGATCCGCGCCCAGGTGGCGGCCTGGATCGCCGACGAGCGCATCCAGGTGGTGCTGATCACCGGTGGCACCGGCTTTACCGGCCGCGACAGCACCCCGGAAGCCGTGGGCTGCCTGCTGGACAAGCACATCGACGGTTTCGGCGAGCTGTTTCGCGCCATCTCGATTCTCGATATCGGCACCTCCACGGTGCAGAGCCGGGCCCTGGCCGGGCTGGCCAACGGCACCCTGGTGTGCTGCCTGCCGGGCTCCACCGGGGCCTGCCGCACCGCCTGGGAAGGCATCCTCGCCGAGCAGCTGGATGCCCGACACCGGCCATGCAACTTCGTGCCGCACCTCAAGCCGGTGCAGGCCTGCGAGAGCCGGGGATGAGCCAGAACCCACTGATGCCGGTGGAAGAGGCACTGGCCAGCCTGCTGGCCATGGCCGACGCCCAGCGCCTGCCGGAGAGCGAAACCCTGGCCGTGGATCAGGCCCGGCAACGGGTGCTGGCCACCGACCTGGTGGCGACCCTGGACCTGCCGCCCTGGCCCAACAGTGCCATGGACGGCTACGCCCTGAACCTGCAGCACTGGGACGGTGCACCGTTGCCGGTAGCGCAGACCGTGTTCGCCGGGCAGCCCGGTGCGCCCCTGCAACCGGGCAGCTGTGCGCGGATCTTCACCGGCGCCCCGGTGCCCGAAGGCGCCGACTGCGTCGAGATGCAAGAGAACGTCGAGCTGCTGGAAGACGGCCGGGTGCGTTTTACCCAGGCCCTGAAAACGGGGCAGAACATTCGCCCCCAGGGCCAGGAGAACAGCGCCGGCGAGGTGTTGCTGCAGGCCGGCAAGCGCCTCGGCCCCTTCGAACTGGCGGTGGCCGCCGCCCAGGGCTGCACCGAGTTGCAGGTGGTGCGCCGCCCGCGCGTGGCGCTGCTGTCCACCGGCGATGAATTGCTGGAGCCGGGCATGCCCATGCGCCCCGGCTGCATCTACAACAGCAACCGTACCCTGCTCAGGCACTGGCTGGACGCCCTGGGCTGCGAGGTGATCGACGCCGGGATCCTGCCCGACCGGCCGCAGCACACCCGCCTCAGGCTGGAGCAGTTGCAGCATGGCGCGGACCTGATCCTGACCACCGGCGGCGTTTCCGCCGGGGATGCCGACTGCCTCGGGCAGGTGCTCAGGGACAGTGGCCGGCCGCTGTTCTGGAAACTCGCCATCAAGCCCGGCAAGCCCCTGACCGTGGGTTACTTCGGCCAGGTGCCGGTGATCGGCCTGCCGGGCAACCCGGCCTCGGCACTGGTGACCTTCGGCCTGTTGGCCCGGGCCTACCTGCTGCGGCTGCAGGGGGTACAGGAGGTGGCGCCGTTGAGCGTCGAGGTGCCTGTGGCCTTCGCTTGGCCCAAGGCCGGCAAGCGCCGCGAGTACCTGCGAGCGCGCCTGGAGAACGGCCGCGCCGTGCTTTATCCGAACCAGAGTTCCGGGGTGTTGCTGGGGGCTTCCTGGGCCGATGGCCTGGTGGAAATCGTCGAGGGCCGGACCTTGCAGGCAGGGGATCGGGCGCCCTTCATTCCTTTCAGCGAGCTGTTCTAGATCTTCCAGTGCCGGGCGCTCTTGGCCAGGCGCTGGTGCATCTCGCCGAGGGTCGCGGCCAGTTGCCGGGTCAGCAGCCGGTAACCATCCAGGGCCGAATACACCGGGGCCTCCAGAGCGTTTTCGGGGTGGCCTTCCACGGATTTCTCCAGGCGCTGGGTGACCCCCGATTGCAGGGCCCGGGCCATTCCGATCAGTTGCACGCGGATCTGCCGGTGCTCGGCCTTGAGCGCCAGTTGCATCTGCGCCATGGCCTGCGGGTCGCTGGCATCGGGGCGGGTGTTGCCGAGGATCTCGAGGGTGCTGATGCACATGCGCAGGTTGCGCTGGATGGCGTCCAGCTCGGTCATGGAAATCCGTACTTCCTTGGACACCGAAGGCATCAGCGAACGCAGTTGCAGCATGGCGCTGTTGACCCGGCCCAGGAGCTTGAGGTGCTCGTCGTCGGTCACCGACTGGCCCTTGATGATCCGCCCGTACAACTGCGCGCAGTCGCGCAGGGCGCTGGCCAGGTTGTAGCGCCAGGAGTACACCGCATACAGCGGAATGGCGAAGGAAAACGCCAGGGCCAGGGCAATCCCGATGAGGATGTCCACCGCCCGCCACAGGCCGTCGCTGACCTGGTTGTCACCGTGGCCGGCGACGATGAACACGGTGATCGCCGCCAGCAGCGCGGTGTAGCCGCCCTTGCCGATGGCGTGATAGGAAAAGTAGCCGCACACCACCGACATGCCCAGGTAGGTCAGCCAGGGGTGGCCGAAGTAGGCCTGCTGCACCACCAGCACCAGCCCGACCCCGGCGCCCACCAGGGTGCCGATGGCCCGTTCCGCGGCCTTCTTGCCGATGTTGCCGTGGTGCTGCAGGCCACCGATCACCACCAGCATGGTCACCGAGGCCCATTCGCCGTGGGGCAGGTTGAGGCCGGTGGTCAGCACGATGGTGGCGATCAGGCCGAGGGCGACCCGCACCGCGTGGATCAGTCGGGCGTGACGGTAGCGCCGGTACGGGTCGAGCACGGGACGCAGCAGGCGGCGCAGCAAAGGTGGCAGGGTGATGCCCCGCAGGTGTTTAAACGGGCCCAGATCGGTTCCTCCGGTTGGCGGCAGGGGCCGGGCGTTCGCGCCAGGGCGAACGCTCGGGGCTCCCTCAGAAAATGTAGTCGGTGGTCAGGAAGCTCGACTCGCGATTACGGATGATGTCGCTGATCAGTTGCTTGTTGCGCTCCTGGAATTTGGTTGCCACCAGGGTGCGGATCGAGAAGGTGCGCAGTGCGTCATGTACCGACAGCGTGCCCTCGGCGGAGTTCTTGCGGCCGTTGAAGGGGAAGGTGTCCGGGCCGCGCTGGCACTGGGCGTTGATATTGATCCGCCCGACCTGGTTGGCGAAGGCGTCCACCAGCCGGCCGATCTCGGCCGGGTCGCTGCCGAACAGGCTCAGTTGCTGGCCGAAGTCCGATTCCAGGACATAGTCGATCACGGTGTCCAGGTCGCGGTAGGGCACGATGGGCACCACCGGGCCGAACTGCTCCTCGTGGTAGACGCGCATCTGCGGGGTCACCGGGTACAGCACCGCCGGGTAGAAGAACGAAGCCCGGGCCTCGCCGCCGTGGGCGTTCACCACCTTGGCGCCGTGGGCCTGGGCGTCGGCCACCAGGGCGTGCAGGTAGTCGACCTTGGTGTTCTCCGGCAGCGGCGTCAGGGCCACCCCCGGTTCCCAGGGCATGCCCGGCTTGAGGGCTTGCAGCTTGGCGTTGAACTGCTCGATGAAGCGTTCCACCACGGCTTCGTGGACGAACAGGATCTTCAGCGCGGTGCAGCGCTGGCCGTTGAACGACAGCGAGCCGGTGAGGGCTTCGCTGACCGCGTTGTCCAGGTCGGCATCGGGCAGCACGATCCCCGGGTTCTTCGCGTCCAGGCCCAGGGCCGCGCGCAGGCGGTGGGGCTTGGGGTGGAGTTTCTTCAGGTCGCTGGCGGCCTTGTTGGTGCCGATGAAGGCGAAAATGTCGATCTTGCCGCTGGCCATCAGGGCGCTGACGGTTTCGCGACCGCTGCCGTAGATCACGTTGATTACCCCGGCCGGGAAGCTGTCGCGGAAGGCTTCGAGCAACGGCCGGATCAGCAGCACACCGAGCTTGGCTGGCTTGAACACTACGGTGTTGCCCATGATCAGCGCCGGGATCAGGGTGGTGAAGGTCTCGTTCAGCGGGTAGTTGTAGGGGCCCATGCACAGGGCCACGCCCAGGGGCACGCGGCGGATCTGGCCGAGGGTGTCCTGCTCCAGTTCGAAGCGGCTGGAGCGCCGGTCCAGTTCCTTGAGCGCGCCGATGGTGTCGACGATGTAGTCGCAGGTACGGTCGAACTCCTTTTCCGAGTCCTTGAGGTTCTTGCCGATTTCCCACATCAGCAACTTGACCACCGCCGTGCGCTGTTCGCGCATGCGCGCCAGGAAGGCTTCCACGTGCTGGATGCGCTCGGCCACGCGCATCGTTGGCCAGGCGCCCTGGCCGCGATCGTAGGCGCGCACCGCGGCGTCCAGGGCGGTGAGGGCGGTGTCGGCGTCCAGCAGCGGGGTGCTGCCGAGAATCACCTGGGTATCGCCGTCGGCGCCGCTCAGGTAGATCGGGCTGCGGACCTGGGCCAGGGGGCCGTTCCAGGTGCGCAGTTCACCGTCCACCAGGTAGTCGCGCTGCTCCACCGGGTCGGGCAGGCGAAAGGCTTCGGGGATGTCGGCGGCGGCAGGAAACAGGTGGCTCAATAGATTGGCTGTGGTCATGACTCTACCCCGTGTTGGAAATGGCTCCGGCGCGGTGACAGCGACGGCATCGCTCCATGGTTTATACGCCTTAATGGCCCGGCGCTTTAGCGGTTTTTCCACCGGGCGCCCGAGCGCGACGGCCCGCGGCGCCCCTGTGCGGGCCCGCGGCGCGTCAGCGGTCGTGGTTCGAGATTAAACGTTTCAGCCGCTGCCCAGCAACTGCCGGATCAAGCTCGGGGTGCTGCCGGTCCAGCGCTTGAATGACCGGCGGAAGTTGGCCGGGTCATTGAAGTTCAGGTACTCGGCCACCGCCTCGTTGCTCCAGCCCTTGATCTGGTACAGGTACAGCGCCACGTGCTTGTGCACCCGGTCCACCTGTTGCTGGTAGCCGCTGTGGTGCTTGCTCAGCTTGCGCTTGAGGGTGGCCGGGCTCATGGCGAAATCCTGGGCCGCCTGCTCCAGGCTCGGGGTGTGGCGTACCTGGGTTTTCAGGTAGCGGTACAGGGTGTCGAGGAAACTGCTGGCAAACCCCAGTTGGCGCAGGTGCTCGCCGGCCTCCAGGCGCGCCACCTGGCCGGCGGTGGCCGAGGCCCCGGGCCAGGGCCGGGTCAGGTATTGCCGGGGGATGCGCATCAGGTCCAGGGGCCGCAGGAACTGGGTCTGTTCCCCCAGGTGCACCCAGTACTGCTCGACGTAGCGCGGCTCGCTGTGGCTGAAGCTGCATTCCCAGGGCAGGCGCTGGCCGGCCAGCCACTGACTCATGGCCACCAGCGAGGTCATGCTGGCTTCCAGGAGGAACCGCCAGTGCTCGCCGGCGCCGCAGCTGTCCAGCCAGTAGCAGTAGGCGTGATGCTCGTCCAGCACCAGGCGCGGGCTGGCCAGGGGGCTGAGCAGCGCCTGCTGCTGCACCAGGGCGTCCAGGGCCTGGTGCAGGTTCTGCGCATGGCGCAGGGCATGGCTGGCGGCGCCGTAGTGCCCGGGCAGCAGGCGCTGGCCAAACAGGAAACTGCTGTCGTCGGCATCCAGCAGGCGCCGGCCGTTGCCGATCAGCGCCAGGAACTGCTGCGGGCTGAGGCGGGTCTGGCCGGCCAGGATGTCCTCGTGGAACAGCCCGGTGCCGCGCAGCAGGCGGTGGCTGTCGATGTCCCGGGACAGCGCCAGGTCGATCAGCGCTGCCGGTTGATAGTGCCCGGGGATAAACCGCGTATCGGCTTCGTACCAACTGGTCTTCACGGTCATGACGGCGCCTCAGGCGGTTTTTGCCAGGGGCTGCTTGGCCCGGGCCAGGGCCAGGTTGAGGCGCTTGAGCAGCCCCTCCGGGGTTTCCTCCAGGGCCATCACCACCGCAGTGCTGGCCGCCAGGTGCAGGCGCTCGCCGTGTTGTCGGGTCTTGTGTGCCAGGCCCTGCACCGCCTGTTGCAGCTCCAGGGCCAGCAGCCGTGCCTGGCTTTCCCCGGTGTTGGGCAGCAGCACCACGAAGCGGTCGCCGGCCAGCCGGCACAGCAGGTCCTGGCGCCGCAGGTTGAGCAGCAGCACATGGCTCAGGGCCTGCAGCACCGCATCGCCTTCGGCATGGCCGTAGTCCTGGTTGATCGCCGCGAAGTGGTCCAGGTCCAGGGCCAGCAGCGACAGCGGCTGCTGCTGGCGGCGGCTGTCTTGCAGGCTGCTGGCCAGCTCGCGCTTGAGGTAGTCGGCGCCGGCCAGGGGGGTGAGCTTGTCGAACTGGCGATGCTCGCGAAACAGTCGCTCCTTCTTTTCCATCTGCGCGCTGATGGCCAGCTGTTCTCGGTGCCAGTGGTAGATGCCGATGGTCAGCAGGATCATGCCGATGGGCATCGGCCCGGACTCCAGCCAGTGGTCCCAGGTGATGCTGTCGGGCAGGCGGATGAACTCGTCGAGGCTGTCGATCCACCAGGAAAAGAAAATGCAGCTCAGGCCCAGGGCCAGGTAGTTGGTGACCCGCCCGGCGGGGCGGCTCTTGAGCACCAGCCCGAGCCAGACCAGGGCCAGGAGCGCCGAGCCGCCTTCGCCGATGATGTCCAGCCACTGCCACTCGCTGACCGATTTCAGGCTGCCGCAGGCCAGGTGCAGCAGCAGCCCGGCATTGGCCGCCAGCAACAGCGCGGCGAGTTTCCAGCGGTGGGGTTTGAGCACGGAGAACATGGCCGCGATCCTTTTTGCCAGGAGTGAGAGGGCGCCAGCACAGCAGATGTTTGTGACAGGGGGGTGACGCCGGGGAAACCCGGCGTGAGGTCGAATCAGCTCACGGCGAACGCGTTTTTTTTCGGCCCGCAGGAGCCGGCTTGCCGGCGAAGGGGCCGGCAAGACCTGCGCCTGGCGGGGGATGGCTTTCGCGGGCAAGCCCGCTCCTACGGGGCGGCGGGTGCACCACTGATCTGCAGGAGCCGGCTTGCCGGCGAAGAGGCCCGCAAGACCTGCGCCTGGCGGGGGATAGGGGTCAATTCAGCTCATTTGCCGGGGCGAAAGCCGGGCAATGGGGCGTTTTGGCCCGTTGCCGCCCAGGCCTGTCACAGAACCGTCATTCGCCGACCCTAGCGTGCCCTCCCAGTTGCCGGGCCTCTTGCCCGGCGTTAGCGGACTCTTGGGGGAGGACCAACATGTACAAGCGCAGCAGTCCCGGGCTTGTCAGCTTTACCTTGACCGCGCTGGCCATGGCCATCGCCAGTGAACGCTTGAGCGCCGCGGAACCTGCGGCCACCGAGCATGTGGAAGTGGTGGGCCAGGCCGCCAGCATCGACCAGGCGCTCAAGGAGCAGCGGCGCTCGGACAGCATCGAAAGCGTGGTGCACGCCGACGGCGTGGCCCAATTGCCGGACCAGAACGTCGCCGAGGCGGCGCAGCGCCTGCCGGGCATCAGCATCGAGCGCGACCAGGGCGAAGGGCGCTTTGTCAGCGTGCGCGGCCTGGGCCCGGACCTCAACAGCGTGACCATCAACGGCACCCTGGTGCCCTCGCCGGAAAGCGCCCGCCGGGCCGTGGCCCTGGATGTACTGCCCTCGGAGCTGGTGCAGTCGCTGTCAGTGATCAAGACCCTGACCCCGGACATGGACGCCAACTCCCTGGGCGGCACCGTGGATGTGAAAAGCCTCTCGGCCTTCGACCACAAGGGCCTGTTCTACACCGGCAGCAGCGAGGCCAGCTACGACCAGAACACGCGACAGGCCAGCCCGAAATTCTCCGGCGCGGCGAGCAACCGCTTCAGCCTCGGCGACGGCGTCGACAACTTCGGCGTGGCCGCGGCCCTGAGCTGGCAGAAGCGCGATTTCGGCTCCGACAACGTCGAGACCGGTGGCGCCTGGGACTTCGAACAAGGCGCCAAGCTGCAGGAATTCGAGCAGCGCGACTACGCCATCAGCCGCGAGCGCGCCGGTGGCGGCCTGAACTTCGACTACAAGCCCGACGACAGCAGCAGCTACTACCTGCGCACCCTGTACAGCCGCTACAAGGACAGCGAGACCCGCAACTCCACCAGCATCGAGTTCGCCGATCCCCTGGCGGCCGGCGAGCGCGGCGATGCCGAAGCCTCGCGCAAGCTCAAGCAGCGCGAGGAAACCCAGGAGATCCAGTCCTACGTGTTCGGCGGCGAGCGCCAGCTCGGCCTGTGGACCCTCAGCGGCCAGACCGGCTACAGCCGCTCCAGCGAAGACAGCCCGGCGCATATCGCCGGGGCCACCTTCAAGGGCAACAGCGATTTTTCCGACAGCGGCTTCTACGACAACGGCAAGCCGCGCCCGGTGATCGGCGCCGGTTTCTATGACCCGGCCAACTTCACCCTGGACAAGGTCGACTGGGAAAAGCAGAACACCACCGACACCGAGAAAAACCTGCGCCTGGACCTGGCCCGGGACTATGACCTGAGTGGCTACGCCGCGCAGTTCAAGTTCGGCGGCAAAGTCAGCCGGCGCAACAAGGACAACGACCTGGAAGCCTGGGTCTACAAGGACTTCGACACCCTGGGCTTTACCGACCAGCAGCTCAACCTCGGGCAGTTCCAGAAGGGCAATGTGGACTATTCCCTTGGCCGCTTCGGCCCGGGCATCAGTGGCGGCGCCATCAAGCAACTGATCGGCGGCCTGAATCAGGCGGCCTTCTACGACGAGGAAGAATCCCGGGTCAACGACTTCAAGATCCGCGAAGACATCAACGCCGGCTACTTCATGAACACCCTGGACATCGACGACTGGCGCTTCATCGCCGGCCTGCGCTACGAGGGTACCGAGTTCGAGGCCAAGGGCACCGGGGTCACCGACGGCGCCTTCACCGCCACCGACACCCAACGCCGCTACCAGCACTGGCTGCCGGGGCTGCACGCACGCTACCAGCTGGACAAGAACACCCAGGTCCGCGCGGCCTGGACCAAGAGCGTGGTGCGCCCGACCTTCGGCCAACTGGCCCCGGGCTTTGTCATCGACGGCGACGAGGCGACCTTCGGCAACCCCGACCTCAAGCCCCTGGAGTCGAGCAACCTGGACCTGGGCATCGAGCACTACATGGGCCGCGCCGGCACCGTCTCGGCCTTCGTGTTCTACAAGGACATCCAGAACTTCGTCTACAACACCGACCTGGCCGGCACCGGCGCCTGGAGCGGGTTCTCCGAGGCGCACACTTTCGCCAACGGCGACAGCGCCAAGCTGTACGGCCTGGAACTGGCCTATTCGCAGAAATTCGACTGGCTGCCGGCGCCGTGGAACGGCCTGCTGCTGGGCGCCAACAGCACCTTCAGCCGCTCCAGTGCGAGCATCGAGGGCTTCGACCAGAAGGCCGGGGTCAACCGCAAGCGCGACATCGACCTGCCCAACCAGTCGGACACCGTGGGCAACCTGATGCTCGGTTGGGAAGACGACAAGCTCAGCCTGCGCCTGTCGGCCAACTACAAATCGGCCTACCTCTATGAGCTGGCCTCCATCAGCGACAAGGCCCACGACCTGCATGTGGATGCCCAGACCTTCGTCGATTTCAGCGCCAAGTACTCCCTGACCAAGAACCTGCAACTGAGCTTCGAGGCGCAGAACCTCACCGACCAGCCGTACTTCGTCTACACCGGCAACCGCTCCTACAACGCCCAGTACGAGGAATACGGCCCGACCTACAAGCTCGGCCTGACCTTCACCCATTTCTAAGTAGCGGGCCCTTGCCCGACCGCACACCCAAGGATTGTGATGAGCACTGTATCGACCGCAAGAAACCGCCTGCTGGCCCTGTGCATTGGCTTGACCTGTGGCGCCGCCCTGGCTGCCCCCAGCGTGCCCGGCCTGAACCTCAAGCCCTGGGCCGAGCAGACCCCGGGCGTTACCGGCCTGGGTTTCGTGCCCGCCGGCACAGGCGCCGACCGGCTGCTGGCCAGCGAGCGCGAAGGCCTGTTGCTGGTGGACGAACAGGGCCGCCAGCTGGCCCGCTTCAAGGGCTCGTTCAACGGCCTGGACAGCCGCGCCGCCGGTGGGCAACTGCTGGTGGTCAGCCTCGACAACCAGCGCCAGCAGGCACTGCTGGTGAGCCTCGACCCGGCCAGCCGCACCTGGGGCCAGCCGCTGTACCTGCCCACTCGGGACTACCCGGTCAACGGCCTGTGCCTGTACCGCGACGAGGCCAGCAACCTGTTCCTGTTCCTGGTGGGCGAGGAGGGCAAGGGCGAGCAGTGGCTGGTGGGCCACGGCGCGCAACTGAGCGCCGAGCCGCAGCGGGTACGTGGCCTGCCCCTGCCGCCGGAGGCCAAGTTCTGCCAGGTGGACGACGCCGCCCAGCAACTGCTGGTCAATGAACAGAATGTCGGCTGGTGGGCCTACCCGGCCCATGCCGAAGCCGACACCGCGCGCCAGCCGGTGGCCCTGCGCGCGCCCTTTGGCGACATCAGGAAAAGCGCCGGGGCCATGGCCCTGGTGCCGGGCGGGGTGCTGGGCCTGGACCCGAAGGCCGCGCAGTTGCATCTCTATCAGCAGCAGGAAAAAGGCTGGGTGGCCCAGGCCACGTTGCCCCTGGCCGGCCTCAAGGAACCGGAAAACATCGCCCTGCGCGCCAGCGACAAAGGCCTGCAGGTCTTGCTGCGCGATGACGAGGACGGGCGCCTGTACCAGGGCCAGTTGAACTGGCAGGCCACCCCGGTGGCCCTGCCGCCGGTATTGCCCACCGTACAGGCGGCGGCACAGAGCGAGCCGGTGGGGCGCCAGGGCGATGCCGCCGATGACCCGGCGATCTGGGTCCACCCGCAGCAGCCCTCCCTGAGCCGGGTGCTGGGCACCAACAAGAAGCAGGGCCTGCTGGCCTACGACCTGCAGGGCAAGCTGTTGCAGGAGCTGGCAGTGGGGCGCCTGAACAACGTCGACGTGCGGCCCAACTTCCAGCTCGGCGAGCGCCGTGTGGACCTGGCCGTGGCCAGTAACCGCGACCGCAACAGCCTCAGCCTGTTCGCCATCGACCGCGCCAGCGGCGAGCTGAGCGAGGCCGGGGAGGTGCCCACGCCGCTCAAGGAAATCTACGGCATCTGCCTGTTCCAGCCGGCCAGTGGCGAGATCTACGCCATTGCCAACGACAAGGACGGTACCTTCGTCCAGTACCGCCTGAGCGCCCCTGGCGGCACCGCCCAGGGCGAGCTGGTGCGCCGGTTCAAGGTGGCCAGCCAGCCCGAGGGCTGTGTCGCCGATGACCAGCGCCAGCGCCTGTTCCTCGGTGAAGAGGACGTTGGCGTGTGGGCGCTGGATGCCCGGCCCGAGCAGCCGGCGACCCTGCACAGCGTGATCAAGGTCGGCGGCCTGTTGCAGGCCGATGTCGAGGGCCTGGCCCTGTACCAGAGCAACGCCCGCGACTACCTGGTGATTTCCAGCCAGGGCAACGACAGCTACCTGGTGCTGGATGCCGAACCGCCGTTCGCTTCCCATGGCGCCTTCCGGGTCAGCCTCAACGCCCGCGCGGGGATCGACGGCGCTTCGGAAACCGATGGCCTGGAAGTCACCTCGGCCAACCTCGGCGGGCCCTGGAACCAGGGCCTGCTGGTGGTCCAGGACGGGCGCAAGCGCATGCCCGAGCAGACCCAGAACTTCAAGTTCGTGCCCTGGGCCGAGGTCACCCAGGCCCTGAAGCTGCCCTGAGCCGGCGGTCATCACCTTGTCATTTGAATGTCATCGAATAGCCCCGCCAGCCCAGGCGGGCACCCGAGAAGGAGTTCCACCATGCAGGCCACACTCGAACACATGAGCATCTGGGGGCTGATCAGCGATGCCAGCCTGTTGGTCAAGGCGGTGATGCTGACCTTGCTCCTGGCGTCCTTGCTCAGCTGGTACCTGATCATCCAGCGTGGCGCCGTGCTGCGCGGTCGTGAGCAGCGCTTCCAGGCTTTCATCCAGCGTTTTCGCGCCGCCCCCGAGCTGCTGCCGCTGTACCGCGAAGTGGCCAAGGGCAGCGACGCCGAAGGCGGCGTGGAGCCGATCTTTGCCGCCGGCTACCAGGAGTTCAGCCACCTGCGCGGCCAGCCCGGCGGTGCCGGAGAAGGGGTGCTGGAGGGTGTGGAACGGGCCTTGTACGTGGCCATCAGCGAGCAGGAAACCCGCCTGGAAAAGGGCCTGCAGTTTCTCGCCACTGTGGGTTCGGTAAGCCCCTATATCGGCCTGTTCGGCACCGTGTGGGGGATCATGAATTCCTTCCTCGGCCTGTCCCAGGTGCAGCAGGCGACCCTTTCCACCGTGGCCCCCGGCATTGCCGAGGCGTTGATCGCCACCGCCATCGGCCTGTTCGCGGCCATTCCCGCGGTGATTGCCTACAACCGTTTTTCGGCCCGCAGCCAGACCCTGCTGACCCGCTACTACGCCTTTGGCAATGAACTGCAAGTACGCCTGCATCGCACCTTGCAGGGTACCCCGAGCCACCTGGCCGTGGCCGCCTGAGAGAAGGAGCAAGCCGATGTTGACCCGGCCGCAACGCAAGCACGGACCCAAGGCGGAAATGAACGTGGTGCCCTACATCGACGTGATGCTGGTGCTGCTGGTGATCTTCATGGTCACCGCGCCGATGCTCACCCAGGGGGTGAAGATCGAATTGCCCAAGGTCGCCAGCGAAGCCCTGGCCACCGACAGCCGCCAGCAGATCCTCACCCTGTCGGTGCAGGCCGGTGGCGGCTACTACTGGAACCTGGGCAGCGAATTGGACACCCGGAATCAGACCGACAGCGCTGTGGACCTTGAGCAGATGCGCGCCAAGGTGGCCCAGGTGATTGCCCGGCGCGGCGACACCCAGGTGTATATCCGCGCCGACCAGGACGCCGCCTATTCCAGCGTGGTGGCGGCCATGGCCGCGTTGCAGCAGGGTGGGGTACACAACCTGGGGCTGGTGACCGAGGCCCCGCAATGACGGCGATGATCATGCACAACCCCACCGCGATGCCCCTGCGGCCCGAGGCGTCCGGCTTCTGGCGCAACAGCCTGGCGGCCAGCCTGGCCCTGGCCCTGCACGCCGGAGTGCTGGGGGCGCTGGCGCTGGGCTGGTCGGTGGACAAGCCGCAGGTCGAGACGCCGCCGGTACTGACCACCCAACTGGTGATGCTGGCGCCGCCTGCCGCCCCCGCGGAACCGCTGCCGGCGGTGGCCGAGGTGGCGCCACAGCCACCGCCAACGCCACCACCCGCGGCTGCGCCGGAGCCGGCCAGGCCCCGGGTTGACCCCCAGGTACAGGCGCAGAAGCTGGAGCAGGCGGCCCTGGCGCGCAAGCGGGTGGAAGACAAGAAACGTGAGCAGGTGCAGGAGCAGCAGCGCCAGCAGCGCGAGCGCCTGGAGGCCGAGCAGCGCCAGCGCGATACCGAGCAACGTGTGGCCCAGGAACAAGCGCAGGCCCAGCGTGCCGAACAGTCGCGGCTGGCTGCCGAGCGCACGCGCCAGCAGGCGGCCCAGGCGGCGGCCGACAGTCGCCAGTACCAGCCCCTGAGCAAGGAGGCCCCGGACTACCCGCAACGGGCCCTGGACAAGAACCTGGAAGGCGACTGCACCGTGGAATACAGCGTCAACCCCCAGGGGCGGGTGGAGAACCCCAAGGTCATCGACGGTTGCCACCCCCTGTTCATGCGCCCGTCCCTGGCAGCGGTGGCGACCTTCCGTTATCAGCCGCGGCTGATCGATGGCCAGGCGGTAACGGTGCCGGCGGTGCGCAACACCTTCCACTACCGGATCAAGTAAGGCGCGGGGCAGGCATGGGCCCGTTGCCATGCAGGCAGCCTCTGGCTGACCGTGCGCGCCCTGGCTGGCCGAGCCTGTCCCCTTGGCTGGCCGCCAATGCCCTCAACCCCGGGGCGCGGGTGTCTTAGTGTGGCCGGGTGTGGTCCGCCGCTGTCGCCGGGGCGGGCCCCTTGCCCTGGCCGCACTGAGGACCGCCGATGCCCACTGTCACCCCCGCCTGTTCGCGCCCGTTACGGCGCCACTCCTGGCTACCGATTCGTAGCGCCCTGGGCCTGGCCCTGGGGCTGCTGCTGAGCGCCTGCGGCGAGGCTGAACCGCCTGCTGCCGTGCGCCTCGACGCCGCCCGCCAGAGCCCGGCCGACCCGGCCCTGGCCCAGGTCTACGCCAGCAGCTGCCAGCTGTGCCATGCCAACCCGGCCTCCGGCGCGCCCCTGGCCGGCGATGCCAAGGCCTGGGCGCCGCGCCTGGCCCAGGGCGCCGACACCCTGCTGGACCACAGCATCAACGGCTACCAGGGCATGCCGCCCATGGGCCAGTGCATGCAGTGCAGCGAAG
This sequence comes from Pseudomonas sp. 8(2025), assembly GCF_052665325.1. NCBI lineage: Bacteria > Pseudomonadati > Pseudomonadota > Gammaproteobacteria > Pseudomonadales > Pseudomonadaceae > Pseudomonas > Pseudomonas sp. 8(2025). Next base: position 28,257 of record NZ_JBQOIE010000030.1, on the reverse strand, counting down.
AGCAGTTCCTGGCCCTGATCAGCTTCATGTCCGGCCATTCATTCCAATAAAAAGCACAGGTTCCCCCTTCATGGTCATGCACCTTTCCCGACGCCGGCTGCTGCAAGGGGCCGGCGCCCTCGGCGCGTTCAGCGCGCTGTGCAGCAACCCGCTGCTGGCCGAACTGGCCCGCGCCCCGCGGCTGATTCCCTGGCGCAACTGGTCCGGCGCGCAAAGCTGCCTGCCCCAGGCGCGGCTGGCGCCCAAGGACCTGGATGAACTGCGCCAGGTGGTCCGCCAGGCCCCGGGCAAGATCCGCCCGGTGGGTGCCGGGCACTCCTTCAGCGCCCTGGTGCCCACCGACGGCACCTTGCTGTCCCTGGCCTATTTCAACGGCCTGCTGGACCACGACCCCAAGACCCTGCAAGCCGAATTCGCCGCCGGCACGCCCATGTCGCTGATGGGCCCGGCGCTCAAGGAGGTGGGGCAGGCGCTGTGGAACATGGCGGATATCGACTACCAGACCCTGGCCGGGGCGATTGCCACTTCCACCCACGGCACCGGGGTCGGCTTCGGTTCCTATTCGTCCCGGGTCTGCGGGCTGCAACTGGTGACCGCCAGCGGCGAAGTGCTGGACTGCGACCCCCGGCGCAACGCCGAGGTGTTCCACGTCGCCCGGGTGTCCCTCGGCGCGCTGGGGGTGGCGACCCGGGTGCGCCTGCAGAACCGCGAGGCCTATCGCCTGCGGGAAAAACAGTGGATCGGCAAGACCGAGGAACTGCTGGAGGACATGGACAACCTGACCCGCGACAACCAGCACTGGGAAATGCTCGTGGTCACCCACTCCGACTACGCCCTGGCGGTGGCCCTGAACGAAACCACGGAACCGCCGACCCCGCCCACCGATCCGGCCGAGGAGGGCGGCAACGAGTTCGTCAACCTGATCGAAAACCTCGACAAGTACGTCAGCGACTTCCCCGAGACCCGCCGCCACCTGCTCAACAGCCTGCGCTGGCTGGCGCGCTTCGATGAGCGGGTGGGGGATTCCTACCAGATCTACGCCAACGTGCGCAGCGTGCGCTTCAACGAAATGGAGTACTCGGTGCCGGCGCACCTGGGGCCGGCGTGCCTGCGGGAAATCCTCGCGCTGATCCGCGACAAGGACCTGCGCACCTGGTTTCCCATCGAGTACCGCTACGTCAAGGCCGACGACATTCCCCTGAGCATGTTCGAAGGTCGCGACAGCTGTTCGATCTCGGTGCACCAGCACTACAGCATGGACCACCACAACTTCTTCGCCGCCGTGGAGCCGATCTTCTGGAAGTACCAGGGGCGCCCGCACTGGGGCAAGCACCACAGCCTCAACGCCCGCACCCTGCAGGGGCTGTACCCGCAATGGGCAGCCTTCGCCAGGGTGCGCCAGGCACTGGACCCGCAAGGCAAATTCATCAACGCCCACTTGGCCTCGGTGCTGGGTGTGGCGTGAACAGGAGATGCGCACAATGAACCGTCGTCATTTCATGGCCGGCACCCTGGGGGCCGGAGTCTTGCTGGCCGGTGTCGGCGCCTGGCTGCGGCCCGGCGACCGGGGCCTGCCCTACAGCCCGTACTTCGCCGAGCTCAATCGCGAGCTCAAGGCCCACGGGCCGATGCAACCGGTGATGCTGATCGACCTGGATCGCCTGGACCACAACATCGATGTGGTCATGCAGTCGGTGCAGCGCGGCGGCAAGCACCTGCGCCTGGTGGAAAAATCCCTGCCATCGCCCGGGCTCCTGGCCTACATCGCCCAGCGCGCCGGTACCCGGCGCCTGATGTCCTTCCACCAGCCGTTTCTCAACCACGACGCCGAGGTATTTGCCGACGCCGATATCCTCTTGGGCAAGCCCCTGCCGATCCGCGCCGTCGAGCTGTTCTACCAGCAGCTCAAGGGGCCGTTCGACCCGCGCCGGCAACTGCAATGGCTGCTCGATACCCCCGAACGCCTGCAGCAGTACCTGGCGCTGGCCCAGGGCCTGGGCACGCGGATGCGCATCAACATCGAACTGGATGTGGGGCTGCATCGTGGCGGCGTGGCGGACCATGCCGTGCTCGGGCAGATGCTGGCGCTGATCAGCGCCCACCCGCAGCACCTGGAGTTTGCCGGGTTCATGGGCTACGACCCCTTTGTCGACATGGGCGTGCCGGGGATTCTGGGCTCGCCGCAAAGCCTGTTTGACCAGGTCATGGCGCTCTACAACGGCTTTGTCGACTTCACCCGCCAGCAGTACCCGGCGCTGTGGCACGCCGGCCTGACCCTCAATACCGCCGGCAGCCCCAGCTACCGCCGCCACGAGCAGGAGTCCCTGAGCAGCGAAGTGTCGGTGGGCACCGCACTGCTCAAGCCCAGCCACTACGACCTGGCGTCCTTGGAGCAGCACGTGCCGGCCGCCTTTATCGCCACCCCGGTGCTCAAGAGTACCGGGCCGGTGCGGATCCCGGCCCTGGACGACAAGTCGCGGCTGTTCTCCTGGTGGGACCGCAACCAGCGCCAGACCTTCTTCATCTATGGCGGCCACTGGCTGGCGGATTTCGAATCGCCGGCGGGTCTGCAGAGCAACGAGCTGTTCGGTCGCAGCTCCAACCAGGAGATGGTCAACGGCTCCCGCGCCGTGGGCTTGCAGGTGGACGACCAGGTCTTCCTGCGCCCGCAGCAGAGCGAAGCGGTACTGCTGCAGTTTGGCGACCTGCTGGCCCTGCGCGGCGGGCGCATCGTCGAACGCTGGCCGGTGTACTGATCCCACGTATAGCCCTTGCCTGGCGATCCTCCGTCGGAGCGCTGTCGGCCTTAAGAACGCCGCGTCCCTACGGGCCGTTCGCAGCCTGCGGCAGCGGCTACACGAAACGCGTCCCGGCAACCGCCTGTAGCCGCTGCCGAGCTCCGGCGAGGCTGCGCAAAGGCCCGCAGGGCCTTGCCTGGCGATCTCCCGCCGAGCCCGCAGCAGCTTCAGGCTGCCGCGGGTTTCACAGGGCAAAGGGAATGGTCAGCTTGGCCCAGAGCATGTCGCCCTCGGGGCGGTTTTCCACATCGAACTCCTTGGCCCAGCGGATCTCGGCGCTGGCGTACTTGAGAAAGCGCAGGTGCAGCGCCGGGCCGATGGCGAACACTTGCCCGCGCACCCCGTCACTCACGTCCTCGCCCATGAAGGTCACGGTCTTGCCGTTCTGTTTGTCGTCGGTGGTCTGCTTCAGGTAGTAGCCGTTGAGCCCCAGGCTCAGGTCGTCGGTCAGGCGGTAGCTGGCCGAATAGTCGAAGTGCAAGATCTGCCCGGAACGGTAGTGGGTGGCGTGGTTTTCCTGGTTGAAGCTGTAGGTGCTCTTGAACGACAGCTCGGTGCGCTCGCTGGGCAGCCAGGTCATGGAGAACAGCGGCTTGTAGGTGGTGAAGTTGTTGCTGGTGTTGGCCAGCCGGTCGGCATCGTACTGCCCGGTGGGCAGGGTCACTTCCAAGGCCGCGCCCAGGGTCAGGTCGGGGCCCATGTCCCACAGGATGATCGGCGCGAAGGTGGTATCGCCCATGCTTTCGCGGCGGTCGCTCTGGCCGTACAGCGACACCTGCTGGCGCAGGTAGGGCTGGGCCACGTAGCCCCCCAGGCGCCCGCCCAGGACCCGCAGCGGGCTCAGGTAGTCCAGGCGCGGGATGATCGCGTCGGAGGTGATCCTGACCTCCTGGACCTTGCCGCCAAAGGAGCTGATGTCGAGCTTCCTGGCCTGGTAATGGTTGTAGTAGAGGTTGAAGGCGAACATGTGCTCCGGGAGCTGGTCGGGGCTCAGGGGCAGCACGTAGAAGCCGTCGGTGCCGGGGCCGATATTGTCGACCCCGGATTCGGTGGCCTGGGCATTCAGGCTGGCGCAGGCGGCCAGGGCCACGCCCAGGTGCAGGGAGCGAGTGAGGCGGGTCGGGTGCATGGTTGGGCTCATTCTTATTGTTAGTGGGGGCGCGGCGGCAGGCACGCCGCCCGCCCCATAGAAATAAGCCCTGGGCCGGGCGCGGGGCAGGGTATTGGCGGACAGGGAGGGGGACTTTGTCGGACACTTTGCAATGCTTTGTTACATTCCCCCGTAAAACCCCAGGCAACGGGATATGCTTGAACCGCCGGTGAAGCCTTGGCACCGGTGCCTGACCGACAATAAAAACAGCCGCTCAAGCGGCCCGGAAGCCCACTCCCATGCAGATCAAAGCCGCCGATGCCCACGACCAGCTGGCCCTGGTTTCACCCTTCCTGCTGCAGACCCTGGCGGATGTCGCCGAAGCCAAGGGCGTCAGCGCCGAGCGCCTGTGTCGCGGCCTGGGCTTTACCCTGGACGACCTGCAGGACCCGACCCTGCGCATCTCCTACCGCCAGGCGGTGGCGATGATCGAACGTGCCCTGGCGGCGCTGCCGCAGCAGGGCCTGGGGCTCTGGGTCGGCAGCCGCAATGTGCTGGGCACCCTGGGCCTGCTGGGGCATGCGTTGTCGTTGTGCCGGACCCTGGGCGACGCCTTCGAGCTGGGCATCCGCCATCAGCACACCTCCGGCACCATCGTCAGCGCCGATGTCGGGCGCCAGGGCGAAGAGTTCTTTGTCGAGCTGCAATGCCGCCTGCCCTACGGCGAGGTGCAGATATTTGCCGCGGAAGAGTTCTTCGCCAGCCTGCTGATCTATGGCCGGGCCCTGGTCAGCGCGGATTTCCAGGCCCTGCGGGTGGAGTTCATGCACGCCGCGCCGGCCTATGCCGAGCTCTATACCCGGTTGCTGGGCCCCCACGTGCAGTTCGGCTGCCTGCAGGCGCGCATGGTGATCGAGGCCCGCTGGTTGCAGGCGCCGCTGCCCAATCATCATCCGGTGGCCCTGCGCCAGGCGCTCAAGCTGCTGGAACTGGAAAGCGCCCAGGTGCACCAGAAGATGGACCTGATCCAGGCGGTGGAGCGCGCCCTGAGCCGGGACCTGCGGGCCGGCAGCCATATCGAGCAGGTGGCGGGGGATTTGAACATGAGCGGGCGCACCCTGCGCCGGCGCCTGACCGAACACGGCCTGACCTTCGAGGCGCTGCTGGAGCGGGTGCGCCAGGCGCGAACCCTGAACCTCTTGGGCAACCCGGAGCTGTCCATCGAACGCATCACCGAAGAGGTCGGCTACAGCGACGTGCGCAGCTTCCGCCGGGCCTTCAAGCGCTGGACCGGGCTGAGCCCCAGCGCCTTTCGCGAAGAGGCGGCGCTGCATTGAAGGCCGCCCTGTAGCCGCTGCCGAGCCCGCGAGGCTGCGCAAAGGCCCGCAGGGCCTTGCTTGGCGATCTCCCGTCGAACCTTGAGCGGCCTCAAGATCCCCGCGTCTGCTGCGTCGCAATGCCGCCCATGCCGTTCTCAGCCTGCGGCAGCGGCTCCACAACCCCGGCCCGGCCTTTTCACCACGGCCTTGCAACGTCGCCGCGCAAGCGGCGACAAGCCTTGCCCGTTTCGACGCTGACGCCGGCAGTCCATGGCGGTAAACTCCTGCGCCTTTATTCAGGAGTTCCCATGAGTTACTACCAGCCCGGCATCCTCGCTGCACCCGTTCCGTCCCAGGCCCGCCACCTGTTCTTTGCCCTTGAGTCCATCGAGGCGTTGCCCCGGGCCCTCGACCAGTTGCTGGCACGGGTGGATGGCGCAACGGCGGTGGCAGGTTTTGGCGCGTCGCTGGTCAAGGCCCTGGGCGCGCGAGTGCAGGGGCTCAAGGCGTTCCCGGCGCTGACCGGCGTGGGCGTGGACAACCCTTCGACCCAGCACGCGCTGTGGGTCTGGCTGCACGGTGATGATCGCGGCGAGCTGCTGCACCGCAGCAACGAGCTGGCGGTCGCCCTGGCCCCGGCCTTGCGCCTGGTCGGCATGAACGAGACCTTCCGCCACAAGACCGGCCACGACCTCACCGGTTATGAAGACGGCACCGAAAACCCTCAGGACGAAGCCGCCGTGGCCGCGGCACTGGCCGAGGGCGAAGACGGCCTGCGCGGTGGCAGCTTTGCCGCGATCCAGCAGTGGCAGCACGACTTCCAGGGCTTTGCCGCGATGCACCAGCAAGAGCGCGACCACATCATGGGCCGGCGCCTGAGCGACAACGAAGAACTGGACGACGCGCCGGTCTCGGCCCACGTCAAGCGCACCGCCCAGGAAAGCTTCGCCCCGGAAGCCTTTCTCGTGCGCCGCTCGATGCCGTGGATCGAAGGTGACAAGGGTGGCCTGATGTTCCTTGCCTTCGGCCACACCCTGAACGCCTTCGAAGCCCAACTGCGGCGCATGAGCGGCCTGGAAGACGGCATCACCGACGGCCTGTACCGCATGAGCCGGCCGATCACCGGGGGCTACTACTGGTGCCCGCCGCTGCACAACGGCCAGCTCGACCTGCGCGCGCTGCAAGCGTCGAAATGAACACCGGGGCCGAGCCGCTGCGGACCGTGCGCTGGGGCATGATCGGTTGCGGCAGTGTCACCGAGCGCAAGAGTGGTCCGGCCTTCTACAAGGTTCCGGGGTCGGCGCTGGTGGCGGTGATGGGCCGCCGGGCCGAGGCGGTGCGCGACTATGCACAGCGCCACGGCATCGCCCGCTGGTATACCGATGCCCAGGCCCTGATCGACGACCCCGAGGTGGACGCGGTGTACATCGCCACGCCCCCCGACAGCCATTACGCCTACAGCCTGCAAGTGGCCGCCGCCGGCAAGCATTGCTGCGTGGAAAAACCCATGGCCCTGCATGCCGGGCAAAGCCTGGCCATGCAGCAGGCCTTCGAGCAGGCCGGGCTGCATCTGTTCGTCTCCTATTACCGGCGTTCCTTGCCGCGCTTTGCGCAGGTGCGGCAATGGCTGGCGGATGGGCGTATCGGGGAGGTCCGGCACCTGCACTGGAGCCTGAGCAAGGCTGCCTCCGAGGCCGACCGCAGCGGTGCGGCCAACTGGCGTACCGACCCGCAAGTGGCCGGCGGCGGTTATTTCGCCGATTTGGCCAGCCATGGCCTGGACCTGTTCCAGTACCTGCTGGGCGATATCGTCGAGGTGGCCGGCTTCAGCACCCGCCAGGCCGGGCTGTATGCCGCCGAGGATGCGGTCAGCGCCAGTTGGCGCTTCGCCTGTGGGGCGCTGGGCAGCGGCGCCTGGAACTTCGTCGCCGACCGCCGGGTAGACCGGGTGGAAATCATCGGCAGCCAGGGGCGCATCACTTTTTCCGTGTTCGACGAGCATCCGCTGCAACTTGAAGCCGAAGAGACCCTGAACCTGTTCATCGACAACCCCGCGCACATCCAGTGGCATCACGTGCAGGGCATGAACGCCCATATCCGCGGCCAGATCCGGCACCCGGCCCTGGCCAGCGAAGCCCTGAAGACCGACCGGGTGATGGACCGCATCCTGCAGCGCGGCTGATCCCAGGGCGCATGCCTGTCGGGCCCCTTCGCCGGCAAGCCGGCTCCTACGGGGTTTGTGGGGCGCATTGCCGGCGTGTTCCTGCGGGCTTTTGTAGGCGCTGGCTTGCCAGCGAAGGCGGCCTTGAGGCGGGTGCCAGTCTTTCGGGCCCCTTCGCCGGCAAGCCGGCTCCTACGGGATTTGTGGGGGGCATTGCCAGCGAAGGTGGCCTTCGGGATGGGCATTCAGAAGGTCTTCTTGATGCTGGCCACCCAGGTCGCTCCGCACAGGTCGCTGAAGCCGTAGTTGCTGGTGCACTGGCTGCGGGACAGGTCGGTGTCGATGTAGCTCAGGCCCAGTTCCAGCCCGGCCATTTCCCGGGTCAGTTTGGCTTCCCATTCGTGGTAGCTGTCCTCGCCCTGGCCCGAGGCGCGGATCAGCCGCGGGTCCTTGAAGTCCATCTGGCCGTAGCGCAGTTGCAGCCCCAGCTCCAGGGGCAGTCGGGTCTCGTAGCCAAGGTAGCGGTACAGGGTGCTCTGCTGGCTGTCGATGCCGGGGGCATCGTCGGAGTAATAGGCCCCCAGCTTGACCCCGTAGACGCTGAGGATGCCGTACACCTCGCTCTGGTTGAACTGGGCTTCCCGGGGGTAGCTGTACTTCAGGTAGCCCAGGTCCAGGCTGATGTCTGCGCTGGCCTGCCACAGCCAGCCGCCGTAGTAGTCGACTTCCTGGCGGGTCTTCAGGCCACCGCCGAAATCGACGTTGGAGCTCCAGGTGCCCAGGTACAGGCCGCTGCTGTGCAGCAGGGTCACGGCCGCCTGGGCCGCGGGGTCGTTCTGGGTCTGGGAGATGCCGCGGGTGCGGTAGTCGCTGGCCAGGGTCAGCTCCAGCTCCACGGCCAGGTCGTCGGTCAGGGGCAGGGCGTGGCCGGCCTGCGGCAGCAGGCACACGGCGCCCAGGGTGAGCAGGGTGAGGGTCTTCATGGGTATCCCGTTGTTGTGATTGTTATGGGGGAGCGGGCAAGGCGGCGCCGTACCCCGGCGTCACCAGGGCGCGGGGCAGGCGGTGCAACGGTGGCGCGGGGTCAGAGTGGGCGGCTGTAGATCTCGCGGCCGGCGAACCAGGTCTGCAGCACCTGGGTTTCATGCAGGGCCTTTTCGTCCACGGTAAACACGTCGCGGTCGAGGACGATGAAGTCGGCCTGCTTGCCGGCCGTCAGCGAGCCGATCTGCTGTTCCAGGCCCAGGGTGCGCGCGGCATTCTGGGTGTAGGCATAGAACAGGGTTTCGCGGTCCAGGCGTTCGTCGGCGTTGAGCACCCCCAGTGGCCCCTGGCGGGTGATGGCCTGGGCCATGGCGTTCCACGGGTTGGGCGACGACACCGGCCAGTCGCTGGCGCCGGCGATGGTCGCGCCCTGCTTGAGCAGCGAGTGCGCCGGGTACTGGTAGCGGAACGCCAGGGCACTGACGTAGGGCTTGATCATGTCCAGGGTGTAGTCGTCGGCCGAGGCCCAGAGCAGTTGCATCGAGGCAATCACGTTGAGCGGCTTGAAGCGGGCGAACTCCTTGGGGTTGACCATCTGCAGGTGGGTGATGGAGTGGCTGATGCCGCTCTGGCGATCCTTGCGCGCCTGCTCGATGCCGTTCAGCGACTCACGCACCGCACGGTCGCCGATGGCGTGGATGTGCACCAGCCAGCCGCGCTGGTCGATGGCGCTGACCAGTTCGCCAAAATGCGCCGGGTCGATCAGCAGTTCGCCGGGTTTGTGCGAGTTGCTGTAAGGCTCGAGCATCGCTGCGCTCTGCGCCGGGTATTCGATCACCCCGTCGGCGAAGATCTTGATGCCCGGTAGGGTCAGGTTGGGAATGCCCTGGAACTGCTGGCGCACTTTGTCCAGGGTGTCGAGGTCGGCCGGCCGGCTGCGGGGGTTGGCCACCAGCAGGGCGGCGACATGGGCGGTCATCCCGCCGCTCTCGGCCAGGGCCTTGTAGGCCGGCAGCACGCCGACGGTGTGCTCGGTGGGCTTGAGGGCGAACAGCGCTTCGCCGGGGGCGGCGTTGGCGGCCGGGTCCATCCAGGCGGTAATCCCCAGGCTGTTGTTGTAGTGCAGGGCCGACTGCGCGGCGCGCAGCATCTGCTCGGGCCCCGGCACCGGCATTTTCGCGGCCACCCGGTCCCAGCCGGCGTCCACCAGGAAACCGTTGGGGCGGCCGTCGGGCAGTTGGCCGATGGTGCCGCGTTCGGCCTCGGGCAGGCTCTTGAGCAGGGCGGCGTCGATGCCGGCGCGCTGGAGCATGAAGTCATTGGCCCAGGCGGTATGGTGATCGCTGCCGGTGAACACCACCGGTACCCTGGCCCATTCACCCTGGTTGAAGCGCTGGCCCAGGGCCTGGGCCTGGGCCCAGTAGGCCGAGCTCATGCCGGCGATGCTGAGCACGTCGGCATGCCGGGCGCTGCCGTCGTCACGCCAGGCGCGCAGGCGTTTTTCCAGTTCGTCGAGGCTGACCACCTCGTCCTGCAGGTTGGCGCCGGTCATTTCCAGGCCGCCGAAGATGGCGTGGGAGTGGGTGTCGATCAGGCCCGGCATCAGGGTCTTGCCGCCCAGGTCGACGACCCGGGTGTGGCTGTCGATCAGTGCCTTGATCTGCGTATCGCTGCCGGCTTGCAGGACCTTGCCGTTCTCCACCGCCAGGGCCTGGACCTTGGGCTGGGCGCGGTCGGCGGTGAACACCTGGCCGTTGAGCAGCACCAGGTCGGCGGCGGCCATGGCTTCCAACGAGGCAAAACTCATGGCGGCCAGTAACAGCGTGGGGGTCAATCTTTTCATTGAACATTTCCTTGTTATTGCGTCTGATCGCCAGCTTAGGGACTGCCCGCAGCGGGCAGAACGGCTGCTTCACGAAAAACATTTTTGCCTGGGTGGAAAAACCATGGACAAGTTGAATGCCTTGAAGATGTTCGTGGTCACCGCCCAGCTGGGCAGTTTCAGCCGGGCGGCGGAGCAGTTGGGCAAGACCCCCTCGGCCCTGACCAAGGCGGTCAACCACCTGGAGGCCGAGCTGGGTTCGCGCTTGTTCGAGCGCAGTACCCGGCGCATCGTGCTCACCGAAATCGGCCGGCTCTACCTGGAGACCGCGCGCCAGGTGCTGCAGCGGCTGGAAGAGGTGGGCGAGGAGGTGGAGCAGCTGCAGCATGGCCTGCGCGGCAACCTCAAGGTCACCGCGCCGCTGGCCTACGGCCAGGCATTCCTGGATCAGGTGTGTGGCGGTTTTCTTGAGCAGTACCCGCAGATCAATCTGCAAGTGGACCTGTGCGACGAGTTCGTCAACCTGCTGGAAAGCGGCTACGACCTGGCCCTGCGCGAAGGCCATGACGACCTGCCGGGGCTGATTGCCCGGGTGGTCGGAAGCAACCGCCTGGCCCTGTGCGCCAGCCCGGCCTACCTGGCGCGCAAGGGCCGGCCGGTGACCCCGCAGACCCTCGAAGAACATGAATGGCTGCTGTATCGCCACCCCTTGCTCAGCCGGGAGTTCTGGTGGGTCGAGCGCGACGGCCAGCGCCTGAGCCTGCCCCAGCCCCAGGCACCACGCCTGCGCAGTGACAATTACGACCTGCTGCTGGCCAATGCCCTGGCCGGGCGCGGCCTGTTGCACACGCCGCTGTGGAGCGCCGCACCGTACCTGGCCGACGGGCGCCTGGTGCGGGTGATGGCCGACTACGCGATCGACCCGGACAGCTTCGGGCCGCACATCCTCGCGGTGTACCCCAGCCACCGGCGAGCGACCGCCAAGGTGCAGGCATTCATCGACTATGTCAGCGGCTTCCTGGCCAGCCGGGGCCTGGACTGATTGGCGGTTCTTGTCAGATAAATCCGAGAGGAGTACAAATGTACTCCATGACGACTTTATCTCCCCGCCGCACTGCCATCCTGACCTTTATCCGCGAGCGCATCGCCGATCACGGCCAGCCCCCGAGCCTTGCTGAAATCAGCCAGGCGTTCGGTTTCGCCTCGCGCAGCGTGGCGCGCAAGCATGTGCTGGCGCTGACCGAGGCCGGGTTCATCGAGGTCAACCCGCATCAGGCCCGGGGCATTCGCCTGCTCAACCAGCCACGGCGCCCCGAGCTGCTGGAGATCCCGGTGCTGGGGCGGGTGGCCGCCGGTGCGCCGATTGGCGTCGATGCCGACATACACGGCCAGTTGCTGCTGGACCCGGGGATGTTCTCCCGCACTCCGGATTACCTGCTGCGGGTCCAGGGCGATTCGATGATCGACGATGGCATCTTCGACGGTGATCTGGTGGCAGTGCGCCGCAGCAGTGAGGCGCGCAACGGCCAGACCGTGATCGCCCGCCTCGACGGTGAGGTGACCATCAAGCGTTTCGAGCGCAAGGGGCAGGGCATTCGCCTGTTGCCGCGCAACCCGGCCTACCAGCCGATCGAGGTCACGGCCGACCACGAACTGTTTATCGAAGGCGTGTTCTGCGGTCTGGTGAGGCAAGGCTGATGGGCGCCGTGGTCGCACTGGATTCGCTGTTCAATGCCGGGCGGGTGTGGAAAGGCCGCCCGGCCGCCGCGCCCGCCAGCCCGCAGCCCACCGGCCATGCCGCCCTGGATGCGGTGCTGCCCACGGGCGGCTGGCCGGAAGCGGCACTGACCGAAATCCTCATTGCCGCCCAGGGTCTGGGCGAGCTGCAACTGCTGTGGCCGAGCCTGGCGCGGCTGAGCGCGGCGGGGGAGCGCATCGTGCTGGTGGCGCCGCCGTTCGTGCCCTATCCCCAGGCCTGGCAGAACGCCGGGGTGGATGTGCGCCAGTTGTCGATCATCCAGGCCGGGGAGCGTGATGCCCTGTGGGCCGCCGAGCAGTGCCTGCGTTCCGGCAGTTGCGGCGCGGTGCTGTGCTGGCCGCAGCAAGCTGACGATCGCGCCCTGCGGCGCCTGCAGGTGGCGGCGGAAAGCGGCCAGACCCTGGCCTTTGCCTACCGCCCCCTGGAGACGGCGCGCAACCCCTCGCCGGCGGCCTTGCGAATTGCCGTGCAAGGCCGTCCCGGGCAGTTGCGGGTGCTCAAGTGCCGGGGCGGGCTGGCCCATCCGGCGCCTATCGCCTGGCCCGCCGGGCACTGAGGTTGGCATGCGTTGGGTGTGCATCCTGTTCCCGCAATTGGCGCTGGACGCAGTCTTGCGTCAGTGCGCCGAGCCCCAAGCTCCTCTGGCGCTGCTCAGTGGCACCCCGCAGCGCCGGGTGATCCAGGCGGTGAACGCCGCCGCTCGCGAACTGGGCCTGCGCCCCGGGCAATCCCTGACCGCCGCCCAGGCCCTGACCAAGGCCTTTGCCAGCGCCGAATACGACCCCCGGCAGATCGAGCACTGGCAGCAGTTTCTTGCGGCCTGGGCCTATGGCTTCAGCTCCCAGGTCAGCGTCGCCTACCCGCGCACCCTGGTGCTGGAGATCGAATCCAGCCTGGGCCTGTTCGGCCCCTGGCCGCAGTTGGAAGCGCGCCTGCGCCGTGAATTGCAGGCCCTGGGCTTTCGCCACCGGATCGTCGCCGCGCCCAATCCGGCGGCGGCCCGAGCCCTGGCCAATGCTTATGACGGTTTGGCGGTGGCCGACTGCGCGGCCCTGGTCCAGGCCCTGGGGGCCATGCCCATCGAGCGCCTGGGGCTGGCCCCGGAGCAGGCCACGGCCCTGTCGCGCATGGGGGTGCGCAGCTTCCAGCAACTGCGGGAGCTGCCCCGGCCCAGCCTGGCCCGGCGTTTTGACGGCAGCTTGCTCAAGCACCTGGATACCCTGCTCGGCGAGCGCCCGCTGGGGCTGGCCTTCTATCAGCCGCCGGACCGCTTCGACCTGCGCATCGAGCTGAATTTCGATGTGCAGTCCCATCAGGCGCTGCTGTTTCCCCTGCGCCGGCTCACCGCCGATCTGGCGGCTTTTCTCTGTGGTCGCGACAGTGGCGTGCAGCGCTTTGCCCTGCACCTGGAGCACGCCGAAGGCGCCGACACCCTGATTCCGGTGGGGCTGCTCAGCGCCGAGCGCGACCCGGCGATGCTGTTCGAACTGGCCCGTGGGCGCCTGGAACAGATCCAGGTGCCGGCGCCGGTGCGCAACCTGCGGCTGGTGGCCGAGGACCTGCCGCTGTTCGTGCCCCAGCACAGCGAGCTGTTCGACGAGCGCCCGCAGCAGAACCTGCCCTGGGAGCAGTTGCGCGAACGCCTGCGGGCGCGCCTGGGGGATGACGCGGTGCAGGGCCTGGGGCATCGCGCCGATCACCGCCCGGAGCGCAGTTGGCAGGCGCAGACCGATTCGCGCCCGTGCCCGGCCACCCCCGGGCTGCGCCGCCCCGGCTGGCTGTTCACCGAACCCCAGGTGCTGGGCGAGGGCTCGGTGCGCATCCTCATGGGCCCGGAGCGGATCGAGTCCGGCTGGTGGGACGGTGCCGATGTGCGCCGCGACTACTACCTGATCGAAACCGCCGCCGGCCAGCAGGGCTGGGCCTATCGTCAGGTCGGCGAGCCCGGGCCGTTGCTGTTGCAGGGCTGGTTCGCATGAGCGCCTACGCCGAGCTGCACTGCTTGTCCAACTTCAGCTTCCAGCGCGGCGCCTCCAGTGCCGCCGAATTGTTCCAGCGTGCCAAGGCCCTGGGCTACCAGGCCCTGGCGATCACCGACGAGTGCACCCTGGCGGGGATTGTCCGCGCCTGGCAGGCCTCTCGCGACAGCGGGCTCAAGCTGATCGTCGGCAGTGAAATGCAGGTCGAGGACGGCCCGCGCCTGGTGCTGCTGGTGGAAGACCTGGCGGGTTACCAGGGCCTGTGCCGGTTGATCACTCGGGCCCGGCGCCGGGCCGAGAAGGGCAGCTATCGCCTGCTGCGCGAGGACTTCGCCGAACCCTTGCCGGGGCTGCTGGCCCTGTGGCTGACGGGCGCCGGCGAGCCGCTGGCCCAGGGCCGCTGGTTGCAGCAGGTGTTCCCCCAGCGCCTGTGGCTGGCGCTGGAGCTGCATTGCGGCCAGGACGATGCCCGGCACCTGCAACAGCAACTGGCCCTGGCCCGGCAACTGGGGCTGCCAGCCGTGGCCTGTGGCGATGTGCACATGCATGTGCGCGGGCGCCGGGCGCTGCAGGACACCATGACCGCGATCCGCCATCACCTGCCGGTGGCCGAGGCCGGGCAACGCCTGTTCGCCAACGGCGAGCGCCACCTGCGGCCCGTCGAAGTGCTGCAAGGCCTGTACCCCCAGGCCCTGCTCGACGAGTCGCTGGCCATCGCCGGGCGCTGCGCTTTCGACCTCGGCCAGCTGCGCTACCAATACCCCCGGGAGCTGGTGCCCGAGGGGCACGACGCTGGCTCCTGGCTGCGGGTGCTGACCCAGCGCGGCATCGTGCGCCGCTGGCCCGCTGGTGCCCGGGCCGAGGTACTGAAGCAGATCGACAAGGAGCTCACGCTGATCTGTGACCTGGGCTACGAGAGTTATTTCCTCACGGTGCACGACATCGTCGACTTCGCCCGGCGCCAGCACATCCTCTGCCAGGGCCGGGGCTCGGCGGCCAACTCGGTGGTGTGTTTCGCCCTCGGCATCACCGAGATCGACCCGGACCGCTCGACCCTGCTGTTCGAGCGCTTTTTGTCGCGCGAACGCAACGAACCGCCGGACATCGACGTCGACTTCGAGCACGAGCGCCGCGAAGAGGTGCTGCAGTATGTGTTCCAGCGCTATGGCCGGCATCGCGCGGCGCTGACCGCGGTGGTCAGCACCTACCATGGCGCCGGGGCGGTGCGGGATGTGGCCAAGGCCCTGGGCCTGCCGCCGGATCAGGTCAATGCCCTGGCCGACTGCTGCGGCCACTGGAGTGATACGCCGCCCAGCGTCGAGCGCCTGCAGGAGGCCGGGTTCGATCCCCAGAGCCCGGTGCTGCGCCGGGTCCTGAGCCTGACCGGGCAGTTGATCGGCTTTCCCCGGCACCTGTCCCAGCACCCCGGCGGTTTCGTGATTTCCGAGCAGCCCCTGGACCACCTGGTGCCGGTGGAGAACGCGACGATGGCCGAGCGTACGGTGATCCAGTGGGACAAGGACGACCTGGACATGGTCGGCCTGCTCAAGGTGGATATCCTCGCCCTGGGCATGCTCAGCGCCATCCGCCGTTGCTTCGACCTGATCCACGGCTACCGTGGCCAGCGCTACAGCCTCGCCAGCATTCCGCCTGAAGACCCCGCCACCTACGAAATGATCGGCCGCGCCGACACCATCGGCGTGTTCCAGATCGAGTCCCGGGCGCAGATGTCGATGCTGCCCCGGCTCAAGCCGCAGAACTTCTACGACCTGGTGATCGAGGTGGCCATCGTCCGGCCCGGGCCGATCCAGGGCGGCATGGTCCATCCCTACCTGCGCCGGCGTAACCGTGAAGAGCCGGAGACTTATCCGTCGCCGAAGTTGGAAGCGGTGCTCAAGCGCACCCTGGGAGTGCCGCTGTTTCAGGAGCAGGTGATGCAGATCGCCATTGTCGCCGCCGACTACACCCCGGGCGAGGCCGACCAGTTGCGCCGCTCCATGGCCGCCTGGAAGCGCCACGGTGGCCTGGAGCCGCACCGCGAACGGCTGCGCAAAGGCATGCGCAAGAACGGCTACAGCGACGAGTTCGCGGCGCAGATCTTCGAGCAGATCAAGGGCTTTGGCAGCTACGGCTTTCCCGAATCCCATGCCGCCAGTTTTGCCTTGCTGACCTACGCCAGTTGCTGGCTCAAGTGCCACGAACCGGCGGCCTTCGCCTGTGCCCTGATCAACAGCTGGCCCATGGGCTTCTACAGCCCCGACCAGATCCTCCAGGACGCCCGGCGCCATGGTTTGCAGGTTCTTGCGGTGGATGTGGGCGCCAGTGACTGGGACTGCAGCCTGGAGCCGATTCCTGTCCAGCCTGCACGCGCTGGAAATGGCCCCCCCGGGCAGCCGGCCCTGCGCCTGGGGCTGCGGATGATCAAGGGCTTTCGCGAGGACGATGCCCGGCGCATCGAACGTGCCCGCCGGCAACGGGCCTTTGTCGATATCGCCGACCTGGGCGAGCGGGCCCGCCTGGATGTCCGCGCCCAGGAATTGCTGGCCGATGCCGGCGCTTTGCAGGCGCTGGTCGGGGATCGCTACCGGGCACGCTGGGAAGTGGCCGGGGTGGAAAGACAGCTGGGGCTGTTCGCCGGCCTGCCGAGCCAGGAGGAAGCGCCGGTAGCGTTGCCCCGGCCCAGTGTCGGCGAAGACCTGCAGGGGGATTACCACAGCCTGGGCACCACCCTCGGGCCGCACCCCCTGGCGCTGCTGCGCCCGCAGCTTGCGGCCCGGCGCTGCCGCAGCTCGCGCGACTTGCTGGCGGTGGAGCACGGGCGCTCGGTGAGCGTGGCCGGGCTGGTCACCGGGCGCCAGCGGCCGGGCACCGCCAGCGGGGTGACCTTCGTGACCCTGGAAGACGAGTTCGGCAACGTCAATGTGGTGGTCTGGCGCGACCTGGCCGAGCGCCAGCGCCGGGTGCTGGTGGGCGCGCAGTTGCTCAAGGTCGACGGCACCCTGGAAACCGAGGGCGAGGTGCGCCACCTGATTGCCGGGCGCCTGAGTGACCTGAGCCCGTTGCTGGATGGCATTCACGTACGCAGCCGCGACTTTCGCTGATGTAGCCGCTGCCGAGCCCGGGCGAGGCTGCGAAAAGGCCCGCAGGGCCTTGCTTGGCGGTCTCCCGTCGGATCCCCGGCGTCCTCAAGACCGCCGCGTCTGCTGCGTCGCAATGCCGTCCAAGCCGTTCGTCCGACCGCGGCCCGAGCCTGCGGCAGCGGCTACACGAAACGCGGATCGGCAGTGGCCTGCCGCTTTGCTATCCCCCGAGTCTGTGGCAATGGTTACAGAATGACGCCAAGGTTTTTTATTCCTTTTCGCACTGATGGCGCTTTGGCATAATCGCCGCCGATGATGCCCCCTGCATCAAGTTTCAGAACGCTCGGCCGACGACTTTCGAGCCTGCACAGACTGGGGCCGCAGACGTGCGGCAGGGCGCAAGTGCATCTAGACAGTGCACCCAAATGGATACTCAAGAAGGAACATAGAGTGAGAGTGATCTCGAAGTTGATGTTGTCCGCTGTAGCACTGGCGGTGCTGGCGGGCATGAGCGGTTGCGCCACGGAAAGCTCCCGGGCCTTGCCGGTGGAGAAGGTCCAGAGCGCCAGCCAGGTATGGACCGGAGCCCGGGTGCCGATGGCCGTGGGTAAGTTCGACAACCGCTCCAGCTACATGCGCGGAATCTTCTCCGATGGCGTCGACCGCCTCGGCGGCCAGGCCAAGACCATCCTCATCACCCACCTGCAGCAGACCAACCGCTTCAGCGTGCTGGACCGCGACAACATGGGCGAGATCCAGCAGGAAGCGGCCATCAAGGGCCAGGCGCAGAAGCTCAAGGGCGCGGACTTCGTGGTCACCGGCGATGTCACCGAGTTCGGTCGCAAGGAAACCGGCGACCATCAGCTGTTCGGTATCCTCGGCCGCGGCAAGACCCAGGTGGCCTACGCCAAGGTGGCGTTGAACATCGTCAACATCAGCACCTCCGAAGTGGTCTATTCGACCCAGGGCGCTGGCGAGTACGCCTTGTCCAACCGTGAAGTGATCGGCTTCGGCGGCACCGCTGCCTACGATTCGACCCTCAACGGCAAGGTCCTCGACCTGGCCATGCGCGAGGCGGTCAACCGCATGGTCGAGGCCATCGACGCCGGCGCCTGGAAACCGGGCCGCTGATCACACAGCTGACAGGGAGAAGTGCAAGCATGTCGAAGACGATGATGGCGCGGCCAATGATGGCCGGCGCCTTGCTGGGCTGTGTGCTGCTGGCCGGTTGCAGCGGGCCGAAGACGCTGTACCAGTGGGAAACCTACCAGGCCCAGACCTACGAGTACTTCAAGGGCGAGGAGGCCCGGGAGGCCCAGGTCGAGGCCCTGGAGCGCGACCTGCAGAAGATCAAGTCCACCGGCAAGGCCGTGCCGCCGGGCTACCACGCCCACCTGGGCATGCTCTACGCGAGCCTGGGCAAGGATGACCAGATGGTGCAGCAGTTCAATACCGAGAAGGCGCTGTTCCCCGAATCCGCCTCGTACATGGACTTCCTGCTCAAGAACGCCAAGAAGGGAGCCGCCCAATGAGCCTGATGACCCTGCGCAACCTGCTGGGCCTGTTGGCCGTGAGCCTGCTGGTGGGCTGCGCCGCGCCCAGGAGCGTGGACTACTCGGCCTACAAGCAGGCCCGGCCGAAGTCGATCCTGGTGCTGCCGCCGCTCAATGAATCGCCGGACATCAAGGCCACCTACAGCATGCTGTCCCAGGTGACCTTTCCCCTGGCCGAAGCCGGTTACTACGTGATGCCGATCGCGGTGGTGGATGAAACCTTCCGCCACAACGGCCTGACCAACCCGGCGGACATCCACGGCCTGGCGCCGGCCAAGCTCAACGAGATCTTCGGCGCCGATGCCGGCCTGTACATCACGGTCAAGGAATACGGCACCAGCTACATGCTGATCAGCAGTGCCACCGTGGTCACCGCCAGCGCCACCCTGGTGGACCTGAAGACCGGCACCACGTTGTGGACCGGCAGCGCCCGCGCCTCCAGTGAGGAAGGCAACAACGGCAACAACGGTGGCCTGGTGGGCATGCTGATCACCGCTGCGGTGAAGCAGATCATCAACACCAGCACCGACGCCGGCCATCCGATTGCCGGCATCACCAGCCAGCGCCTGCTGTCGGCCGGGCAACGCACCGGCTTGCTGTACGGTCCGCGTTCGCCGAAATACGGCACCGACTGAGGGGCAGGGAGCGGGCAATCCGCTCTTTTTCAGGCGGCGCCTGTCGGCGTCCGCCTGGAACCCGGGCCATCGCCTATTCTGTTTTTTCAGTCGCGCGAAGGGCGTTGCCCGGCGGCATGGCCGACCAGTGGCGAAGCCGATCCCGGCCCTGGTGAAACCATCCGCGTGCACCGTGCTCAAAGGCTCTGGAGGCTGCGTTGCTGCCTCTTGAAAACCCACGCTGTGCCACGTTTTTCGTAGAGTCCGTTCATGCCGTTCTTATCTGATCATCACGGGTGCCAGGGGTGGAAGGGCGAGATGGCCGAGCGCATCCGTGCCTTCGACTGGTCCGCCACCAGCCTCGGGGCGTTGCAGCACTGGAGCCACAGCCTGTGCAGCACAGTGCAGCTGATGCTCGGCTCGCCGCTGCCGATGGTGATGCTCTGGGGCCCCCTGGGCTACATGATCTACAACGATGCCTATGCCGAGTTCGCCGGCGGCCGCCATCCCTACCTGCTGGGCTGCGCCGTGGAGATGGGCTGGCCGGAGGTTGCCGAGTTCAACCGCGGGGTAATGAACACCTGCCTCAGCGGCGGCACCCTGTCCTATCACAACAAGGAACTGGTGCTGCTGCGCAACGGGGTGCCGGAAGACGTCTGGATGGACCTCTACTACAGCCCGGTGGCGGGGGACGACCAGGCTCCGGCCGGGGTCATCGCCATTGTCGTGGAAACCACCGCCCATGTGATTTCCGAGCGCCGCCGCCAGGCCGCGGAGGCCGCCTACCGGGCGGAGAACGAGCGCGTGCAGCTGGCGCTGAATGCCGGTGCGTTGCTGGGCTCCTTCGTCTGGGACGTCCAGGCCGACGTGCTGTCTTGCGACGAGCGATTTGCCCGGACCTTTTCCTACCCGGCGGACCAGCCCCTGGACAACCTGCCGATCGATATCACCGAAAGCCGCATCCACCCCGATGACCTGCCGCGCATCAAGGAACTGGCCCGGTACAGCGTGACCCAGGGCGGGCCCTACAACGCCGAATACCGGGTGCGCCGCGAGGACGGCAGCTACACCTGGGTGCTGGCCTGTGGCCGTTGCGAGTTCGACGAGTCGGGCCAGGCCTTGCGTTTCCCCGGGGTGCTGATCGATATCCAGGAGCGCAAGATCGCCGAGGAAGCCCTGCGCCAACTGACCCGCAACCTGGAGCAACGGGTGCTGGAGGAGGTCAACGCGCGGCTCAGCGCCGAGGAGCAACTGCGCCAGGTGCAGAAACTCGAAGCCATTGGCGGCCTGACCGGCGGCGTGGCCCATGATTTCAACAACCTGCTGCAGGTGATTGCCGGCAACCTGCATCTGCTGTCCCGCCACGAAGCGGGCAACGCCAATGTGCAGCGGCGCACGGCCGCCGCGCTGACGGCGGTGGAGCGCGGCGCCAAGCTGTCGAACCAACTGCTGGCCTTTGCCCGGCGCCAGCCGCTGTCACCGGCCAGCTACAACCCGCGGCACCTGTACGAGGGCCTGGGGGAGTTGCTGCAGCGGGCACTGGGCGAAACCATTTGCATCGATGTGCAATTGCCCGCCGAGCCCTGGTGCATCCATGTGGATCGCAACCAGTTGGAAAACGCCGTGCTCAACCTGGCGATCAATGCCCGGGATGCCCTGGGCGGCGAGGGGCGGATCCTCATCAGCGCCGAGAACCAGGTGCTGGATTCGCGCTTCTGCGCCGGCAAGGGCATCGCTGCCGGCGAGT
Organism: Pseudomonas sp. 8(2025); assembly: GCF_052665325.1. Lineage (NCBI taxonomy): Bacteria > Pseudomonadati > Pseudomonadota > Gammaproteobacteria > Pseudomonadales > Pseudomonadaceae > Pseudomonas > Pseudomonas sp. 8(2025). The sequence continues at coordinate 7,351 of NZ_JBQOIE010000030.1, read as the reverse complement.
ACCTGTGCCTAAGTGTGGCTGACGATGGCCCGGGCATGCCCGCCGAGGTGCTCAAGCAGGCCTTCGAACCCTTCTTCACCACCAAGGCCGACGGTCATGGCACGGGCCTGGGCTTGAGCATGGTGTTCGGTTTCGTCAAGCAGAGCGGCGGCCATATCGAGATCTTCAGCAGCCCGGGGCAGGGCACCCGGGTGCAGATGTACTTTGCCCGCAGTGCCGAACCTACGCTGCAGCAGGCGCCGCGCCCGGGTCAGCGGGCGGGCGGTGGCGAGGAAAGCATCCTGGTGGTGGAGGACAACGCCGAGGTGCGCAGCGCCGCGGTGGAAATGCTCGAACACGAGGGCTACCGGGTGCGCACCGCGAGCAATGGTGACGCTGCCATGCAACTGCTGCTGGACGGGCTCAAGGTCGATCTGATCTTCACCGACGTGGTGATGCCCGGTCTGATCAAGAGCACGGACCTGGCCACCTGGGCCAAGACCCAGGCACCGCCGATCGCGGTGCTGTTCACCTCGGGACACACCCGCGACATGATTTCGCGCAACCACCAGCTCAGCCCCGACACCCACCTGCTGAGCAAGCCCTACGGGCCTGCAGACCTGAGCGCCATGGTGCGTTCGGTGCTGGAGGCCTGAGCGGCGCCTGGCGCCAAGTGTGAAGCAGCGCATAAAAATCCCCAGGGAGCGACGACAAACTGGCGTCAAACTTCTACGCTGCATGAAGTTGAATGAACTTGTACGTTTTTTCTGCTGACCAAGAACAGGGGCATCGACCGCCTGATCCCATAACAACAAACGTCGTCTTGCGCGGTTTTTCTTCTCAACCTTTTTTGGATGCTCCGCCGTGATCTCCACCCTTGAACTGCGCAGAATCGTTGAAACCAGCTTCCTGCCCCTGCATTGCCAGTGCACCGTCGGCCACGACGGGGCCATGACTGTGCGCATCTGCGACCCCGCCAGCGGGCGCGTCGACCTGTTGGTCACCGGCATCGCCACCCGCGGCCTGACCAGCTCCCGGGCGCTGTCGGAGCTGATTGCCGAGTTGCGCTACGACCTCCAGCACACCCGCCTGAGCACCGAGCAGCAAGCCCGCCGCCAGCACGGTCGCTGAAGCGCCAGGGAACATTGCGCCGGGGGCGAGGCTCGAACCCCGGGTACGCGCGTCGATCTTCCGCGGGGCTTGCCTCGGGCCTCGGACCTTGTGTGATGATCGCGCTTCGACTGTTCGCGGTTCTCGACATAAGGCTGGTTCATGACTGCTTCCCGTAGCCCCTCCGATGCTTCCCAGGCGAGCCCTTCGTCCTTTCCAGCCAGCGGTTTTGTCCGGGTGCGCGGCGCCCGCGAGCACAACCTGAAGAATGTCGACGTGGACATTCCCCGGGATGCGCTGGTGGTGTTCAGTGGGGTGTCGGGCTCGGGCAAGTCGTCCCTGGCGTTCTCCACCCTGTATGCCGAGGCCCAGCGTCGCTACTTCGAATCGGTGGCGCCCTATGCCCGGCGCCTGATCGACCAGGTGGGGGTGCCGGATGTCGACCGCATCGACGGCCTGCCGCCGGCGGTGGCCCTGCAACAGCAGCGCGGCACTCCCAGCACGCGCTCTTCGGTGGGCAGCGTGACCACCTTGTCGAGCCTGGTGCGCATGCTCTATTCCCGGGCCGGTAGCTACCCGCCGGGGCAGCCGATGCTGTATGCCGAGGACTTTTCGCCGAACACGCCCCAGGGCGCCTGCCCGGAATGCCATGGCCTGGGGCGGGTCTATGAGGTCGACGAAGCGAGCATGGTTCCCGACCCTTCGCTGACCATCCGCCAGCGCGCCGTGGCCTCCTGGCCCCTGGCCTGGCAGGGACAGAACCTGCGGGACATCCTGGTGACCCTGGGCTACGACGTCGACATCCCCTGGCAGCAACTGCCGAAAAAGCAGCGTGACTGGATCCTCTTCACCGAAGAAACCCCCACAGTACCGGTGTACGCCGGGCTGACCCCGGAACAGACCCGCGAAGCCCTCAAGCGCAAGCAGGAACCCAGCTACATGGGTACCTTCAGCGGTGCCCGGCGCTATGTGCTGCACACCTTCACCCACACCCAGAGCGCGCTGATGAAAAAGCGTGTGTCGCAGTTCATGCGCGGCAGCCCGTGCCCGCTGTGCGAGGGCAAGCGGCTCAAGCGCGAGGCCCTGGCGGTGACCTTTGCCGGGCTGGATATCGGCGAGCTGGCGCGCCTGCCGCTGCTGCAACTGGCCGAGGTGCTGCGGCCGGTGGCGGCGGCAGATTACCTGGAGCAGGCGCCCGCCGATGATCCGGTGCTGAGCCACGCCCAGACCCGTGCCGCGCGTCAGCAGCGCCATGCCCAGGGCGCCCCGGAGCATCGCGGCGCGCCGGATGTGCGGCATACGCCGAACCTGTCCCTGGAAAAGCGCCTGGCCGCCCAGCGCATCGCCCAGGACCTGCTGGAGCGGGTCAGCACCCTGACCGACCTCGGGCTGGGCTACCTGGCCCTGGAGCGCAGCACGCCGAGCCTGTCTTCCGGTGAGTTGCAGCGCCTGCGCCTGGCGACCCAGCTGGGCTCGCAGCTGTTCGGGGTGATCTATGTGCTGGACGAGCCCTCGGCAGGCCTGCACCCGGCGGATGCCGAGGCACTGTTCGAGGCCTTGCAGCGGCTCAAGGCCGCCGGCAACTCGCTGTTCGTGGTGGAGCACGATGTGCAGACCATGCGCCGTGCCGACTGGCTGGTGGACGTGGGCCCGGCGGCGGGAGAGCGTGGCGGCCAGGTGCTGTACAGCGGCCCGCCGGCCGGCTTGGCCGAGGTGGCGCAGTCCCAGACCCGGGCCTACCTGTTTCCCGAGCAGGCCCCGGCCCGGCGTACCCCGCGCCCGCCCCGGGGCTGGCTGCGGCTGGAAGGTATCAGCCGCAACAACCTCAAGGAGCTGGACGCCGAGTTTCCCCTGGGCTGCTTTACCGCGGTGACCGGGGTTTCCGGTTCCGGCAAGTCGAGCCTGGTGAGCCAGGCCCTGCTGGAACTGGTGGGCGCGCACCTGGGCAAGGCTTCGGCCAGCGATGAGGCGCCGGAGCTGGACCTGGCGGACGACGCACCGGTCAGCAGCGGCGGGCGGGTGGTGGCCGGCATGGAGCAGATCAAGCGCCTGGTGCAGGTGGACCAGAAACCCATCGGTCGTACCCCGCGTTCCAATCTCGCGACCTACACCGGGCTGTTCGATCAGGTGCGCAAGCTGTTCGCCGCCACCGACGAGGCCCGGGAGCGGGGCTTCGACGCCGGGCAGTTTTCCTTCAACGTGGCCAAGGGCCGTTGCCCGGCCTGCGAGGGCGAGGGCTTTGTCAGCGTCGAGCTGCTGTTCATGCCCAGCGTGTTCGCCCCGTGCCCGACCTGCCATGGCGCGCGCTACAACCCCCAGACCCTGGCCGTGACCTGGCAGGGCCTGAACATCGCCCAGGTGCTGCAATTGAGTGTCGAGCAGGCCTTGCCGGTGTTTGCCGAACAACCGGGCATCCGCCGCGCCCTGGAAGTGCTGCGCGACATCGGCCTGGATTACCTGCGCCTGGGCCAGCCGGCCACCGAGCTCTCCGGCGGTGAGGCGCAGCGCATCAAGCTGGCCACCGAGCTGCAGCGCACTGCCCGGGGCGCCACCCTGTACGTGCTGGACGAGCCCACCACCGGCCTGCACCCACGGGATGTGGACCGTCTGCTGGAGCAACTGGACAAACTGGTGGCGGCCGGGCACAGCCTGGTGGTGGTGGAGCACGAAATGCGCGTGGTGGCCCAGGCCGACTGGGTGATCGACATCGGCCCAGGTGCCGGCGACCAGGGCGGCACCCTGGTGGCCTGCGGCACCCCGCACCAGGTGGCAAAGCAGCGCACTAGCCGCACCGCGCCCTTTCTTGCCCAAGCGCTGGGCGGACGTTGATCCAGGGCAAAAGTGGCGACGAACGGTTACCGCTGGTCTGATTGGCGGTCGACAGACCCGGTCCGGCGAGGCCATTCTGATAACCGGCGGGGGCGTGATGACGCCCTTGCTGCCGATCAACCACGGAGGTGTTCCATGCCGGTGACCCACGACCTTTACCAGGACCTGAGCTGCAGTAAAGAAGACATTCAACAGCGTCGGGCCAGTGACCCCCACCTGAATGCGCTGTTCGACAAATACACCAGCATCGACGATCAGGTGCTCAAGGCCGAAGCTGCCGCTGCCGCAGACGACGAACTGAAGAAACTCAAGGAAAAACGCCTGCTGATCAAGGATGAGATCGCCGGGAAACTCACCGCCGGTTCCTGACCCCCCTGTAGCAAAGACGCTCGCAGTAGCAAGGAGCTTGTTGTGGCGAGGGAGCTTGCTCCCGCTGGGCGGCATAGCCGCCCAGACGCCCGCCGGGCTGTCCCCACCCCAAACTGCAACGCACCCAGCCTCAAGGCGCCAGCGCCTCCTTCAACGACAACCGGGCCATGTGCCTGGCCGTCAGCGACCCCAGGTACAAGGCATCGCCATATTCGCGCACCGTGGTGATCGGCGAGTAGTTGCCGCTGCTGCCATCCTGCAGGTTGGCGATCACCCGGCCCTGGGTATCCAGGCCCAGCACGAAGCCGCGTTTCTCCACCGGCTTGGGCAATACCGTCATCGCCCGCACCAGCATCTTGCGCACGAAGGGGGAGGGCGCGGTGGCGTCGAGCAACGGGTTGCGCGGTGCGTACAGGGCCACCCAGAAACGCCCGGCGCCATTGAAGCTCAGGTTGTCCGGCAGCCCCGGCAGGTTGTCGATGAACAGGTCGTGGCTGCCGGCCTTGTTACCCTTGAGCCAGTAGCGGCTGATGCGGTAGGCGCCGGTTTCATTGACCAGCACATAGGCCTCGTCCGGCCCCAGGGCAATGCCGTTGGCGAACTCCAGGCGGTCCAGCAGCACCTCGGTGGTGCCGCTCTGGAAGTCGTAGCGCAGCAGGCGGCCATCGGCGCCGTGCTCGATCACCGCTTCGCCGTCATGGCCATAGCCCCAGCGGCTGGTGGCGTCGCTGAAGTAGGCGTAGCGCCCCGCGGCATCGACCGCCACATCGTCGGTAAAGCCGAACTTCAGGCCGTTGGCCTCGGTGCTCAGGGTCTGCAACTGGCCCTGGCTGTCCAGGGCCAGCAGGCCCTTGATGGCATCGGCGATGATCAGGCGCCCGTCCGGGTGCCGGGCCAGGCCCAGGGGCCGGCCGCCGGTATTGACCAGCACTTTGAGCGCACTGCCGTCGAGGCTGCTCTGGATCACCCGGCCGTCATGCAGGCCGCTGAGCAGTTGTTCGTGTTCCAGCAGCAGGGCTTCGGGGCCGTCGATGTCCCGGGCGCCCACCGGCTGCACGGCCTTGAGCTTCTGGTTCTCGGCAAACGGCCCCTGGCTCAGGGACGGCGCCGGCGCCGGGTTCCAGGCCACCGGCTGGACCCTGGTCGGCATCAGCAGCAGGAAGGCCAGGACGGCCAGCAGCACCAGCAGGACAATCCGCAGGCCGCTGAAGCGGCGGGGGGCAATCTGATTCATGCAATGACTCCTGTCGGGGCGGCCTCAGGACGGGCGGCCGGGGGCCTCGGTGGCGGGCAGCGGGATAGCTTGCTGGGCCATCTCGCACAATGCCAGCAATGAGGCGGCGGATTCCCGTTCTATCCGTCGCTTGAATAACAGCTGATTGCCCAGGCGCATCAGCAGGTTGTCAAAGCCGTACTCCAGGGTCCGCACGAAGCGCGTGTGCTGCGCCCCCAGGGGCTGGCATTCGTAGGTCACCTGCAGGTGCAGGCCGTGATCGCCCCGGGCACTGGCACGCCAGCGGTGCCCGGGCAGGTACTCCTCGACCGTCCAGCTCAGGTGGCCGCTGCGCCCGCCGGCATGGATGTCTTCCTCGAAGCCTTGCCCGGCGAACAGCGGGCCTTCGTCGCCCTCGACCTTGAGCGAGGAGGGGTGCCACTGTGGCCAGAGCCGCGAGCTGGCGGCATAGGCCAGGGTGCTGGCGGCGCTGCGGGGGATGTCGACCTGGTGCTGCATGCGGGTCATGGGCGTGGCCTCGTCAGGGGGGGAAGTGACGGCTGGCGGCTCTTGCGGTTGCCAGTGCAGGGTACCGAACAGCCAGTCCATCAGCGGCAGGACAATATTGAAGTTGCGCTCCTGCATCAGCTCGCGGCGGTGATGCAGTTCGTGCAGGCGGCGCATCTGCCGTACCCAGGGCAGGCGCGCCAGGGGGTGATTGGCGGGCAGGTGCTCGCAGGCATGGAACACCTCGTAGGCCAGGTAGCCGAGCAGGGTGCAACTGGCGAACAGCGCCGCCACGTTGCCATTCCACAGGCGCAGCAGCGCCCACAGGGGCAGGGCGAAGAGCAGGCTGTGCACCACGATCAGCCAGGCCGGAAACAGAATCACCCGCCAGTCCCGGTAGCCTTCATAGGCCATCAGCCCGGGGGCGAAGAAGCTGTGGTGGTCGCCGGTATGACGGGCATAGAACATCCGCGCGAAGCGCTGCTTGTGATGCCCCAGCCAGCGGTGCACCACGTAGATGCACAGGTTGAAGAACAGCAGCGCCACCGGCACCGCCAGCCATTCCAGGGGCTGCACCTGGCTCAGGGTGCTGCATAGCAGGCCGATGCACAGCAGGCCATAGGCCAGGACAAAGCCGCCATGCAGCCAGGGGTTGTAGCGCGGACTGACCGCCGCTCGGTATTGCTGACGAAAGTGCTGGGTGGTTTCTCGCACGGCCCGATTCCCGTTGTTGTTTTTATGGGCAGCAGCGTAGCCGGCGGGTAATTATCCAGCCAATGGATAGTGGGAATGAGGATTATTCATCAGGCTGAAAATGCCCGGATAAAGCCCAGGGAAACGACAGCGAGGCGAATGAAAGATTGACGCCAGAATAGTGGCTATTTAGTATTTTGATATTGAATTGATATCATTTCTGCTCGCACTCTGCTCCTTTCTGGTTCCGTTTTGCCTGTCAGGCATCGAGGGGCTGCCAGTTCGACCCTGCTTGCCGAAATCAATTTTTCCTCGCCATGGGCCTTCAGGATGAAGGCTCCAGGGGCTTGTGCTCCTGCATTGCTAAGAGACTGACATGGACGTTCGCCACTTCACCTTCCTGGCCCAGCAACCCTCTGCTGTCCTGCAATCCCGTGATTCGTTCTGCGGCTTGTCCAAGCGCAGCCTGGCGTTCGTCCTGGCCAACATGATGTTCTGGCAGCCCGTGGTGGCGATGGCCGACGGCATCGTGGTCAACGGCAGCGGTACAACACTGGGGCAGGCCGGCAATGGGGTGCCCATCGTCAACATTGCCACGCCCAATGGCAGCGGCCTGTCGCACAACAAGTTCAGCGACTACAACGTCGGCCA
>NZ_JBQOIE010000029.1:0-42780 GCF_052665325.1 Pseudomonas sp. 8(2025) | reverse complement strand
CGCGGCCAGCCGCTGATCGCCCATGTGCAGGCGGTGGTGCGGCCCTTGAGCGATGACCTGATCATTTCCTGCAACCGCAACGCCGAGCGCTACCGGGCCTATGCCGACCGCTTGGTGGAGGACGGGCAGAAGGATTTCCCCGGGCCCCTGGCCGGAGTCCTGGCCGGCCTCGCGACGGCCCGCCACCCCTGGCTGCTGGTGCTGGCCTGCGATGCGCCGCAGATCGACGCGGCGCTGATCCAGGCCCTGCTGGATGCCCGCGGCAACGACGCCAGGCCGGTGATGGTGCAGCAGGCCGGGCAATGGCAACCCATGTTCAGCCTGATCCCCACGGCGCTGCTGGGCGACCTGCGCCAGGCCTGGGACAACGGCGAGCGCAGCCTGCTGCGGGCCCTGGCCGCCCATGGACTGAGGCCCCTGCCCTGCGCCGCGGACGATCCGCGGCTGAGCAACTTCAATACCCCTGAACTACTGTCTGAAGCAGGCCCCAAGCCCCTGGCCTGAACACCGCCGGAGGTGCCCAAGGGCGCGACCGGGCAAGGCCCCAGGCCTTTTCATGGGCGCAACACCTGCGTTATTACTGAACCCGACTTTTCCCACAACAGGTGCCACCGTGGACATCAAGCAACTCAAGTTTCTGATCGCCCTGGAGCAGACCCGGCACTTTGGCCAGGCCGCCGCGCGCTGCCATATCACCCAGCCGACCCTGTCCATGCGCCTGCGCAATCTTGAGGATGAACTGGACCTGATCCTGGTCACCCGTGGCCAGCGCTTCGAAGGCTTCACCGAAGCCGGCGAGCGGGTGCTGGCCTGGGCCAAGACCCTGCTGGCAGCCCATGACGGGCTGTTCGCCGAAGCCGCTGCCTGCCGCGGGCAACTGGTGGGCAAGCTGCGCCTGGGGCTGGTACCGCTGAGCGGCTTCAACCCCATCAGCTACGTGCAACAGCTATCGTCGAGCTTCCCGGAACTGCAGTTCAGCCTGTCGTCCATGAGCTCCGACCGGATCATCGAGGACATCGGCAACAACCAGCTGGACCTGGGGGTCTGCTACCTGGACCACGTCAACCCCAACTACCTGGACTTCTTCGAGATCGGCGAGACCCGGGTCGGCCTGCTCTACGACACCCGGCACTTTCATTTCGAAGGCACCGAGATGAGCTGGGAGGACGCCGCCGAACTGCCGCTGGGCATGCTCAGCACCGGCATGCACTATCGCAAGTCCATCGACCTGAGCTTTCGCAGCCGCGGCCTGAACCCGCAGCCGATCCTGGAAAGCGACTCCACCTACCAACTGTTCCAGGCGATCCACGAAGGCTTCTGCTGCTCGATCATGCCCCTGGACAGCGGCCTGGATTCGCCCATCGAGAACCTGGCCTTTATCCAACTGCCGGATGCCAGCGTGCTGGCGCCACTGGGGCTGGTGATGCGCAAGACCGAGCCGCGCTCGGCGATTGCCGAAAAGTGCTTCGCCGAAGCCAAGAAGCTGTTTGCGATCAAAGAGTGAATCAATGCCCCAGGGCCGCCCATGGCCCTGGGCAAATCGAATGCAACGAGGTGTGGTCATGGTTTGCCGGATCGAACAAACGGAGCAACAACCCGAGGCCAATGCGCCGGCGCCGGCGCCGCAGCGGGTGGCCTATCGCGAGTACAGCGCCGACGGCCCGATGGCCGAGGCGCCGCTGGCCGCCGAGATCGCCCTGGCGATTACCTACAACGGCCTGAGCCAGGCGGTGATGATGGTGTCTCCGGGCAACCTGGAAGACTTCATTCGCGGCTTCAGCATCACCAACGACATCGTCAATGACCTCGGCGAAATCTACGACATCCGCCTCAGCCACTTCCCCCAGGCCTGCCAGGCCGACGTGGAAATTTCCAGCCGGGCGTTCTGGGCCCTCAAGGACCATCGCCGGCAAATGGCCGGCACCAGCGGCTGTGGCCTGTGCGGAGTGGAGGCCCTGGAACAGGCGCTGCCGCAACTGCAGATCCTCGAACCCGCGGCCCTGCCACCTGCCGAACACCTGCAGGGCCTGCGCGAGCGCATCGAACAGGCCCAGCACATGGCCCGCAGCAGCGGCGCCCTGCACGCGGCGCTGTACTTCGACGAACAGGGCGAGGTGCGCCTGTGCCAGGAAGACATCGGCCGCCACAACGCCCTGGACAAGCTGATTGGCGCGCTGCTGCAGGCCGGGATCGATGGCCGCCAGGGCTTTACCGTGGTCACCAGCCGTTGCAGCCTGGAACTGATCCACAAGGCCGTGCGCGCCCGCCTCGGCACCCTGGTCAGCCTCTCGGCGCCGACCGCACTCACCGTGCAATGGGCCAACAAGCATCGCCTGAACCTGATCCACGTCCCCCACCGCAACGCCCCACGAATCTACAGCCCGGTGTAAATGCACCACGCCGGATGACATGCATCCGGCGTGGCTAGCCCCTTCCCTCAAGCCTCTGTCAGCGGCATAAGCTCAACGTTCTACACCCCAACGTTCGGCCGCCTGCCGGTCGCTCTCGCGGCCGTCGATCCAGCGTTCGCCGGCCGGGGTGACTTCGCGCTTCCAGAACGGGGCGCGGCTCTTGAGGTAATCCATGATGAAGGCGCAGGCCTCGAAGGCCGCTTGGCGATGGGCGCTGGCCACCCCGACAAAGACGATGGGCTCACCCACCTGCAGCAACCCCACCCGGTGCACCAGGCTCACCCGGTTCAGCGGCCAGCGCGCCTGGGCCTGCTCCACGATGCGCTGCAGCGAGCGCTCGGTCATGCCCGGGTAGTGTTCAAGAAACAGGCTGTGCACCGCCTCCCCCAGGTTGAGATCGCGCACATAACCGATAAAGGTCACCACGCCGCCGACGCTGGCGTCGCCGGCCTGCAAGCCGGCATTCAACTGGTCGAGGCTCAACGCCTGGGTCTGCACCTGGATGCTCATGCTCAGCCTCCGGTCACTTGCGGAAAGAAGGCGATTTCATCGAAGTCCTCGATGGCCGCATCGAGCTTGCACAGTTCCTGGTTCAGCGCGCACATCAGGCTGTTCTCCCCCAGCACCTGCGCCCAGGTTTCACCCCGGGCCATCAGCCGCTGGCGCAGGTCCTCGACGGTGCGCAGGCTGGCATCCAGGGGCAGTTTCTCGCCACCGCAGCCCAGTTGCTCACGGTAGCGGGCAAAGTAGTTGACCAGAATCATCGGGCCTCTCCTGCGATAAAGGTGCCGGACTTGCCGCCCTGCTTCTTCAGCAGGTGCAGCCCTTCGATGACCATGGCGCGGTCCACCGCCTTGCACATGTCATAGATCGTCAGCGCCGCCACGCTGGCGGCGGTCATGGCTTCCAGCTCGACCCCGGTGGCGCCGTTGAGCCGGCAGCAACTGGTGATCTGCACCCGGTCCGGCGGCAGTGCCTGCAGTTCGATGTGGATCCCGGTGAGCAGCAACGGGTGGCACAGGGGGATCAGTTCGTGGGTCTTCTTTGCCGCCATGATCCCGGCGATGCGCGCCACGGCGAACACATCGCCCTTGGGATGGCCCTGGTCCTGGATCAGTTGCAGGGTGGCCGGGAGCATGCGCACCCAGGCCCGAGCCTGGGCCTCGCGCTCGGTAGCGGCCTTGCAGGTGACATCCACCATGCTGGCCCGGCCCTGGTCGTCCAGGTGAGTGAGTTCATTCATGTGCAACCTCGGATAACAACAGTGGATCAGCTCAGGACATAGTCCACCGGCTCCAGCGCCGGCGGCAGTTCGGTGGCCCCCAGGGCTTCGAGAATCTCGCGCTCGATGTTGCGCACGATGGCGCTCAGCGGCAGGTCGTTCTCGTCGTGGCCGAAGGGGTCTTCCAGCTCGTCGCCAATGGCGTCCAGGCCGAAGAAGGTGTAGCTGACGATGGCGGTGAAGATCGGCGTCAGCCAGCCCAGGGGCTCGGCCATGGCAAAGGGCAGGAGGATGCAGAACATGTAGCTGGTGCGGTGCAGCAGCAACGTGTAGGGAAACGGCAGCGGCGTGGCCTTGATCCGCTCGCAGGTGGATTGCGCGCCGGTGATGGCCGCCAGTTGATTGGCCAGCAGCAGGTAGCGCCATTCGCTGAGCCGCTCCGCCTGGGCCTGGTCCGAACACTGGCGCGCGATCTGGCGCAGCAGGCTGTCCGGCAGGTTGCTGGTGCTTGCCGGCGGCAACTGGCTGAGCCAGGTTTCGGCAGCGCTCAGTTCATCTTCGCGGCGCAGCCGGGCCTTGAGGGCATGGGCGAAACCGCACAGGTCACGCAGGATCGCGCTGCGCGCCCGGGTGTCTTCAAGCACCTGGGTTTCGCGGATCATCGAGCGCACCTCGGTCACCACCGTGCCCAGGGCCTTGCGCGCTTCGTACCAGCGGTCGTAGCAGGCGTTGTTGCGAAAGCTCATGAAGATCGACAGCGACAGGCCGAGCAAGGTGAACGGGGTGGCATTGACCTTGGAGAAATACGCCGGGTGCAAGGTCTCGATCAGCACGATGGCCGAGGCCAGCAGGGTCACCAGCAGGCTGCGCAGGGCGATGCGCTTGGCAATCGACCCCTTGAGGGAAATCAGCACGCTGATCAGGTTGGGTTTGGATCTGACGATCATCGGGGTAGAACCTTTGCACAATGAAAAGCCGTGATGAGCAGCGGTTCAGCCGCCGGTCATGTTCATGAAGCGCACCACCTGCACCTCGTCGTTGAGTTCGAAGTGATGGCTGTAGGGCTTGAGTTTCATCGCCTCGACTATGGCCCGCTGCAGGCGCCCGGTATCGCCGGGGTGAGCACGCAGCACGGCCTTGAGGTCCACCGAGTGCTCGTTGCCCAGGCACAGCAGCAAGCGGCCTTCGACGGTCAGGCGCACGCGGTTGCAGGTGCCGCAGAAGTTGTGGCTGTGGGGCGAGATGAACCCCAGGCGAATGTGCGGCGCCTCGGCCAGGCGCCAGTAGCGCGACGGGCCCTGGGTCGACTCGGCGGACTCGATCAGGGTGTAGCGCTCGGCGATCCGCTCGCGAACCCGGGCACTGGAAAAGAACGCATCGCTGCGGCTGTGTTCGCTGATGGTGCCCAGGGGCATTTCCTCGATAAAGGAGATGTCCAGGCCGCGGTCGATGGCAAAGGCCACCAGCTCGTTGATCTGCCGGTCGTTGCGCCCCTTCATCACCACACAGTTGAGCTTGGTGCGCTCAAAGCCGGCGGCAATCGCCGCGTCGATGCCGGCAACCACCTGGCCCAGCTCGCCGGTGCGGGTCAGCTGCCGAAACAGGGTCGGGTCCAGGCTGTCGAGGCTGATGTTCAGGCGCTTGACCCCGGCGTCGAACAACGGCGCGGCCAGCTTGCCCAGTTGCGAGCCGTTGGTGGTCATGCACAGCTCTCGCAGCCCGGGCAGCCGGGCAATGCCCCGGCACAGCTGGACCACCCCGGGGCGGATCAGCGGCTCGCCGCCAGTGAGGCGGATCTTGCGGGTGCCCAGGGCCACGAAACGTTCGGCCAGCTGGTACAGCTCTTCCAGGGTAAGAATGCGTTGGCGCGGCAGGAACTGCATGTCCTCGGCCATGCAATACACACAGCGGAAATCGCAGCGGTCGGTCACCGACATGCGCAGATAGTCGACCCGCCGAGCGAAGCCATCGAGCAATACCTGATCTGACATCCGAGCCTCTTTCGACGGTGGGAATCCATCGCGATTAGTTGAAGTTCTTCCACACAAGAACATGCAGAAGGTGTTATTGGCGGCAAGATTAAAAGCCATTAAAAGCCCCGTCCAATCGCTATTAACAACTGGCTGATCAATACAATCTATCACTCCTAAAATCGCTTCCAAAAAAGACCGAAACAAACAATCAACCATTTGATATATATAGGTTTTTAACGATGATAGAGGCTTTCGATCAGCCGGTCATTAATTGCGATTAGACAGCGGCCACGGGTGACGAATAGGCTTTATTCGTGGCCCATATAACGAGCCCTGAAAGTTACTCCACGCCAATAAGCAATACCGAACTCAAACAAGTTCACAACAACCGCATTTAGCCTGTGCAGTCAAACAATCACTGACATCGATTCAATGTCGGCCGGTTGCCTGCGTGCGCTGTATTGGAGAAATATCATGAGCGAAGTTGATCGATACAAACCCTACAAGGGCGCCGCTGCCGGTTGGGGGGCGCTGATCGCAGTGACCAAGAACTGGCTGGGCAGCGAGAATGCCTTCAAGAACATCCGCGCCATGCTCAAGACCAACCAGAACGGCGGCTTCGACTGCCCCGGCTGCGCCTGGGGCGAGTCGCCGGAAAACGGCATGGTCAAGTTCTGCGAGAACGGCGCCAAGGCGGTCAACTGGGAAGCCACCGGGCGCCTGGTGAACCCGGCCTTCTTCAACAAATACACGGTCTCGGCCCTGGCCGCGCAGAGCGACTACTGGCTCGAGTACCAGGGCCGCCTGACCCACCCCATGCGCTATGACGCCACCCAGGACCGCTATGTGGAAACCACCTGGGACGAAGCCTTCGACCTGATTGCCAGCCACCTAAAGGGCCTGGACTCGCCCAACCAGGCGGAGTTCTACACCTCCGGCCGGGCCAGCAACGAGGCGGCCTACCTGTACCAACTGTTCGTACGCGCCTATGGCACCAACAACTTCCCCGACTGCTCCAACATGTGCCACGAGGCCAGTGCCGTGGGTATGTTCGAAAGCGTCGGCGTGGGCAAGGGCACGGTGGTGTTCCATGACCTGGAACAGGCCGACGCGATCTTCGTCATCGGCCAGAACCCCGGCACCAACCACCCGCGGATGCTCGAGCCACTGCGCGAGGCGGTGAAACGCGGTGCCCAGGTGATCTGCTTCAACCCGCTCAAGGAACGTGGCCTGGAACGCTTCCAGCACCCCCAGCACCCGCTGGAGATGCTCACCAACGGCTCCGAGCCCACCTCCTCGGCCTACTTCCGCCCGGCCCTGGGCGGCGACATGGCGGCCTTTCGCGGCATCGCCAAGTTCCTCCTGCGCTGGGAACGCGAAGCCCTGGCCAACAATGGCGAAGCGGTGTTCGACCGGGCCTTCATCGCCGAACACACCTCGGGCCTGGACAGCTACCTGGCCGAAGTCGATGCCACGTCCTGGAACCACATCGTCGAGCAGTCCGGCCTGAGCCTGGCCGACATCGAGCTGGCCGCGCGCATGTACCGCAAGGCCAAGCGCGCGATCATGTGCTGGGCCATGGGCCTGACCCAGCACACCCACTCGGTGCCGACCATCCAGGAAGTGATCAACGTGCTGTTGCTGCGGGGCAATATCGGCCGTCCCGGCGCCGGCCTGTCGCCGGTGCGCGGCCACAGCAACGTGCAGGGCGACCGCACCATGGGCATCAACGAACTGGCGCCCACCGAGCTGCTGGATGCCCTTGAGGCGCGCTTCGGCTTCAAGCCGCCCCGGGAGCACGGGCACAACACGGTGATGGCGATCTCGGCCATGGAACAGGGCCGGGCCAAGGTGTTCATCGGCCTGGGGGGCAACTTTGCCCAGGCCACCCCGGACACCCCGCGCACCCACGCTGCCCTGCGCAACTGCGAGCTCACCGTGCACATAGCCACCAAGCTCAACCGCAGCCACCTGGTGACCGGGCGCGAGGCGCTGATCCTGCCGTGCCTGGGCCGCACCGATATCGACATCCAGGCCAACGGCCCGCAAGGCATCACCGTGGAAGACACCTTCAGCATGGTGCATATCTCCCACGGCCAGCTCAAACCCAAGTCGCCGCACCTGCGTTCGGAACCGGCGATCATCGCCGGCATCGCCAACGCCACCCTGGGCCAGCACCCCATCGACTGGCTGTGGGCGATCGAAGACTACGGGCGCATCCGCGACCTGATCGCCGACACCATCCCCGGTTTTTCCGACTTCAACCTCAAGCTGCTCAACCCCGGCGGCTTCCACCTGGGCAACGACGCCAGCCAACGGCGCTGGAACACCGCCACCGGCAAGGCGCGGTTCATCCCCAGCGAGCTGCCGGAACACCTGGTCAGCGCCGGGGTGCGCAAGCTCAAGGTCAAGCCCGACCTGATCCTGCAGACCATGCGCTCCCACGACCAGTACAACACCACCCTGTATGGCCTGGACGACCGCTATCGCGGGGTCTACGGCATGCGCGAGGTGCTGTTCGCCAACGAGGACGACATCCGCCGGCTGGGCTACGAGCCGGGACAGAAGGTCGACATCGTGTCGCTGTGGGATGACGGCCGGGAACGCCGGGTCAGCGGTTTCACCCTGATCGCCTACGACATTCCCGCCGGCCAGTCGGCCGCCTACTACCCGGAGACCAACCCCCTGGTGCCCCTGGAAAGCTACGGCGACCGCACCTACACGCCGACCTCCAAGTTCATCGCCATCCGCCTGGAGCCGGCGGCGGCCAGCAACCTGATCCAGTCCGTCGGCGTTTGACCCGGCCGGAGCGGCCAAGGCGCCGCTCCAGCCTGCCCCGCGCAGCCTTTTGCCGTACGCCGCGAACCCGGGTTCACGGCGGCCGGAAGGCGCCTGCGCGGGCCCCCAGCCATTACGAGGGTTTCGTCATGTTTCATCTACAGGCACTCGACCTGGCGCGCATCCAGTTCGCGTTCACGGTCTCGTTCCACATCATCTTTCCCGCCATCACCATCGGCCTGGCCAGTTTCCTGGCGGTGCTCGAAGGGCTGTGGCTCAAGACCCACAACAGCACCTACAAGGACCTGTACCACTTCTGGTCGAAGATTTTCGCCGTCAACTTCGGCATGGGCGTGGTTTCCGGGCTGGTCATGGCCTACGAGTTCGGCACCAACTGGAGCCGCTTCTCGGACTTCGCCGGGAGTATCACCGGCCCTCTGCTGACCTATGAAGTGCTGACCGCGTTCTTCCTCGAAGCGGGCTTTCTCGGGGTCATGCTGTTCGGCTGGAACCGAGTGGGTCGCGGGCTGCACTTTTTCGCCACGGTGATGGTGGCCATCGGCACCCTGATCTCGACCTTCTGGATCCTCGCCTCCAACAGCTGGATGCAGACGCCCCAGGGCTTCTCCATCGTCGATGGGCGGATCATGCCCATGGACTGGCTGGCGATCGTCTTCAACCCGTCCTTCCCCTTCCGCCTGATGCACATGGCGATTGCCGCATTCGTCGCCACGGCGTTCTTCGTCGGATCGAGCGCCGCCTGGCACCTGCTGCGGGGCAACGACACGCCGCCGGTGCGCAAGATGCTGTCGATGGCGCTGTGGATGGCGCTGATCGTGGCACCGATCCAGGCGGTGGTCGGTGACGCCCATGGCCTGAACACCCTGGAGCACCAGCCGGCGAAGATCGCTGCCATCGAAGGCCACTGGGAAAACCACGGCAGCGAACCCTCGCCCCTGGTGCTGTTCGGCATTCCCAACATGGACGGCGAGAAAACCGACTACGCCGTGGAAGTGCCCTACCTGGGCAGCCTGATCCTGACCCACAGCCTGGACAAGCAGATCCCGGCGCTCAAGAGCTTCCCCAAGGAAGACCGTCCCAACTCGGCCATCGTGTTCTTCAGCTTCCGCATCATGGCCGGCCTGGGCATGTTGATGATCCTCACCGGGTTGCTGGGCCTGCTGCTGCGACGCAACGGCGGGCTGTACCGCAACCGCCTGTTCCTGCGCCTGGTGCTGTGGATGGGCCCCAGCGGCCTGATCGCCCTGCTGGCGGGCTGGATCACCACCGAAGTCGGGCGCCAGCCCTGGGTGGTGTACGGCCTGCTGCGCACCAGCGACGCCGCCTCCAACCACAGCGTGGCGCAACTGAGCATCTCCCTGGCGCTGTTCGTGGTGATCTACTTCTCGGTGTTCGCCGTGGGCATCGGCTACATGATGAAGCTGGTGCGCAAGGGCCCGCAGCCCCACCACGAGCATCCGCCCAGCACTGCGCCCGGCCAGGAGCCGACTCCGCGCCGGCCGCTGTCGGCCATCCCCGAGACCTTCGCCACCGGCGACCACCACCTCTGAAACAAGGGCAACCAACATGACGATTCAAGGCATAGACCTGTCATTGATCTGGGGCGTGATCATCGCCTTCGGGGTGATGATGTACGTGATCATGGACGGCTTCGACCTGGGGCTGGGGATCCTCTTTCCGCTGATCCCCGATGCCCGGGAGCGGGACGTGATGATGAACACCGTGGCCCCGGTGTGGGACGGTAACGAGACCTGGCTGATCCTCGGTGGCGCGGCGCTGTACGGCGCCTTTCCCCTGGCCTATTCGGTGATTCTGGAGGCCCTGTACCTGCCGCTGATCTTCATGCTCGCAGGGCTGATCTTCCGCGGCGTGGCCTTCGAGTTCCGCTTCAAGGCCAGCCCCGAGAAACGGCACATCTGGGATTGGGCGTTCATCGGCGGCTCGCTGCTGGCGACCCTGTGCCAGGGCATCGTGATCGGCACCTATATCAGCGGCATCCCGGTGGTCGATCGGCAGTTCGCCGGCGGCACCCTGGACTGGCTGGCGCCCTTCCCGCTGTTCTGCGGCCTGGGGCTGATCGTGGCCTATGCGCTGCTGGGCAGCACCTGGCTGCTGGTCAAGACCGAAGGCATGCTGGAAGCGCGCATGCGCCACTACACCCGGCCCCTGGCGTTCGCGCTGACCGCGGTGGTGGCGGTGCTCTGCGTGTGGACCGCGCTGCTGCACCCGGAGATCGCCAACCGCTGGTTCAGCCATGCCCATATCGTGATCTTCGGCGCCCTGCTGGTGCTGGGGCTGGCGGCACTGTTCGGGCTCCTGGGCACTTTGCGCCAGCACCATTCCCACTGGCCGTTCGTGTTCACCCTGGTGCTGGTGTTCCTCGGCTACATCGGCCTGGCGTTCAGCATCTGGCCGAACATAGTGCCGCCGTCCATCAGCCTGTGGGAGGCGGCTTCACCGCTTTCCAGCCAGCTGTTCATCCTGATCGGCACCCTGTTCATCCTGCCGGTCATCCTGATGTACACCTGCTGGAGCTACTACGTGTTCCGCGGCAAAGTGAGGATTGGCGATGGCTACCATTGATCGAGCAACACCCCTGCCCTGGCACAAGGCTGTGGCGCAACTGAGCCTGCTGTTCATCGGCGCACTGCTGATGCTCGCCTGCAGCGGCGCACTGATGCTGGAGCTGGCGCATGGATAGGCTATCGACGCGGCCGGCATCCACCTGGCAGCGGTTGCTGTGGATGGGGGGTATCTGGCTGGCCAGTGTGGTGGGCCTGGGGCTGGTGGCCGGCGTGTTGCGGCTGCTGATGCAAGCCGCCGGCATGCACAGCCACTGAGCAGGGGCGATAACGCCTGCAACCCCGGCCCGCAATAGCGGGCCGGTTTTTTTTGCGCCTACAGGCCGGTGGGCGCGCGCTCGGCCAGGTCTTCCAGCAGGTCGGCGGAGGGCACGAAGAACAGCCCGCCGGTGACCGCGGTGCTGAAGTCCAGCAGGCGATCGTAGTTGCCTGCAGGGCGGCCGACGAACATGTTCTCCAGCATCTGCTCCACCGGCCGTGGCGAGCGGGCGTAGCCGATGAAATAGGTGCCGAATTCCCCGGCGCCCGGGCGGCCGAACGGCATGTTGTCGCGCAGGATCTTCACCTCCTCGCCGTTCTCTTCCAGGGTGGTCAGGGAGCTGTGTGAGCAGCTGGGTTTCACTGCATCGTCGAGTTCGATATCCGACAGTTTGGTGCGGCCGATGATGCGCTCCTGGGCCTCCACCGTCAGTTCGTTCCAGGCGGTCATGTTGTGCAGGTACTTCTGCACCAGCACGTAGCTGCCATTGCAGAACTGCGGGTCCTCGTCCCCCACCAGGGTGAAATCCACCGCCTCGCGGCCTTCCGGGTTCTCGGTGCCGTCGACGAAGCCGACCATGCTGCGCATGTCGAAATAGCGGAAGCCCTGGACCTCGTCCACCACCTTGATCGAATCCCCCAGGGGCTTGAGCAACTGCGTGGCCAACTCGAAGCACAGGTCCATCTGCTCGGCACGGATGTGCAGCAGCAGGTCGCCGGGAGTCGATGGCGCGCGGCGCCCCTCCACGCCCACCTCGATGAACGGGTGCAGCGACGCCGGGCGCGGGCCGCCGAACAGGCGGTCCCAGGCGCTGGAGCCAAAACCGCAGACACAGGACAGATTGCCCCCCGGGACACGCTTGCCCACCGAACGGGTCAAGGCGGCGATATCGGCGCACCAGTCGCGCACGGTTTGCGCGGCAGCGGCGCCGGGCGCCAGGGTGGCGACGATGAAGATCGCGCTACGGGTGATGGGATTGCAGATGGCTTGGGGCTCGGGCTTGCGCTCGGCCAGGGAGGACGGCTGGGTCATTATGGGTTCCACAGGCTGCGGTCGGAAAAATCACCGACAGGAAAATAGCAGATTGTGACCTTGGCCAGGGAGATTGCTCCCCCTGGAAGGTGCCGCCCTCCCACTCACCGAATCCCCGGGCCATCAAGCATCTCTGGCCTCCCGAAGCGCACGACCCTGTAGCCGCTGCCGAGCCTGCGAGGCTGCGCAAAGGACCGCAGGGCCTTGCTTGGCGATCTACCGCCGGGCATCAGCGTTTTCCGGATCGCCGCGGCCGCTACGCGACCGTGCGCAGCCTGCGGCAGCGGCTGCACGAGTCGCGAGGCGGTGTGACGCTGTGACGCTGTGGCTCCGTTCAAGCGGGGCTTGAGCGCAACACTCGCACCGGCACCGATTTGTAGGACGGCGTGCCGCTGTCCACGTCCAGGTAGTCCAGGGGCACCAGGCGGTTGGCTTCGGGGTAGTAGGCGCCCACCGTGCCATTGGCGATCTTGTATTCGATGGCGGTGATCTTCTCGTAGCGCAGCCGGCGCCCGCCGATCACCGTTTCGATGTCCACCAGGTCGCCATGGGCCAGGCCCCGGGCGGCCAGGTCCGCCGGGCTGATGAACAGTACGTCGCGGCGGCCGAACACCCCGCGATAGCGGTCGTCCAGGGCGTAGATGGTGGTGTTGTACTGGTCGTGGCTGCGCAGGGTGATCAGCCGCAGCACATCGGCGCCGTCCACTTCCTTGTCCTCATGCAGCCCGGGAAAGACGAAGAATTCGGCCTTGCCCGAGGGCGTCAGCCACTGCCGCTCGGCTGCCGCCAGGGGCATGCGGAAACCACCTGGCACGCGAATGCGGGCGTTGTAGTCGTCAAAGCCGGGCACGGTCTGTTCGATCAGGTCGCGGATCTTGTCGTAGTCGGCCACCAGCTCCAGCCAGGGCACGCGGCTGCCCGGCAGGGTGGCCCGGGCCATGCCGGCGACGATCGCCGGTTCCGACAGCAAAAACTCGGAGGCCGGCGCCAGCTTGCCGGCCGAGGCATGCACCATGGACATCGAGTCTTCGACGGTGATCGCCTGACGCAGGCCGTCCTGCATATCCAGCTCGGTACGGCCCAGGCAGGGAAAGAGGAAGGTTTCCCGGGCCACCAGCAGGTGGCTGCGGTTGAGCTTGGTGGCGATGTGCACGCTCAGGTCCAGCTTGCCCATGGCCGGGAAGCACTGGCCCGGGTCCGGCAGGGCCACGGCAAAGTTGCCCCCCAGACACAGCAGGGCCTTGGCGCTGCCGGCGATCATCGCCTGCATGGCTTGCACCGCATCGTGACCGTGATGCGCCGGCGGGGTGAAGCCGAAGGTCTGCTGCAGCTTGTCGAGAAAGGCCGGGGAAGGCTTCTCGGTAATGCCCACGGTGCGGTTGCCCTGCACGTTGGAGTGGCCGCGCAACGGGCAGATCCCCGCCCCCGGCTTGCCCAGGTTGCCCCGCAGCATCAGCAGGTCGCAGATCAGCCGGACATTGGCCGTGCCTTCGTTGTGCTGGGTGATGCCCATGCCGTAGGTGACGATGGTGGCGTTGGACTTGGCATAGGCCGCGGCGACCATTTCCAGGTCCGCCTGGTGCAGGCCGCTGGCCTGCTCGATGTCTGCCCAGGCGGTGGCATGCAGGTCCGCCGCCAGGGCCTCGAAGCCCTGGGTGTGCTCGGCGATGAATGCCTGGTCCAGGACTTGCCCCAGGCTGTCCTCCAGGGCCAGCAGCGCCTTCATAATGCCCTTGATCGCCGCCGCGTCGCCGCCAGCCTTGACCTGGAAGTACGACGAGGCGATGCGGGTGGAACCGTAGGTGGCCATCTCCACCATGTTCTGCGGGTCGGCGAACCGCTCCAGGGCGCGCTCGCGCAAAGGGTTGAAGACCATGATCGGCACCTTGCGCCGCGAAGCTTCATGCAGGGTGCCCATCATCCGCGGGTGGTTGGTGCCGGGGTTGTGGCCGATGGAGATGATCAGCTCGCAGAGGTCGAAGTCCTCCAGCGAAACCGTGCCCTTGCCGATGCCAATGGACCGCGGCAGGCCGACGCTGGTGGGCTCGTGGCACATGTTCGAGCAGTCGGGAAAGTTGTTGCAGCCGTATTCCCGGGCGAACAGCTGGTACAGGTAGGCCGCTTCGTTGGACGCGCGCCCGGAGGTGTAGAACTCCACCTGCTCGGGCTGCAGGCTGCGCAGGATCTCGCCGATGCGGGCAAAGGCGTCCTGCCATGCCACAGGCTTGAAGGTGTCGCTGGCACGGTCGTAGACCAGGGGCTCGGTCAGGCGCCCGAGATCTTCGAGTTCGTAGTCCGAACGCTGCAGCAATGAGGTCACCGGATGCTGGGCGAAGAACGCCGGGGTTACCCGCTTGTTGGTAGCCTCCCAGGTCACCGCCTTGGCGCCGTTTTCACAGAACTGGAAGGTCGACTTGTGCTCCTTGTCCGGCCAGGCGCAGCCCGGGCAGTCGAAGCCGTCGGGCTGGTTGGTGCGCATCAGGGTCAGCGGCGCCTTGAGGGTGTCCATCTGCTCGCGCACCGCGGTCGCAGTGGCCTTGAGCGCGCCCCAGCCACCGGCGGGACCATCGTAGTTGCGGATTCCGGGAACCTTGCGTCGAGTACTCATGAGCGCTCCAGGGCCGGCCCGGCGCTGCACGACGCGAACCGGTGGTTGCGGGTGACCGAGGCGCGCCAGGGCAGGATGCCCAGAGGCCTGGATCAAGGGGCAAGTGCGCTGGAAAAGCCTCAGCGCAGGGTAAAATCTAGCCCTGCGGGTTGGCCTGTCAAGGCCAGGCGCCGACCGGTACAGGGCCCTTGCCAGGGCCCCGGCCAGGCCCGGGGGAGCCTATTGCAGGCCCCCGCCAGAACCTGTAGCGCCTACTGCAAAACGCTGCGCCGGCGCTTGAGGGTCCAGCCCTGCTGCATGCCGGCCGCGGCCAGCAGGATCGCCCCCACGCCCACCCATTGCAGCAGCCCCAGGCGGTGCCCGAAGGCCACCCAGTCGACCAGGATCGCCGCAATCGGGTAGATGAACGACAAGGCGCCGGTCAGGGCCGTCGGCAGTTTCTGGATCGCCCCGTACAGCAGCACGTACATCACCCCGGTATGGAGAATGCCCAGGGTCAGCAGGCTGGCCCAGGCGCTGGCCTGCTGGGGTGGCGCGCCGAGGTTGGCCCAGGGCGCCAGCAACAGCACCCCGGTGCAGACCTGGATCAGGGCGATCAGGTGCGGCGGCGTGCCGCTCAGGCGCTTGATCAGCAGCGCGGCAAAGGCGTACAGCGCCGCCGCGCCCAGGGCCAGGGCAATGCCCAACAGGTAGTCGCCACCCTCCTCGCCCTGGCTGCCGTGGGCACTGACGATGGCCAGCATTCCGGCGAACGACAGGCCCAGCCAGAACAGCTTCTGCGGGGTGATCTTTTCTCCCAGGAACAACGCCCCGAGGGCCACCAGGATGAACGGCTGAACGTTGTACACCGCGGTGCCGATGGCGATCGAAGCCCGGGAGTAGGAACCGAACAGCAGCACCCAGTTGCCGACAATGGCCACGCCACTGAGCACCGCGAGGATCAAGGCGCGCTTGCTCAGAATGTTCTTACGCAAAAAGCCGAAAGCTCCACAAATCAGCAGCAAGGTCCCGGCGCCGAACAGGCACCGCCAGAACACCACATCCAGCACCGGTTGCCCGGACACCAGGACGAACCAGCCAATGGTTCCGGAAATCAGCATGGCAGCGGTCATTTCCAATGATCCGCGTCGGGTTTGTGCATCCATCATCAGGCTCCTTTGCAAGTGGGCAAATTATGCCCAGCCAGCAGAGCCCATCGCCAGATCAAAACCTGGGCTAGAATCGATTCAGACCTTTTTTATCAAGGCCAAAGAGCCCATTCACCTAACGAGATCGCCATGCTGGATGCCATCGACCAAACCCTGATCAGCGCCCTGATGCAAGACTCGCGACGCTCCCTCAAAGCCCTGGCGCAGATCAGCGGGCTGTCCGCCCCCAGCGTCTCGGAGCGCTTGCGCCGGCTGGAAGAACGCGGCGTGATCAGCGCCTATACCCTGGAGATCGACCCCAGGTTTCTCGGTTACCAGTTGCAGGCCATCGTCCGCATCCGCCCCTTGCCGGGCAAGTTGCAGGAGGTCGAACGGCAGATCCTGGCGATTGCCGAGTTCACCGAATGCGACAAGGTCACCGGCGACGACTGCTTCATTGCCCGTCTCCAGGTGCGCTCCATGGAACAACTGGACAGCCTGCTGGACCACCTCAATCACTACGCCGAAACCAACACCGCGATTGTCAAGAAATCGCCGATCAAACGGCGCCTGCCGCCTCTGGAATGAGCCCCATCCCGAAAGCGCCTTCAGGATTGAAAAACGCCAGAAACGAAGCAGAAAAGCACCGCTGATAGCCCAATCCAGAGGCGTTTCACACTACAAATCAGCTACGCATCCTACATATTTACAGGACATTTCTTAGCAAACATAAGACGATTCTTAAAAGCGCCTCAGCAGCTTTTTGACGCCAATTTCAGTGATACCCTGCGAAACCTCTGACGAACCCACTAGCAAAATGCCTACTCCAACCAAAGGAAGCCGGCGCTTTGCTGGGTGCTCATGCCTGTCGAAAAGCCGAGTAGCGAAAAACGATGTCGATCCGCGTCCAGATAGCCGATGACCATCCCCTGACCCTGATTGGGATACACACCCTGCTGGAGAACCGCGCCAACCTGGACGTGGTCGCCCAGGCCCACAGTGTTGAAGCCCTGCTGGAGAACCTGCAGCGTCACCCCTGCGACCTGCTGTTGACGGATCTGATGATGCCCGGCGGCGAGCAGGTGGACGGTATCCGCCTGATCCGCCGCTTGCGCACGCTGTACCCGCAGCTGGCGATCGTGGTGGTCACCATGCTCGACAACCCGGCGCTGATCAGCAGCGTGCTCAAGCTGGGCATCCAGGGCCTGGTGAGCAAGCGCGGCCTGCTCAACGACCTGCCCAAGGCCGTGGCGGCCAGCCCGCGTGCGCCTTTCGTCTCCGCGTCGATCCAGCACCTGCTGGATTCCAGCGCCGCGTTGCACGGCAAGCCGTTGCTGCAACCGGAGCAACTCTCGGCCCGGGAAGTCGAAGTACTACGCCTGTACGGCACCGGCATGAGCATCGGTGCCATTGCCCTGCATCTGTGCCGGAGCAAGCAGACCATCAGCACGCAAAAAAGCAGCGCCATGCGCAAGCTCGGCCTAGACACCTCTGCCAGCCTGTTCCTGTACATCCAGGAGCACGGCCTTTCCTGAGCTGCAAGCGCGGCACATCCCGGAGTCCCCCCTCTATGTATCTCTTTTCGCTTTCCTTCGTGCGCCGGAGGATGCAGCGCTTTTGCCTGCTGCTTATCCCGCTGGCCAGCCTGCCAACCCTGGCCACAGCCCACGCCGACAACCTGCCGCCAGCCGCCCGGGACAGCAACCTGCCGCTGAACAAACTGTTGCAGCTGCGCGACAGTCTGCCGCGCAAGCGCCTCAAGGTGGCGCGGATCGTACCGCCGGATCGGCCCATGGAGAGCGCCGGCAATCAGGTCTTGAAGGCCATCTCCGACCAGTACCTGCAACTCATCGGTGAACAACTGGACCTGCACTTCGAAAACGTCGAGCTGCCTTCGCCCCAGGCGGCGGTGGATGCGCTGCTGGAGCAGCGGATCGACCTGCTGCCGAGGGCCAGCGATTTTGAAGCAGCCAATCCGGAGCTGCGCCTGAGCCTGCCCTATTTGCGCAACCAGCCCATCATTGTCGGCCGCTCCAGTGACCGCAGCCTGCCCCTGGACCTGCGAGGCAAGCAGGTGCTGGTGCTAAAGAACTACCTGGACAGCAATCGGGTCCGCAAGGCCTACCCCCTGAGCATACTGCGCGAGGTCAGTACCACGGCGCTGGCCTTCGAGCAGTTGGCCCGGGGCGAAGCGGACGCCTTCATAGGCGACCAGTTCCGCTCCGACTTGTACCTCCAGGCACGTACGGACCTGGCTCTGCACAACAAGTTTTCCGCACAACTGCCCGACACCGGCTTCGCCTTCGCCGTGCGCCGTGATGAACTCACCCTGCTAACCCTGCTCAACCATGCGCTGCAGAGCATTCCCGAGGCCCAGAAGCTCAAGCTCCAACAGCAGGCCAGCCACGGGCCGTTCCCCTATTCCCCGATCGACACGTTCATGCTCAGCCCCCAGGAACTGGGGTGGTTACAGGACCACGGGCAAATCAACTTGCTGGCCCATGAAGCGCCGCCATACCTGTATCGCACCAGCGACGGGCGCTGGTCCGGTCGCAGCGTCGAGCTGCTGCAGACCCTCGCCGATGCCTTTCGCCTGGAACTGAACATCGAATCGAGCCAGTCCCGGTCCCACGACCTGGAGCAACTGACCAGAGGCCACGTCGACCTGGCCACCCGCCCGCTGGCGATTGCCGACGGCTCCCGCGGGATACGTTTCAGCCAGCCCTATGTCACCCGCAACTGGGCCTTCATCATCCGCAACGGAGACAGTTCCCCCAGTTCCCTGGAGGCCATGGAGGGGCACACCCTTTCGCTGCCGCGCCAGCACCCGCTGCTTGAACACTTGCGCCTGCGCTATCCGCAGATCCAACTGATGCTTACCGACAACTTCCAACAGGCCCTTGACCTGGTGCGCCTGCGTCGGGCCGACGCGACCCTGGACAGCCCCGCTAGCGACCCGATGCAGCCTGGCCCAGGCCTGCAATACGGCCTGTCGATCAAGGCCACGCCCAGCCCCCACCAGTTCGCCGTGGCCCAAGGCTCCGGCGAGTTGCTGGGTATCCTCGACAAGCTGCTGGACTCGTTGTCCCGCGCACCGCTGAGTGATATCCAGGTGGTGGCCGAACGCCCCCGGGACAATTTCTGGGAATGGGCCGCAGACCAGGCCTGGCACGTCGGCGTCGGGGCTCTGGTGATCTTCGCCCTGTTCCTGGTGTGGAACTGGCGGCTGAAGATCCAGGTCAAGGAACGGATCTGCGCCCAGACCCGGCTGCAGGACAAGCTGGCATTCCAGTTCTCCCTGCTCAATGGTCTGCCGACGCCACTCTACGTCTGCGACCTGCATGGTCGCCTGAGCACCTGCAACCGCGCCTACGAGGAGTTCTTCAGCACCTCCCAGGAACAGGTGGAGGGCTGCCTGCCCACCGAACAACTGAACATGCCAGCGGAGTTCGCCCAGGTCCTGCAGGACGAGCACCAACAACTGCTGCACAACCACCGGCCGCGCTTTCTCGACACCAGCCTGGTGATCAAGGGTGAACAACATTACCTGTACCAATGGCTGGTCCCCTTCTACAGTGCCCGGGGCCTGCTACAGGGACTGCTCGGCGGCTGGCTGGACATCTCCGAGCGCAAACACCTGGAAATCAAGTTGCGCGAAGCCAAGCAGGTGGCACTCAAGGCCAGCGCGGCCAAGAGCGAATTCCTGGCGTCCATGAGCCACGAGCTGCGCACTCCGCTCAACGCTCTGGTGGGCCTGCTGGAGCTGGAAACCAGCAGCCGCACCTTGCCATCGCACAACCTGCGGGTGGCCCAACAATCGGCGACTTCGATGATCGACCTGATCGGCAACATCCTCGACCTGGACAAGATCGAGAGCGGCCTGATGCAGCTGGCGGCGCACCCTACCGCGCTGGAGCCGTTGCTGACCAACAGCCTCGGCCTGTTTGCCGCCCAGGCGCGGGAGAAAAACCTGCAACTGCACTTCGACTACCATGCCGACCGCCAGCGCCTGTACTGGGTCGACTCGCTGCGCGTGCAGCAGATCTTCCACAACCTGATCAGCAATGCACTGAAGTTCACCGACCAGGGCGGCATCCATGTCCGAGTCAGCGAAAGTGTCCTGCGCGAAGGCGTCAGCCTGCTGACCCTGAGCGTCAGCGATACCGGTATCGGTATTCCCCTGGCCTTGCAGCCACAGATCTTCGAACCCTATCGCCAGGCCAGCGCGCGCACCGCCCACCTCTATGGTGGCTCGGGGCTGGGCCTGAGCATCTGCAATCAGTTGACCCAGTTGATGGATGGGCATATCTGGCTGGAAAGCCAGCCCGGCCAGGGCTGCTGCGTGAGTGTGGAACTGCCCCTGAGCTGGCAATTGGCCCCCGGGCCAGTGGACGAGCCCCTGGTGCCTGACCAGCAGGAGGCCAAGGCCCTGCGAGTCCTGGTGGTGGACGATGTGTCGACCAACGGCCTGGTGCTGACTCTGCAACTGGGTCGCCTGGGGCATCAGGCAGAACATGTGTGCAGCGGCGAACAGGCCTTGCTGGCCCTGAGCGAATCCACCTACGACGTGCTGATCAGCGACTGCAACATGCCGGGCATGGATGGCTACGCCCTGGCTCGCACCGTGCGCCAGGATGAACGGCGCCTGGGGCTGCCCCAGCGGCTGATCATCGGCTACACCGCCAGTGCCCTGAGCAATGAAGCCACCCAGTGCTCCAACGCCGGGATGAACGACCTGATGATCAAGCCGGTAACCCTGGCACGCCTGCAGGAAGTCCTGAACAACTACGCGCCGGTCGAGGAAGAGCCTCGGGATATTCGCGCCTTCAGCCTCGACCACCTGGATGAAGCAGGCCGGAACAGTTCGATCCTGCGCCGGCGCATTCTCCTTGAGCTGACCAAAAACCTGCAGCAAGAGATCCAGCAGATACGCGACACCGACCTGGCCGTCATGACGGAGACCATCGGCGACCTGAGCCACCGCCTGACCGGCGTGGCCTGCCTGATCGATGCCAGCGAAATGGCCGCGGCCTGCCAGGCCCTGCGCCAGGTCAACGTGCACCAGCCACAGGCAGTCCGCCGTTGCCAGGCCAACCTGTTGCACAGCATGGAGCGCATCTTCGAACAGGCCAAGGCCGACCTGGCGGCCCTGCGCCAGCCCCTCCGGCCCTGGTCCAGGGGCATTGCTCGCGCGCCGCTGACTGACTCTCGTACTTGTCCCATGTGAAGTGGCGCCCGCCCTTCCTACCCTTGCGCTTGCTTTCGGGGGGCGCAAGACAGGGGTGCCAGCTGCACATCCTTCCCCACGATCGCGTGTTGAATCCAATAATTCCCAACTAAGGATCAATCGATGATCACGTTGCACCGAGCCCGTTCATTCCTCAAGCTTCCGCTGGCCATGGCCATCGGCATGGCTGCGCTCGCGGCTCAACAAGCCAGCGCTCACGGTTATATCGAGAGCCCGAAATCCCGCGCCTTCATGTGCCATACCAATGGTGGCAAGCTCAACGCCAACTGCGGCGCCGTGACCTATGAGCCACAAAGCACCGAGTACATCGGCCGCCCGGGGGAAGGGGCCATCTCGCACTTCCCAAGCAGCGCCCAGGCCTGCACTGGGGACTTCACCAAGTGCGGCCCGGCCAACGGCACCATCCCTGCCGGCGGCCTGGCGCGTTTCTCGGAGCTCAACGAGCAGACCGCCACGCGCTGGAGCAAGAACACCATCAAGCCGGGCCCGCAGACCTTTACCTGGCACTACACGGCGGCCCACTCCACCCGCTACTGGCAGTTCTACATCACCAAGAAAAACTGGAACCCGAACCAGCCACTGACCCGTGATTCGTTCGAAAGCACACCTCTGCTGGACGAGCCATGGCCAGCCCTGAACGCCCCGACCGCGGCGGGCGGCAAGACCAGGCACACCGTGAACATCCCGTCCGACCGCAGCGGTTACCACGTGCTGCTGGCGACCTGGAAAGTCCACGACACCGACGCCACTTTCTATCAGGTGGTCGACCTGAACATCGACAATGGCGCCACCATTCCGTCGACCTGGACCACTGTCGGCGCAGTCCAGCCTGAAGCCTTGAGCATCGGCGACAAGGTCAAGACCCGGGTGTTCAATGCCCAGGGCGAACAGGCCGCCAAGCAGATCGTGCTGCAAATCAGCTCCGCCGAACTGGCCAAGGCCGACGTCTGGCCGCACGAACTGGCCAAGAAGGTCAACGCTGCCAAGCAGGGCTACCAGATGGGCCTGCTCAACGACAAGGACGAAGTGCTACCCAACTTCGGCAAGAACGACATCCTGGTCAAGAAAGGCAGCGACATCGTCAACGTGATGATCGACAAGGAGCAGGCTGCCAAGCCGGGCGAACTGTCCATCACTGGCATGCAGTCCGAATACACCCTCAAGGACGGCAAGGTCGACCTGCACTTCAATGCCATCGCCAAGGGCGGCGACTACACAGTGAAAGCCACGGTGTACAACGCCAAGGGTGAAAGCGTGGCGTTCCAACAGGCTCCAGCCGGCAATACCCCGCACTTCTCCATGACGCTGACCGGTCAGAGCGCCGGCAAATACGACCTGGTCGTGGTAGCCACGTCGAAGAAAGGCGAAGTGCTGCAGCAGACTGCCAGCTTCTCCCTGAAACAGGAGGAAAGCGGCGGTGGCGGTGAGGGAGGCGGCAAGTACGATCACGTCTTCCCCCAAGGCTTGAGCACCTACAAGGCCGGCACCCTGGTGCTGCAACCCAAGGACGGCAATACCTACAAGTGCAAGCCCTTCCCCTACAGCGGCTACTGCGTGCAGTGGAAGGCCGGAGCGACGCATTACGAGCCAGGTACCGGTAGTCACTGGACCATGGCCTGGGATCGCCAGTAACCATCAGTGGTGAAGGTTTCACCTTGGAGCGTGGCATGCGAATGCCACGCTTTTTCTGCGTACAAAGCACGCTCCGTACCAGTGCTGGCAATCGCGCAAAAACGCGCGAAAACGCCCGGCACGCCTGGCCCTTGCTGCCCAACAGCGCTAGCTGGCGACTCTCGTACTCGTCCCATGTCCCCTCCCAGACCCTGCCGCGTAGCCTGTGGTTGTTCCCAGGGCAGCTCTGGCACGGATGCCAACCGTCCCCTCAGATCGGTCCCCAGTGGCGCCCCCGAGAACTCCTGCATTTCCTTCTATCTGCTCAAGGATCTAACAATGATCAAATCCAACCGAGTTCGCTCGTTCCTCAAGCTGCCGCTGGTCCTGGCCATGAGCGTTGCCGGCGTTGCTGCTCAGCAAGCTTGCGCTCACGGCTACATCGAGAGCCCCAAGTCCCGTGCCTACATGTGCAACGAGAAAGGCCTGAACCAGAACAGCAACTGCGGAGCGGTGGCTTACGAGCCACAGAGCACCGAGTACATCGGCCGCAAGTTCGAAGGCGGCTTCTCGCACTTCCCAAGCGCCGCCCAGGCCTGTACCGGTGACTTCACCAAGTGCGGCCCGGCCAACGGCACCATTCCTGCCGGCGGCCTGGATCGTTTCTCCGCGATCAACGAACAAAGCAGTACTCGCTGGACCAAAAATACCATCAAGCCAGGCCCGCAGACCTTCGCCTGGAAGTACGCCGCTCCCCACGCCACTCGCTACTGGCAGTTCTACATCACCAAGAAAGACTGGAACCCCAACCAGCCACTGACCCGTGATTCCTTCGAAAGCACCCCACTGCTGGATGAGCCATGGCCAGCCCTCAACGTTCCGGCGAAAGCTGGAGAAACCACCAAGCACACCGTGAACATTCCGTCCGACCGCAGCGGCTACCACGTCGTGCTGGCGACCTGGAAAGTCCACGACACCGACGCCACTTTCTATCAAGTGGTCGACCTGAACATCGACAACGGTGCAGTCATTCCTTCGGGCTGGACCACTGTCGGCCAGGTCAACCCGGAAGCCTTGAGCATCGGCGACAAGGTCAAGACCCGGGTGTTCAATGCCCAGGGCGAACAGGCCGCCAAGCAGATCGTGCTGCAAATCAGCTCCGCCGAACTGGCCAAGGCCGACGTCTGGCCGCACGAACTGGCCAAGAAGGTCAACGCTGCCAAGCAGGGCTACCAGATGGGCCTGCTCAACGACAAGGACGAAGTGCTACCCAACTTCGGCAAGAACGACATCCTGGTCAAGAAAGGCAGCGACATCGTCAACGTGATGATCGACAAGGAGCAGGCTGCCAAGCCGGGCGAATTGTCCATCACTGGCATGCAGTCCGAATACACCCTCAAGGACGGCAAGGTCGACCTGCACTTCAACGCCATCGCCAAGGGCGGCGACTACACCGTGAAAGCCACTGTGTTCAACGCCAGAGGTGAAAGCGTCCTGTTCCAGGAAGCTCCAGCCGGCAACAACCCGCATTTCAGCATGACCCTCACCGGTCAGGGCGCCGGTCAGTACGACCTGGTCGTGGTTGCTACTTCGAAGAAAGGCGAAGTGCTGCAACAGACCGCCAGCTTCGCCCTGAAAGCCGAAAACGGCGGCGGCGAGCCAGGCCAGTACGACCACGTGTTCCCGCAAAGCCTGAAGTCCTACAAGGCTGGCACAGTGGTGCTGCAGCCCAAAGATGGCAACACCTACAAGTGCAAGACCGGCCCTGTTGCCGGCTGGTGCACCATCTGGACCAGCACTAACAACGCCTATGAACCAGGCGTAGGTTTCGCCTGGCAGCAGGCGTGGGACAAGAACTAAGCCACACCTTCGTTAACCCGAGCGTGGCGCTTGGCGCCACGCTTCCTTTTGCCAGTCATGCCCCCTATGTCTACTCGCAATTACTCCAGGCTTCATGTGCTGCTGCACTGGACCTTCGCCACCATCATCATCTGGGCAACGCTCAGTGGCTTCGGCAACGCCCTGCTCGACCTGCCCACCGTGATCGCCGACGGGATCAACTTCATCAACGTGTCGTTGACCTTCCTGCTGATTCCGCTGCTTGGCCTGCGAGTTGTGTGTGCCCTGGACCGCCAGGAACCGGCCTCCCCCCATCGGCTCGCCCGCCTGCTGGCCAAGGGCGGACACCTGGCGCTCTACCTCACGACCGGCCTGGTGCTGGCCACTGGCGTATTGATGATGGAACGCCCGATCAATGTCTTCGGCCTGCTGTCACTGCCCCAGCCGCTGCAGGAACCGCTGCTCACTGCCTTCTTCAATAGGGTGCACAAGTACGCCTGCGTCGTGCTGGCGCTGCTGGTGGTCGGGCATGTGGCAGCGGTGGTGATCCATCACTGGCGCGGTGAAAAACTCCTGCGGCACATGAGCCTATGAACCTCCTGCGCCGATGCCCACGCGCCGTTCTACAGATCGGCGCGTTGTCGTTGCTGGTGACCTGGCTGGGCTGGCTCGCCTACAACAGCTTCCTGTTCGCCCAGCGTCTGGACGAGACCGTGCGCCCAGGGCCCCTGGCCGTCAGCGAGCCGCCGCGCCTGCCGCCGAACAACGCGGCCATAGCCCAACTGTTCGGTGTGCTGCCCCAGGAAGCCACCGGCAACCTGCCAAGAGTGCCGCTGACGCTGCTGGCCAGCCTGGTGGAACGTCGCCCGGAACTGTCCAGGGCGCTGATTGAATCCCCTGAGGGCAGCCGTTTCTATGGCATTGGCGAGCCCCTTCCCGGAGGTGGCAGCCTGCGCGAGATCAGCACCCAACAGGTGCGCATACAACGCTTTGGCGAAGACCAGTCGCTGTCTCTGGCCCACCACTCGACTCCCCTGCTGATGCCGTTGCCCATGGCCCCCGAGATGCCTCAAAGCACTGCTGTGCGGGCAGAAACCCACAACCTTGTTCAACCCTCTTTGTGACCCCCCAAGACATCATGAAACGAACATTCATTGCAGGCTCCCTACTGGCCCTTAGCACCTTGATCGGCCCCGTCCAGGCCGCTGAAAAACCTCCCCAGGGACAACAGTGGACCTTGAACATGAAGGACGCAGAACTACGCGACCTGATCAACGAGGTCGGGCAGATCACCGGCAAGACCATGATCCTCGACCCGCGCCTGAACGGTAAGGTCACGGTCCAGTCCACCACCGCCATGGACCAGAAAGGCATTTACTCGCTGTTTCTCACCGCCTTGCGCAGCCAGGGCTACGTGGCCATGGACCAGGGCGACCGGGTACTGATCCTGCCGGTAGCCGAGGCCAAGACCAAAGCCTATGCCCAACCCGACGAGGGCAGCGAAGAGTTCATCACCGAAGTCATCGAACTGCACAGCGTCAACGCCAGCGAAGTGGTCTCCGCCGTCCGCCCTCTGGTCGCCTCCGACGCCTACATGGCAGCTTCCACCACATCCAACTCATTGATCGTTTCCGACAGCGCCAACAACGTGCAACGCGTGCGCCAGGTGATCGGAGAACTGGATAACGCCGGCGGGCGCCAGTTCAACATTCTCCAGCTCAAGCATGCCTGGGCCAACGACGTGGCCAAGACCTTGAGCGAAAGCCTGACCGATAACAGCAGTGGCCAGAGCAGCGCCAAGGCTATCGGCGATTCGCGCAGCAACCGCCTGATCCTGGTCGGCCCGGCACCGATTCGCCAACAGATGCAGCGCCTGGCCCTGAGCCTCGACGTGCCGAACAATGTCGGCGAGAACGCCCGAGTGCGACGCCTCAATCACAGCGATGCGAAGA
This sequence comes from Pseudomonas sp. 8(2025), assembly GCF_052665325.1. Lineage (NCBI taxonomy): Bacteria > Pseudomonadati > Pseudomonadota > Gammaproteobacteria > Pseudomonadales > Pseudomonadaceae > Pseudomonas > Pseudomonas sp. 8(2025). The sequence continues at coordinate 16,117 of NZ_JBQOIE010000029.1, read as the reverse complement.
AGCTCGAAGAACTGCTCAGCGGGATCGGCAAGCGCCTGGAAGCGGGAAGCCGCGGTGGCGACAATCAGAGACAGGAAAGCCCGGTGCTGGTGAGCGCCGACGAAAGCCAGAATGCCCTGGTGCTGATGGCCTCACCGGCACAACTGGCGACCTTCGAAAGCATCATCGACGAACTCGACCAGCCCCGCGCCCAGGTGCTGGTGGAAGCGGCCATCGTCGAAGTCAGTGGCGACATCAACCAGGCCCTCGGCGTGCAGTGGGCCGCAGGCCGGGGCAAATGGGGCGCCGTCAGCAACTTCAACAGCGCCGGCATGACTATCGGCACCCTGCTGGGCAACCTGGAGAGCGGCAAGAGCCCGACCCTCCCGGACGGAGCCGTGATAGGCATCGGCAGTAGCAACTTCGGCGCGCTGATCACCGCCCTGTCCAGCGACTCCAACAACAACCTGCTGTCCACCCCGAGCCTGCTGACCCTGGACAATGAGCAGGCGGAAATTCTCGTCGGCCAGAACGTGCCATTCCAGACCGGCTCCTACACCACCGACACCGCAGGGGCCAGCAACCCCTTCACCACCGTCGAGCGCAAGGACGTGGGGATCACCCTCAAGGTCACTCCGCATATCAATGAAGGCAACTTTCTGCGCCTTAAAGTCGAACAGGAAAGCTCCGAGCTGGCCGCGGCACCACCCGGCATCAGCACCAGCGATGTGATCACCAACAAGCGCTCGGTCAAGAGCACCATCCTGGCCAACGACGGGCAGATCATCGTGCTTGGCGGCCTGATCAAGGACAACATCAAGGTCCAGGTGAGCAAGGTGCCGTTGCTCGGTGATATCCCTTGGCTCGGCAAGCTGTTCAGCAGCAGCAAGGAGGTCAACGAGAAGACCAACCTGATGGTGTTCCTGCGTCCGACCCTGCTGCGCAATACGGCCAATGCCGACAAGCTGAGCACCCAGAAGTACAACAACCTGCGCTCCCTGCGCACCCTGGATGGCAAGACCCGCGGCCAGCTTCCGCACAATCCGCATCAGTTGTTCGATGCCAACAGTGACGGCGACCAGGGCCTGATCGACATGCGTACCCAAGGGATTGCACCGCAGCCATGATCAGTCCCAACCCAAGCCCGCGCCTGGCGTTCGCCTATGCCCGCCGTCACGGCGTGGTCCTGGAGCACCAGGCCCAGGGCCCGGTGCTCTATTGCCGCGCCAATACCCCCTGGTCGGTGATCGCCGAGGTCCGCCGCTTCAACGGTGCGCCACTGCGCAGCGAAATCCTCGATGAACAGGCCTTCGCCCAGCGCATGGCTGCCCACTACCGCGACGGCCAGGACGGTGCCAAGCAGGTGGCCGATGGCCTGGGCGAACAGTTCGATGAAGAGTTCGACCTCTCCAGCCTCGCCGAGCAGTTGCCGAAAACCACCGACCTGATGGAGCAGGAAGACGACGCCCCGATCATTCGCCTGATCAACGCGATCCTCAGCGAAGCGGTCAAAAGCAAGGCCTCCGACGTGCACCTGGAGGCGTTCGAGGAACACCTTTCGGTACGCCTGCGGGTCGACGGCCTGCTGCGCGAAGTGCTGCGCCCGCGGCGTGAACTGGCGACCCTGCTGGTGTCACGGATCAAGGTCATGGCCAAGCTCGACATCGCCGAGAAACGCATCCCCCAGGACGGTCGCATTGCCTTGCGCATCGCCGGGCATGAAGTGGATGTCCGGGTCTCGACCCTGCCTTCCAGCCACGGCGAGCGGGTAGTGATGCGCCTGCTCGACAAACAGGCCGGGCGCCTGGACCTGGCGCACCTGGGCATGAACCCGGCGGTACGCCAGCGCCTGGAAACCGCCCTGCACAAACCCCACGGCATCCTCCTGGTGACCGGCCCCACCGGCTCCGGCAAGACCACCACGCTGTACGCCGGGCTGGCCAGCCTCAACAGCCTGGAGCGCAACATCCTGACCATCGAGGACCCGGTGGAGTACCACCTCACCGGTATTGGCCAGACCCAGGTCAACGCCAAGGTCGACATGACTTTCGCCCGTGGCTTGCGGGCCATCCTGCGCCAGGACCCGGACGTGGTGATGGTGGGTGAAATCCGCGACCGCGAGACCGCGGAAATCGCCGTGCAAGCCTCCCTCACCGGGCACCTGGTGCTCTCGACCCTGCACACCAACAGCGCCATCGGTGCTGTGACCCGCCTGGTGGACATGGGCATCGAGCCGTTCCTGCTTTGCACGTCGCTGCTGGGCGTACTGGCCCAGCGCCTGGTACGTCTTTTGTGTCCCGAATGCAAGGAGCCCCATGACGCCGATCCCGCCGCCTGCGAACGGTTGGGCGTGGGCCCGGATAGCGCGCCACAACTGTACCGGCCAGTGGGTTGCCCGAACTGCCAGCACTCGGGCTATCGCGGCCGCCGCGGGATCTACGAGCTGGTGCTGTTCGACGACGTCCTACGCCAGTTGATCCACACCGGCGCCGGAGAACATGAATTGGTCAGCCACGCCCGGCAACACAGCCCAAGCCTGTTCGACGATGGCCAGGTCATGGTGCTACAGGGGCTCACCAGCCTTGAAGAGTTGCTGCGGGTTACCCAGAGGGACTGAAGATGGCCGCCTACGAATACCTGGCCATGTGCGCCGCCGGCAAGAAATCCAGCGGTGTACTGGAGGCCGACAGCCCGCGCCAGGCCCGCCAAATGCTGCGCGAACGCCAGCTGATCGCTCTGAAAATCACCACCAGCCAGGGCCATCGCAGCACCGTCCTGGGCGAGGTCAAGACGGCTGGCGGCGGCCTCAGCAGCGCCGAGCTGGCCCTGCTGACCCGGCAACTGGCAACCCTGGTGCAAGCCTCGCTGCCCCTGGAGGAAGTGCTCGCTGCCGTGGCCGCACAGTGCGAAAAGCAGCGAGTAAAAAGCATGCTGCTGGCGCTTCGTGCTCGGGTCCTCGAAGGCTACAGCCTGGCCGTGGCCTTGGCCGCCTACCCCAAGGCCTTTCCCGACCTGTACCGGGCCACGGTGGCCGCCGGCGAACATTCAGGGCACCTGGACCAGGTGCTGATGAACCTCGCCGACTACACCGAAGCCAGCCAGGCCGCACGCCAGCAGATCCATCTGGCCATGCTCTATCCAAGCATTCTCATGGTGGCAGCCATCAGCATCGTCGGCTTCCTCCTGGGCTTCGTGGTGCCGGACGTGATCAAGGTATTCATCGACAGTGGCCAGGAGCTGCCGTTGCTGACCCGCGGGCTGATCGCCACCAGCGGCTTCCTGCGGGACTTCGGCCTGCTGCTGTTGATCCTGATCGGCGCCGCAGTGACGGCCCTGCGCATGCTCCTGAAACAGCCGGCCAACCGTGAACGCTGGCATGCGCTGGTGCTGCGCCTGCCAATCATTGGCGGGCTGGTCAGGGCCAGCAACTGCACGCGCTTCGTCAGCACCCTGGCGATTCTCGGGCGCAGTGGCGTGCCGCTGCTGGACGCTCTGGCGATCGCCAGTGAGGTCGTTGCCAATCAGAAAATTCGTACCGGTCTGAAAGACATCGTCCGTGGCGTACGCGAAGGTATCAGCCTGACTCGAGCGCTTGAGCTCAACGGCAGTTTCCCTCCGATGATGCTGTACATGATCGCCAGCGGTGAACGCTCCGGTGAGCTGGACAGCATGCTCGAACGCGCGTCCAAGCAGCAGGAAGCACAGCTGGCCAACCGCATCGCCCTGCTGGTGGGCCTGTTCGAGCCGGCCATGCTGGTGTTCATGGGCGCGTCCGTGCTGGTCATCGTCCTGGCGATCCTGATGCCGATCCTCAGCTTGAACCAACTGATCACCTGAATGTGGAATCCCCCAACGTGCACACACGAAACAAGCAACGCGGTTTTACCCTGATCGAAATCATGGTGGTGGTAGTCATTCTCGGTGTTCTCGCCGCCCTGGTAGTACCGCAGATCATGAGCCGCCCCGATCAGGCCAAGGCCACCGCCGCCCAGAGCGACATCCATGCCATTGCCATGGCCCTGGACATCTATCGCCTCGACAACCACCAGTACCCCAGCAGCCAGCAAGGCCTTCAGGCGCTGGTGAGCAAGCCCAGTGGCAGCCCGGCGGCCCGCAACTGGAACCCCGACGGTTACCTCAAGCGCCTGCCGGTCGATCCCTGGGGTAATGGCTACCAGTACCGGGTGCCCGGCACCAAGGGTGGCGCCTACGACCTGTTTTCCTTTGGCGCCGACGGCAAGCTCGGCGGCGAAGGCGTGAACAGCGATATTGGCAACTGGGAACAATAGACCGTGCAGCGCCACCGTACCCGGGGCTTCACCCTGCTTGAACTGCTGGTGGTGATTCTGCTGATCGCCCTGACCGCCGGCCTGGTCGGCATCGTACGCCCGGACTCCGGTGGCCGCCAGGCGCACCAGGAAGCACAGCGCCTACTGGGCCTGTTGCAGCTGCTGCGCCAGGAAGCGCTGCTCAACTACAGCGACTACGGCGTGCGAATCGAGCCCGACGGCTACTGGGTGCTGCGCCTGGACCAGCAGGGTCGCTGGATCGAGGACAGGGATTTGCGCACGCATGCACTACCCGCCAAATTGCGCCTGCGCCTGGACGTACCCGAGGCCGGCGCGGCCCTGGGTACCAGTGACAGCCGCACTGGCCTGCCGCAATTGCTGGTGCTTTCCAGCGATGAAACCAGCGCCTTCACCTTGTGGTTCGAATACCGCGACCAGGCACTGCTGAGCCTTTCCAGCGATGGCATACAGGATGCGCAAATTGAAACCCGGAACTGAACAGGGCTTTACCCTGCTGGAGGTCATGGTCGCTCTGGCGATCTTTGCCACCCTGTCGATCGCCCTGTTCAGTGCGGTGCAGCATGTGGCCATGAACAGCGCAAACCTCACCGAGCGCACCCAGGCGCTGTGGATCGCCGACAACCGCATGAATGAACTGCGCATCGGCCTGCGAGAGCCGCAGAGCCAACGCAGTGCGGAACAGATCGAGTTCGGCGGCCGCCTCTGGTGGCTGTTCAGTGATATCCAGAGCGCACCCGACAGCCGTCTGCTCAAGGTCCAGTTGCGCGTCTCCGTCGAAACCACCCAGCAACGCGCACGCCAGTACAGCCGTGCACAACTGCTTGGCTACATCGAGGCCCGGCCATGAACCAGCGCGGTTTCACTTTGCTCGAAGTGATCGTGGCCATGGCCATTTTCAGCCTGTTGGGCCTGGCCACCTATCAGATGCTCGACAGGGTGCTGCGCAGCGATCAGCGCATTGGCCTGCATGAGCAGCAATTGCGTCAACTGCAACGGGCCATGAGTGTGCTGGAGCGTGACCTGGTGCAAGCCCGTCGACACCCGCTGGCGGACGACCCCAGCCAAAGCCAGGCACTGATCAGCCAGCCTGACGGCATTCGCCTGGTACGCGGTGGCTGGCGCAACCCGCTGGAGTACCCGCGCAGCAACCTGCTACAAGTCAGCCACCGTTGGGAAGGCGGCAGCTGGGTACGCGACACCCTGTCCCTGTCCCAACCCCTGGCCGCCCCCGGGGCGGCACAGCCTCCACCCGCCCCCATCAGCCAGAACCAGCAACTGCTGGCTGGCGTGGAGCTGACTCGCCTGCGCTTTATCGATGCCCGCGGCCAGGCCCACGAACACTGGCCGGCAGGGACCGAGAGCCTGAGCCTGCCGGCGGCCCTGGAAATCGAACTGGATGCCCCCGGCTACCCTCAGGTACGCCGGCTGATACTGCTGCCCGGCGGCCTCGATGCCCAGGAACCCGACGAGGCCGCTCTGCATGAATAACCTGGCCCGGCAACGAGGCGTGGCCCTGCTCAGCGTATTGCTGATCACCGCCCTGGTGACCATGGTGGTAAGCAATATGCTCGCCCGCCAGCGGCTCAACCTGCACGCCAGCAGCAACCTGATAGAACAACAGCAGCTCTGGCAACTGGCGCTGAGCGGTGAAGCCTGGGCCCGTCAACAATTGCTCGAAGACACTCGCAGCAAGGACGGCCTGCTGGTGACCCACCTGGGGCAGCACTGGGCGCAACCGGCGCCAGCGTTCAAGATCGGCGATGGACGCATTCATGTCCAACTGCAAGACCTCGGTGCCCGGCTCAACCTCAACAGCCTGCGCCAGCGCAGCGATCTGAACCTGCGGGCCCGCTACCAGCGCCTGCTGGCCTTGGAAGGCATCCGGGCCCACGATCCGGCACTCCTGGTCGGCCAGAACAACCGTGATGGCCTACCGCTGCCCTTTAGCGACCTCAGTGAACTGCGCCAACTGCCCGGGGTGGACAGCCAGACCCTGCAACAGCTTGAGCCGCTAGTGGGGGTATTCGGCAACAGCCCGATCAACGTCAACACCACCCGCGCCGAGGTCCTGGCCAGTGTTGAAGGCATCGACCTACCCACGGCTCGCATTCTGGTCAGTTCCCGTCCGGAAGGTGGCTATCCCGATATCACCCGTTTTCTTTCCAACCCGGTGCTCCAGGGCCGGGACATCAAACCTCAGGGGCTAGGCGTCAGCAGTCGGCAGTTCCGCGCCACCATCGATGTCGAACAGGGCCGGCAACGCCTGCGCCTGGTGAGCGACCTGCGAGTCATGGATAGGGAAAAGGTCCGGGTGCAGCAGCGCACGCTGATGCCCACTCCTCCTGAACAACCGAAGACCGAGTAGACCGACATGAGGCAGTGGCTTTATCTATCTCCCCGTGCCACCGGCAACATGCCTTGGCAATGCTTCTGGTGGCAGGCCGGTGGCCAGTTGCACCAGGGCGACCTGCAGCAGGCTGCGGCCGCGCTGGGCAACCAGCCCCTGAGCCTGCTGCTTCCCATGGAAATGGCCAGCCACCATCAGGTCAGCGTGCCCGCCCGCAGTGGACGCTGGCTGCGCCAGGCATTGCACAGCGCGCTGGAAGAACAACTGATCGATGAACTGGACAACCTGCACTTGGCCCACGGGCCACTCAAGGACAAACGCCATTGCGCGGTGTTGGCGGTCAATCGTCAGCACCTGAACCAGTGCCTTGGACAACTGGCCGAACTGGGGTTGCAGCCTTCGCATATTCATGTCGACGCCGATTGCCTGCCCCCAGACCAGCCCCGGGCCCTAACCTGGGACGGTCGCTGGCTGCTGGGAGGCAGCGCGCCGATGCGCCTGGCCCTGTACCCGTGCGAACTGGCGGACCTGGCCCCCCTGCTTCCGGCAGTCTTGCACTGGCAGGGGCCGCAACCACCGGGCCTGGAAAGTTTCGACCAGCATCACTGGCAGGCCGATGAACGTCCCTGGGAATGCTTGAGCCAGGGCGCGCAGCAGGCCATCGACCTGCGCCAGGGCGAATTCCTGCAGCGCCCCCGGCAAACGGCCCCCTGGCGCCTGGCCCTGCTCCTAGTGGTGGTGGCCGCAGGCTCCCACTTGCTGCAGAGCATGGGCCATCGCTGGTACCTGGAGCAGCAGAGCGAGCAGGTCCAGGCGCAGAACCAGGCGTTGTGGCAGGCCCATTCGGGTACTGAGGAGCCTGTGACCGACCTCGCCGCCCAGGTACACGCCAAGCAACAGCAAAAGGTCGAGAAAAGCTCCGGTAGCGCCCACAAACTGTCACTGCTGGCCGAGCAATGGAGCGCCAGTTACGGCGCCCTGGCCCAGGTACAGCGCCTCGATTACCAAAGCGGCGAAGGCTGGAACCTGCAGATCAGTGCACCAGCGTTCTCCGATCTTCAACAGCTGCGCGAAGGCCTGATTGCCCAGGGCCTGGATGCCAGTACCGACTCTTCCGTCCGCGATGCCCGAGGGGTCAGCGCACGGTTGCAGATCAAGGAGTGAGGCATGAGCCTGCCGTTACTGAAAAAACCACTGTCCGCCCTGCTCCACCCACCCCTGGGGCACTGGCATCGCCTGGCGAAACGCGAACAGCGAGCCCTTAAAGGGCTGACCCTATTCAGTGCCCTGACCGGCGCCTACCTTTTGCTCTGGCAGCCACAACAACAAGCCCTGCAGCTTGCCGAACAACGCTTTATCGAGGCCACACAATTGCAGCGCCTGATACTCCAACTGCATGCTGGCAAACCTGCCAGCCCCGTCACGGCAATCTCGGCCGAAGCCCTGCCCGGCATGCTGGCCCGTTCCAGCAGCCAGGCCGGCATCAGCCTGGAGCGCATGGACAACGAAGCGCCCGGTCGGGTCAGCCTGGCCCTGGAAGGCCCGCTCACCGGGGTGATCGCTTGGGTTGATGAGCTTGAACAGAAACAGGTGGACGTGCTGGCGTTTTCCATCGAGGTCAACAAAGACGCCGTCGCCACCGCGCGAATGCAGGTACAGGCACGTTGAAAAACTGAACGTCCCAAGGAGCCCAGGACAAAAAAAGCCCGCCGAAGCGGGCTTTTTTCAATGGCTCAGCACCTGTGATCAGTCATCGCGACCCATGATGCCGAACAGTTGCAGCAGGCTGACGAACAGGTTGTAGATCGATACATACAGGCTGATGGTGGCCATGATGTAGTTACGTTCGCCGCCGTGGATGATGGCGCTGGTCTGGAACAGGATGCACACCGAGGAGAACAGCACGAAGCCGGCGCTGATCGCCAGTTGCAGGCCGCTGATCTGGAAGAACAGGCTGGCCAGCACGGCGCCCATCAGGACGAAGAAACCGGCGGTGATGAAGCCGCCGAGGAAGCTCATGTCCTTGCGGGTGATCAGCACATAGGCCGACAGACCGCCGAATACCAGTGCCGTCATGGCAAAGGCCGAGCTGACCACTTCGGCGCCGCCCTGCATGCCCAGGTAGCGGTTGAGAATCGGACCGAGCAAAAAGCCCATGAAACCGGTCAAGGCGAAAGCCGACACCAGGCCCCAGGCCGAGTCACGGAGTTTGTTGGTGAGGAAGAACAGACCGTAGAAGCCGATCAGCACCACGAAGATGTTCGGATAACCGACACGCATCTGCTGTGCCACATAGGCCATCACCCCACTGAACGCGAGGGTCAGGGCCAGCAGGCCGTAAGTGTTGCGCAGGACGCGGCTAACCTCTAGCTGCTCGGCCTGCACGCCGTTGTTAACTGCGTAATCCTGTTCGCGCATGGCGACACTCCTGTTGGGGGAAACATTTAGTGGCATGGATGATAACAGAGGCTCTGTAACTCGCGACGCAGAGAGTTTGACAGTGTGTTTCATTCGGGTATTATGGCGCCCGCAATGCGATCTGGAGGTGTGGCCGAGTGGTTTAAGGCAGCGGTCTTGAAAACCGCCGACTGTAACAGGTCCTAGAGTTCGAATCTCTACGCCTCCGCCAAATCTCAACGAGAAAGCCCTGATTTTTCAGGGCTTTTTTTGTTTCTGCTGCTCACGGTCGCTTACCGTCACCAACTGACCGTTTCCGCATCATTTCTTTACTTTCCGCAACTACCCCCCCCTACGGCACCTTGCCGACAGAGCGCCAGAACCTATGGTCCGACCGGGGTGCTGGCTTGGATTTTGCTAACTTCAGAATGGCCGATTCTGGCCACACACCACGGCCGGCGGCCAGTGGCCGGAACTAGTTGCTGTACCGCTCCGATGATGGATTGGACGTAGCCCTCCTCCAACGCACCAACCAGCTTGGCTAACCCACCGTAGTCTTGCAAGGTGTCTAGAGAGCTTGGGGCGATTCATACTGATTCGATTCACCATTCAATAGCAGTTGACGCAACCTCTTTCTCGTCGTATTGCTGGCAGTTAGCCATGGAAAGAGGGAGTTTCAGGATGAACAAACAAGTCGAGTTTGAAGGTGACGAAGAGCAGGAAGATGCGAATCTAGCCACGAAAGCACGGAATGAAGCCGAGAAAACCCGCATACTATCTGCAATCGCAGGTAATAGTCCTACCCGGGCAATAGATAGGGTCGCTTGGATTCTGAACCACTACCCACAAGCACGAGACTCCGACGTCAAATGCCAGCTTCTATACTGGAAAACCTTCCAACAAGACTTGTATAGCGGGGGCGACATTTCAATTGACAATTATCCCAAGCTGGAACGTCTTCCTTCCATTGCCCGTGCTCGTGCCTTCATCCAAAACACTCATGGATTATTCATTGCATCTCCTGAGGTCAGACGCACTCGCGGCAAGCTTGAGGACGAAGAAAAACAAAGGATCCTTGATGCTAGGCCAGCCCATCCCGTGTATTGCATCTATGCAGATGAAAGCGGTAAAACAAGTAAATTCCTTCTAGTTGGGAGCCTATGGGTTCTACGCAGCTATGACACGATGAAAATCACTCGCGCAGTTAATCAAAGAAAGGATGAATTAAAATTTAAAGGTGAAATGCACTTCAAAGACATAAACAATGGAAACCTTGAAACCTATCTTGAACTGCTTGGAGCCATCGTAAAAAACTCCGAAGCCGTTTCCTTCAAGGGCTTAGCTGTCGAGCGCCGCGGGCTCAAAAACATTGACGACACTCTGGACAAGTTATTTTATCACATGACCATTCAGGGCATCCAAGAGGAAAACAAGTCAGGCCGGGCCGTTCTACCTAGAAACTTACAATTCCGAAAAGACTCAGAGGAAGCATCCAAGGATAAGCTCTCCATAATGGAGATTGAGCTTCAACTGAGAAATGCCGCAAAAAATCTCTTCAATGACAACGTATATATAGATATCGTTGAATCCGAAGACTCTTCGATATCGCCTCTCATGCAGATCGCAGACTTATTCGTAAGCTCCATTTCGCGAGTTCTGAATAAGGAAGAAGGAAAAACTGGACCGAAAGACATCTTTGCTAAAAAGTTTTTGGAGTCGTTTGGGGTTAACACATCAAACACTGATCTAGATATTTTTGGTGATTGTGTTAGGTTTTCTTGAGTTAGATTCGGTTTTACGACGACGCTCTCGCCATACGCCGATTGTGCTCGGGTATTAACGCAAAAAAGCCCTACACCCCCGAATAACAAGGGCTGTAGGGCTTTTTCTTAAGAGCATGATATCGCGCCGTTTGGCATTGAATGGTATTGATTGGCGTACATATTGCCCCATTTTTGCCCCACTACCACGCCTCGCTAGCCAATAACTACTTCGGGAAATGCACACCAGGTCAGGGCAGGCAGCTTTCGGCCAGAAGCGGACGGTCAACCAGTAAATAAATCTGCCCCCTTTTCTGCAGTCCTGTCAGTGCGCTAGTGCAGCATTTAGGATGTGTTGTAGTGACAGTCCTATGTTGTTTTCGTTGTCATGAATGTTAAAAATAATTGAAGCGTCTTTTTTTTGCTGCGCGAGTTTTTCTTTGAGTTTTTTAGAGAAGTCTTTTCCTAGCACTCTGCCAAGACCTCCCTCTCCTAGAGGTATTTCCTGTTTCGCTGTAGCTGCCTTTGTTGCGTCATCTCTTTTTTGATAGATGCGCCTGTCTTCTGCTATATCTTGACGCTTGCCTACGAATTTGTCTTCAAAGCCGATAGCGTTCTCTTTGAATATTTCTTCGTATAGTCGGTTTACTTCTTCTATTTCAATTTCGTAAATTCTTGCAATGCGCTCAGGGTTAAGAAATAGAGATTCAATATCTGTATCATCAGTAATCCATAAGGTTACATTAGCATGCTCATATTTCTTATTTAATTCGGCCCTCTCTTTTGGGGTCATAAAATCCCCGTCGCGGTGTAATACTATGTGAGGCATGCATGTCATGTTTAATAGTGATTCACAAGCACTCAGCGTTGGCAGCGATTTACTCCCGGATACCGGCCAGACAGATACTGCTCTCTCAAGTTGCGGCCATTGCTTTAGTATGGATTTTAGCTCTGCGGGCTTTCCATCTTCTGTTATTAGTATTATTTTTTTGTCAAGGATTCCCCAGCCCATACGCTGCCGTATATTGTCGCCGTCTTCCTCGTGCACTACGCCTTCGTTCATCCAAACTATCTGCGCACTTATTGGCATCGCTCTAACAACGTTTGGGCTGTGAGTGGTTAACACAACCGACATTCCATATTCATTGACAACTTCGGCAAGTGCTAGAATTAAATTTTCTTGCCTATCCGGATGGAGGTGGGCATCTGGTTCATCAATTAGTAGCAGTTGTGGCCGGTATAGTATGATGTAGGCGAATATTTGAATGCATTGTAAAACGCCCGTTCCAGCCATCTCTAAAGGCGTCCAGTAATCCTCTGCCATTGAAGATGTTTGGATTTTTGCATTTATCTCTGAGTGCCTTATTTCGTCAAACTCTACCTTTATTTTTATAGCTCCTAGAACCTTTGAGCAAAGCTCGGATAGTTTTTCAATGGAAACATCGTCGCGTGGGTCATCTTTGATTAGCAAGAGAATGTTTCTTAAAACGGTGTTGGCATCTCCGCTTGCGGCCTGTTTTAAAATTGGAAGTCGGGAGCGTTTTTCCTCGGCTAGAGGTACACCGGCTAGGCCAGGTATGTAGCTTGAAAAAGGACGGTTCTGATCGGAGAGTATTGTATAAAAGTCAGCATTAATAGAGTCGTTACTGAGGTCAACCTTGACAGCTTCGTTATTCCCTTGGCTGATTTTAACTATGGACTCAAGATTTTCTTGTTGACCATCGTTTGTGGAGTGACTGAATGTGACCTTGACTGATACCTCCGGATTTTCTCCTCTGCCTTGTCTGAGTTCTTGGTTGTTCCCAACTGTGCGTATTTGTATTGTTGGGTTGAAATCAAAATCGTGAGCAGAGATGCTTCGTGATTGGTTTCTAACTACCTTAGGGTTTGCTACGCATCTACAGGCCCAATGTATTGCCTGTAATGCAGATGACTTTCCTGAACTGTTTTGCCCGACGAGTACGGTTAACCCTGTTGATAATGGGATTGTTGCTTCTTTTATTGCTTTGAAGTTTTCAATTTTTACAGCGTATAGCTTTATGGGCATTTTATTCTGTTCCATAGAATGGATTTATTTTAACGTTCTTATTCAGGGCCTATTTCTTGTCGTCGGGCCTAGCAGCTTTTGGGTAATCGCTACCCCACGCTCTAGCTGGTCAAGTCTCGATCGTTCCCAGTGCGACATATTCCACCCAGATCAGTCGTCGTTCCTGTGCTTGATATTGCTTCCCAGCCCTCTTGGTCGGCTTGGTCGTCATCGTCGATGATCATCCGCGAGTTCTGCATCGTCGACGTAAACTCGCTATCGAGCGGATGATCGCAGAACCCTCAGGGGCAGGCCAAGATATTGATGCGGGCAGCAGGTGACTGCTTCTGGCCGTTTGCTACCGGTGATGAATTGCAGCTTATTCCAGAGTACCCTCAGTTGCAGGACACCTTCCAAAGCTGATCGAGCTTCGTCGTGTAGCTCTGGCTCATCATCTCCCGCCGCATTCCCCAATCGGGTTTGGTAGGGACACTGGCGGCCCGGAGTGTCCCCCTCCCCCAACGGCTGTTGATCTGGTCCAGAACCTTCATCACCTTGTCGGTTTCCGATGGTTGCGCCATGGCGAAGAGATCGCCTGTGTACTCGCCTGGCTGGCACAGGTTCAACAACATGACCTCGGCCTTGCTGTATTTGAAACCCGGCCTGAAGACGCGGTCCAGCGCTTCCACAGCCATTTTCGTCATGAGCCTGACGTCATTGGTTGGATACGGCAATTCTACCAGGACACCGTTTGCATACTTAGCTTCCTCGGGGTTAAACATGCCCGTGCGAATGCTGACGCGGATTTTCTTACACAATGAGTTCTGAGCCCGTAGCTTTTCCGAGGCTCTCATCATGTAAGTGGCAACCGCCTCCTTGATAGGAGCCAACTCAGTTAGCCGCTTCCCAAACATCCGGCTACAGCAGATCTCCTGTTTCGGCGGATCTGGCTCGTCCAGTTCCAGGCACGGTGTGCCCGCCAACTCCCGGGCCGTCTTCTCGATCACGACACTGAAATTTTTGCGCAACGTCCACGGATCGGCCTTGGCCAGGTCCATAGCAGACTTGATTCCCATCCCGTCCAGATGCGCCTTCATCCGCCGGCCGATACCCCACACCTCGGCGACATCAGTGTTTCGCAACACCCAATCTCGCTTCACCTGATCGGTAATATCTACAACGCCCCCAGTGTGCGCTTGTAGACGCTTGGCAGTGTGGTTGGCCAACTTGGCGAGCGTCTTTGTAGGTGCGATCCCTACACCAACCGGAATGCCTGTACAGCGCAGCACCTGGGCCCGGATCTGGCGGCCGAACTGGTCAAGGCTATTGATTCCCGTGAGATCTGCGAAGGCTTCATCGATGCTGTACACCTCGACTACCGGTACCATCGATTCGATCAGCGACATCACCCGCTCGCTCATGTCGCCGTAGAGGGCATAGTTCGAAGAAAACGCAACAATGCCGTGCTGCTTAAGTTTGTGCTTGATCTGAAAGTAAGGCTCGCCCATTTTTACGTGGGGCTTCGCGTCATAGCTGCGAGCGATCACACACCCGTCATTGTTTGATAGAACAACGATAGGAACCCTGGCCAGGTCAGGACGAAAGACACGCTCACAACTTGCATAGAAGCTATTACAGTCGATCAGCGCGAAGACAGGCGCGGCCTTAGACATGACTACGCACGCTACCAATGATCACGCCCCAGATCGACAGCTCGTCCCCCTCCAGGATGTAACGTGGTGGGTACTTGGCGTTCTCAGAAAGCAGGACTACATCCTTTCCCCGGATAGATAGCCGCTTGCAGACCGGGTCATTGTTCAGGAGGGCCACCACGATGTGGCCATGCGCCGGCTCAATTGAGCGATCAACGACGGCCAGATCTCCATCGAAGATCCCCGCCCCCTGCATGCTCTCCCCGGTGATCGACACCAGGTAAACGTGTGGCGCACGAATGTTCAGGACTTCATCGAGAGAAATATGGGCTTCGATGTGATCTGCCGCCGGTGATGGAAACCCGGCGGGCACATGAAAGAGGCAGAGAGGCAGCTTTAAGCCGCCCTCCGCAATGGGGCCTTCGATTGTGAAGCTCATGACGCACGACTTCCAGAACTGTACGAACGTACAGTTAAATAGACCAATTGGTTACCGTCAATTGCGCCTCAGTACATTCTGACAGGCGGAATCCCGCCAGCCGATCCTAGGCCACTCCAGGATGTCTACAGTTAAGAAACCAGCTGAGTGAAAGCCATGCAATCGGCATTGGGAGGCACAGATGTGTGGACGATTTGTACAGTACGAGGGGATGGCGATTTTCATCGAGGAGCTGAGTCCGCAGCGCGAGCTTTTTAGCGGCTACGACGCGCAACCTATCAATCGATTCAACGTAGCCCCATCGACCCGAGTACAGATACTGCATGGGGCACAGGATGGGCTGCACATTGACGCGGTGCGCTGGGGATGGGCGCCCTTCTGGGCGCTTGGGAAACAGCCAGCCCCCATCAATGCCCGAGTAGAAACGGTGACGACAGGGAAGTTCTTCAAGCAGCTTTGGCCAAGTGGGCGAGCGATTGTGCCCAGTGAAGGATGGTTCGAATGGGTGAAAGACCAGGCCGATCCGAAGAAGAAGCAACCCTACTTCATCAGGCTGAAAAGCCAACGACCTATGTTTTTTGCAGCGCTGGCCCAGGTGCACCCAGACATAGAACCGCATGAGGACGATGGCTTCGTGATCATCACCGCCGCTAGCGACCAGGGAATGATCGATATCCATGATCGCCGGCCCCTGGTGCTTTCTCCCGAGCATGCCAACGAATGGCTGGACCCTGAGCTACCTTCTGAGCGGGCCGAGGAGATAGCGCTAAAGATGTGCCGACCGACGGAAGACTTTGAGTGGTATCGGGTTGGTGCTGAGGTGGGGAACGTCAAAAATCAAGGTCCTGAGCTGGTGCAGCCAAGGCTGTGACTTCGTAGTTTGCTAGTTTGCTAACCTGCTAGATTGTCAGCCTCTCAGTTCTTGCGTCTGTTACTTTTTTAAGCCTGCTAGTTTGTTAGCCTGCTAGTTTGTTAGCCTGTTAGTTTGTTAGCCTGTTAGTTTGTTAGCCTGTTAGTTTGTTAGTTTGTTAGTTTGTTAGTTTGTTAGCCTGTTAGCCTGTTAGCCTGTTAGCCTGTTAGTTTGTTAGCCTGTTAGTTTGTTAGCCTGTTAGCCTGTTAGCCTGTTACTTTGTTAGCCTGTTACTTTGTTAGCCTGTTACTTTGTTAGCCTGTTACTTTGTTAGCCTGTTACTTTGTTAGCCTGTTA
>NZ_JBQOIE010000028.1:0-45531 GCF_052665325.1 Pseudomonas sp. 8(2025) | reverse complement strand
AGACCGCGTTTGGACAGCCCCCAGAACGTATCCCGCGCTTGCAGGGTGGCGGAAGGCTGGCGGGCCAGAAAGGCGAATTGGCGAACGTCCATGTCAAAAGCCTCAATGAATCAGTGCAATCAGAGATAGAAATCCAGGCGGAAATGGGTCGGGGTTTCCCGTTCACTCAAGGCTTCGGGACGTTCGAGGGAATGGGTAAAGCTCACGCCGGTGACAAGGTGGTTGCCCATCGGGCGAGTCCAGCGCAGGTGGTTGCGCCAGCAGTAGCCGCTGTCGCCGTTCAGGCTCGGGTCTTTGTAGCCGCGGATGAAGGACTGGGCGCCCAGGTTGAAGGTGGTACCAGGCATCGGCGCGACAGCGGCGCTATGCAGCGCGCTGAACAGCAGCAGGCAGGACAAGGCACAGCACAACCTCATCCCGAGCGTGGAGAGAGACATATCCGATCCTTCGAAAGCGTGACGACAAGAGCTACGAAGGGCGTGACGCTAATAAGCTATTACTGCATCGTCAAATGACTGCCGCAGAATCGCCAATAACAATCAAATCAAACTTTCAAACAACTTTACGAGATAAAAAACATGCAGCTCCATCATGGAGCCGCCCATTTTAAATTTTGAAATATTTAAAGGAAAAATCATCTGAAAGCCTTTTAAATCAAGGCTATAGAGTTTTAAAAAGTTTTAGCAAAAATTTGAGATTGCACACTTAGAAGAGCCAACGCCCGTACGCAAGAACCCTGGTTCTCACTCTCTCGCTACGATAAAGAACAACTCACCCACAACCACATCCGTAGCGACAAACCCATGCAGAAACCCCAAATAAATCAATAACGCATTGATTTATTTACTGAAAATAGAATCAGACAATTCCCTCTGCAAATTCAGAAGAGCCGTACCCCCCCAGGGCTCATCCCCCCTGGGCAATCAATCTTCTCCTGTCTTCTTGCCTTCATCCCCTTCCGAACGCAGATGGATCACCCGCGGCGGCGGTTCCACCCTCAGCGGCGGGTGCTGCTGGTCTTCGGGAAGAATGCGATAGAACTGCGTGGTGACGTGGCTGATACCGCCCTCCTCGTCGTTGTGCACGATCATGGTGCCGGGCTGGCGCATCTGGGCGAAGGTCGCGTCGTTGAGCTTGAAGGTTTCGCTCAGGCGCTTGTCGTCTACCACGGGTGCCGGCAGCCGGGGCGGGTAGCTCTTGTTGCGACGCTGGCGGTAGCGGGCCCAGGAAATCAGCAGCACCGCATTGAGTACCGCCACCCAGGCATAGAACTGCAGGGTGGTCAGGGCATCGAGCATGCCCGCTTCGATCCGCGGCCCTTCATGGCTGTCCAGCAGCGGAATGAGCCCACGAACCAGCAAGTACAGCAGGCCTACCCAGGCCAGTACGGTGAGGACAACGTCGACGATCACCATGAACGGACGCTGGCGGGTTCGGATGATTTTCATCAGCGCACCTCCTCTTCGTCATCGATGGGTTTGATGCCGCGGTCCGGGCTGACCCAGCGCGCGCGTTTCTGGTGTTCGCCAAACAGCACCCGGGGAAAGCTCACCAGGGTGGTGAACAGGCTGATGAACCAGAACACCAGCGGGTACCAGACCACCCAGAACATGGTTTTCCACAGGTCTTTTTCATAACGGCGGTCGATCAGGATACTCACCGCGAACTGGGTCAGGCAGACCATCGCCAGCACCAGCCCGGTGAAGGCCGGCGGGACGATGGTGTGCACCGCGATGGCCTCGGGCATGACGATGAACTTGCCCAGGGCCCAGAAGATCACCGACAGCAGGAAGGTGAAGGCCCAGCCGGTGGACAGGCAGTAGTCGAACAGCAGGGTCCAGAGGTAGCGGTGGCGCCACTCCCAGATCCCGCGGATGTTCTTGAACAGCACCTCGGCGCCGCCCTGGGCCCAGCGCAGGCGTTGCTTCCACAGGCCGCGCAGGGTCTCCGGCATGAGGATCCAGCACAGCGCCCGCGGCTCGAAGAACACGTACCAGTGGTCCAGTTGCAGCTTCCAGCTGATGTCGATGTCTTCGGTGATCATGTCCGGGCTCCAGTAGCCCACCCGGTGCAGGGCGGTGCGACGGAAGGCGACGATCACCCCGGAGACGGTGAAGACTTTGCCGAACACCCGCTGGGTGCGCTTGATCAGGCCGATGATCGAGGAGAACTCGCCCACCTGGACCCGACCCACCAGGGTCGAACGGGTGCGGATCCGCGGGTTGCCGGTCACGGCGCCCAGGCGCGGGTTGTCCAGCATCGGCGCTACCAGGTAGGCCGCCGTGTTGGGCGCCAGCAGCGCATCGCCGTCGATGCACACCAGGTATTCGCTGTGTGCCGCCACCGCGCCCATGCGCAGGGCCACGGCCTTGCCCTGGTTCTGCGCCAGGTGCAACACCCGCAGGCGCGGGTCCTGGGCGGCAAGGCGGTCCAGCACCTCGGCGGTGTTGTCCTTGGAGCCATCGTTGATGGCGATCACTTCGATGTTCGGGTACTGCTGGGCCAGGGCCGCATGAATGGTGTCGGCGACGTTGTCGCCTTCGTTGTAGCAAGGAATGAGGATGCTGATCAGCGGCTCACCGGCCAGGGGCGGCGGCAGGGTATCGTCGCTCCACGGCCAGTGGCGCTCCCAGTGCATCCAGTAATACAGGCCGCCGGCGATCCACAGCGCCGACATGAACAAGGGGTAGTAGAAGACGAAGTCCATGAGGAATTCGCCGGTCAGCACGAAGATCAGCCCCAGGGGCACGCCGAGAACGAGCGCCAGGACCACCAGCGCAAAGATACGATCCACCATGATTCAAGGGCTCCATTTGTTGGAGAGCGCGGGCCGCAGAGTCTTCAGGTCCGGTGAGTTCTCGAGGAAGTTGTCCGGGTAGTAGCCGAAATTGGTCGCGCCCTGGCGCTTGAGGCGGCCCATCCAGTCCGCCAGTTGCTGGGCGGAGAGGTCGCTGGCGGGCTTGCGGGCCCAGTCCCGGGCCTGCAGCTCGAACACCGTGCGCTGCAAGGCACCGGGGCGGGCGCGCACCTGGTCCACCAAGGCTTCGAGCCAGGGCCCGGAATGCCGCTGGCTCTGGCCTTCCATCAGCGGCATGGCCATGGGCGCGGTCCAGTCGTAGCTGACCAGGAAATCATCGAGGTTCTGGGCGAACCAGGTTTCACTCTGCGGGTTGATGATCGGCTCGGCGAACAGGTTGCGCGCGGTCTGCACCTGCGGCCCGCGAATCGCCCGGACCTTGGCGGCCAGTTCATGGGTGAAGTCGATCAGGTAGCGGCTCTTGAAGCGGGTCCAGCGCTGCAGGGTGGCCGGATCGTCGCGCAGGGCGGCCATGGAACCCGGCAGGCCCTGGGCCGCATAGGCGCGCAAGGCTCCGGGGCTGGCGTCTTCGAAATCCGAGAGCACGGCGTCGTCGTGGAACAGGATGCCGTCCACCGACGTCATGCGCGCCACGTCCTCGTAGAGGTCGCCGATCTGCTGGCGCACATTGGGGTCGAAGGGCGACAGCCGCTGGTACTGCTTAGGATCGATCGCACTCTGGCCGGTGGCCGGATCCCAGCGCGTGACCCGGGGTAGCCGGGCGTCCAGGGCGAAGCTGAGCACCGGCATCCAGGCATAGACCTTGACGTGGGCCCGGGTGCGCAATTGCCAGGCGACCCGGTCGAACAGGTCGGCGCGCATCGGCAGGTGCCGGTTGGGGAAATACAGCGACTGCACCAGGCCGTCGCCCTTGGGGTCGGCGAAGGCCTGGAGGAATACGGTGTTGGCCCCCAGGTCGGCCATGCGCTGCACCAGCTTGCCGAGGTTGACCTCCTGCTGCTTGGGGTCCGGGTCGTAGACGTTGTCCAGGTCCACGTGCACCACGCGCATGGGCGCGGCGGTCTCGGCACCGACAATGCTGTTGGAGAAGTGCATGCCGTCCGGGTCCGAGACCACGAGGAAACGCGGGCTGCTCATCAGGTTGTCGAGTGTGTCCAGGCCGTCGTCCAGGGTCAGGGCCAGCTTGAAGCCCTGGCTGTCCACCACTTGCAGGGTGGAGCCGTCGGCCGTGCCGTAGGGCCAGACCCAGATCCGCGGGCGATAGCCGGCCACGGCCAGGATCTTGTTCGAGATGGCGGTCACGTCCTGGCGCATCCGCGCCTGGAAATCCGCCTCGCTTTCATAGCGCCCGGAGGCGGCGTCAAAACGGCGGGTCGCCGCCGCCGGCTGCAGGTTGCCCTGAGGGTTGGCAAGAATGCCCAGGTGGCTGTGGTCGGTATGGGCGGCGATTTCCACCAGCCCGGAACGGGAGATTTCCCGGACCTGCGCCCAGGTCAGGAACTGTGAGCGGGGCCGCAGCTCGCCGGCGAAGTTCACCGGCTGGTCGGCCGGGGTGTCGATCCAGGTGCCCACCGGCGCCAGCACCGCAGGCCAGTGATAGCTGCGCAGCACCGGCAGCACCCGGGTGTAGAAGCTCGAATAACCGTCATCGAAGGTCAGCAGGATGGCCTTGGCCGGCAGTTCGGGGCCGCCGTTGCGCGCCGCCAGGATCTGGTCCACGGTCACGGGCCGGTAGCCGTTTTCCCGCAACCAGGCCAGTTGCTCGATCATCCGCTCGGTGCGCACCGCCACCACCCGTTGGTCCGGGTCGCGATCCTCGATGTCGTGGTAGGCAATGCCCAGCACGTGGTTCTTCGGCCAGGGCGCCTCGGTGTTGGGCAACGGCCGTTGCGCCGGGGCGAGAAAGTCGGCGGCGGGCTGGGAACAGGCACTGAGAACCAGGGCTCCCAGCAGGAGGATGCAACGGTTGATCAGGCGCATCGTCACACTCTTCTCTAGAAGCGATAGGTAAGGTCGACAGCCAGGCGCAGGTCGGTTTCCCGATCGCCGTCGTAAGGCCGGTTGATCACGCTCAGGACTCCGCCGATGTCGAACACGTCGTTCCAGCTGTAGCGCTGGCCGTAGCTGAGCAGCCCCACCGCTCCAGTGGAGTAGCCGCGTTCGCTGTAGGTACCGGCGCCGGCCTGGAACTGTTGGCTCCAGGAGGTCTGATAGCGGTGATAGAGCACGTGGTTGACGGTGACGGTGGGCAGGACGCTGAGGTCCGCCTCGGGGTTGTAGTAAGGGGTGTCTTCCAGGGTGTTGTGGCTGGCGCCCACTTCCAGGCCGAGGTCGACCTGCACTTTCGGCGAGCGGTAGACCCCTTCGCGGCCCGTGAGCAGGGCCTCGAACCTATTGTTGCCGTCGCTGAAGTGCGACGGGCTGAGGGACAGTTTCCACTCGCGGCTTTCATTGGCCCGCCAACGCAGGAAGGCGCTGCCGCCGTTGGCGCTGATATCGCTGTTGAGGGCCCGCAGCGGGGTGTTGGCAGAGAGGTAGTCGAGGCTGCCGCCGTATTGCCAGTGATCGTCGATGTCCCGCGCCAGCGACACCCGGGCACCGGTCTTGTCGCCGTAGCCATAGGAATGGTTGGAGACTTCCGCTTCCAGGGTCATGTCGCGGGTGCGCCGCTCCACCCCCAGGACCTGCCAGCGGTGATTGCCGATCCCTTCCGAGAAGTCCCCCATGGCATAGCCGATGCCGCCGAACAGGCGCCAGTCCTCGGCGATCGGCGGCGTGTAAAGCCGGCTTTCGATGCCGAAATCACGGCTGCCGGATACCGCGCCGGCACCATTGCTGCCACCGCCGTAACTCTTGCCGCCATAGGTCATGACCCGCAGTTCGGCCATGTCGTGCACTTCGCGCTCGCGGGCCAGGCGCTGCACCTGGCGGCTCTCCGGAAAGCGCTCCACCACGTCGTCGGTCAGCGCATCCAGTTGCCGCCATTCCTGCAGGTCCTGGGCCGTATGGCCCTGGGACACTTCCAGGCTGACATCGCGCGGGGCCACACTCTCGGTTTCCTTGAGCAGGCTTTCCGAAAGCCGGGGCCAGTCGCGCACCCGGTACAGATCGGCCTGGGCCAGGCGCACGCTGATGTTGCCCGGAGCCTGCCCCGCCAGGGTCTCCAGGCGCTGCTCGGTGCCCGGCAGGTCAGCCCCGGCCGTGCCGTCGGCACCGGCCTGGGCCGCCAGCAGTTGGGCATCGACCCAGTCGTCATTGGGGTCGCCCACGGTTTGCCCGGTGAGCTGAATTCGCTGCGGCACACTGTCGGCCAGGTCATTGGCGAGTTTCAGCGCCTCTTCCGGGCGTTCACTTTCCAGCAGCGCGTAATACAGCGCGGTGGTGTCTTCCAGGCGGTGGTCGGCATCACCGTCCGGTGCCGAAAACACACGCCGATACAGGTCCGCGGCGATTTCCGGCTGGCGCTGGTCGAGGTAGGAGGCCGCCACCCAGCGCAGGGCATACGGGGGAATGGCTACGCCGGCAGCGGTGAGCTGCTCGTATTCGCTGATCACCTCTGCGGTGCGCGCCCGGGACTTGAGGGCGCCCAGGCGGTCGATGCGCCAGCGGGTCAGGTCGTCCTGGGCTTGAGGGTCCTTGCCCCAGGCGGCGAACAGGGTGTCGTAGTCGGCCAGGGCACGGTCGGCCACCACAAAGCGCTCTTTCTCACTGCGGCTGGCCAGCTCCGAGAGGCGCACCCGTTCGGCGGCGAGGTCAGCCTGGATGCGCCGCTGGATCACCGGGTCGATCAGCCCGGGGTGCTGCCGGGCCAGGCGCAGGGCCGGTTCCGGCAGGCGCGCCCGCTGCAGGGCGTAGATGTATTCGCGAATGACTTCGGGCTTGTCGCCAGCGCGGATAAACGCCTGGTCGTATGCAGCCAGGGCGTCATAAGGCTGGTTGGCGCGGGTCAGCGCGTAGCCCAGGGCCAGGCGCCGGTTCGGGTCATCGGGCTTGGCCGCCACCAGGGCCTTGGCCCGGGCCACGGCTTCGGCCGGCTGGCCGGCATCGGCCTGGGTCAGGGCCAGCCCCAGCTGCAGGTCGGCGTTCTGCGGGTCGCGCTGCAGGGCCAGGCGATAGACCTGGGTGGCGTTGTCCCACTGCTTGAGGTTGCGATAGGCACGGGCCGTGGCGGCCAGCGCCTGCGCCGGCAGCACCCGGTTGCGGCCCTGGGTCTCGTAGACCTTCACCACCTCGGCATCGAGGCCCGCCCAGCTGGCGATCTGCAGGTGGTCGCTGACCAGCCCGTTGTTCAACCGGTCCGCCGGCACTTGGCGCAAATGGTTCAGCGCCGGGGCGTAGCTGCCGGCCCGGGCCTGGATGATCAACTGGTCATAGGCCGCATCGGCGAACGCCAGGCCCGGCCATAACAGTTGGCTGCACAATGCCAGGCGAAACAGCGGACGAAGGCCGTAGCGGCGAGCGGGATGAACAGTGCGTTGCATTTCGTCAGCATCCTTACGTGGCTAGCCGGAGTTATGCGCCCCGCCCTTACGCCCCAGCCCGGACGATCAGAAGATCGACAGAGCGTCTGGGAGAATTCTTCCACGAAGGTTAGTTCAGAATTTGCAGCGCCATATTTATTCAGAATCAGATTCTGCGGGGCCTGCAGCCGCCCTCACCGCCTTGCTCCAGACAGCACAACGCCCGACCTGTGGGCTGCACAGGCCGGGCGTCAGGGGTTGCACAAGAAGGGCCGCGCAAAGCGGCCCGTGCACCTTTACTGCTGGGCGCCTACGCCCCCCAGCTTGCTCATGACCAAACCGATGAACTGCTCAACGGTCATTTTCTGGCCATTGAAGTTCACTTCGTTATTGGCATAGTGCAGGGCCGACACCACGTCATTGCCTTCCAGCTTGGCCAGTTGGGTGGACAGGGCCATGGCACTGAGCATTTCTGCAGTGGCCGCGCTTTGCTCGGCGATCAGCTTGGCATCGGTCTGGCCTTCGACCTGGGCCTGCAGGGCGGCGATGTCTGCCACCATCGGCTTGGACAGCGACAGCTTGGCATCCAGCTGGCTGACCAGTTGCTTGCCCAGCTCAGCCGGCGGCAGCTCCAGGCTCTGCGGCTTGGCCAGATCCAGGCTCAGGCTGAAACGGCTTTCACCACCGGCGGTCTTGAATGCCAGGCTTTCCAGGGCGATCTGCGGCTTGGCTTCCAGGACCTTGTTCACGGCAGCCCGTACCTTGACCTGCTCGGCGTCGGACATTTGCAGTTCCGGAGCCGGTTCACCCTCGGCAGAGGCCTCGGTGGCGGCCTTCTGATACGGCTGCAGCACGTTCTGGTAGACCTGGACCAGATCGAGCATGCCCTGGCTGTCGAGGCTCTTCATGCTCCAGAGCATCTCGGCCGAACCCACGGTCTTGCCGTCGAAGGCGATTTCGCCCACTCGGTAATCCGCACGGCCCGCCACTGTGCTGCCGGTTTCTTCGCTGAAGGTCTTCTGCTCGAAGTGCTTCAGGGTCAGCACCGACTGCTTGTCGCCGAAGGTGGCCTTCAGGCCGCTGAGCTCCAGGGTGTTCTGGCCCAGGAAGTAGTCGAAGCTGCTTTTCTGCAGGTTGCTGGCCAGGGTCAGGCCGTTGATTTCCAGTTTGAGCGGGGCCTTGTCCGGCGAGCTGAGGAACAGGCTCAGGCTGTCCATATAGCCATCGACCTTGGCCTTGCGGCGATTGTCGCCGACGCTGAAAGTGGCATTCAGGCCGGAGAACTTGAGGTTGTTCAGCTCATCCAGGGCCAGTTCCATCGGAGCGAAATCCAGGGTGCCCTCCGCGGACAGGTCATAGCCGACATTGACCACGCCCTTGAACGGTGCAGCACCCTTGGTGGCGGCAAACCACTTGTCGGTCTGCCCGTTGTTCTCCAGCTCGTAATGACTGGACGCCATGACTGGCAGCCACTTGAGGCGGATCAAGCGCGAGAAAGGCAGCGGGCCGTGTTCGATATGGTCGGCGATCATCAGTTCCAGCCCACCGTTGAACACCTCGCCCTGGGTCTTGAGGCGGTAGCGGGCATTGCTGCTGAACACGCCACGCTCCAGGGACACCAGCTCCAGAGTGGCGGTGGCGTCATAGCCGATCAGCGCCGCTTGCAGCTCCTTGTTGCTTTCAATCACCTGCTGCTGCAGGACCCCTTCCAGCTTGGTGCCGGTGTACCAGGCACCGCCGGCACTGATGGCACCTACTGCGACGACGATTCCTAACAGTACGCCTGCTGATTTATTCATGTCTGACCCGATCAATATCCGTTGTTTGAAGGTGTGGTCGTCTTCCCTGAACCCATGACGGGTTGCGGCTCGACTCCGCGTAAAACCGGCGCAGATTACCACTGGCGGCTAGGGCGAGCCCAATCTTTGAATGTGAAAAACCGTGGAGCGCGGGGAGATGGCCAGGGCAGCGGCTGCCGCAAACCGGCAGCCGCCGCTGTTACAGGGCCAGGGGAAGGGGCTTTTAGGAGTATTCGATTTCCAAGGCATCGAGCTGATGATCGAAGCTCTTGAGCCGGGCGCTCCAGGTGTACACCAGAACCTCGAAATCCCGGTCGATCACCGCGCTGTTGCCCCGGGATTCGCCCCGTGGGTCGCAGAAATCCAGCTGGTAGCGCTCCCGCGCCATGGCGGTGGCGACATCCGACAGCTCCCGGGCATTGCTCAGCCAGTGGTGACCGTCCTCGGCCTGCTTGTCCAGCAGCATGCACTGCTTCTTCAGGGCCTCCAGGCTCTTTTCCAGCGGGGTGCCGGTGAGTTCGCCCATGACTTCGGCGAAGGTCCGCCCCGGTTGCCAGTAACTGCCCCAGAAGTAGCGGTCGAATACGGTTTCGACCCGGCGCAAGGCCACCTTGGTGTCCCAGATGACCACCAGGGTCTTGCTCTGTTCGAGCTGTTTCTTCTTGATTTTCTGGCCCTGAAAGGAGGCCCAGGCCACCACACCGATGGCCATCACCGCGATCAACGCGCTGGCGCTGTCGAGGAACACCAGGGCCTTGTCGATCTGATGGGCCAGCATGATGCCGTAGAAGTAGGTGGCAGACAGCAGCACCAGGGCGCAGAGCGCGCACCAGAAGCCCGGAGCATAAGGGTTTTTCATTATTGGAATCCCCATGACCATCACATGCTTTGATCGGTTGGAAGGCACGTTGCACAAGGCACTTTTCCAACTGATCAAAGCATAGCAACCGCCTCAGGGTTTCGCGTGTTCCGGGCCTTGCGTTCGTCCGCTTTCCCAACCGCCGCCCAGGGCCAGGAACAGATCGATCTGGCTCATGGCTACCTGGGTGTTGGCCGCCGCCAGTTGCGCGCGCATATCGGTGTAGGTGCGGGTAGCCTGCAGGTCGGCGAGGAAGGACGCGCGCCCGGCCTGGAAGAAGCGGTGGGTCTGGTCCGCCGCCAGTTGCGCCGACTGCTCGGCATCCGCCAGGGCATCGCGGCGCTGCAGCTGCGCGCTGTACTGGGCCAGGCCGGTCTGGGTTTCGCGGATGGCGTTGAGCACCACCCCATCGAAATGCGCCAGGGCGCCCTGGCTGGCGGCCTCGGCTTCATGAATGCGCTCGCGGGCGCCATTGGCCGGCACCGTCCAGCTGATCAGCGGGCCGAAGCCCCAGCGATTGGTGGAAGGCTTGCCGAGGTTGTCGAGGATGCCCACGGTGCCGACCGTCGCGCCGATGCTGATATCCGGATACAGGGCCCCGGTGGCCACGCCGATTCGCGCGGTGGCGGCGGCCAGCTGGCGCTCGGCCTGCCGTACGTCGGGGCGGCGCTTGAGCAGCGCCGCGCCATCGCCCACCGGCAACAGCTGGGTGATATGCGGCAACTGGGCGCAACTGTCGGTGCCGGCGGGCAATTGATCCAGCGGCTTGGCCAGCAGCATCGACAGGCGGAACAGGCCCGATTGGCGCGCCGCCTCATAGCGCGGCAGTTCGGCACGCAGGGATTTGAATTGGGTCTGGGAACGGGTGACCTGGGTTTCGTCGCCGCGCCCGGCATCGCGCAGGCGCTGGGTCAGCTCGGTGCTCTGGGCTTGCAGGCTCAGGGAGTGCTCGGCGATTTCCCGTTCTTCGTTGGCCGCGCAAACCTGGGTGTAGGCCCGCACCACGTCCGCCACCAGGGTAATGCGCGCGGTATCCGCCGCAGCCTGGGTCGCGTCGGCATTGGCCTGGGCCGCCTCGATGCCGCGCTGCAAGGTGCCGAACAGGTCGAACTGGTAGGAGGTGCTGATGGACAGGTTGCCGACGTTGGCCACTGGCACCTTTTCCGGCAGCAGGAAGGCTTCGCCGGATTCCTGCAGGCGCTCGACCCCGGCCTTGACCCCACCGCTCCAGCCACCGGCGGCCTGGGCTTCATCCACCTGGGCACGGGCCCGAGCCAGGTTGGCCGCCGCCACCCGCAGGTCGGTGTTGGAAGCCAGGGCCTGCTGCACCAGCTGGTCCAGGCGCGGGTCCTGGTACAGCCGCCACCAGTCGGCAGGCACCGGCGCCGACACCACGTTGGCGCCCTTGGCGCTCAACTGGCCCTGCAAATCCTTGCGCTGCACCGCAGCATCCCCGGGCACCTGGTAATCCGGCCCGACCATCTGGCAGGCCGAGAGCAGCAGGCCGAGCCCGGCCAGGGCCAAACGCGCGCCGTTGTTCATTGGCCGGGCTCCTGCTTGGCCTGGTCGTCGAGGATCGACACCGTGGCGGTGCGCCCGGCGATCATGCGAAAGTCCGCCGGCACATCGTCGAAGGCGATGCGCACCGGAATCCGTTGCGCCAGGCGCACCCAACTGAAGGCCGGGTTGACGTTGGGCAACAGGTTGGAGCCGCTGCTGCGGTCACGGTCCTCGATCCCGGCGACGATGCTTTCCACATGCCCGCGCAGCCGCGCACGGTCGCCGATCACACGGATATCCACGGCCTGGCCGACATGGATGCCATCGAGCTTGGTCTCTTCGAAATAGCCATCGATGTGGAAGGAGTTGCTGTCCACCACCGACAGCACCGGGCGCCCGGCGGTGACGAATTCCTGGGTGCGCGGCGCACGGTCGTTGACGTAGCCGTCCACCGGGCTGCGTACCACCGAGCGGTCGAGGTTGAGCTGGGCGCTGTCCACCGCCACCTGGGCCTCGGCCAGGGCCGACTGGGCGCGGGCCTCGCGGGACTGGCTTTCTTCCAGTTGCTCGCGCGGCACCAGGTTGCCCAGGCCACGGTTGCGCTTGGCCTCGCGCTGGGCCTGGGCCAGGGTTTCCTGGCGGTCGGCCAGGGCCGCCTTGGCCTGGCGCAGGGCCAGCTTGAAGCGGTCCTGGTCGATGCTGAACAGCACCTGGCCGCGTTGCACCAGTTGGTTGTCACGCACCTGCACTTGCTGGATCAGCCCGGACACGTCCGGAGCGATCTGCACGATATCGGCGCGGATATGCCCGTCCCGGGTCCAGGGCGCGAACATGTAGTACATCACCATGCGCCAGACCACCACGACCGCGAAGGTCACCACCAGTAACGTCAGGACCACACGGCCAATGGTCAATAAAGGTTTTTTCATGTCATCAGGTATCGACTGAGAGAGTCCACCGCGCCCAGTAGCAGAGCGTAGAGACCCACGTTGAACAGCGCCCGGTGCCAGACCAGACGATAAAAGTGCAAGCGCGTCAGCACCCCGTGCACCAGCAGGTACAAGCCATAAGTGATGCCCATCAGCACCAGCAGCGTGGGCAGGAACACCCCGCTGATATCCAGATCACCGATCATAGGGGCGCTCCATCGATGCCATGGGGAAGGGGTTCTTCAAGCTCGCCGGTGGCGACGAATTCCACCCCCGGCAACAGCGCCAAGCGCAGGCCGCTGAGGGCGTGCAGCAGGTGCAGGCGGGTTTCGTGGTCGCCTTGCAGGCCCTGGCTGCCGAGGGCGCGGCGGGTACGGTCGAGGGTCATCAGCAGCCCGCTGGGGGCCGGCAGGCGTTCGCCGGCCTTGAGGCAAGCCTTGAAGTACTCGCCCACCTCGGCCACCACCTGGCGCAGCAGGCTCTGGGCCACGCCCTGCACCCGCGGTGCGTAGGCCAGCAGGTCCAGCATATTGAGCGCCACGCGCAACTCCCGCAGGGCTATGCCGGTGTCCTGCCCGGTCATGGCCAGGCGCGGCAGGTGCTGCATCAGGCGGTCGAGCATCTGTGCACCCATGTGCCGGTGTTCGGCCAGGGTCGCCGGTTCGCTGAGGCTGACGATGTCGCGCCAGCTGAAGCGGGTCAGGCGCTTGGCCGCCAGTTCGGAGCCGAACGGCCGGGCGATCAGGGTCCAGACAAAGGCGAACAGCAGGCCCATGGGGCCGGCCAGGTTGGAGTTGGCAAAACTCAGGAAGTCCGCGTCGTAGGCGCCCTGGATGCTGATGAAGGACGAGGTGTTGACGATGGTCAGCAGCATGCCGAGGTAGAACCGCGGCTGCACCGTCAGGGTGCCGACGCAAATGAACGGCACGGCAAAGGCCAGCACCAGCATCGGGAAGTCGTGCAGGTTGGGCAGGATCAGGAACAGGTAGAGGCTGGCGAACAGCACCGACATCGCGGTCCAGAAAAAGAACCGGTAGATCTGCGGCGCCGGGTCGTCCATGGAAGCAAAGAAACTGCAGGCCACCGCCGCCAGGATCACGGCGCTGCCGCCGTCGGTCCAGCCCAGGAGAATCCACAGCACCGAGGCGACGATGATCGCCAGGACCGTCGAGCCCGCCGAGTACAGCATCAGCCCACGATCGAGAAACGGCGTCAGCCGGCCCAGCCGCCAATGCCGGTAGACCGCGCGCCAGGGCGCCTGGCTTTCACTCTGGATGGCGTGCTGCAGGCTGCGGCAGTCCTGCCACAGGTCGATCCACTCGCCGAGGCGATACAGAGCGTTGGACATCAGCAGCTGGCGCCGGTCATCCAGGGCTTCGGGGCTTGGCTGCAAGGCTTCGAGTTCATCGCGCAGGGCCTGCCAGCGTTCCACCGAAGCATCCCGGGCGGTGCCTTGCAGCCATTCATCGGCCTTGGCCAGCAAGGGGGCGAACTGCGCCACCAGCTCCGGGGTACGCCGTTCCAGGGCATACAGGGCATCGTCCAGGGCATCCACCACCGGCAGCAGGTTGATCATCCGCCCGCGCAGCTCCTTGGTGTTGCGCACGGTCTGCGGCCGGGCGCCCTCGTGGGGCAACTGGCCGATCATCAGTTCCAGGGTGTTGAAGGTGCCCACCATGGACGCGCGCAGGGCACTGACTTCCTCGGGCTGGACGTTGCGGGCCAGGAAGCGCTGGCTGTAGAGCGCGGCATCGGCGAACCACTTGGCGGCGGAATCGACGAACACCGGGGCCAGCCGCCGGGGCCAGAACATGCTGCCGATCACCGCGGCGCAAACGATGCCGAGGAAGATTTCCTCGGTCCGCGCCTCGGCGACGTCCCAGACCCCCAGGGGGTTGTCCACCACCGGCAGGGCGATCAGCGGCAAGGTGTAGCCGGCCAGCATCAGGGCGTAGTTGTTGGCAGTGCGCAGGTGCATGGACAGGAACAGCAGGATCCCGGTCCACAGGGCGATGATCACCACCAGCAGGTAGGGGCTCTGCACGAACATCGGCACGAACAGCACCGCGGCCGCCGCCCCGAGAAAGGTGCCGATCGCCCGGTACAGGGCCTTGGAACTGGTGGGGCCGACGTAGGGGCTGGAGACGATGTACACCGTGGCCATCGCCCAATACGGACGGGGCATCTGCATCAGCATGGCGATGTACAGGGCGATCATCGACGCGGCGAAGGTACGTACGCCATAGAACCAGTCCCGCGCGGGAGGCATGCCGGTAAAGAAGCCTTTCAAGATGGCAGCACCGGTACATGACTGGCGGACTCGAACGCGCGGATCACCCGCAACGCCGCTTCCAGGTCGGCGCTGCCAATGCCTTCCAGCACTTCATGACGCAGGCGCACCAACTCGCTTTCCACCGCCTGCACCAGCTCGCGACCGGTGTCGGTCAGGCTCAGGCATTTGGCCCGGCGGTCGTGGGGGTCTTCACTGCGGCACACGTAGCCGGCGCTGCACAGTTGATCCAGCAGGCGCACCAGGGACGGGCTTTCCATCCCCGCGGCCTGGGCCACCGTGACCTGGCGCACGCCCTCGCCCAGGCGCCCGATCATCAACAGCGGCACCGCGCAGGCTTCGGAAATGCCGAAGTTGACCAGCGTGGTCTGGCAGATCCGCCGCCAATGCCGGGACGCGACCACCATGCCACTGCTGATATTCATGTGGAGTGATTCAAGGGAGCTGGACACAAGGTTGTTCGCACACTGTTAGTTTGCTAACTATCAATATGTCATTGACGGATAAATCCAGTCAAGTTTTGTAACAATTGCCTGAGAGTGAAGATGCACAGCTTGCCAGCGAACCTCAGCGTTTCCTGGCCTGCTCGTAAACGGTTCCACGCTCGCGCTTGCCGACCGCAACCACGCAAACCACGACGCGCTCTTCGATCACTTGATAAACCAATCGGTAGCCCGAAGCCTTGAGTTTAATTTTGTAGCAATCGGGAAGCCCATGCAGGGCATCAGCAGGGATTCGCGGCACCTCAAGCCGTTCGGCGAGCTTTTTCTTGAATTGCTCTCGAAGCGTATGCCCCAACTTGTTCCATTCCTTGTGTGCCGAAGGCAGGAACTCAAGGCTATAAGTCATCCAGACTGACCGGAACGGGCGTCTCATGGCTGCGCTCGCGGATGATTTCGGCCAACTCCAGATCATCCAGGCGTTCCATCAACGCTTCGAAAACCTCGGCCGGAACCATGTAGCCCATGACACGATTGTGATTCAACACCGCCACTGGCCCGCCCTGGGCACCACTCAAGACGGCAGAAGGGTTTTTCTTCAACTCAGATACGCTGACGGCTTTGTCAGCCAGAATACTCTGCATAATCATGACCTCAATTCAGGTCGTGATTCTGGTCTAAATACTCCATATCAACAACTACAGCTCATCAGCCCCCGCGCCCCTTCCTCAACAACACATCCAACTGATCCACCACCTCGGCCCAATCCGCATCATCGAGCACTTCCGTGCGCAGAAAGTCGGCCTGGCTCTCGCTCCAGAAAAACGCGTCCGCCAGGTGCAGCTCCGGTTTGAGCGGCGAATGCGTGGCGATGAAACGCTCGATACTCACCGGGTCATCGGCCAGCCCCAACTGCTTGAACAACGCCGGCAGGCTGTGGGTCGGTGCTTCCATGGTCGGGCTCCTGATCAGTGCGAGACTTCGCAAACCTCGGCGTGGGGCACCAGCTTCAGGTACTGGGCCATGCTCATGTGCACCAGGTTGTGGTGGTTGCCGGCTTCCAGGTAGATGTCTTTCTGCCGGGTCAGCAGCGGGTCGATCACCACGTCCAGCCCATAGGACTCGCCCAGGGCCGGCACCGCGCCGCGCTCGCAGTCGTTGAACAGGTGGGCCAGGGTGCTTTCCCGGGTGACCTGCCATTCGCCGCTGCCGCGCACCTT
Source organism: Pseudomonas sp. 8(2025) (assembly GCF_052665325.1). Lineage (NCBI taxonomy): Bacteria > Pseudomonadati > Pseudomonadota > Gammaproteobacteria > Pseudomonadales > Pseudomonadaceae > Pseudomonas > Pseudomonas sp. 8(2025). The sequence goes on along the minus strand of NZ_JBQOIE010000028.1, from coordinate 29,216 downwards.
GCCGAGGTCCAGGTGCCGACTGGCCGGCAACACCGCCATCAGGTAATGGCCGTGGTGATCGTCGAGGATCACCGACTTGGCCACTCGCTCCGCCGGTACCCCCGCCACCCGCGCCGTTTCCAGGCTGCTGGCGGAATGGGGATGGCTCACCAGATCAAACTCGCAAGCGGCTTGTTCCAGGCTGCGCTGCACGGTTCTTGCCATACGCATGATGCACCTCGGTGCCCCGCAAGCGGGGACAGGACTGTGACTCCTGATGCAAGTCTAGGTCGCGCTGCAAGACACAAGGCCTCGAACTTCCGAACGGCACCCTGCGCGTTCATTGCCCGGCACAGGAAGCGCCGGCTGCCGAGCCACAGAGGACAAACAAGCGGGCCCGAGTACCACCCGCGGCGAACTGACCGACTTTGTGCCACCCCTGGGGCAATGGCGCGAATTCCTCGGACTGATCGTCCGACCCCACCAGCCAATAGCGCCCGCTGCCCACTGACAAGGCGCTCAGCTGATCCAGGTAGACCTGATCCGGGTGGTCGATCAGGGTGCCGAAGCCGTAGGCGTTCGGCCTGCTGGAGGTGCCTCCCGGCAGCGGCGGCGTATAGAGCATCGGCTGGGCGTCGGTGCGGTTGTAGTAGACGTAGCTCAAGTACCAGAGCATGTCGCTGATAACGATGCGGTCGCCCGCGACGTAGTGCCGGTTGACGTAGTCGACCATCACGCTGATCTGGTCGTTGGCGTCGACATCGATGTTGTTTTTCAGCCCCACCGCTTCCAGCCCGACAAACCCCAGCAGCAACCCCAGCGCCACCAGCCGGGCAGTCTTAAGCCAGCGATCGATGAGCACCGCCATGATCATCGGCAAGCCCAAGGCATACGCGGTCAGGTAGCGTTCGATAAACACTGGCGAAGCGAACGACACCGCAAACACCAACAACAACGGCAGCAGGGTGAAACTCGCCAGCAGCCCGCCGAACCTGGCAGGTGCACCATCACGCCAGGCCAGGACGCTACAGACCGCCAGCAACAGCAGCGGCATGCCCACGAACAGCGCACCTGGCAGGTTGTCGCCTTCGTCCTGGATCAGCAATTGCCAGACCATCGCCGGCAGCGAAGACCAGGTGACCACCGGCTCCCAGCCGACATCGCCATTGGCCTTCAACTCGTCCATGTGCCGCAGCAGGTCGAGCAACTCCGGAACCCAGGGCAGGAACAGCAGCACGATCGCCGCATTCGCCAGCCACCAGGCCGGGCGGGTGACCAGGCGCCCGCCACCCTCGGCGCGCACGCCCGAAACGACCAGGTACAGCCAGTGCGCCAGCACGCAGAACACCGTGAAGTAATGGGTGTAGAAAGCCAGGGTCATCAGCAGCGCGTAGCTCACCAGATGGCCCCGACGCGAGGGCTGGCGCAGCCAGTACACCAGGGCCAGGGTCGCCCCCAGCAGCAACAGGCCGAGCAGCGCATACATGCGCACTTCCTGGCTGTAGCGCACGGCCGTGGGCAGCAGGGCCAGCAGCACACCGGCGAGAATCGCCGCGCGACGGGTCGCCAGCAGCGCCACCAGCCACATGCCGAGCCCTACGGTGACTATCCCTGGCAGCGCGCTGAAGGTGCGAATGGAGAAAATCCCGTCGCCGAACAGTTCAATCCAACCACGCAAGAGCATGAAATACAGCGGCGGATGGACGTCGCGGGCCGCATGAAACCAGATTTCGCTCAGCGAATACTGGCTGAGCACCAGGCTGGAACCCTCGTCGCCCCAGATAGCCGCGGCGGTCAGGTCATAAAAGCGAACGGCCGCAGCCAACAGCAACACCGGCAGCAACCAATACTCCAGCGCCAAGCGCATCAGCCGCTGCACACCTTGCTCCCGAGGCACGACGGCCTGCTCTTGCAAACGCCCGATCAACTCCGGCGCTCTGCGAAAATCCATTCCTTGCTCCCCATAAACTCGCCTGATCTGGTCGCTCAAACCCCGACAGCATCGTCCTTTGCCTGGAAAACCGCAAAGCACAGACGCAAGGGTAAAAAGCCGCTCCTCGAATGTCATGTGCGACTCTTGCCGATTGCCCTCGGGGACCGCGGTACGGGGTCAGGCCCGGCCATCACCGGCAATGGATGAACATAGACCGGAGGACAGCAAAGGCGCGTCACAGAACGGCGGATTTTCTAACCAGCGACGTAGGTGCCAGCCGGCGCCTTCTGTATGATTTTCGCCACACTCGGAACCTGCCCTCATGGCTTTTCTGAATTAAGGACAATTCATGCGCAAGCTTCTGCTCTCGGCATTGACCCTCACCGCCCTGTGCGCCGGCCAGGCCCAGGCCAGCTCGGATGACATCTGCTCGCCGACCTGGTCGCTCTACTCAAATCGCCTGGACGGTTGCAGCAACCTGCCCTTTCTCAGCCCAGGCAACGACAGCCGGGTCAACTTGCGGCTGCTGCTGGCCGACCAAGGCAGCCTGCCCCTGGCACCCCGGGCCCTGACCCAGGATGAGCTGGGCATGGGCTACGGCCCTGTGCCCTTCATGCACTATCGCCTGCACCCGGCGCAGCCCGAACTCGATCCCGACACTGGCAACCCACCCAAGCCCGGCCCCTCGCCCGCCACCGAGCAGCTCGACAGCCTGCTGCAGGCCGTAGGCCTGCGTCGCGATAGCAAGGAAGCCGCCGGGAACGGCTTTCTCTCCGGAGAAGGCAGCCGCTGCCGCAGCAACTCGGACGCCAGTGCCCTGGCTTTTGTGGAGCAGCTCGACCAGGCGCCACTGAGCCCGGAAGAACGCCAGGCCCTGGCCGAGGCCCGGGTGCAATTGCTGGCCAGCTGCGACTGGAACGCCAGCGAAATGAGCAAGCTGCTGCCGGCCAACCTGAACTCGGCGGCGGCCAAGGCGTTCGCCAGCTACCTGCAGGCCGCCGCCGACTTCTACAGCGGCCGCTTCAACGAAGCCGGCAACGGTTTTGCCGCGCTCAAGGACAATCCCCAGCCCTGGCTGGCCGAAACCGCGGCCTACATGAGCCCGCGCACCCTGCTCAACCTGGCCCAGCAGAACGCCTTCGATGAATGGAGCATGGTCAATCTGGAGCATGTGGACAAAGTCGTCCTGCAACAGGCCGGCGCCGGTTTCGAGGCCTACCTGAAGACTTATCCACAGGGCCGCTACGCCGTTTCCGCCAAGGGTCTGATCCGCCGTGTGCACTGGCTGACGGGCGACACCCAGGCCCTGGCCGAGGACTACGCCTGGCAACTGACCCAGGCTCCCGGCACCCCGCGCAACATGCCTCTGGACGACCTGGTGGAAGAAGTCGACTACAAACTGCTGAGCCTGCCCGAAGACCACTTCAAGGCTCCGCTGCTGCTGGCGGTCAAGGACCTGATGCGCATGCGCGACGCCCCATCGGCGCCCCTGACCCGGGACGCCCTGCAACAGCAGAAGGCCCAGTTCGCCAGCCAGCCGGCGCTGTTCGACTACCTCCAGGCCGCTTTCAGCCTGTATGTCGAAAAACAACCGGCGGCGGCGCTCAAACAATTGCCCAGCCAAGTGCCGGCGCAACTGGACTACCTGAGCTTCAGCCAGCAGATCCTGCGTGGCCTGGCCCTGCAGGCCCAGCAGGACTGGAAAGGCGCCGAGGCGCTGTGGCTGCAATTGCTGCCCCTGGCCCAGCAACCGCTGCAACGTGAACAGTTGGAACTGGCCCTGGCCTACAGCTACGAGCGCAGCGGGCAACTGGCCAAGGTGTTCGCCGACGACTCGCCGATCAAGACTGCCCAGGTGCGCGCCATTCTCCTGCGCCAGGTGGCCTCTCCCCAACTGCTGCGCCAGCAAGCGCAGAAGGCCGAGTCGCCAGCGGAACGCAACGCCGCGCGTTTTATCCTGCTGTACAAGGACCTGACCCGCGGCCAGTACGCGGCCTTCGGCAAAGACTTCGAGCAACTGCCGCCCACCCTGCCCGACGCTAGCCTTGCCGCCAGCCTGGGCTACATCTACCTCGTTACCCCGCCGTTGCAGGACTTCCACTGGAATGGCCCACAGCCCGAAGACGAAAAACCCGACTACCGCTGCCCAAGCCTGTTGGAGACGGCCGCCCTCCTGCAGCGTGACCCGAAAGCCCCGGCCGGGCTGCTCTGCCTCGGCGAGTTCATGCGTTTCAGCGGCTTCGACCGCATGCCCCTGGACACCCCGCCACCGGCCCAGAACCTGGGCGGCACCCAGGACACGTTCCCGGGCAAGCCGTTCTCGCGGCTCGACGGCTATCAGGTGGTAATCAACAACCCCAAGGCCAGCCGTGACGATCGCGCCTACGCGCTGTACCGAGCCATCAACTGCTACGCCTCCTCGGGCCATAACAACTGTGGCGGTGCCGGTGTCGAGCCCGCCATGCGCAAGGCCTGGTTCCGCCAGTTGAAGACCAAGTTGGGGGATACCCAGTGGGCTCAGTCGCTGCGTTACTACTGGTAGGCAAGCGCCTGGGCTATGGCCTGCTGCCGCTGTGGCTGTGCTGGGCAACACCGGCCAGCGCGGCAGTGGACGCCGCCGACTACGACGCCTTCTGGCTGTGGAGCGGGGTCAAGACCCAGCCGGTGCTGGGCCAAGCCAGGACCCTGTACCTCCTCCAGGGCCAGATCAGCCGTTCGCGGCGCCATCCGGCCAGCGGCGTCCAGCTCATCGCCCAGGGCCTGCCGGTGTCGCGTCTGCGCCAGGAGCAGGTGTGGGTGGTCTACCGCGCCCACACCCTGGCCTGGCCCGAACCGCTGTATGACCAGTTGCTGGGCCAGGTCCGGCGTTGGCAGGCCACGGGCACCCAGGTGGTGGGCATCCAGATCGATTTCGACAGCAGCACCCACGACCTGGAGCGCTATGGCCACTTCCTGCGCGACCTGCGCCAGCGCCTGCCGGCGCACTACCGCCTGAGCATCACCGGGTTGATGGACTGGGGCAGCAACGCCGACCCGCAAGCCATCGGCCAGCTCAAGGGCGTGGTGGACGAAGTGGTGGTGCAGACCTACCAGGGCCGCCGCAGCATCCCCAACTACGCCAGCTACCTGCCGCGCCTGGACCGCATGGGCCTGCCCTACAAGGTCGGCCTGATCCAGGGCGGTGAATGGCAGGAACCCCAGGCCCTGCGCGACAGCCCCTGGTTCAAGGGCTACGTGGTGTTCTTGCAGAATCCTCAGTCCGGGCCCTGAGAGCGGTGCAATAAGTGCTCACAGTAATGCCCATCAGTGCCCTTGATCCTCGAAGCCTGCTGAGGCAAAACGGTTCCCGCGGAGTTGATATGCCAAGCAGCCATTGGTGATACCTCTCTCGTCGGACAAGGATTGACCTCGACGAATACAGGCACTAGGCTCGACCTCACAACTCAACCCCGTACGCAGAGATTAAGTTCGCTGGCCGTTGGGGTGAAAAAACCGGCCCAGGCCGGTTTTTTCGTTTCCAGGGAATGGAATAGTGCGCACGGCCTTCTTTGTCGATGGCTACAACCTGTTCTACGGGTTGCTGGCCGACACCCCATTCAAGTGGCTCGACCTGCCCGGGTTGCTGACCCATATCGTGCAGATCGAGAACCCCGCCAGCCGACTGGCCTCGGTGGACTACTTCACTTCTTCAGTCAAACCCCGGCTGGCCACCCGTGGCCGGGCCTCCAAGGAAGCACAAGACACCTACCTGCGCGCCTTGAAGGCGTCCCAGGTCAATGTGCACCTGGGGCGCCATCAGCTTGAACCGGCCAAAGCCCCACGCTTCATCAATAAAGCCGTAGGGGCTTCACGCCAGGACACGGTGGACATCTGGAAACTTGAGGAAAAGGAAACCGACGTCCATCTGGCGATCAGCATGTACCGCCTCGCAGCCAGGCAAGCCCTGCATCCTCCAGATGAACGCATCGAGCAACTGGTGCTGGTCTCGGGAGACACCGATATGGCACCAGCGCTGCGGGCCATTCGCGAAGACTTCCCGGACTTGACCCTTGGCGTGATCCTGCCTCACCGCCCGCAGTATCAGCGCCCGCAACCCGGCTCACTGAAAGCCCAGGCCCACTGGATGCGCCGGGTCGTCAGCGCAGAGGAACTGTGCAAGCACCAGTTCCCCGAACGAGTGGCGACCCGCAAGGCGCCCGCGATCAAGCCGGACTACTGGTGAGCCCAACTGCTGCGGCCTTACCAGTCATAAGTCAGGCTCGAGACCATGGTCCGGCCTTCGCCGTAGTAGCAGTCCCAGATGCTGGTGCATTTGGCGACGTAGGTCTTGTCGGTGAGGTTCTTCACGTTCAGCGCCAGCTTCACGCCCTTGAGCTGCAACGGCGACTTTTCAAGGTCGTAGGTCAGGCCGGCGTCGTACACGGTGTAGGAAGGGATCTGGAAGGCGCCGTCGTAGTCGGTGCCGTAGCTGCCCTTGACGTAACGGGCGCCGACGCCCGCTCCCAGGCCTGCCAGGGGGGTGTCGCCCAGGATGGTGTAGTTGAGCCACAACGCAGCAGTCAGGGGTGGCATGCCCGCCGGATGGCGACCCTCGCGGCCATCGTTGTCCTTGGTGTACTTGATGTCGTTGCGCGATGCCGAGGCAATCACGTCCAGCGATTCGCTGAGGCTGGCCTTGGCTTCAAGCTCGATACCTCGGGAGCGCACCGCGCCGCTCTGGATACTGAACCCGGGGTTGGCCAGGTCGGTGGTCAGAATGTTCTCCTGGTCCAGCTGATAGGCCGATACCTGGACGAAGCTCTCCTGGCCCGGAGGCTGGAATTTCACCCCCACTTCGTACTGCTTGCCGGTGGAAGGTTCGAACGCGCTGCGCTGGAAGCTGGTGCCGCTCAACGGCAGGAAGGATTCCGAGTAGCTGACAAAGGGCGCCAGCCCGTTGTCGAACAGGTACACCAGCCCCCCGCGCCCGGTGAAGGACTGGTTCTTGACGTTGGTATGGGCCCCACCCAGCGGCGCCTTGTTGTCGGTTTCCGCCCAATCGTTGCGACCGCCCAGCACCAGCACCCACTTCTCGTACTTGATCTGGTCCTGCACGTAGAGGCCGGTCTGGATGATGGTGTTGTCCCACTGGTAAGCGTTGCCGAAATTCAGCGACTGGCCGTAAGTAGGGGTGAACATGTCGAGAATCGGCGGGTTGTAGTCGTACTTGCCGTGGTATTTCGAATTGAAGTGGTAGTAATCCAGCCCCACCAACACCGTGTGGTTGAACGGCCCGGTGTCGAATTCGGCCTGGGCGATGTTATCCACGCCGAAGACCTTGTTGTGCTGCTTCCAGTCGACCCCGTAGCGGGTCATGTAGCGCTGGTCGTCGAGCCCGGTCTTGGGGTTGGTGACGAACTTGTAGCCGTGCAGCGGCGCACGGTAACGGTCGTCGACGTCGGCGTAGCGGGCATTCTGCTTCAGGGTCCAGACATCGTTCAGGCGATGGGAGAACTCGTAGCCCACGACGAACTGGTCACGGTCGTAGGCATTGACCCCGGGCTCGCCGAGAAACAGGTCGCGGTCGATCTTGCCGTTGGGGTTGGCGAACACCGTGCCCACGCTGGGCAGGCCCTGGGCCTCGGGCACGTCGTTGTCCTTCTGGAACTGGGCAAACACCGTCAGTTGGGTGTCGTCATCCGGCCGCCAGGTCAGGCTCGGGGCGATGAACTGACGCTGGCGCTGCACGTAATCGATGGCGTCCTGGCTGTCGCTGGCCAGGCCGGTCAGGCGATAGAGGAACTGCCCCTGCTCATCCAGCGGGCCGCCCAGGTCCAGGGCGATGCTCTTGTGGTCGTAGCTGCCGGCTTCCACTTTCAGCTGATGCACGGGGGTCTCGGTGGGCCGCTTGCTGACCATGTTGACGATCCCGCCCGGCTGGTTCTGCCCGTAGAGCACCGAGGCCGGGCCCTTGAGCACTTCGATGCGCTCCAGGGAATAGGGCTCGATCTGCAGGGCACCCCCGGTACTGCCACCGCCATAGGGCAAGTGCAGGCCGTCGAGGTACAGCGGAGTCGGTGAAAAACCACGGGAGGTGGGTTCGTCGAAAATCTTCACCCGGTCGGAAAAGCCGCCGCCGGTCATGCCCGGGGTATAGAGCAGCGCCTCGGTCACGCTCTGGGCACCACGGGCGCTGATTTCCTTGGCGCCGATCACGTTGATGGTCTGCGGAATCTCCACCAACGCCGAATCGGTCTTGCTGCCGGTGGCGCTGCGCTTGGCTACGATCCCCGGCACCGCGCCCCAGGCATTTTCATCCACTTGGGTGGCGCCGATGCGGGTTGGCCCCAGCTCCAGGGCAGCGCCCTGGGCCACTGGCTGCAGCCCCCAGCTGGCGCCACTCTGGGTGGCTTGCAGGCCGGTCCCCGCGAGGAGCTGGTGCAGCCCTTGCGCCACTTCGTAGCGGCCTTGCAGGCCCTGGCTGTGCTTGCCGGCCGTCATGCTCGCATCCACCGACAGGAGAATCCCCGCCGCACTGGCAAAGCGGTTCAGCACCTGGTCGAGGTTGCCGGGGGCGATCTGGTAGTCGCGGGCCTGGCTCTGGCTGCCCGGCTCGGCCTGGACAATGCCTGGCAGCACGGGTGCCACCGCCAGCAGCGCAACAAAGGCTCGGCGGCGCGCGGTAGCGCCCAGGGTCAAAATGGATGCAGCGGTCTGGTAAGGCATTCCTGAACTCCCCATGAGAATGCGTCTTGATCGGCTTTCATGGGGTATCCCGAACGGCGCGCCGGAATCGACAACCGCCTGACAAAATATTTTTGCATTCAGCCTCGCGGCTTGAGGGTTACCCAGTAGCGGGTCACCGCATGGGCCCGTACCGGTAGCGAGCGCTCCAGGGCTGCGAGCACCGCATCGCTGTCGGCCAGGGGAAAGACCCCGGTCAGCAGCAAGCCCGCCACCTGCTCATCGCAGCGCAGCACCCCTGGCCGATACCGTGACAGCTCAGCGACGAACTGCCCCAGGGGCTGGCGTTCGGCAATCAACCGGCCCTCGCTCCAACTGCTGGCATTGACCTGGGCCACTTGCCGGGCCGACACCCGGCCGGCGTCGAACCACAGGCGTTCGCCGGCATTCAGTTGCAGGGCCTGTGCATGGCGGGGGCTGATCCGCAGGGCCCCTTCGTAAAGATCGACCCGGGTGCCGCCGTCCAACTCGCGCACGGCGAAACGTGTGCCCAGGGCCTGGATATCGCCGGCGGGGGTTTCCACGATCAGCGGCCGCGACGGGTCATGCCCGCTGGTCAGCAGGATCTCGCCCTGGATCAGGCGGATGCGCCGTTCGCTGGCGCTGAACAGCAGGTCGACGGCGCTGGCGCTGTTGAGGTCCAGGCGGCTGCCGTCGCTCAGGGTCAGGTGGCGTATTTCCCCGGTGGCGCTGCGCTGCGCGGCGAAGGCCGCTCGCCAGGGCTGGCTGTCCTGCACCAGGTAGCCGCTGCCACCGGCCACCAGCAGCAAGCCGAGCAGCTTCAGTGCGGCGCGGCGCTGCTGGTCCGGCGCCTTGGCCAACAGCACATGAGTGCTGTGTTCCGGCACGCCTTGCAGGGTCTGCTGCAGTTGCTGCAGGCGTTGCCAGGCTCGCTGGTGCTCGGGATCGGCCTGCTGCCAGGCGTCGAAGGCGCTGCGCTGCTGCGCGCTCAATTCGCCGCCCCAATGCAGCATCAGCCACTCGCTGGCCTGCTCGACAACGCTGGGGGCAATGGGTGCTTGATGAGGTTTCATTCTGCGTAGAGCACCTGGTAACAGGCCTGGATCGCACGGGTCATGTACTTCTGCACCGAGCTGACGGAAACCTCCAGGCGCTCGGCAATCTGCGCATAGCCCAGCCCCTCGAACTGCGACATGACAAAGGCCTGGCGCACTTTGTCCGGCATGCGGTCGAGCATGGCGTCGATCTGCATCAGGGTTTCGAGAATCAGCGCGCGGCTTTCCAGGGAGGGGGTCTGCGGCTCCGGCAAGTGGGCGATGCTTTCCAGGTAGGCGCGCTCAATGCGCGCGCGCCGCCATTGGTCGACCACCAGGTTGCGGGCGATCTGCGCCAGGTAGCTACGGCTTTCCTGCTGCCCAGGAAAACGCCCCGAGAGCAAGAGGCGCAAGAAGGTGTCCTGCGCCACGTCCGCGGCATGCTCGCGATCGCCCAGGCGCTTGCGCAACCAGCCCTGCAACCAGCCGTGATGATCCTGATACAGACGATGGAGTTGAGCGTTGCCGTCAGTAGTGGCTTGCATGAATGAAACTGCGCACATGATTGAGAGCAATTATCATTACACTTTTTTCTCAATCCAGGCAAAACGCTTTTCAACCTGGCTGGCTGGCAGCCTGCAATGGATAGACCGACTGCCAACCACCCCCCAGCGCCTTGTACAGACCAACCATGGCCAGGGACACTCCGGCCGAGCTTTCCACCAACTGCTCCTGGGTTGCCAGCAAGGCCCCCTGCACCGTCAGCACGTTGACGAAATCCACCACCCCTTCGATGTACTGCTGCTGTGCCGTGCGCAGGGCGATCTGGTTCTGCCGCACCGCTTCGGCCAGGCTGTCGCGGCGCAACTGGCTGGCGTTGTAGCGGGTCAGTTGGTCGTCGATTTCGTGCCAGGCCCGCAGCACCGTCTGCTGGTAGGCCAGGGCTGCTTCCTGCTGCTGGGCCTCGCGCAACTGGAGCATGCCCCGCAGGCGGCCGCCATCGAACAGCGGCAGGCTGAACTGCGGGCCGATGCCGAACTGCCGCGAACTCCAGGAACCGAAGTCCGCCAGTTGCAGGGCCTGGGAGCCGAAGTTGCCGGACAGGGTAATGCGCGGATAGAAATCGCCCTTGGCCACACCGATGCTGGCCGTGGCTGCATGCAGGCGCGCCTCGGCCTGGCGGATATCCGGACGCCGCTCGGCCAGTTGCGAAGGCAGGCCGATAGCCACCTGGGGTGGCGGTTGCGGCACTGGCGCATCGCTGGCCAGTTCCTGGTGCAAGGCCTGGGGTGGCTCCCCCAGCAGCAGGCTCAGGGCATTGATCAGCTGCGCCTGGCGCTGTTGCAGCTCCGGCAGTTGCGCCTCGATGGTGGCGACCTGGGCGGCGGCTTCGGCCACGTCCAGGTCGGTGGCCACGCCGTCGGCCAGGCGCAGTTGCGAGAGTTTCAGGCTGTGCCGGGCGACCTCGAGGTTCTGCTCGGTGACCGCCCGGGTGCTCTGCACGCCGCGCAGTTGGATGTAGTCCTGGGCGGTTTCCGCCAGCACCGACAGCAGCACCCCGCGCCGGTCGTTCTCCGCCACTTCCAGGGTCGCGTCGGCGGCCTCGGTTTCGCGCCGCACCCGGCCCCAGAAATCCAGCTCCCAGGAGGCGGAGAAGCCCGCTTCCCAGAGATTGAAGGCCGATTTTCCGTTGTTCCCCGAAGGGTCGTTCAGGCCCTCGGCACTGTTGCGCTTGCGCCCGTAGCCGCCATTGGCCGAGGTGCTCGGATAGCGTTCGGCAGTAATGACCTGGCGCGCCGCCCGGCTCTGCTGCAAACGGCTGGTGGCCAGTTGCAGGTCGAGGTTATCGCTCAGGACGCGACGGCTCAGGGCCGACAGTTGCGGGTCGTTGAACACCTCCCACCAGCGCTCCTGCATGGCATTGTCCACCGCCTGGCTGGCAGCGGCCTGGGCCGGGGCGGACCAGGCCTGGACCTGGGTCGCCTGGGGCCTCTGGAAATCCGGGCCGACAGTGCATGCGGCCAGGGGTAGGAGGCTCAGCGCCAGCAGAGTGCGGAGCCCGTGGGAGCGTCTGTGACGGCTGCGTTCGCGGCTCATCGCTGGGTCACCTCGCGGGCGCTGGTGGCAGAGCTGTGGGTGTCCACGCTGGCTTCCACCGACATGCCCACCCGCAACCGCTCGGCCAACGGCTGGTTGGGTTCCAGAAGGATCTTCACCGGAATGCGCTGCACCACCTTGGTGAAGTTGCCGGTGGCGTTATCCGGCTTCACCGCGGCGAAGGTCACACCGGTGGCCGGGGCCAGGCTTTCCACCCGACCATGCAGGGTCTCGCCGCCCAGGCTGTCGACCCGCACCTCCACCACCTGCCCGGCATGCATGGCGGTGAGCTGGGTTTCCTGGAAGTTGGCCAGTACATAGGCCTGCTGCAGCGGCACCACGGCAAGGATCTTGCTGCCCGGGGTGACATAGGCACCGACCCGCACCGCGCGCTCGCCGACCATGCCGTCCACCGGCGCCACGATGCGCGTGTAGGACAACTCGTAGCTGGCCATTTCCAGGGCCGCCTGGGCACGTTTCAAGCCGCCTTCGGCGGCGTCGCGCTGAGCGGTGAGGATCTCCACCTGCTTGCGCTCCGCCGCCAGGGCTGCGGTGGCGGTGGCCAGCCGGGCGCTGGCCTGGTCGATGCGGGTCCGGGCCTGCTGGGCGTTCTGCACCGTGCCGGCGCCGACCCCGGCCAGGTGGTTGTAGCGGTTCAGTTCATGCTCGGCAAAGGCTCGCTCGGCCTGGGCCGCGCTCAAGGCAGCCTGGGCCTGGGCGATCACCGAACTCTGCCGGTCCAGGGTCGCCCGGGCGTTCTGCAACTGCGCCTTGGCCACCAGGGTCTCGGCATCCGCCGCCTGGGCCGCGGCGCGCAGGTCACGGTCGTCGATCAGCGCCAGCAGTTGCCCGGCCTTGACCTGCTGGTTGTCCTCCACCAGCACTTCCTTGATGAACCCCGCCACGCGCGGGGCTACCAGGGTGTAGTCGGCGGCGATGAAGGCGTCGTTGGTGGTCTGCTCGCCGGCGCGGCCGAACAGCCCCGGCAGCGCCAGGTAGGCCAGCACGCCAAGGGCCGCCACTGCCGCTACCGCAATGGCGATTTTGTGTTTGTTCTGGGTCGTCATGACAAAGGTCTCGTTCAAGTCGGCGCCCGCGGTGGGTAGATCCGCGTCGGCAGCCAGAAAATCAGCAGGATCAGCACAGCGGCCAGCCCTGCCATGCAGTAGTAGAGGTCGGCGGAGGTCAGCACCACGGCCTGCTGGTGCAGGCGCCGGGCCAGGCCGGCGACGCCGTCGTCCACCAGAGGCGAGTTGCCCAGGCTGTCCACCAGCATGGTCGAATGAAAATGCAGGCGGCGGGTGGTCAGCACATCCAGCACACCGGTGGCAATCACCGCCGCCAGGCCTTTCACGGTGTTGAACCACGCCGAGGCAAAAGGCCCTTCCATCGGGGTGATACTGCCGGTGGAAAGCATCAGCAATGGCAGCACTGCCATGGGCTGGCCGAAGATCTGCAGCAGTTGCAGCACATAGAAGTCGTCACGGATCCAGGCCGAGGTCAGGTGCGTACCGCCCAGACAGGACAGCACCAGCATGCCCAGGCCGATCCCCAGCACCCAGCGGCAATCGACCCAGCGCAGGTTGCACAGTGCTGCCACCAGGGGCAGCGCAAGCAGTTGCGGCAGGGCCATCACCAGCATCACCGGCGCGGTCTGCAACGGCCGGTAGCCCTGGACCTGAGCCAGATAGGCGGACGGGATGATGATCACCGCCGTCAGTACCACCAGCACCCCGGCCAGGGTCAGCAGGGCGAAGGACAGGTTGCGGATGCCGAGCATCTGCAGCTTGAAGAAGGGTATCGGCTGCGACCATTCGTTGATCATGAACAGCACCAGCAGCACCAGGCCGCCGGCCAGCAGCACACAGATCAGCGGCGACTCGAACCAGTCCAGGCGGTTGCCCTGGAGGATACCGATCACCAGCATGCAGATCGCCGGAAAGCCCAGCAGCAGGCCGCGCCAGTTGAACTGCTTGAAACGCTCCAGGCGCAGCGGGTCCTGGGGCAGGCCGTAAGCCACCGCCGCCATCGCCAGCAGGCAAGGCAGCACCACCTGCCAGAACGCCCATTGCCAGCCCACGTACTCGGTCCAGAGTGCCGCCAGGGGCGTGCCCAGGCTAGGACCGAAGGTGGCGGTCAGGGCATAGCCGGCCAGGCCGTAGAGCTTGACGTTGGCCGGCAGGAACCGCAGGGCCACGGTCATCAGCATCGGTGGCAGCGCGCCGCCGGCCAGGCCTTGCAGGGTGCGCAACAGCAACAGGCTTTCGTAGTTCGGGGCGAAGGGGCACAGCACCCCCAGCAGGGTGAACAGGCCAATGGCACACAGGGTGAAGCGCCGCAGGGAAAAGGTCACCGAACACCAGGGCGCGAAGGCCATGGCCGCCACCGAGGTGGCGGTGTAGCAGGCCACCAGCCAGGTGCCTTCGTCGTAGCCGATGAACAGCGCACCACGAATGTCCGCCAGGGCGATCTTGGTCACCATCTCGTTGAGGCCCGAGACCAGCACCGCCAGCAGCACGCCCACCAGGCCGATGATGATCCGCGGCCCGAACACCGGCGGTGCAATGGCTGCCGGCTTGCTGGCGGCTTCAACCGAAGCAGGCGCAGCGACAGCGAGGGAACTCATGGAAATACTGCTCCAGACAAGAAAACCAGAGCAGTTTATGAACAGCCGATGCTGACGAAAACTGACTTATCGACAGTTTATAAGTGCGTCAGACGCAATGATTCACCCTGTTGACCGTAGGAGCTGGCTTGCCAGCGAAGGGGCCCTCAAGACCGCTTGCGCCGGCAAGCCGGCTCCTACGAGGAGGTCGGCTGGGCTTCTTGCCAAGTGGCCTGGCAGGAGGTGCGCAGGGTTTCGCGAAACCACTTGTGCGCCGGGTCCTTGTCGTAGCGCGGATGCCAGGCCTGGGTCAGGACCAGGGTCGGCAGGGAAATCGGCAGCACGAACGAACGCAAGCGCAGGCCCAGGCGCGAGACGCTGAGCAGGGTTTCCTGGGGCACCGGCAAAATCAGGTCCGAATCCGGCAGCATGAACATGGCGGCGTGGAAGCTCGGGGCAATCAGCGGCACCCGGCGCTCCAGGCCCTGCTCGGCCAGGGCCGCATCGATAGGTCCACGGGCTATGCCCCGGCGAGACATGCTGATGTGGGGAAACGCGGCAAAACGCTCGGCGGTGATGTCTTCGTCCAACAGCGGGTGGCCTTCGCGCACCAGGCCGACAAAGGCGGTGGTGAACAGGTTCTGCACCTTGACTTCCGGGGTCAGGGGCCGGGTGTTGCTAATCCGCAGGTCGATCCTTCCCTCCCGCAGGGCCTCGTCATCGCCATCGCCTTCGGGCACGAAGCGCAGCTCGCACAAGGGCGCCTGACGCTCCAGGGTATCGATGAGGCGACCGCCATACACACCGACGAAAAAATCGTTGGCGCGCACGTTGAAGCGCCGCTGCAGGGAACCCAGGTCGACCTTGTCCGCCGAGCGGAACACCAGCGCCGCCTGCTCCACTACATCGCGCACCTGGCTGCGCAGTTCCAGGGCCTTGGGGGTGGGCACCAGGCCGCGTCCGGCACGTACAAGCACCGGGTCGCCGAGGGCGTCGCGGATCCGCGTCAGGGTCCGGCTCATGGCCGCCGGGCTGAGGTTCATGCGCCGCGCCGCGCCCACCACGCTGCCCTCGTCGAGCAGGGCGTCGAGGGCCACCAGAAGGTTCATGTCCGGAAGTTGCATGCTGAGCACTCGTGACTGGTCAGGGATGATCCAGGCGCAATGCTAGCAGGCTTGGCGCCGAGGAAAATGAGGGAGATCAATCCTTACCCGTGAACCCACTAGCCGCGTAGGAGCCGGCTTGCCGGCGAATGAGCCCTCGAACCTTGCATAGCCCTTGAGGACGCTTTCGCTGGCAGGCCAGCTCCTACGGTCGGGGGGCTGGCGGACGAGGTAGCTCAGCGCTGCATGCCCCAGCGTTTTACCGTGATCCGCTCCAGGGTGTCGAAGATCAGGTTTTCCACCAGCAGGCCGATGAGGATCACCACTGCCAGCCCGGCAAACACCTTGTCGGTGTACAACTCATTGCGGTTCTGGAAGATGTACCAGCCCAGGCCACCCTTGCCGCTGGTGGCGCCGAACACCAGCTCGGCAGCGATCAGGGTGCGCCAGGCGAAAGCCCAGCCGATCTTCAACCCGGCGAGAATCGACGGCAGCGCCGCCGGGATCAGGATGAACAGCACCAGGCGCAGGCCCTTGAGGCCGTAGTTGCGCCCGGCCATGCGCAGGGTTTCGGAAACCCCGAGAAACCCGGCATAGGTGTTCAAGGCCAAAGCCCAGAGCACCGAATGCACCAGCACGAAGATCAGGCTGTTCTGCCCCAGGCCGAACCACAGCAGCGCCAGGGGCAGCAGGGCAATGGCCGGCAGCGGATTGAACATCGAGGTCAGGGTGCTCAGCAGGTCACGGCCAAGCCGGGTCGAGACCGCCAGGGTGGTCAAGGCAAACGCCAGGACGATGCCGATCAGGTAGCCCTTGAGCAGCACCACCAGGGAAATGCCCACCTTGCCCAGCAATTCGCCGCTGAGCAGGCCCTGGTAAAGAGCGCTGGCAGTTTGCAGAAAACTCGGTAGCAGCAGGTCGTTGTTCTGGTAACGGGCCACGGCTTCCCAGAGCAGCGCCAGCAGGACCAGGATCAGGCTCTTGCGCAACCAGCCTTGTTGCCAGAGGCGCTGCCCTAGGGGCAGCTCGCGCTCCAGGGGCACTTGCAGCAAGGGCTGCAGGACAACTTCGTATTCCTCGCGCGCAGGGGATGAGTGGCTCATCGGGCATTCCTCGTTCAACGGTGGCCTGACGGCTCAATAAGCGATACGGATATCGGCGAAATCCAGCTCGGTTTCAGTTTCCGGCGATTGGCCTTCATCGAACAGCAAGCGGTGGATGCGCCGCGCGGTCTGCTGAAAAGCCACGCCACCGAGGCTCTGCAGGTCGTACTGGTGGCTGTGGACTTCCGCCCGCACGCGCCCCGGATGAGGCGACAACAGGAGGATGCGATTGCCCACCACCAGCGCTTCCTCGATGGAGTGAGTGACGAACAGCAAGGTGAAGCGCACCTCCTCCCAGAGCCGCAGCAACTCCTCCTGCATCTTGCGCCGGGTCAGGGCGTCGAGGGCGGCGAAAGGTTCGTCCATCAGCAGGATCTTCGGCTGCATGGCCAGGGCGCGAGCGATCGCCACCCGGGCCTTCATGCCACCGGACAGGGTATGCGGATAGGCATCGGCGAAAGCCGCCAGGCCGACTTTCTCCAGGTATTCCAGGGCGCGCTCTTCGGCCTCGCGGCGGCCGAGGGTCTTCGACGCCAGCAGGGGAAACATCACGTTCTGCTTCACGGTTTTCCAGGGGGGCAACTGGTCGAACTCCTGGAACACCACGATACGATCCGGCCCGGGCTGGCTGACGCGCTGGCCTTGCAGGCGAATCTCGCCCTCACAGGGCTGGATGAACCCGGCCACGGCCTTGAGCAGGGTCGACTTGCCGCAGCCTGAAGGCCCCAGCAGGACAAAGCGGTCGGCCGGATCAACCTCGAAACTCACCTGGTGGGTGGCCCGCACCACCCGCTGCGGGGTGCGGTATTCCAGGCTGACTTGTTCCACCGCCAACAGCGCCTGGGCGATGGCAGCGCGATTGCTGGCCGTGTGGCCTGGCAAGAGGGCATTCATGGCGATCAGCTCCCCTGCAACGGTTTGGCATCCTGGAAGAAGTAGTCCTTCCACGACTCGGGCTTGTTCTTGATCGCACCGACCCGGTAGAGGAATTCCGCCAGTGGGTAGGTGTTTTTCGGTGTCACGCTGAACTCGAACTGCGGGTTGTCGATGATCTTCAGCAAAGCGGCGCGGTCGATCTTGGCCTTGGTCACGCGCAGGTAGGTATCGGCGGCTGCGCCCTTGTCGTGCTGGGCGAACTCGGCCGCTTCGGCCAGCGCTTCGACGAAGGCCTTGTAGGTCTTGGGGTTGTCGTTGCGGAATTTCTCGGTGGCGAACAGCACCGTCGGTGAGTTGGGCCCCAGCAGGTCGTAGGTATTGAGCACCACGTGCACATTGGGGTTCTCCAGGGCCTGGTCCTGGAATGGCGGGTTGGAGAAGTGCCCGGTCAGCTCGGTGCCGCCGGCAATCAGCGCGGCGGTGGCGTCCGGGTGGGGAACGGCGATGGTGTACTTGTCCAGGCGATTGAATTCCTTGTCGCCCCATTGCTTGGCGGCGGCGTATTGCAGGAAGCGCGACTGCACCGAGACCCCCACCGCCGGTACCGCAATGCGGTCCTTTTCGGTGAAGTCGGCGATGGTCTTGACCTTGGGATTGTTGCTCACCAGGTAGTAGGGAAAGTTACCCAGAGAGGCTACGGCCTTGACGTTTTGCCGGCCGTGGGTGCGATCCCAGATGGTCAGCAGCGGCCCGACGCCGGCCCCGGCAATGTCGATGGAGCCCGACAGCAGCGCGTCGTTGACCGCCGCGCCGCCGGACAGCTGGGTCCAGTCGACCTTGATGTCGATGCCCTGCTCCTTGCCGTGCTTTTCGATCAGGTTCTGGTCGCGCACCACATTGAGCAGCAGGTAGACGATACCGAACTGTTCAGCGATGCGGATCTCGCCTTCGGCCTGGGCCGGCGCAGGCGCAACCAGGCTGCCGGCCAGCAGGCTGAAACCCAGGCCGATGGCCGTGGCCAGTCTGCCGAGGCGGGGAATGAAGGGAATGGATAAGGACATGCTGGTTCTCCTGCCGTGCCTGGCTGATCAGTAAGGGGCGTCGCCCTGGATGGTGGTGCGATACAGCTTGCGGCGCAGATGGCTCGGGCAACCGGCGGCCAGGTGGATCAGCGAGCGGTTGTCCCAGAACACCAGGTCGTGGGGCTGCCATTGATGGCGGTAGATGTTGTCCGGCAGCACGCTGTGGGCATACAGCTCGGCCAGCAACTGGGCGCTTTCGTCTTCCGGCAGGCCAACGATGCGGGTGGTGAAGCCCTCGCTGACGAACAACGCCTTGCGGCCGTTTTCCGGGTGAGTGCGCACGACTGGGTGCACCACCTCGGCGACCTGGGCCAGTTGCTCCGGGGTCAGGGTCGGGCGCCAGTTGCCCTCGAACTTGGTCTCGCTGTAGCGCGCCGTATAGGAGTGGGCGGCGCTGCGCCCCTCGACCGCCTTGCGCAGCGCCTCGGGCAAGTTGTCCCAGGCCTGGTGCATGTTGGCGAACAGGGTGTCGCCCCCTTCGGCTGGCAGTTCCTGGGCGTGCAGCATCGAGCCCAGGCTCGGCAGTTCCTTGTAGGAGAGGTCCGAGTGCCAGAACTTGCCGGCGTCCCCCAGGCCGATGGACTGGCCGTTCTCGATGATGTTGGAAACGATGAGGATTTCCGGGTGTCCGGCCAGCAGGAACTGCTTGAGCACATGAATCTGCAACACACCGAAGCGACGGCTGAAGGCAATCTGCTGTTCGGGGCTGATGCGCTGGTCGCGGAACACCACTACGTGATGGTCCAGGTGGGCGCGGTGGATGCGGGCGAAGTCCTGGTCGTTGACTGGCCGGGACAGGTCGAGGCCGACGATCTCGGCGCCTACAGCCCCATTCAAGGGCCGGATTTCGAAAGCTTGTGCGGCAATGGAGGCGGCACTGGCTGATGCAGACATGACTGAAACTCCCGCGCAGGCGCGCCCAGGGCGCGCGCGTCGATCAGAAACTCACGGAGATCCCGTGTGGGTTCATTTCGTGCGGCGCGCCGATTGGTCGGCAGGTACGCAGGGAGTCAACTTTATAGATATAAGAAAACGAATTTAAATACCGTTAGTGAATAACGATATGTTGATTCAACCGATGGACCGCTTGGGGACGGCACGCCGACGAAGGCGCTCTCAAGGCCCCTTCGCTGGCAAGCCAGCTCCTACAAGGCTGGCAGGTGGTTTCTTACATGGATCAGCGTTCGTGCAGGGCTTCGGCGCGGGCGCGGATGATCGGCTTGAGCAGGTAGCTGAGGATGCTTTTCTTGCCGGTGATGATGTCCACCGAGGCCACCATCCCGGGGATGATCAGCAGCGGCTTTTCATCGGTGCCCAAGTGGCTGCGGTCGGTGCGCAGCTTGATCATGTAGTAGGTGGTCTTCTTGTCTTCATCGGTGATGGTATCGGCGCCGATCTGTTCCAGGCGGGCCTTGAGGCCACCGTAGATGGTGTAGTCATAGGCGCTGAACTTGACCACCGCTTCCTGCCCCGGGTGCAGGAAGGCGATGTCCTGAGGACGGATCTTGGCTTCCACCAGCAGGGTGTCGTCCAGGGGGACGATTTCCACCATGTCGCTGCCCGGCTGGATCACCCCGCCGATGGTGTTGACCATCAGCTGCTTGACGATACCGCGTACCGGCGAGGTCACCAGGGTGCGGCTGACCCGGTCTTCCAGGGCCTTGCCGGTGGCGCTGGCCTTGTTCAGTTCGGTGCGCGCTTCGTTGAGCTGGGTCAGGGCCTCGCTGCGGAACTTGCCGCGGGTTTCATCGATCTTGCGCTGCACTTCCTTGATCGCCGATTCGGCGCGAGGGATCGCCAGGGTGGTGGCGTCCAGCTGGCCACGGGTTTCCACCTCGGCACGCTTGAGCCGCAGCACTTCCACCGGCGACACCGCGCCCTGGGCCACCAGCGGCTCGGACATGGCGATTTCCTGGCGCTGCAGGCCCAGTTGCTGGCGGTATTGCGCCTGCTTGGAGGTGAACTCGCGCAGTTCCTGCTGCT
Source organism: Pseudomonas sp. 8(2025) (assembly GCF_052665325.1). Lineage (NCBI taxonomy): Bacteria > Pseudomonadati > Pseudomonadota > Gammaproteobacteria > Pseudomonadales > Pseudomonadaceae > Pseudomonas > Pseudomonas sp. 8(2025). The sequence continues at coordinate 8,737 of NZ_JBQOIE010000028.1, read as the reverse complement.
TCTGGATCAGCTGTTCCTGGAGGCCACCGATCTCGTCATGCAGTTGCTGGCGACGGCTCTGGTACAGGGATTTCTCACTGGCCGCCTGGCCCGGCGCTTCCTTGACCGCCTCAGCGGGGAAATTCAGCTCGCGTTCATCCACCTCGGCGCTCAGGCGCTCGACCCGCAGCAGCATGGACAGGCGCACGGTCTCGGTCTCGCCGACGTTGGACTGGAAGCGCGTGTCGTCGAGGCGAATCAGCGGCGCGCCGGCCTCGACTATCTGGCCTTCCTTGACGTACAGCTCGGAGACGATGCCGCCTTCCAGGTTCTGGATCTTCTGCAGCTTGGAGGAAGGAATCGCCTTGCCCTCGCCCTTGGTTACCTCGTCGATCACCGCGAAGTTGGCCCACAGCACCAGGAACAGGAAGAACGCGATGATGCCCCAGATGGTCAGGCGGATAACCCGCGGCGCATCTTCGATCAGTGCCTTGTTGACCTCGGGCAGCGGCTGCCCCTGGAGCGAATCGGTGCCTTTGAAATAGCGACGGATCGAGTCCTTGAATCCCGACTTAAGCAACACTGATCTGCCCCTTCTTCAACGCTTCCATCACCACCGCTTTCGGGCCATCGGCCAGGATTTGTCCACGGTCCACCACCAACAGCCGGTCCACCAGCGACAGCAACGACGCCCGGTGGGTGACCAGTACCACGGTCTTGCTCTGCACCACCGCCTCCAGGCGCTGTTTCAAGCGCTCTTCGCCGGTGTTGTCCATGGCGCTGGTGGGCTCGTCGAGCAGCAGGATCTGTGGGTTGAGCAACAGCGCGCGAGCCAGGGCGACGTTCTGCCGCTGGCCACCGGAAAGGTTCTGCCCGCGCTCGCCCACCTGCAATTCATAGCCCTGCGGGTGCAGCCTGGCGAACTCATGGACCCCCGCCAGTTCCGCGGCCTGCAGCACCAGTTCGTCCTCGACGTAGCGGGCACCGGAGGTCAGGTTGTCACGCAGGGTCCCGGCCAGCAGCTGGATGTCCTGGGGCACGTAGCCGATGTTGTGACGCAGTTCGCTGACGTCGATCTGGCGGATGTCCACACCGTCTACCAGCAGGGCCCCGGAATCCGGCTGGTAGAGCCCCACCAGCAGCTTGGCCAGGGAGCTCTTGCCGGAGCCGCTGCGGCCGATGATGCCGACCTTTTCCCCCGGCTTGATCATCAGGTTGATGTTCTTCAGCGCCGGGTTCTGCTGCCCCGGGTAGGTAAAGCTCAGTTGCCGGCACTCGATGGCGCCCTGCAGCACGCTGCGGCTCAGGGGGCGCTCGTCGAAATTGCGCTCCTGGGGCAGCTCCATCATCTGGTCCACGGAGGTCATGGTGACCCGCGCCTGCTGGTAGCGGGTCAGCAGCCCGGACAGCGAAGCCAGGGGGCTCAGGGCCCGACCGCTGAGCATGTAGCAGGCGATCAGGCCGCCCATGCTGAGGTTGCCGTCGATGATCTGGTACACGCCGAAGATGATCATGATCACCCCGGCCAGTTGCTGGATCAGCAAGGTGATGTTCATCGCCAGGCTGGACAGCATCTTCACCCGCAGCTCAAGCCGGCTGAGGGTGCCGATGGTCTGCTCCCACTGGTACTGGCGCTCGCTCTCGGCGTTGTTGACCTTGACCGCGTCCAGCCCGGCCAGGGTCTCGATCAGGCTCGACTGGCGCTCGGCGCCCAGGGCCATGGTCTTTTCCATGGTCGCCACCAGCGGCTTCTGCAAGGCATAGCCGATGCACAGGGCAATCGGGAAGGCCAGCACCGGAATCCACACCAGATGCCCGCCAAGGATGGCGATCACCAGGAAGATCAGCAGGGTGAACGGCAGGTCGATCAGGCTGGTGAGGGTCAGGGATGCGAGAAAGTCCCGCAGGCTCTGAAACTCATGGATGTTCTGGGCGAAGCTGCCGACCCGTGCCGGGCGGTACTTCATGGCCATGCCGACGATGCGCTCGAACAGCGTGGCGGAAATGATCAGGTCGGTCTTCTTTCCCGCCAGGTCCAGACACAGGCTGCGCAGGCCCTTGAGGATCAGGTCGAAGATGTAGGCGCCGATGATGCCGATGGACAGCACCCACAGGGTCGAGGTGGCCTGGTTCGGCACCACCCGGTCATAGACGTTCATCACGAACAATGGCGCGGCCATGGCGATGATGTTGATCAGCAGGCTCGCGGCAATGGCGTCGGCATACAGCCAGCGCGAGCGCTTGAGGGTGTCGCGGAACCAGGAACGGGCGCGGGGGATCAGCGACCCGTGGTTGACGTCGAACTTGTGCTGGGGCTGGGCGAAGAACACCTGGCCGCTGTAATCGTCGGCCAGCAACTGGCGGTCGACACAGACTTCGCCGCCATCGCTTTCGCTGAGCAGCAGCCGCGCCTGGTCTTCACCCCGCCAGCCCAGCAGCACCGCGCTGCGACCGTCCTTGAGCAGCAACAGGGCGGGCATGGCGATGGCTGGAATCTGTTCGAGCTTGCGCCGCAGCACCCGGCCCTGCAGCCCGGCCCGGGCCGCGGCCCGAGGCAGCAGCTCGGCGCTCAGGCGCTGGGATGGCAAGGGCAGGCCGGTGGTCAGCATCGCCGCACTGGCGGGCTTCTGGTGCAGGAAGCAGAGGGTCAGCAAACCATCCAGAAGGGGATCGTCATGCATGCCGCGTGGATCATGACTGAGTTGCACACTGACTTCTGATTCCACGCTCGACACTCTTGACTGGCTGGTTGGATGAAATTAGCTCAATTCATCCCGGGCAGCTGGACCTTGGGCTTCACATCGCTTTGCACGACGGAGGCCATAGGTGCCACCACTCCCTGGCTTTTGAGCAACTCGCCCATGGTCGCCTTGATTCGATATTGAGTAAATAACTGAATGTTCTGGATCTCGGCCAGGCGCCGGGAGGCGGTGAACAACTCGTTTTCACTGTCGAGCAAGTCCAGCAGGGTACGTTCACCCAGGCTGAACTGCTTCTGGTAGGCGGTCCGCACGCTGGTGCTGTGATCCACATATTGCTGGGCGATCGGCACCTGGGCGTTGGCGTTGTTCAAGGCGTTCCAGGCCAGGCCCAGTTCCTCGTTCAGCACCCGCAGGGCGTTGTTGCGGATATCCAGCGCCTGGTTGGACTGGTAGGCCTTGGACTCCAGGTCGGCCTTGTTGCTGCCGCCGGCGAACAGGTTGAAGCGCATGCGCAGCATGGCCTGCCATTCATTGTTGTGGCCGTTCTGGCCGTCCAGGTCGTTGTCGGCAGTACGCCCCAGCTCCGCGTCGAAGCGCGGATAGAACGCCGACTTGGCGGCATCGTACTGCTTCTCGGCAGCGACGATATCGGACTCGGCGGAACGCAGGATCGGGCTGTTTTCCAGCATCTGGTGCCGGGCCTCGTCGAGGTTGGCCGGCAACAGCGCCATAAAACTGGCAGGGCGTTCCAGCTGGTCCGGCATTTCTCCGACGGCACTCAAGTAGTTGGTCTGGGCGTCGGCGAGGTTGGTCTGCTCGGTGATCAGGTTGTTGCGGGCCTGGGCCATCCGCGCTTCAGCCTGGTCAAGGTCGGCGCCGCTACCCACGCCACGCTGGGTGCGCAGTTTGATCTGGTCGTAGATACGCTCGTGATTGCGCAGGTTGTCTTCCGCCAGTTGCACGAATTGACGGCGGGTCAGCACATCCAGATAGACCTGGGCCACGGTCAGGGCCGTGCGCTCGGAGGTGCCCAGCAGGGAGTAGGCGCGGGAGTTGACGGTGGCTTGTTGACGCCCGACTTCGCTGGACGTGGCAAAACCGTCAAAAACCATCTGTTGCAGACGCAAACTTGACTCGCCGCGGTTCAAGGTTTCCCAGTGATTGCTGCCTGTACCCGCACGGGTCGTAGGGTTATCCGTCCCTTCACGACCATAGCCAGCTAACATGTCCACTCGTGGCAGATAGCCACCTTTGGCGGCTTTCAGCTGGTAGTCAGCAGCCAGACGGCTGTTCACGCCGGCTTGGATTTCCGGGTGCACATCCAGTGCTTTCTGCATGGCTTCAGGAAGGGTTTGAGCCTGCACAAAGCTGGCGGCTAAAGCAAAGGGCAGGGCCTTGAACAGATGAAAACGCATGGTAAGAATTTCCCTCGGACAGCGTGTCCAGAATCACGTCAGAACGTGGCACCACATCGATTTATTACAACCAAAACAACCGTCCGTCGGAAAGTTCAAACTAAGAACTGGTTCACATACTTCAAGTCAGGTTACCGCGTGAATATCAATGTGACATTAATTCGGCGATTGTTTAGGATGGCGTCCATAAGGTCAATAGTTTGGCATAAAGTTAATACCCAAAAAATATAGCCAAACTTTTGACGATAGATCTGTCAATTACCCGTTCCCAATTACACACCTAGTACGTCCTGACTGAGTTGCGGCCCGCGCCCAAGCCGGTACATGGAAGTCGACTGAGCGGTACACCGGAGAGTCCCCAATGAGCAGTGTTGTTGCCATCGTCAAAAGCATTGTCGGCCAAGTTTTCGTGGTTTCCCCGGAAGGGATCCGACGCGTACTCATTGAAGGGGACCGCCTGTTCGTGGGTGACCAGGTAGACACCGGCCCGGCCGGGGCCGTCACCCTGGAGTTGACCGACGGGCGTACTCTGGACCTGGGGCGTGACACCCAGTGGAGCGGTGCCGCACCGGACTCCAGCACGGACCTGGCACAGGCCACCGCTCAGGCCGCCCCTTCGGTGGCAGAACTGCAGCAGGCCATCGCCGCCGGCGCCGACCCGACCACCGACCTGGAAGCCACCGCCGCCGGCCCGACCGCCGCGGGGAATGGCGGGGCGGCCGGTGGTGGCCACAGTTTTGTGCAGTTGGAAGAGACTGCGGGCCGGGTCGACCCGACCATCGGTTTCCCCACCGCTGGCCTGGGGCTGGCCAATTCGACCCAGGACAACACCTTTGGCGGCCTGACCAACAATGGCGGCCTGGGCAATGGCAACGGCAATGGCAGCGGGAGTGACTCCCTGCGCCCGGCCACCCTGACCCTGGGCGCCACCCCAACCATTACCGAAGCCGGTGGCACCCTGGTGTACACCGCGACCCTGACCCAGGCGCCACTTACCGACCTGACTGTGACCCTGTCCAATGGCGCGGTCATCGTCATCAGCGCCGGCCAGACCACTGGCAGCGTGCAGGTGCCCCTGGCGCCCCAGGACAACGTCTATATCGACCCGGGCCAGATCAGCGTCAACGTGACCGGCACCACCGGCGGTGGCGGCCTGCTGGTAACGGTCAACCCGACCCCGGCGGTCACCCAGGTCACCGACACCATCGACACCACCACCGTCAGCCTGACCGCTGATGCCAGCGTTACCGAGGGCGGGCAGATCACCTACACCGCCACCCTCACCAACCCGGCACAGACTCCGGTGACCATCACCCTGTCCAACGGCTCGGTGATCACTATCGAAGCGGGCAAGTCCAGTGGCTCGATCGACGTCCCGGCGCCAGCCAATGACGTCTACAAGAACGGCGAGACCATCGAAGTCGGTATCACCAAGGCTGAAGGCGGCAACTTCGAGAACCTGCAACCCAGCCCAGACAAAGCGGTCACCACCGTGACCGACAGCATCGACGACACCGGCCTGAGCCTGTCGGCCACCGATACCGTGGCCGAAGGCGGCTCCATCGTCTACACCGCGACCCTGACCAACCCTGCGGGCACCCCGGTCACCGTGACCCTGAGCAACGGCGCGGTAATCACCATCGCTGCCGGTGCCACTTCCGGTACTGCCACCGTCGCCGCCCCTGCCGATGACGTCTATAAAGACGCCGGCAAGGTTGAGGTCACCATCACCAAAGCCGATGGCGGCAATTTCGAAAACCTGGTCACCGACCCGGCTCCGGCTGTGACCGACGTCACAGACACTATCGATACTTCGACCGTCAGCCTGACCGCAACACCAAGCGTGGCTGAGGGTGGCACCGTCGTTTACACCGCATCGGTGACCGCGCCAGTGACCGGTTCGCCAGTGGTCGTCACTCTGTCCAATGGCCAGACCATCACCATTCCAGTGGGCGAGTCGTCCGCCAGCGTCAACTTCACCGCACCCAACGATGCGTTGGCGGGCGGTAGCTCCCTGAGTACCACCATTACCAAGGCAGACGGCGGTAACTACGAGAAGCTGGAAATCAGCGACAAGCCTGCTGAAACTTCCGTCACCGATACCCCGGATACAACGACCCTGAGCGTGACCGCCACCGATACCGTGGCCGAGGGTGGCTCCATCGTCTACACCGCCACCCTGACCAATGCCGCTGGTACTCCAGTCACCGTGACCCTCTCCAACGGCGCGGTGATCACCATCGCAGCGGGTGCCACTACTGGCACCACCACCGTCGCGGCCCCGGCGGATGACGTCTACAAGGACGCCGGTAAAGTCGAAGTCACCATCACTAAAGCGGACGGTGGCAACTTCGAGAATCTGGAGACCAATCCAGCCCCGGCGGTGACTGATGTCACTGACACGATCGATACGTCGACTGTCAGTCTGACCGCAACTCCAAGCGTGGCTGAGGGTGGCATTGTTGTTTACACCGCGTCGGTCACTGCTCCGGTAACCGGCTCGCCAGTGGTGGTGACCCTGTCCAACGGTCAGACCATCACCATCCCGGTGGGTGAGTCGTCCGCCAGCGTCAACTTCACCGCGCCAAACGATGCCCTCGCTGGCGGCAGCTCCCTGAGCACCACCATCACTAAGGCCGACGGCGGCAACTACGAAAAACTGGAAGTCAGCGACAAGCCTGCCGAGACCTCGGTCACCGATACTCCTGACACCACCACTCTGAGCCTGAGCGCGACCGAGTCCGTGGCTGAAGGTGGTTCCATCGTTTACACCGCGACCCTGACCAATGCTGCGGGTACGCCTGTTACTGTCACACTCTCTAACGGCGCGGTGATCACCATCGCCGCTGGCGCTACCTCCGGTACTGCCACCGTTGCCGCTCCGGCTGACGACGTGTACAAAGACGCCGGTAAAGTCGAAGCCACCATTACCAAGGCCGAAGGCGGCAACTTCGAGAACCTCGAGACCAACCCGACTCCAGCCGTCACCGATGTTACCGATACCATCGATACGTCGACCGTCAGCCTGACCGCAACTCCAAGCGTGGCTGAGGGTGGCATTGTTGTTTACACCGCGTCGGTGACAGCACCAGTAACCGGCTCGCCGGTCGTAGTGACCCTGTCCAACGGTCAGACCATCACTATTCCAGTGGGCGAAAGCCAGGGCTCGGTGAACTTCACCGCACCAAACGATGCCCTCGCTGGCGGCAGTTCGCTGAGCACGACCATTACCAAAGCCGACGGCGGTAACTACGAGAAGCTGGAAATCAGCGACAAGCCGGCTGAAACCTCGGTAACTGACACACCAGACACCACCACTCTGAGCCTGAGCGCTACCGAGTCGGTGGCCGAAGGTGGTTCGATTGTCTACACCGCCACACTGACCAACGCCGCTGGCACTCCGGTCACCGTGACCTTGAGTAACGGTGCCGTGATCACTATTGCTGCCGGTGCCACTTCGGGCACGGCAACCGTGGCCGCACCTGCCGATGACGTTTATAAGGACGCGGGCAAGGTCGAAGCCACCATCACTAAAGCCGAAGGCGGTAACTTCGAGAATCTGGAGACCAACCCGACTCCAGCTGTCACCGACGTCACAGACACGATCGATACGTCGACGGTCAGTCTGACCGCCACTCCGAATGTGGCTGAAGGCGGCACCGTCGTTTACACCGCGTCGGTGACAGCACCAGTGACCGGCTCTCCAGTCGTGGTCACCCTGTCCAATGGCCAGACCATCACCATTCCGGTTGGCGAAAGCCAGGGCTCGGTGAACTTCACCGCGCCGAATGACGCCCTCGCTGGCGGCAGCTCCCTGAGCACCACCATCACCAAGGCGGATGGCGGTAACTACGAGAAGCTGGAAATCAGCGACAAGCCGGCTGAAACCTCGGTCACCGATACTCCTGACACTACAACTCTGAGCCTCTCGGCTACTGAGTCCGTGGCCGAAGGCGGCTCCATCGTCTACACCGCCACATTGACCAATGCAGCTGGCACTCCGGTCACTGTGACCCTGAGCAATGGCGCGGTAATCACCATCGCCGCCGGTGCCACTTCCGGTACTGCCACCGTCGCCGCTCCGGCTGACGATGTGTACAAAGACGCCGGTAAAGTCGAAGCCACCATTACCAAGGCCGAAGGCGGTAACTTCGAGAACCTGGAGACCAATCCAGCCCCGGCGGTGACTGATGTCACTGACACGATCGATACGTCGACTGTCAGTCTGACCGCAACTCCAAGCGTGGCTGAGGGTGGCATTGTTGTTTACACCGCGTCGGTGACCGCGCCAGTAACCGGCTCGCCGGTCGTGGTCACTCTGTCCAACGGACAGATCATCACCATTCCGGTGGGCGAGTCGTCCGCCAGCGTCAACTTCACCGCGCCAAACGACGCTCTGGCTGGGGGCAGTTCGCTCAGCACGACCATTACCAAAGCCGACGGTGGCAACTACGAAAAACTGGAAGTCAGCGACAAGCCCGCTGAAACCTCCGTCACCGATACCCCGGACACCACCACTCTGAGCCTGAGCGCTACCGAGTCCGTGGCCGAAGGCGGTTCGATTGTCTACACCGCGACCCTGACTAATGCAGCTGGCACCCCGGTCACCGTGACCTTGAGCAATGGCGCGGTAATCACCAT
>NZ_JBQOIE010000027.1:0-53578 GCF_052665325.1 Pseudomonas sp. 8(2025) | reverse complement strand
TTGAATCTCAAGGAGTTTTCCGTTTCGACTGCGCCGGAAGTGGGGCGAATTATAGACCTGTAGAATCTGCCGTCAAGGGTTAATTACGATTTTGTTGCAGAAGATGCTTTCTTTGCGATTAAGCGCGGAATCCGGCGCATTACAGGGGGAACACGCAGCAACAACAACAGCCCCCCTATAGAAGCGTAGACCGCCCACTCCTTCAGGTCCGCCCGGACAATCCATAGCATATGCAGCAGCCCCAGCCCCAGGATGAGATAAACCAGGCGATGCAGCTTCTTCCAACGCGCCCCCAAGCGACGCTGGCTATAACGATTGGACGTCACAGCCAATAACAACAGAAAGAGGAACCCCAGGCTTCCGACAAAGATATAGGGGCGCTTGCGCAACTCAACTCCCAGCTGCGACCAGTCCAACCCCAAGATGAATACCCCATAAGCACTCAGGTGCAGCACTACATAAGCGAAGCACCACAACCCCAACTGTCGGCGCACAGCGATCCAGCCCGACCACCCCGTGAGTTTTTGCAAAGGAGTCATGCCCAAGGTGATCAACAACAGCACCAGCGTGCCCAACCCCAGGCGATCAACCAGCACCTTGCCCGGGTCCGGTCCCAAGACCGAAGCCCAAGCCTCATACAGCCAATACAGCGGCCAGATAGCCGCAGCGATGAAGACGCCGATACGCCAGAACGAATAACGCATCAGTAGTTCTTCCGCAGATCCATGCCGCTATATAAAGAAGCGACTTCATCCGAGTAACCGTTGAACATCTGGGTTTCCCGCACATTGGGACTGAACAGACTGCTGGGTAGACGTCGTTCCCGAGCCTGGGTCCAGCGCGGATGATCAACCGTCGGATTCACATTCGCGTAAAAACCATATTCGTTGGCCGCAATGCTCTGCCAGGTAGTCTTGGGCTGCTCGCTGACCAGACTGATGCGCACAATCGACTTCACACTTTTGAAGCCATATTTCCAAGGCACTACAAGGCGCAGCGGCGCACCATTCTGGTTAGGCAGTTCACGCCCGTACATCCCCACCGCAAGAATCGCCAATGGATTCATCGCCTCATCAAGACGCAATCCCTCGACATAGGGCCAGTCGATCAAGGCAAAGCCGGAGCGCTGGCCCGGCATACTCTTGGGATCCTGCAACGTTTCAAAGCGAATGAACTTGGCGTTGCTGGTGGGCTCCACCTGCTTGAGCAAGGCAGAGATTGGAAAACCTATCCAGGGAATCACCATCGACCAGGCCTCTACGCAACGCAGTCGATAAATACGCTCCTCCAGCGAGTAGGGCTTCATGAAATCTTCCAGGGCGTAGCGGCCTGGCTTAGCCACCTCACCATCCACGACCACACTCCAAGGCTGAGTCTTGAGCGCGCCCGCGTTGGCCGCCGGGTCCCCCTTGTCAGTGCCGAATTCGTAGAAATTGTTGTAGTGAGTCGCGTCCTTGAAAGGAGTGATCGCCTCATCCCTGACGGTTACAGCTTGCCACTGAGTGGTCGACAGCTTGTCGGAGAACCACCCGGGAGCCTGGCCCGGCTCAACATCGGCATAACGCGACGCGTCCTGTGCTGCTGCCCATCGCGGCAAGCTGGCAAACGCCATGCCCGCAACCGCACCACTGAGCAGGCTGCGTCGAGAGAGGTAAAGAGATTCGGGCGTAACCTGGGACTCATTGCAGTCGGACGACTTGGGGAATTTGAATAACATGGCAACTCCGCAGTATTGGAGGACAGATGTACCAATAGACTGCGGAGTATGGGGGAAATTACATCACTCGACGCTTTTGCGACGACGCAGGTGCAACAGGTACTGGATAGGGCCCGACGCCGCATAGGCGAGGAACACCAAAAGCAGAATGCGCGGCGGATCGCTGAACACCACTGCAAACACCAGTACCACCGCCAGGATCGCCACAAAAGGTACACGCCCTTTCAGGTCCAGGTCCTTGAAGCTGTTGTACTTGATGTTACTGACCATCAGCATGCCTGCGGCGGCCACCATCAACGCCACCAGGAACGACATCTTCGACCCCTGGATCCCGTAGTCGCTGAATGCCCAGACGATACCGGCCACCACACCTGCCGCTGCCGGGCTGGCAAGGCCGATGAAATAACGCTTGTCGGCAGTACCGACTTGAGTATTGAAACGCGCCAGGCGCAAGGCCGCGCCTGCCACATAGATGAAGGCGACCATCCAGCCGACCTTGCCCATGTCACCCAGGGCCCAGCCAAAGGCCAACAACGCCGGCGCTACGCCGAATGCAACCATATCGGACAGCGAGTCGTATTCAGCGCCAAAAGCACTCTGTGTGTTGGTCATGCGGGCAACACGCCCATCCAGGCCATCAAGCACCATGGCCACGAAAATGGCGATCGCGGCAAAGGCAAAGTACTTGCTCGCCCCGGCCGCATCTCCGGCGCTCATTGCACTCTGGGCGCTCATGGAGCTAATGATGGAATAGAACCCCGCGAACAGGTTCGCAGTGGTGAACAGATTCGGCAGAAGATAGATACCACGATGCCGGACTTTACGGCCTTCAGCGTCATGCCCTTCTTCGACATGCTCATCGATCGGTAGCAGGCTTTCGGCGTCAGAGGCCTGGTTTGGCTCTTCGGGACGTTCGCTCATGGACATTACCTTGCAACGGTGTGAAAAGTTTCGACAGATACCCAGGGCCGCGATTCGGCCACAAAGGATCCAGCTTTATACCAGAACCTATCCATGCAAACGAAAAAACGCGGCCTAGGCCGCGTTTTCCCTGACAAGACTCGAACTTAGTTCTTGGCTTTGTCGACGATTTTGTTGGCACCGATCCAAGGCATCATCGAGCGCAGTTGCTCGCCGATGATTTCGATACCGTGAGCGGCGTTGTTACGACGCTTGGCGGTCATCGATGGGTAGCCGGTAGCGCCTTCGCTGATGAACATCTTCGCGTATTCGCCGTCCTGGATGCGCTTCAGAGCATTGCGCATGGCCTGGCGGGATTCGGCGTTGATGACTTCTGGACCAGTCACGTACTCGCCGTATTCAGCGTTGTTGGAGATCGAGTAGTTCATGTTGGCGATACCGCCTTCGTACATGAGGTCAACGATCAGCTTCAGTTCGTGCAGGCACTCGAAGTAGGCCATTTCTGGAGCGTAGCCAGCTTCAACCAGGGTTTCGAAACCGGCTTTGACCAGCTCGACGGTACCGCCACACAGAACAGCCTGCTCACCGAACAGGTCGGTTTCAGTCTCGTCCTTGAAGGTGGTTTCGATGATGCCGGTACGGCCGCCGCCCACGCCTGCGGCGTAGGACAGAGCAACGTTCTTGGCGTTGCCGGAAGCGTCCTGGTAGATCGCGATCAGGTCAGGAATACCACCGCCCTTGACGAACTCGGAACGTACGGTGTGGCCTGGAGCCTTCGGCGCGATCATGATCACGTCGAGGTCGGCACGAGGCACAACCTGGTTGTAGTGGATCGCGAAGCCGTGGGAGAAGGCCAGAGTGGCGCCCTTCTTGATGTTCGGCTCGATTTCGTTCTTGTACAGCTGGGACTGGAACTCATCCGGGGTCAGGATCATGACCAGGTCGGCACCGGCAACGGCTGCAGCAACGTCGGTTACTTTCAGGCCGTGGGCTTCAGCCTTGGCAACAGTAGCCGAGCCTTTACGCAGGCCGACTGTCACGTCTACGCCGGAATCCTTCAGGTTGCATGCTTGAGCGTGGCCCTGGGAACCGTAGCCGATGATGGCAACTTTCTTACCCTGGATGATCGACAGGTCGCAGTCTTTATCGTAGAAAACTTTCATGAATTTCCCCTATATCAGGCCGTTCCGGCCATTCGCTAATTTGAGTTAGATGCTCAGTACTTTGTCGCCACGGGCAATCCCGGTGACACCACTGCGTACGGTTTCCAGAATCGATGCGGTGCCGATCGATTGAATGAAGCTGTCGAGCTTGTCGCTGGTACCGGTCAGTTGAACGGTATACACGCTGGCGCTGACATCAACGATCTGCCCACGGTAAATATCGGTAGTGCGCTTGACCTCGGCGCGCTGGGCGCCAGTGGCCTTGATCTTGACCAGCATCAGTTCACGCTCGATGTGCGCGCTTTCCGAGAGGTCTACCAGCTTCACCACCTCAACCAGCTTGTTCAGGTTCTTGGTGATCTGCTCGATGATCTCGTCATGGCCAACGGTGGTCAGGGTCAGACGCGACAGTGTCGGGTCTTCAGTCGGCGCCACCGTCAGGCTTTCGATGTTGTAGTTGCGTTGCGAGAACAGACCTACAACACGAGACAGAGCACCCGGTTCGTTTTCCAGAAGCAAGGAAATAATGTGCCGCATGATTAAGTACGCTCCGTCTTGCTCAGCCACATATCGCGCATGGAGCCGTCTTTGATCTGCATCGGATAGACATGCTCGCTGGTGTCGACCTGGATATCGAGGAACACCAGGCGATCCTTCATGGCGAACGCTTCTTCCATCTTCGGCTTCAGATCCTTCAGATCCGTGATACGCATGCCCACGTGACCATAGGCTTCGACCAGCTTGACGAAGTCAGGCAGCGATTCCATGTAGGAGTGCGAATGACGGCTGCCGTAGCTCATGTCCTGCCACTGGCGCACCATCCCCAGCACACCATTGTTCAGATTGATGATCTTGACCGGCAGATCGTACTGCAGACAGGTCGACAGCTCCTGGATGTTCATCTGGATACTGCCTTCACCGGTGACGCAGGCGACATCATTATCCGGAAAGCTCAATTTCACGCCCATGGCCGCCGGAAAACCGAAGCCCATGGTGCCCAGGCCACCGGAGTTGATCCAGCGGTTGGGCTTGTTGAACCGGTAGTACTGCGCCGCGAACATCTGGTGCTGCCCCACGTCGGAGGTCACATAGGCATCGCCCTTGGTGACTTCGCACAGGGTTTCGATCACGGTCTGTGGCTTGATGATGCTGCCGTCGCCCTTGTCGTAAGGGAACAGGCCGCGATCACCGCGCCACTCTTCGATCTGCTTCCACCAACTGGCGACCGTCTCCTTGTTCGGGGTATCGCCGATTTCCTTGAGTGCCGCGACCATTTCAGTCAGGACGCTCTCCACTGGACCGACGATAGGCACATCGGCCTTGATGGTCTTGGAGATGGAAGCTGGGTCGATATCGACATGGATGATCTTGGCATTCGGGCAGAACTTCGGCGCACCGTTGATCACCCGGTCATCGAAGCGCGCGCCCACGGCCAGGATCACGTCGGCATGGTGCATGGTCAGGTTGGCGGTGTAGCTGCCGTGCATGCCGAGCATGCCCACGAACTGCCGGTCGGTGCCCGGATAGGCGCCCAGGCCCATCAAGGTATTGGTCACTGGCAGATTGAGCATCTTGGCCAGTTCGGTCAGCGGTGCGGAACCGCCGCCGAGAATCACGCCGCCGCCTGCATAAAGCACAGGGCGCTTGGCCGCCAGGAGCATTTCTGCCGCCTTGCGGATTTGCCCGGAGTGACCGCGAACAGCTGGGCTGTAGGAGCGCAGCTTGGCTTTCTTGGGGAAAACGTATTCGAACTTTTCAGCCGGGTTGGTCATGTCCTTGGGGATATCGACCACCACCGGACCAGGACGACCGGATTGCGCCAGGTAGAAGGCTTTCTTCATGACTTCCGGGATTTCCGAAGCGTGCTTGATCATGAAGCTGTGCTTCACGATCGGCCGGGAGATACCGATCATGTCGGTTTCCTGGAACGCGTCGGTGCCCACCATGGTGCTGGGCACCTGGCCGGAAATGATCACCATGGGAATCGAGTCCATATAGGCGGTGGCAATACCGGTAATGGCATTGGTCGCGCCCGGGCCGGAGGTCACCAGTACCACGCCGGCTTTACCGGTGGCACGGGCATAGCCGTCAGCCATATGGGTCGCCGCTTGTTCGTGACGAACCAGGATGTGGGTCACTTCCGGTTCTTTGAACAGGGCATCGTAAACATGAAGGAGAGCACCACCCGGGTACCCGTAGATATATTTGACGCCTTCGTCACGCAAAAAGCGGACGAGCATCTCACCGCCAGATAAAAGCTCCACGTTGTTCACCTCTAAAACGCCAGAATACCGCCCTCAAAAGGGAGCGGGTCTTAATAGGTTTACTTCTCAGCAGAGCATGAGCGACGGTGGTCGCCGACTACGTCAGCACTGACTGAGCAAGTATTGGGAGCGCCCCAAAGTGTTGCGGGGTTTTCCCACCCAGCGCGAGGTAACGCGTTGCGGGTGTAGCACTTCGGCGCGGATGTGCGCCTCATGATCTGCTGAGTGGGTCTGCTTCTGGCAGTCCCTCTACAGCGGACTTTGGATTCTTCTGTTTCGTCCTCTTCAAGTCAAGTCGTCTATGTGGTTAATTCGAACTAAGCGCATGAGAACGCAAGAAAAAACCCAAAAACGACTGCTGTCTGCGCTTCAATTGCGCAATCTTCGGCAAGCAACTCAGAAATGCGAACCCGGACTTTGGGCGAAACCCCATTGCCAGAGAGCCGAGAGGAACGTCATGCACTGCAACAACAGCAATGCACGGACAGACATGACCCCTCCGAAGTTGTCACCTCGAGAGAACGAGACTGAAGTGGGCAGCATGGAGGGAGGCGACTGCCAGGCATGCCTGGCAGTCGTGTTTCAGCGAGTAGCAACGATGAGCTGATCAAACTCTTTGAGCAGAACTCGCAACTGCTGGTCACGCCCCTGCATCGGGCGAGTGGAGAACACCATCTCGGCCATTTCCTGAATACCTGACGCATTGGGCAGCGGCAAATCCTGCTCCAGAATCATCTTCATGCGGGGCAGAAAGATCCACTGCAGCCATTGCTCGAACTCCAGAGTATCCACGGCAAAGGGCTGAGTGCTGGCCAGTGCCTCGGCGCTGGGCACAGCGTCGTCCCACAGGCCCTGCACACGCAACTCACGCTCGATCAGCAGCAACTGCTCGGCGATCCTGGGAAAGCGCCCATCCATCACAGCGAAACCCGAGCTTTCTGGCGCGCCTGCGCTGCACCTGCGGCATCACCCTGTTTCTCACGCGCCTGGGCAATCAGCTCCCACAGGCTTGCCTGGAGATCAGGGCGGCCGTTGGCAAAACTCAGGCCACGGCGAGCGAACTGCTCGGCCTGGGGCGCATCCCCCTGGGCCATGCGTACCTGAGCCAGGCGATACAGCACCTGCGGCTCGCGTGGCGCAACACGCTGCGCTCGCTCGAGGCTGGAGGAAGCACCGTTCAAGTCACCACTGGACTGCTGTTGTTGCGCAGTGGTCAGCAACGCCAGCACCGGGCCATCCAGTTGCTCATCGGCCGACAGACCACCGGCCCGGGCCGAAGGGATGCCACTGGGCGTAGAGGGCATGTTGTAAGTGCCCTGACTGATCGGTGCCGACTGATAACCGGAGCCGTCCACCGGCCCCGGGGTAATAGGCCCTGAAGTGACCGGCCCCGGAGTAATGGGCGAACTGCTGATCGGCGCCGAGGCCGTAGCGCCGCCGCCCGGAACCATTACCACTACGCCGGAATCTTCCGGAATCGCCTGTGCCTGAGCCTGCGCCGGGCGCTTGATGGTCGTCTGGCGAAAGCCTCCGGAGGCGGAAATCCGCTCGCTGTTGGACACGGCAGTGCCGGAATCCACGACGGGAATAGAGCCGCGCTGCACACTGGCGCAACCGTTGAGCAACGCCAGAGCTGTAATAGCTGGAATCCACCACTTGTTCACGTCAAACCCTCATCGCTTAGTTCATCCAGCCCTTGACCCAATCCATCACCGAATCGCCGCCTGCCGGGTTTTCTCCCCCACAGGAAGCACCGGGAGGCGGTTCGCTGCCGCGAATATACGGCATCTGCACAGCCCCCGGACAGTTGGCATCGGAGCCCTGCCCGGTACGCGAATCGACCCAGGCCTGAACCACGTTGTCCGGCTGCGGCATATCCAACGGCAGCGGGTCGGCCTTGCGCATGAAACTGGTCCACACCTGCAAGGCGCCGGTAGCACCGGTAAACGGCGTCTTGCCGTTATCGTCGCGGCCCAGCCAGACCACGGCTAGCAGGTCCTGGCTGAAACC
Source organism: Pseudomonas sp. 8(2025) (assembly GCF_052665325.1). Classification (NCBI taxonomy): domain Bacteria; kingdom Pseudomonadati; phylum Pseudomonadota; class Gammaproteobacteria; order Pseudomonadales; family Pseudomonadaceae; genus Pseudomonas; species Pseudomonas sp. 8(2025). Next base: position 45,503 of record NZ_JBQOIE010000027.1, on the reverse strand, counting down.
GGCGAACCAGCTGTCACGGGAGTCGTTACTGGTACCGGTCTTGCCCGCCAACGCTAGAGTCTTGGGCAACACGTTGTACACCGAGCTGCCGGTGCCTTCGCGCATCACCCGCTGCATTGCGCTTTGAATCAGATAGATCGAGCCGGCATCAAAGCGCTGCTGAATCTGGAACGGATAGCGCTTGAGCGGCTCGCCTTCCGCTGTCAACACGCTGCGAATCCCGCGCATCGGCGTATTGAAGCCGCCATTGGCCAGCGTCTGGTACATGGTCGCCACTTCCATCGGGCTCATGCCCCCTGCCCCCAGCAGCATCGATGGGAAGGCCGGGAACTCGCGGGTCACCCCCAGGCGCCCAAGGGTCTTCAGGACATTGGGCACACCCACTTCCAGGCCGAGCCGTGCGGTAGACAGGTTGTAGGAGTGAGCCAGGCCCTGGTACAGGAACACCGTACCGTGGGAGCGCCGGTCATAGTTCTGCGGCTTCCACACCTGGCCGTCTGCACCTTTTACCGAGAACGCCTCATCCGACAGCCAACTGGTCAGGGTGTACTGGCTGGGCTTTTCCAGGGCGGTCAGGTAGACCGCAGGCTTGATCAGCGAGCCGATCGGACGCACCGCATCCAAGGCCCGGTTGAAACCGGCAAAGCTGGCCTGACGACTGCCAATCATGGCCTGGACCTCACCGGTTTCCGGGTTGGTCACCACCATCGCCGCCTCGACGTCTTCCGAGCCCTTGCGCCCGGCCAGGCGCTTGAAGGTGTCGTTGACCGAGGCTTCGGCCTTCATCTGCAGGATCGGATCGAAACTGGTGAAGATCCGCAGGCCTTCTTCAGTCAAGTCTTCATCACGGTAGTCTTCGCGCAACTGACGCTTGACCAGGTCGAGGAAACCGGGGAAGGAACTGTCCGCCAGGCTGCCGCGCTTGGTTACGCCCAGTGGCATCTTCTTCGCCGCCTCCACCTGTTCCGGGGTAGCCACGCCCTGCTGTGCCAGCAGATCGAGCACCAGGTTACGCCGCTCCAGGGCACGTTCCGGGTAGCGCCGCGGGTTGTAATAGGAAGGCCCTTTGACCATCCCGACCAACAGCGCCACCTGGTGCAACTTGAGTTCGGACAGGGGCTGGCTGAAGAAGAACTGGCTGGCCAGACCGAAACCGTGCACCGCACGCTGACCGTCCTGGCCGACGAAGACCTCGTTGAGGTAGGCCTCGAGAATCTCGCGCTTGTCGTAATGCAGCTCCAGCAACAACGCCATCATCGCTTCATTGAGCTTGCGCGACAGGCTGCGCTCGTTGGTCAGGAAGAAGTTTTTCACCAACTGCTGGGTCAGGGTACTGCCGCCCTGGCGCATCTGGCCGGACGAAGTGTTGACCCAGATCGCACGGGCAATCGACTTGGGCGACACCCCGTGGTGTGAATAGAAGTCGCGGTCTTCCACCGCCACCAGAGTTTCCAGCAGATACGGCGGAACCTGATCGATCTTGATCAGGATCCGGTCTTCGAGGTTCTTCGGGTACAGGCCGCCGATCAGCAATGGCTCCAGGCGCACCACCGCGAGCTTGGCCCCCTTGCTGCCGGACAGTTCCGCCACGTAATCGCCGGAGAAGCGCACGCGCACCGGCTGAGCCTGCTCCAGCCCTTCATAGAACTGGAAGCCGCGGGTGTTCAGGTCCACGGTATTGCCATTGACCGAGGCTGCGCCCGGGCCGTTGGCGACACTTTCACGGCGATAGCCCAGAGCGTCGAGTTCCGTGAGGAAATCGTCCTTGCTGAGCTTTTGTCCGACGAACAGCTCAAGCGGGCGGGCGTAGACCTTGGCCGGAATGGTCCAGCGCTTGCCGGAGAATTTTTCCTGGACCACGGCATCGAGGTAAACCGCAAAGCCGGCGAGCACCACCAGACCGACCAGACTGAGCTTGAGGGCCCAGCCCAGCCAGGGGCGCAGGCCACCAGACGGCGTTTTTTTAGCAGAACGAGGGGATCGGGTACGAGTCATGGCGGCGGATTATACGCACTTTATTCATCGTCAACATGCGCCACCCGAGGTTTGCCTTAGTGCGTTCAGCGGCCATAATGACGCCCTCGATTTTCCCGACTCTGAAGGATCGCCTGTGAGCCAGTCACTGATCGCTGCCCTGCAAAACCCCGCCTTGTTTCCTCATCCCGTAGAAGGGTTTCAGGTCATCGAAACCCACATCTCCTGGGTTCTGCTCACCGGCCCCTTTGCCTATAAAGTGAAGAAGCCGGTCAATTTCGGCTTCCTCGACTTCACCAGCCTGGACGCCCGCGAGCACTTCTGCGGCGAAGAGTTGCGCCTGAACCAGCGCCTGACCGAGGACCTGTACCTGGAAGTCCTGCCGATCACCGGTAGCGCCGAAGCCCCGGTACTGGGCGGCGATGGTCCGGCTATCGAATACGTACTGAAAATGCGTCAGTTCCCGCAAAGCCAGTTGCTCAGCACCTTGCAGGCCAACAGCGAGCTGACCACTGCGCACATCGATGAGATGGCCAGGCAGATCGCCCACTTCCACCTTAGCGCGCCCAAGGTTCCAGCTGAGCATGAAGCCGGCACCCCGGAGAGCGTGATGGCTCCGGTGCGTCAGAACTTCGAACAAATCCGCCCATTCCTCAGCGAGAAGGCCGATCTGCAACAACTTGAAGCCCTGCAAGCCTGGGCCGAAACCAGCTTCGAACGCCTCAAGCCTCTGCTGGCCCAACGCAAGAGCGAAGGTTTCATCCGTGAATGCCATGGCGATATTCACCTGGGCAACGCCACTCTGATCGACGGCAAGGTGGTGATTTTCGACTGCATCGAATTCAACGAACCGTTTCGTTTCACCGACGTCTACGCCGATACCGGCTTCCTTGCCATGGACCTGGAAGACCGCGGTCTGAAGAGCCTGGCGCGACGCTTCATCAGCCAGTACCTGGAGCTGACCGGCGACTACCAGGGCCTGGAGCTGCTCAATTTCTACAAGGCCTACCGTGCCCTGGTACGCGCCAAGGTCAGTCTGTTCAGCATGCCTGCCGAAGCCACGCCGGTGCAGCGCGCCACCACCCTGCGCCAGTACCGCAACTACGCCAATCTGGCGGAAAGCTACAGCACCATTCCATCGCGTTTCCTGGCCATCACCTCAGGCATTTCGGCGGTCGGCAAGAGCCGCGTGGCCATGCGCCTGGTAGAGGCACTGGGCGCCGTTCGCCTGCGCTCCGACGTAGAGCGCAAGCGCCTGTTCGGCGAGCAACAGGTGCCCAACGACCCACACGCTGGCATCTATAGCAGCGAAGCCAGCAGCGCCACCTACGCGCGCCTGCATGAAATCGCCGAAACCATCCTGCGTGCCGGCTTCCCGGTAGTGATCGACGCGACCTACCTCAAACGTGCCCAGCGCGATGCCGCGGCCAAAGTGGCCGAGGCCACTGGTACGCCCTGCCTGATCATCGACTGCAACGCTCCTGAGGCAGTGGTTGCCAGCTGGCTGGCCCAGCGCCAGGCCGATCAGAACGATCCATCCGACGCCACTCTGGAAGTGATTGCCAACCAGCAAGCCACTCGCGAAGCGCTGACCGACGAAGAGCTGCTGCGCAGCAAGCGCATAGAAACCAACGAAAGCGGCAGCCTGGACGCCCTGGTTGCCAACATTCGCCAACGCCTCCCAGGCCTGTAAACGGTCATTTCAGCCGTGAAGTGGCAAAGACTTCACGGCTGAAAAATAGTGGCACTATACTGGCGTCATAAATCCAACACTGGTGACGTCGCCATGAGCCAACCGAAACTTCTCGACACTCCGCTTTACGCCCTGCTGCATAAAGACGACATCGTCGGCTTCAACCGCGAACGCCCGAAAGATCAACCCATCGACATGCGCGGCGGGGATTTCCGCGGCCTCGACCTGCGGGAACTGAACGCACAAGGCATCGATTTCACTGACGCCTACTTTCGCTCCGCGGATCTGCGGGGGCTGGACTTGAGAAACTCGTCCATGGAAGGCGCTAGCCTCGCCCATGCACAGATTTCCGGCGCCTACTTTCCGGTGGAACTGAGTGCCGACGAGATTCTCATGTCGGTCAATTTCGGCACTCGCCTGCGTTACCGCACTCGCTGACCCCGCCGCCCGTCTTTGTCCGGCGTTCTGTTCAGCGCCGGACCTGGTCCGCTTTCTCGCCTGCACCCCGCCCTTCGCATGGCCTGCCCCCCCTCCCTTCGAGCTTCACCGCTGCGCCCTTAGAAGCATTTGCGCCAAACCCGACCAAAGAACAGCGCGTTTTCTACTGAGCGCTACACTCCTCTGAGGCTGCCCACTCACCATTCGGCCATCGCCAGGAGGCTTAATGAATGATGAACTGCAACACCTGAAGAACCTTGGCAAGACATCGGCACAATGGCTGCATGCAGTGGGCATCCATAGCGCTTCCGACTTGCGCCGCCTGGGTGCGGTGGACGCCTACCGGGCCGTGCGGACCCGTGGTTTTCGTGCGTCGAAAGTCTTGCTCTATGCCATCGAGGGCGCCCTGATGGACATGCACTGGAACGACCTTCCCGCCGAACGCAAAGAGGCGTTGAACAAGCAACTGGACGCCATTTCCTCTCGTCACAAAAACTGACTGGCAGAGCCAAATGTATCTAATGGGGGAGCAGCCGGCTTACGCCGACGCCTTGATCAACAGACTGCAGAGCATTCCGCCGCAATTGCTGGACGGGCTTGCGCCCAGCGGCCCGACGTTGGAGCTTGGCCCCATCGCTGAGCTGTCCAGCGTATTGCCCGGCGACCAGTTGTTCCTGCTGGCAAGTGGCGTGATCCAGGCCAGTGTCGAAGAGCGGCCACTGTTCTACCTGCATGAAGGCGACCTGGTGGGGCTGCGGCGCGGCATCGAACTCCCGCAGTGGCAACTGCACTGCGATACGCCGCTGCAACTGATTCCCTATCTGAGGACTGAAGTGTTTCGGCACATCCAGGCCGACGTACAACGCTCGGAACTGCTCGTACAGTACCTGATCGGCCAGACCGCCCTGCTGTCCGATGCCATTGCCCGTCTCAAGCCGCCAGAGTTGCGCAGCAGCAACGGCTTCAAGCGCGTGGAGGCGGGCGAAAGGCTGATTACCCAGGGGGATGAGGCAGATCATGTGTTTGTAATACTCGAAGGCCATGCACAGGCCTTCGTCGACGGGCACAAGGTCGGCGACGTCCCCAAGGACGAGATTTTCGGCGCCATGGCAGTGTTCACCGGAGAAAAACGCAGCGCCAGCGTGATCGCCAGCGAACCCAGCACAATCATGCTGATTCCCAAGGACCAGTTTCTCAGCCTGACCCAGAGCAATCCGCGCATTGCCCACAGCCTGATCGAAAGTATGGCGCGCCGCATCGACCTGTTGAACAAGGAAGTGACCCGGCTCATGACCTTGAACAACTCGAACTGACCCCGGATTCCAGGCAGATCCAAACGGACGTTTGGCAAAATATGCAGAAATCTGAAAAGCCTTGTTGACTTCGAAATGAGAATCGTTATGATTATCACAACTGGTCGCGAGATCAGTCGATAACCTGGAAGACCAGTGGTTCGGACTCTCAGATTATCTCCTCATCAGGCTAATCACGGTTATTTGACCCGGCTCTTGCCGGGTCTTTTTTTGCCCGCAGAAAAGCCCTCCGATCAGGGCCTCAGTTGCGCGCAATAGTCCTTGGCGGGCTGGGGCGGCGTATACCAGACGTAGTCGGCCGATGCCGCGGCAACCTGTTGCCCCTGCTCCGCCAGAATCAACACCACCACCTCCTGGCTTCGGTCCAGATCGGCAAGATGCAGAGGCACGCCAAGATCCTTGCGACCGTGAAACGCCCCGGCCAGCAACAGGGCCGGAGCCGGAGCCGCCAGCAGCTGTTCAGCCATGCGTCGGTCCCGTTGCTGCTGCACCGCCCGCATTGCCGGCACCTGGCTCTCCGGCAGCAAGCCACAGTGCGATTCGCGGATTTGCCCGGCCAATGCCTCGATCACCGACGGTGCGTTGCTCCGTGTGCCGGTCAGGACGGGCGCCCGTGCATAAATGGCACGCACCTCCTGGCGATCCAGATTGGCAGCGAGCAAGGGATAGGGCTGACGCAGGGCAAAACCCACCAGCGGGCCGTAGAGGCTCCAGTCCCAGCCTGATTGCCAGGCCAACCTGCCGGGTAGGTCATCAGGCAACCGCCCCCCATCAATGGAGCGTTTTACCCCATCGACTTCTGGCTGCTGATCCGGGTTGAGCATTTCCAGCAACAGACTGCCCTGTGGCCGCTCCCGGGCCATGGAGCGCAAGAGCCAGAGTTGCAGGACATGATGATCGGGATTGTCATGCTGCTCGCCAATGATCACTCGGGGGGCCCGTGCCAGGCGCCCTACCAGTTCGACAGGGGTCAGCGCCTTGGCACTGCGCAGCTCAATGATACTGCCGGGCGCCGAAGCCACCGGCGGCGGCAGGATCCCCGGCATGCTGTGACAGGCGGCCAGCAGCATGGCCAGCAACAATGGCAATACGCGCATCAGGTCTCTCCGGGCTTCGCCTCAGCGGGCGATGATCAACGGGTGCCCGCGTTCGGGATGCTCCTGCACCAGAACTTCCAGGCCGAACACCGCCTTCAGGGGCTCAGGCCGCAGTACCGCGGTCGGTGTTCCCAATGAATGCGGGCGGCCGCCTTCAAGCAACAAGACCCGGTCACAATAACGCGCAGCCAGATTCAGGTCATGCAGGATGACCAGCACCGCCGCGCCGCGGTCGGCGAAGGCTCGAATGGCCTGCAAGGTGACGTGCTGGTGCAAGGGGTCGAGTGCAGAAGTCGGCTCATCCAGCAGCAGGTTGTGCCCTGGCTGGCCCGGCCACAGTTGCGCCAGGACCCGCGCCAGATGCACCCGCTGGCGCTCGCCGCCGGACAGCGCGAGATAGCTGCGCCCCGACAGGTGCGCCACATCGGCAGCATTCAAAGCAGCGTTGACGATTTCCTCGTCACGCACGCGCCCGGTCTGATGGGGCAAACGCCCCAGCGCCACCACCTCCTCCACACGAAAGGCGAAATCCAGGCTCGAAGCCTGGGGCAGCACTGCCAGGCGCTGCGCACGCTCGGCGCCCGACCAATGAGCCAGTTCCTGATCATCCAGCAGCACCTGCCCCTGATGAGCCGCCAGTTCACCACTCAAGCCCCCCAAGAGGCTGCTTTTACCTGCACCATTAGGGCCGAGGACTCCCAGCACCTCGCCCGGCAGCAACTGCAGGTCGATGCCAGCCAGGACATCTTTGCCGCCGCGCCGCACATGCAGGTTCTCGACTCGCAGCATCAGGCACGCCCTCGCAACAACAGGTACAGAAAGAATGGCGCACCGATAAAGGCCGTGACGATACCGATGGGCAACTCGGCAGGCGCCAGCGCCAGGCGCGCCACCAGGTCAGCCAACAGCAGCAGGCTGGCTCCGGCCAGGATCGAGGCCGGGAGCAAGGTTCGGTGATCCGGACCGGACAACAGGCGCACCAGATGCGGCACCACCAGGCCGACAAAACCGATCATTCCCGCCGCCGCCACGGCAGCGCCCACACCCAGCGCGGTGCAGAACACCAGCTCGCGCTTGAGACCTTCGACATCGATGCCAAGGTGCTTGGCCTCGGACTCGCCCAACAGCAGTGCATTCAACGCCTTGGCCCGGCGCGGCAGCCACAGCGCAACCGCGGCGGTCACCAGCAGCAAGGGCCACAAGCGCTGGTAACTGGCACCATTCAGGCTGCCCAGGTTCCAGAAAGTCAGAGTGCGCAACGTGGCGTCGTCCGCCAGATAGGTGAACAACCCCACCGCCGAACTGGCCAGCGCCGTCAGGGCAATCCCCGCCAGCAGCATGGTTGCCACATGGGTCTGCCCGTTGCGCCGCCCCAGGCGATACACCAGCGCCGTCACCCCCAGGCCGCCAAGGAAGGCACACAGGGAGAGCAAATAAGGGCCGACAGCCTCTGGCAGGCCGCCGAACATCGAGCCGCCAACAATGGCGATGGCCGCACCCAATGCTGCACCACTGGAAACCCCCACCAACCCCGGATCAGCCAGGGGGTTGCGAAACAGCCCTTGCATGGCGACCCCGGACAGCGCCAGAACTCCGCCCACCGCAAGACCGAGCAGAGTCCGGGGCAAGCGAATCTGTCCCAGGATCAGTTCCGCCTGCTCCAGGCCCTGCCCGTCGATCGGCAATCCAAGCAGGCGCAAGGCGGCACGCAAGGTATCAAACAAGGGCAGGCTGACAGGGCCCAGGGCCAGGGACAGCCAGATCGCCACAAGGCACAGGACGCCCAGCCCGATAAACAGTGTTCGAGGCTTGACCAGACGACTCATTGGGCCGGCTTGGCCTGGGGATAAAAGGCGCTGGAGAGGCGTTTCAGGCTATCAGGCAAGCGAGGGCCCAGGCCTCCCACCAGCAAGGTCGGGTCCAGTTCCACCACCCGCCCGGCCTTGGCCGCCGGTGTGGATGCCAGCACCGGGTTCTCCTTGAACAGTGCGGCACGAGCGGCATCGCCGGTCAGGCTGCGATCGGAGAACACCAGTACATCCGGATTCAAGCCCGCCAGGGATTCGACCGAGAATGGCTTATAGCCGGTATGAGTCGCCAGGTTGCGCCCACCGGCCTGTTGCAATAGCCAATTCGCGGCGGTGTCCTTGCCGGCGATCAGGGGTTTGCCGCCGGCATGCCCGAGCAACAACAGCACCCCGGGCGCCGCGTGCTGCGCTTGAGCCTGGGCGACCCACGCCTGCTGCTGCCCAAGTTGTTGCTGATAGCCCTGGAACAGTTGCCCGGCCTGCTCTTCTCGGCCCAGCAATAGCCCCAGATGCTGCAGGGTAGCTTGCAAGGTCGGCAAGTCGGCCTGGGCGGAAAACAGTTCGACCTTGACCCCGGCACTGCGGATCTGCGAAAGCACTGGCGGCGGCCCCATCTCCTCGGTACCCACCAGAATCTGCGGCCGCAGGCTGAGAATGCCTTCGGCCGACAACTGACGCTGATAGCCGATGCTCGGCAGCGCCTTGAGCGACTCCGGGTGCTGGCTGGTGGTATCGACGCCCACCAGCTTGGACTCGGCCCCCAGAGCCGTTATCCACTCGGACAAGGCCCCACCGGCACTGACCCAACGCTGCGGCAACTCATCAGCGGTGGCCCACTGGCTCACCAGCAATCCGGCACAGAACGCAATGGCGCAGGCACTCAGGCGCATAAGAACATTTCCTTCATTAAAGTGGGGGCCCGCGCAGCTGCTGTCCATGTGACATGCCGGACAGGCCGGGCATCGAAAGGAACAAGCGTCCCGTAACGGGCGGGGCGGCCATTTGATAATTGTTTTCATTTAGCCGTCAAGTGCCGACATGTTTCATCCTGCAGCCGGAAAGAAACTGTGACAGCCTGGACGCAGAGCCTTCGGACCAAGAGGATAGCCATGAAATTTCTTTGCGCCGGCAACGATCTGCCCGAAGCCGGCAGCCGGGGCTTCCAGCTCTCCGGGCTGAAGCTGTTCGCCGTGCGGCGCGAGCAGCGGGCCTATGTCTATGCCAATCGCTGCCCGCACCGGGGAGTGGCGCTGGAGTGGCAGGCTGACCAGTTCCTCGACCCCAGCGCCAGCCTGATCCAGTGCGCCACCCATGGCGCCCTGTTTCTGATCGAGAGCGGAGAGTGCGTGGCCGGACCTTGCGCCGGCCAGTTCCTGGAGAGCATCGGCTGCCATGAAGACAGCCAGGGGATCTGGGTGGACCTCTAATCCCCGAGCAACACTTCAAGACGTCGGTCGATGCACACTTGCTCGGCCGTCAGGCACACACCATAGGCCAGCACCTCAACCCCCGCCGCGCGGGCTTCGCGCAGGGCAGCGGCGTAACCCGGATCGATCTCCTGCGCCGGCCGCACCGCGTCGATGCCCGAAAGGTTGACGCAATACAGCTGAACCGCCCGCACGCCCTCCCGGGCCAGGCTCGCCAGTTCCCGCAGATGCTTGGCGCCGCGCTGGGTCACGGCATCGGGAAACGCTGCCACCGGCGTGCCATCGAAGCCCAGGGTGACGCTTTTGACCTCGACATACGCCGGGCCGTCCGGGTAATCCAGGCGAAAATCGATACGGCTGTTCTCTTGCCCGTAAGGCACCTCGCGCTTGAGCCCGGTGAAGCCGTTCAACTCGCTGATAAGCCCCGCCCGCAAGGCTTCTTCCACCAGCCCGTTGGCCCGCCCGGTGTTGACGCAGGCCAGGCGGCCTTGAGGGGTTTCGCTGATTTCCCAGGTGCCCGGCAACTTGCGCTTGGGGTCATTGGAGCGGCTGAACCACACCTGCCCGCCCTCGACCATGCAATTGAGCATCGAGCCGGTATTGGGGCAATGGATGGTCAACAGCTCGCCGGTGGTGGTTTCGATGTCTGCCAGGAAGCGCTTGTAACGACGCAGCAGACGCCCCTCTTCCAGGGGAGGATCGAAGCGCATCAGGCGTGCCAGCTCTGCAGGCCACGGGCGATACGCTCAACCGCCTCCTGCAGGCGTTCCAGGCTCTGGGTATAGGCAAAGCGCACATGATGGCCAGCCTGATGCCGGCCGAAGTCCAGGCCAGGGGTAAAGGCCAGGTGCTCGGTTTCCAGGAAGTGCCGGCAAAAGGCGAAGGCATCACCGCCGAAGGCGCTGATGTCCGCGTACAAGTAGAACGCCCCTTCAGGTTCCACAGCGATGCCGAAGCCCAACTCACGCAAGGCTGGCAGCAGGAAATCCCGGCGGCGCCCGAACTCGGCGCGGCGCTCCTCGAGGATCTCCAGGGTCTGCGGCTCGAAGCAAGCCAGCGCAGCATACTGGGCCATGCTCGGCGCACTGATATAGAGGTTCTGTGCCAGCTTTTCCAGTTCACCCACGGCTGCCGGCGGAGCTACCAGCCAGCCCAGGCGCCAGCCGGTCATGCCGAAATATTTGGAGAAACTATTCAGGACGAAAGCGCTGTCATCCACTTCCAGAACGCTGGCGGCATCGGTGCCATAGGTCAGGCCATGGTAGATCTCGTCCACCACCAGATGCCCGTTGCGAGCCTTGATCGCGGTGGACAACCCCGCCAACTCGTCCCGGCTCAGGACCGTGCCGGTGGGGTTCGCCGGCGAGGCCACTAGGGCGCCTACGCTGTCCTGATCCCAATAGCGCTCCACCAGGTCCGGCGTCAGTTGGTAACGCACATCCGGCCCCACCGGGACCAACTGCGCAGCCCCTTCCACCAGACGCAGAAAATGCCGGTTGCACGGATAACCCGGGTCCGCCAGCAGCCAGTGCTTGCCCGGGTCCACCAGCAGGCTGCTGGTCAACAACAGGGCACCGGAACCACCGGGGGTGATCATGATCCGCTCGGGATCGATGTCCAGGCCGTAACGCTGCTGATAGAAGCCGGAAATCGCCCCTCGCAGCTCGGGAATTCCGCGGGCTGCGGTGTAGCGCGTCTTGCCGGCGCTCAGCGCGGCCTGCCCGGCCTTGATGATCGGCTCGGCGGTGGTGAAGTCCGGTTCGCCGATTTCCAGGTGAATCACATCATGCCCGGCGGCTTGCAGCTCATTGGCGCGGGCCAGCAAGGCCATGACATGGAAAGGTTCGATAGCGCGACTACGCGCACTGTAGAGCTGAGCCATTAGCCTTCCTTCATTGATTCGAGGGGGGAGCAAAGGACCGATTCTACCCATCTGATCAAGCCCGGGAGAACCCAGGCGGATCCGAGCGGTCTGTTGCTTGCGCCAACTGGCGCCAACACAACCCGCAGACTTGACTAAAATCAATGATTGAACGAACCGATCAGCAAGCCATGTCAGACTTTTCCCATATCCATGGACGAAGCAGGACATAGGCTCGACAACCGGGAGTAGCGCGCTCTGGTTTGATCTGGTAAGTTCGCCCGCTTGCAGCCGCAGGGCCGGCAAGTGTCGGAGATGGAGCAATCCTGCGCAATGGATTACAAGAGTAGAGGCGGTCCATTCATGCCCACCCAAGCAAAGCAACAGATTCAATCGATCAGCGGTTTTGAACCTTACGTTGAAACTGCGGGCGAAGAGTACATGGGCAAGCCCATGCGCGAGCACTTCACCAAGATCCTGAACAAGTGGAAACAGGACTTGATGCAGGAAGTCGACCGCACTGTTGATCACATGAAAGACGAAGCGGCCAACTTCCCCGACCCGGCTGACCGTGCCAGCCAGGAAGAAGAGTTCAGCCTCGAACTGCGGGCCCGCGATCGCGAGCGCAAGTTGATCAAGAAGATCGACAAGACCCTGCAACTGATCGAAGACGAAGAATACGGCTGGTGCGAATCCTGCGGCGTCGAGATCGGCATCCGCCGGCTGGAAGCCCGCCCAACCGCCGACATGTGCGTCGACTGCAAGACACTGGCGGAAATCAAGGAAAAACAGGTCGGCAAATAATCGCCGGCTGGAACCTGAAACGGAGCGTACCCACGCTCCGTTTTCGTTTCTACCTTCCCTGCAAGAGCAAGCCCGCTCGCCAAAGCGATCCCCCGGCACCATCGTCACCCCGGGGCCAGACGAAGTAACATCCGCTCCATGACTGCCTCCACCTCTTCCTCGTACATCGGGCGCTTCGCCCCCACTCCCAGCGGCTATCTGCATTTCGGCTCTCTGGTTGCCGCGCTTGCCTCCTATCTTGATGCCCGCGCCGTCGGCGGCCGCTGGCTGCTGCGCATGGAGGACCTTGACCCGCCCCGGGAAGAGCCCGGTGCCCAGGCGGCCATTCTCAAGGCTCTGGAAAGCTACGGCTTCGAATGGGACGGGCAGATGATCCGCCAGAGCGATCGCCACGACGCCTATGGCGAAGTCCTCAATCGCCTGTTCCAGCAGGGCCTGGCCTATGCCTGCACCTGTTCGCGCAAACAGCTGGAGCCCTACCATGGCATTTACCCGGGACTGTGCCGCAACCTCGGCCACGCCCAGGACGACGCCGCGATCCGCCTGCGGGTACCCGAACTGGAGTATCGCTTCGTCGACCGGGTCCAGGGCGAATACCGCCAGCACCTGGGCCGGGAAGTAGGGGACTTCGTGATCCGCCGCCGCGACGGTCTCTACGCTTACCAACTGGCCGTGGTGCTCGACGATGCCTGGCAAGGCATCACTGATATCGTGCGCGGCGCCGACCTGCTGGATTCCACACCGCGCCAGCTGTACCTGCAGGAACTGCTGGGCCTTTCCCAGCCCCGCTACTTGCATGTACCGCTGATCACCCAGCCGGACGGGCACAAACTGGGCAAGTCCTACCGCTCGCCCCCGCTGACCGAGGATCAGGCCCCGCCCCTGCTGCTGCGCGCCCTGCGGGCACTGGGCCAGAAGCCACCGGCCGACCTCGATGGCGCCAGCGTCGCGCAGATAATGGCCTGGGGCATGGCCCACTGGGATGCCGCCCTGATTCCACGCACACTGAGCGTGCCGGAAGCGCAATTAAGCTGACGCCACTTGCAGCTTGGCGCCCATCCGTTACCATCGCCGCACGTTTTCGGGCACGCACACAATAAAGAGAGGCCGAGATGTACATCTATCGCTTGGTCCTGCTCCTGGTAGTGGGGATCTATCTGTTCTCCCCCGCCATCATGGATTGGTGGATCGATGCTACTGGCGCCTGGTATCGCCCGTATCTGCTCTGGCTGATTCTGATCGTCGTGACCTTCATCCTGCAGAGCCAAAAAGATGCCGATGAGCTTTAGCCTGACCCAGATGATCCTGATCAGCGCCGCCTACCTGGCGGTGCTGTTCGGCGTTGCCTGGATCAGTGAGCGCGGGATGATCCCCCGCTCGATCATTCGCCACCCGCTGACCTACACCCTGTCACTCGGGGTCTATGCCAGTGCCTGGGCGTTCTACGGCACGGTCGGCCTGGCCTACCAGTACGGCTATGGCTTCCTGTCCAGCTACCTGGGGGTTTCCGGGGCCTTCCTGCTGGCACCGGTACTGCTCTACCCGATCCTGAAAATCACCCGCACCTACCAGCTGTCATCCCTGGCCGACCTTTTCGCCTTCCGTTTTCGCAGTACCTGGGCCGGTGCGCTGACCACGATTTTCATGCTGATCGGCGTGCTGCCATTACTGGCGCTGCAGATCCAGGCCGTGGCCGACTCCATTGGCATTCTCACCCACGAGCCAGTGCAGCATCGGGTGGCGCTGAGCTTTTGCGCGCTGATCACCTTGTTCACGATCTTCTTCGGCTCGCGGCATATCGCCACCCGAGAAAAACATGAAGGCCTGGTGTTCGCCATTGCCTTCGAATCGGTGATCAAGCTGATCGCCATTGGCGGTGTCGGCTTGTACGCGCTGTACGGGGTATTCGACGGCCCGCAACAACTGGAACTCTGGCTGCTGCAGAACCAGACTGCCCTTGCCGCACTGCATACACCCCTTCAGGAAGGCCCGTGGCGCACCCTGCTACTGGTGTTCTTCGCCTCGGCGATCGTCATGCCGCACATGTACCACATGACCTTTACCGAGAACCTCAACCCTCGCGCCCTGGTCAGCGCCAGTTGGGGGCTGCCGCTGTTCCTGCTGCTGATGAGCCTGGCAGTGCCGCTGATTCTCTGGGCCGGCCTCAAGCTCGGCGCTACCACCAACCCGGAATACTTCACCCTGGGCATCGGCATCGCCGCCAACAGCCCGGCCCTGGCTCTGCTGGCCTATGTCGGCGGGCTGTCGGCCGCCAGCGGCCTGATCATCGTCACCACCCTGGCGCTCTCGGGGATGGCCCTGAACCACCTGGTGCTGCCGCTCTACCAGCCGCCGGCGGAGGGCAACATCTACCGCTGGCTGAAGTGGACCCGCCGCGCCCTGATCGTCGCCATTATCATGGCCGGCTACGCCTTCTACCTGCTGCTGGGCGCCGAGCAGGACCTGGCCAACCTGGGGATCGTGGCCTTCGTCGCCACCCTGCAATTTCTTCCGGGCGTGCTGTCGGTACTGTACTGGCCGACCGCCAACCGCCGGGGCTTCATCGCCGGCCTGCTGGCGGGGATCCTGGTGTGGCTGGTGACCATGCTGCTGCCGTTGATCGGCAACCTGCAGGGTTTCTACATCCCGCTGCTGAACATGATCTACGTCCTGGACGACACCAGTTGGCATATGGCGGCCATCGCCTCGCTGGCGGCCAACGTCCTGATGTTCACCCTGATCTCGCTGTTCACCAATGCCAGCACCGAGGAGGCCAGCGCCGCCGAAGCCTGTGCCGTGGACAACGTGCGCCGTCCGCAACGCCGGGAACTGCACGCCGCCTCGCCCCAGGAGTTCGCCACCCAACTGGCCAAGCCGCTGGGGGCCAAGGCAGCCCAGAAGGAAGTGGAGCAGGCCCTGCGTGATCTGTATCTGCCCTTTGACGAACGCCGACCTTACGCCCTGCGGCGCCTGCGCGACCGCATCGAAGCCAACCTGTCCGGGTTGATGGGCCCCAGCGTCGCCCAGGACATGGTGGAAACCTTCCTGCCCTACAAGGCCGGTGGAGAAAACTACGTCACCGAGGACATCCACTTCATCGAAAGCCGGCTGGAGGACTACCACTCACGCCTCACCGGCCTGGCCGCCGAGCTCGATGCCCTGCGCCGCTATCACCGGCAAACCCTGCAAGAGCTGCCGATGGGGGTGTGCTCCCTGGCCAAGGACCAGGAGATCCTCATGTGGAACAAGGCCATGGAGGAGCTCACCGGCATACCTGCCCAGCACGTGGTGGGCTCGCGCCTGAGCACCATTACCAACCCGTGGAAGGACCTGCTGCAGGGCTTTATCAACCTGCCGGACGAACACTTGCACAAACAGCACCTGGCCCTCGATGGCCAGACCCGCTGGCTGAACCTGCACAAGGCCGCCATCGATGAGCCTCTGGCCCCGGGCAACAGCGGCCTGGTACTGCTGGTGGAAGACCTGACCGAAACCCAAACCCTGGAAGACAAGCTGGTGCACTCCGAACGCCTGGCCAGCATCGGGCGCCTGGCGGCCGGGGTGGCCCATGAGATCGGCAACCCGATTACCGGCATCGCCTGCCTGGCGCAGAACCTGCGCGAAGAACGGGAAGAGGACGGCGAACTGACGGAAATCAGCGAGCAGATCCTCGAACAGACCAAACGCATCTCGCGCATCGTCCAGTCGCTGATGAGCTTCGCCCACGCCGGCAGCCATCAGCACAACGACGAGGCGGTGTGCCTGGCCGAAGTGGCCCAGGACGCCATTGGCCTGCTGGCGTTGAACCGGCGCAATTTCGAGGTGCAGTTCTTCAACCTGTGCGATCCCGACCACTGGGTCGACGGTGATCCCCAGCGCCTTGCCCAGGTACTGATCAACCTCCTTTCCAACGCCCGCGACGCCTCCCCTCCTGGCAGCGCGGTACGCGTCAAGAGCGAGGCTTTCGAGCACACGGTCGACCTGATCGTGGAGGACGAAGGCAGCGGCATTCCGAAGAACATCATGGACCGATTGTTCGAACCGTTTTTCACCACCAAGGACCCTGGGGAAGGCACCGGTCTGGGCCTTGCACTGGTCTATTCCATCGTTGAAGAGCATTATGGACAAATCACCATCGACAGCCCGGCCGATCCTCAAAGCCAACGCGGCACCCGTATCCGGGTGACTTTACCGCGTCATGTCGAAGCGACGTCCGCTGTGAACTGAGACCGTCGAGAGAATTGAATCAATGCCGCATATTCTGATCGTCGAAGACGAAACCATTATCCGCTCCGCCCTGCGCCGCCTGCTGGAACGCAACCAGTACCAGGTCAGCGAAGCCGGCTCAGTGCAGGAGGCACAGGAACGCTTCAGCATTCCCACTTTCGATCTGATCGTCAGTGACTTGCGCCTGCCAGGCGCCCCGGGCACCGAATTGATCAAGCTCGGCCAGGGCACTCCGGTGCTGATCATGACCAGCTACGCCAGCCTGCGCTCAGCCGTGGACTCGATGAAAATGGGCGCGGTGGACTACATCGCCAAGCCGTTCGATCACGATGAAATGCTCCAGGCCGTGGCGCGGATCCTGCGGGATCGGCAAAGCGCCGAAAATGCCCCGCCAGACCGTCCGGCCGCCAAGGCTGGCGCCACTGCGGAGCGGGCCGGTGCGGGCAACAACAATGGCGAAATCGGCATCATCGGTTCCTGCGCTCCCATGCAGGATCTGTACAGCAAGATCCGCAAAGTGGCGCCCACTGACTCCAATGTACTGATTCAGGGTGAATCCGGTACCGGCAAGGAACTGGTAGCCCGGGCCCTGCACAACCTGTCCAAGCGTGCCAAGGCACCGATGATTTCGGTGAACTGCGCAGCCATTCCGGAAACCCTGATCGAGTCCGAACTGTTCGGCCACGAGAAAGGCGCGTTCACCGGGGCCAGCGCCGGCCGTGCCGGCCTGGTAGAAGCTGCGGACGGCGGCACCCTGTTCCTCGACGAGATTGGCGAGCTACCGCTGGAGGCGCAGGCGCGATTGCTGCGAGTACTGCAGGAAGGCGAGATCCGCCGTGTCGGCTCGGTACAGTCACAGAAAGTCGATGTGCGCCTGATTGCAGCCACTCACCGCGACCTGAAAAGCCTGTCGAAAATAGGCCAGTTCCGTGAAGACCTGTACTACCGCCTGCACGTGATTGCCCTGAAACTACCGGCCCTGCGTGAGCGCGGTGCAGACGTCAATGAAATTGCCAATGCCTTTCTGGCCCGCCAGAGCGCACGCGTCGGCCGCACGGACCTTAAGTTCGCCGCCGATGCAGAACAGGCCATCCGCCATTACTCCTGGCCGGGGAACGTGCGCGAACTGGAGAACGCTGTCGAGCGTGCGGTCATTCTGTGCGAAAGCCCGGAAATCTCGGCCGACCTGCTGGGCATCGACATCGAACTGAGCGACCTGGAAGACGACGACTTCGTCGGCCTGCCCCCACAAGCGGGTAACACCAGCCACGAACCGACCGAAGACCTGTCCCTGGAGGACTACTTCCAGCACTTCGTCCTCGAACACCAGGACCACATGACCGAGACCGAGCTGGCACGCAAACTGGGCGTCAGCCGCAAATGCCTGTGGGAACGTCGTCAGCGCCTGGGCATCCCACGGCGCAAGAGTGGGGTCGCCAGCGAAAGCTGAACCACGGCTGACGAAAACGCGGGTAACACTCGCTTTTGTGAAAAAAACTGTTACCTGCTCCATCGCACGTAACAGGAACCGGGGCTAAAGGTAACGAAGCCCCGGTTTTTTTTGCCCTGAAAAACACCCAACGGCACGCCTAACCCCTTGTTTTACTGGGGATCGCAAAAGTTGGCACGGCACCTGCTATATGTTTGGTACAAGAACAATAACAAGCAATGCACAAGACAATAAAAATAAGACGAATCGACTCACGCATAATAAAAACAACACGGCGGAGGCGCAGCTAACTGATTCTTTTGGAGAGGCGTTGTATTTGGGGCTTGCCCCACAACCAGGCCGAGAACAACAAAAACTGCCCTAAGGCAGAGCCTGAACTGGTTGGATCGAAAGGTCATTGCAACTCAGCGATCAAAGCAATCCGTTTGCTCTTGGCTCCCGATTGGGAGGGTCATCCTGGGTAAACCAGATGACAAGGGCGTTTAACAAAAACAAGAAGCCCGAAACCAATAATAAAAATAGAGCACGCAACTATTCTGGGGGAGCTTCGGCTCCCCTTGTGGTTTCCGGAATTCGTGTTTTTACTCCCCCGCCCCCATCCAACCTCGCCAAACCGCAGCTCAGCGCCAGCCTGTACAAGTCGCGGCAGCTTCCTACACCATCCTTCGACTAAATGCTAGAATCCCCGCCCATCATGCGGCCACTCTTCGTTTTGGCCGAATATTCCTTCAAACAGTGCATCCCATGCTGAAGAAGCTGTTCCAGTCATTCCGTTCTCCCTTGCGTCGTACGCAACATAAACGCAGCACGCCTGAAGTGCTCAATAGCAGCCAGCATTCGCTGCAACGTGCCCAGTTCAGCCGGTATGCGGTGAATATCGTCGAACGCCTGCAGAACGCCGGCTACCAGGCCTACCTGGTGGGTGGCTGCGTGCGCGACATGCTGCTCAATATCACCCCCAAGGACTTCGACGTCGCCACCAGCGCCACGCCGGAACAGGTCAAGGCCGAGTTCCGTAACGCGCGCATCATTGGCCGACGTTTCAAGCTGGTGCACATCCACTTCGGTCGCGAAATCATCGAAGTTGCGACTTTCCGCGCCAATCACCCGCAAAACGAAGACGACGAGGACAGTAACCAGTCATCGCGCAACGAAAGCGGGCGGATCCTGCGGGACAACGTCTATGGCACCCTGGAAGAGGACGCGCAACGTCGCGACTTCACCATCAATGCCCTGTACTACGATCCGGTCAGCGAACGCATTCTCGATTACGCCAATGGCGTACACGACATTCGCAACAACCTGATCCGCCTGATCGGCGATCCTCGCCAGCGTTATCAGGAAGACCCGGTACGTATGCTTCGAGCAGTACGCTTTGCAGCGAAACTGAACTTCGGCATCGAGAAACACACCGCCGCGCCCATTCGCGAACTGGCACCGATGCTGCGGGAAATCCCCTCGGCGCGCCTGTTCGAAGAAGTGCTCAAGCTGTTCCTCTCCGGCTACGCGGCGGACACCTTCGAAATGCTGGTGGACCTGCAACTGTTCGACCCGTTGTTCCCGGCCAGCGCCGAAGCCCTGGAGTACAACCCGACCTACACCCATACGCTGATCAGCGAAGCCTTAGTCAACACCGACCTGCGGATCAAGCAGAACAAGCCGGTGACCCCAGCCTTCCTGTTCGCCGCCCTGCTCTGGCCAGCCCTGCCGACCCGGGTGCTGCGCCTGCAGGAGCGTGGCATGCCGCCGATTCCGGCCATGCAGGAAGCCGCCCACGAGCTGATCGCCGAACAGTGCCAGCGCATCGCTATTCCCAAGCGTTTCACCATGCCGATCCGCGAAATCTGGGATATGCAGGAACGCCTGCCACGGCGCAGCGGCAAGCGCGCCGACCAGTTGCTGGACAATCCGCGCTTCCGTGCCGGCTACGACTTCCTGCTGCTGCGCGAAAGCGCCGGCGAGCAGACCGATGGCCTGGGAGAATGGTGGACCGACTATCAGGACGCCAATGACGCCGAACGCCGCGACATGATCCGCGACCTCAGCGGCAAGGAAGACGCCAGTGGCGCGCCACGCAAGCGCCGGCGCAGCAGCGGTGCCAAGCGCAAGCGCAGCAGCGGCGCATCGGGCGAGTAATAGATGGAACGCATCTATATCGGCATGGGCAGCAATCTGGCAGCCCCTGAAGCACAACTGCGCAGTGCCACCGAGGCCCTCGCGCAGTTGCCCGAAAGCCGCCTGCACGGCGTATCGGCCTTCTACCAGAGCGACTCATTGCTCCCAGGCCAGCCACGCTATACCAACGCCGTCGCGGCGCTGGACAGCGCGCTGGCGCCGCTAGCCCTGCTGGACGCCTTGCAGGCCATCGAAAACCAGCAAGGCCGTGAGCGAAATGAGCGCTGGGGCCCACGTACCCTGGATCTGGACATCCTGTTGTTCGGCGATCGACTGATCGACGAACCCCGCCTCAAAGTCCCCCATTACCACATGCAGGCGCGCCCCTTCGTGCTCTACCCGTTGGCGGAACTGGCCCCTGCCGACCTGCAACTGGCTGACGGCCGCACCCTGCACGAACTGCTCGCTGCCTGCCCATTTGTCGGCCTGGAACGCCTGGCCTGACCGCTGAAACGCATCAGTAACGGCGGTAACACTGGCAGCGTAACAATGCGGTAACACATCTAATTGACTTCCCGAGTTCTCCTCACGACTATAGGCGTCCCGTTGCCGCCATCACGGCGCTAAAGGGCGCAATTCAAGTGAGGCCGGTTCGCGGCGAGCCCGGGAAACGCCAGGCAGGGGCAGTTGTGCAACGGCGGTGGCACCCGCTGGCATGGCACCTCTTCTGGGCACAGAATGATGGGCCCGACGCCACAGGCGCGACTGCCGCAAGCCCGTTCAAATCGCTTGGAACCAGGCTGTATAAGCACGACAAAAGACCGTGCGCCTGAATAACGAAGAATCACGCGCGTTACTCGCAGTAGTTTCCAAAGCGCCTGAAATGAGGACCCCTTTCATGCCAGATATCACTCTGACCACCCTGCAAAGCCTCAAGCAGAAAGGTGAGAAAATCACCATGCTGACCTGCTACGACGCCACCTTCGCCCACACCTGCTGCGAGGCAGGCGTCGAAGTCCTGCTGGTAGGCGACTCCCTGGGCATGGTGCTGCAAGGACACGACAGCACCCTGCCCGTCAGCACCGCTGACATGGCCTATCACGTCGCGGCGGTCAAGCGCGGCAACAACGGGGCACTGATCCTGGCCGACCTGCCATTCATGTCCTACGCCACCACTGAACAGGCCCTGAGCAGTTCGGCCCAGCTGATGCAGGCCGGCGCCCATATGCTCAAGATCGAAGGCGCAGCCTGGCTGGCCGAGCCGGTGCGCCTGCTGAACGAGCGTGGAGTGCCGGTCTGCGTGCACATGGGGCTGACGCCACAGACCG
The DNA here is from genome assembly GCF_052665325.1 of Pseudomonas sp. 8(2025). NCBI lineage: Bacteria > Pseudomonadati > Pseudomonadota > Gammaproteobacteria > Pseudomonadales > Pseudomonadaceae > Pseudomonas > Pseudomonas sp. 8(2025). The sequence continues at coordinate 23,968 of NZ_JBQOIE010000027.1, read as the reverse complement.
TGAACGTTCTGGGCGGCTACAAGGTCCAGGGCCGCAATGAAAGCCAGGCACGGCAGATGCGTGCCGATGCCATCGCCCTGGAGCAGGCCGGCGCGGCAATGCTGCTGCTGGAGTGCGTGCCCAGCGAGCTGGCGGCGGAAATCACCCAGGCGGTGAAGATCCCGGTAATAGGTATCGGTGCCGGCAATGCTACCGACGGCCAGGTCCTGGTGCTCCACGACATGCTGGGGCTGTCCCTCAGTGGTCGCTCGCCGAAGTTCGTGAAGAACTTCATGGCAGGCAAGGACAGTATCCAGGCCGCCTTGAGCGCCTATGTCGAAGAAGTCAAAGCCGTCACCTTCCCTGGCGCCGAACACGGGTTCTCTGCATGAATACAGTCAAAACCGTGCGCGAATTGCGCGCCGCGGTCGCCCGCGCGCGCAGTGAGGGCAAGCGGATCGGCTTCGTGCCCACCATGGGCAACCTGCACAGTGGCCACGCCGCCCTGGTGGCCAAAGCCGCCCAGCGGGTGGACTTCGTGGTCGCCAGCATCTTCGTCAACCCACTGCAGTTCGGTGCCGGCGAAGACCTGGACAAGTACCCACGCACCCTCGCCGCCGACCAGGAAAAATTGCTGGAAGCCGGTTGCCACCTGCTGTTTGCCCCCACCGTCGAAGAAATGTACCCCGACGGCATGGCCGGGCAGACCCGGGTCAGCGTTCCCCAGCTGTCCGAAGGCCTGTGCGGCGCCAGCCGTCCCGGGCATTTCGAAGGCGTGGCTACAGTGGTCAGCAAGCTGTTCAACATGGTCCAGCCCGATCTCGCGGTGTTTGGCCAGAAGGACTACCAGCAGTTGGCAGTGATTCGGGCCCTGGTGCACGACCTGAACATGCCGATCCAGATCATCGGTGAGCCAACGGTACGTGCCGCCGACGGCCTCGCCCTGTCGTCGCGCAACGGCTACCTGAGCGAAGAGCAGCGCGCTATCGCCCCGGTGCTGTACCGCAGCCTGAGCCAGATTGCCCAGGCCATCAGGAACGGCGAACGCGACTATCCCAAGCTTGTGGCCGAACAACAGCAGCAGCTTGAAGCCGCCGGTCTGCGCCGTGACTACCTGGAAATCCGCCAGGCACAGAACCTGCGTCCAGCCACCGCGCAAGACCGTGAACTGGTGATTCTTGTGGCAGCCTATCTGGGCGCGACACGGTTGATCGACAACCTGCACCTGGACCTCGACACACCGGCATGAACGCCCGATTGCCCGAACTCCAACCTTCGGGCAAACTGCCGCCGGCTGGGGCCTGCAGCCCATGACTGCGGGCCCCGTTCAAGGATCTGCCCCAGGGAACACCCCATGTACACCATCATGTTCAAGGCCAAGGTCGGTGATCGAGCGACCCTCTGTACCTATGCTCCCTGCAGTGAAGCCGAACTGCTCGGTTTCAAGCCGCGCATGCTGCACATGGCCCCTGGCAATGAGCAGAGCCTTACCAGCCCTGCGATTGCGGATCAGGTCGCCTGACGCTTCCCCCTATTTCTACCCATTGAAAGCCCGAATCCAGACCAGGCAGGCCCGCTGAGTACAAAATAGTACTGGCCACCAGTCGGACAAAGCCAAGACAGAACAGCACGCCGGGGTTACTGTTATCCCCCCGAGTGATTAAACGTATCAGCACAGGGCCGGCCCAACGGGTCCTTGAGACCGCGCAGGACGTTCCGGGCTTTTCAGTGTCCAAAAGGCAGTTCAAGCAAAAGGAAAACCGCAGCGATGGCGTACTACCGCACTCCTCATGACGTTACCGCTCTGCCCGCCTGGCAAGCGTTGAAAGACCACCGCCAAGCCATGCAGGATTTCAGCATGCGCGAGGCGTTCAATGCCGATCCGCAGCGCTTCAGCCAATTCACCCTGAGCAGCTGCGGGCTGTTTCTCGACTATTCGAAGAACCTGATCACCAGCGAAACCCGCGACCTGCTGGTGAACCTGGCCAAGGAAGTCGGCCTCTCAGACGCCATCAAATCCATGATCACCGGCGAACTGGTCAACGCTTCCGAAGGCCGCCCGGCCTTGCACACCGCACTGCGCCGCCCGGTGGGCGACAAGCTGTCGGTGAACGGTGTCAACGTGATGCCCGAAGTGCACAAGGTACTGAACCAGATCACCGAGCTGGTGGGCCGCATCCACGACGGCCTGTGGCGCGGCTACACCGAGAAGCCCATCACCGACGTGGTGAACATCGGCATCGGCGGCTCCTTCCTCGGCCCGGAGCTGGTTTCCGAAGCGCTGTTGTCCTACGCCCAGAAAGGCGTGCGCTGCCATTACCTGGCGAACATCGATGGCAGCGAGTTCCATGAGCTTTCTGCGAAAATCCGTGCAGAAACTACGCTATTCATCGTTTCCTCCAAGTCGTTCAATACCCTCGAAACCCTGAAGAACGCCCAGGCAGCACGGGCCTGGTACCTGGCCCAGGGCGGCTCGGAGGCCGAACTGCACCGCCACTTCATCGCCGTGTCGAGCAACAATGCGGCGGCAGTAGCCTTCGGCATTCGCGAAGAGAACATCTTCCCGATGTGGGACTGGGTCGGCGGGCGCTACTCGCTGTGGTCCGCCATCGGCCTGCCGATCGCCCTGGCCATCGGCATGTCCAACTTCAAGGAGCTGCTGTCCGGTGCCTACACCATGGACCAGCATTTCCAGAGCGCCCCATTCGAACAGAACATGCCGGTGCTGCTGGCGCTGCTGGGCGTGTGGTACGGCAATTTCTGGGGCGCGCAGAGCCACGCGATCCTGCCGTACGACCACTACCTGCGCAACATCACCAAGCACTTGCAACAATTGGACATGGAATCCAACGGCAAGAGCGTGCGCCAGGACGGCACCCCGGTGGCCACCGATACCGGCCCGGTGATCTGGGGCGGCGTGGGCTGCAACGGCCAGCATGCCTACCACCAGTTGCTGCACCAGGGCACCCAATTGATTCCGGCCGACTTCATCGTGCCGATCGTCAGCTTCAACCCGGTGGCCGACCACCATCAGTGGCTGTACGCCAACTGCCTGTCCCAGAGCCAGGCACTGATGCTGGGCAAGACCCACGCCGAAGCCGAGAGCGAACTGCGCGAGAAAGGCCTGAGCGAAGCCGAAATCGCGAAGCTGGCACCGCACAAGGTGATTCCCGGCAACCGTCCGAGCAACACCCTGGTGGTGGAGCGCATCAGCCCGCGGCGCCTTGGCGCACTGGTGGCGCTGTATGAACACAAGGTCTTCGTGCAAAGCGTGGTCTGGGGTATCAACGCCTTCGACCAGTGGGGCGTGGAGCTGGGCAAGGAGCTGGGCAAAGGCGTCTACAACCGCCTGGTCGGCAGCGACGAAACCCTGGCCGACGACGCATCGACCCAAGGCCTGATCAACTACTTCCGCGGCCGTCACCGCGGCTGATCGACCCTGTCACCCCAGGAGCCGGCCACACCGGCTCCTGTCCGGGCCCCGGCCCTTCCCCACTTGAACCTTCCCGGCACTTGTGCGCACCCTTATGACTTGTCGCAAAACAAGAATAAGGAACCGTCATGTTCGATATCAGCACTTTTCCGAAAGCCGATGCCGTCCGCCGGGCGGCACAAATGAGCCAGGACGACTACCACCACCTCTACCGCCAGTCCATTGAGCAGCCGGACCAGTTCTGGGCCGAGCAGGCCAGGCGTTTCCTGCACTGGAGCAGCCCCTGGGACAGCGTCCACAGCCACGACATGCGCACCGGCGAGGCCAACTGGTTTCGCGGTGGCCAACTCAACGTCAGCTACAACTGCATCGACCGTCATCTGGAAAAACGCGGCAATCAGGCGGCGATCATCTGGGAAGGTGACAACCCGGCAGACTCCCAGCGCATCACCTACCAGGAACTCCACGACCGGGTCTGCCGCCTGGCCAACGTGCTGAAAAGCCGTGGCGTGAAGAAGGGCGACCGGGTGTGCATCTACATGCCGATGATTCCCGAAGTGGCTTACGCCATGCTCGCCTGCACCCGGATCGGCGCGGTGCATTCGGTGGTGTTCGGCGGTTTTTCGCCGGAGGCCCTGCGCGACCGCATTCTCAACGCCGACTGCCGCACCGTGATCACCGCCGATGAAGGCGTGCGCGGCGGCAAACTGATTCCGCTGAAGAGCAACGTCGACAAGGCCCTGCTCAGTTGCCCGGATGTCAGCAGCGTGCTGGTGGTCGAACGCACCCGCAACCCGGTGAACTGGGTGCCAGATCGCGACATTCCCTATGAACAGGCCGTGGCTGGCGCCAGCAACCAATGCGCCCCCGAACCGATGGACGCCGAAGACCCGCTGTTCATCCTCTACACCTCCGGCAGCACCGGCAAACCCAAGGGCGTGCTGCACACCACCGGCGGCTACCTGCTACAGGCCGCCATGACCTTCAAGTACGTGCTGGACTACCGCGACGGCGAAGTCTTCTGGTGCACCGCCGACGTCGGCTGGGTCACCGGCCACAGCTACATCCTCTACGGCCCCCTGGCCAACGGCGCGACCACGCTGATCTTCGAAGGTGTGCCCAACTACCCCAGCACCTCGCGTTTCTGGGAGGTGGTGGACAAGCATCAGGTGAACATCTTCTACACCGCGCCCACCGCTCTGCGTGCCCTGATGCGCGAAGGCAGCGCCCCGCTACAGAACACCTCCCGCGCCAGCCTGCGCTTGCTCGGCAGCGTCGGCGAGCCGATCAACCCGGAAGCCTGGGAGTGGTATTTCAACGTGGTCGGCGAACAACGCTGCCCGATTGTCGATACCTGGTGGCAGACCGAAACCGGCGGCATCATGCTCAGCCCCCTGGTCAGCGCCCGGCAGATCAAGCCCGGATGCGCCTCGACCCCGATGTTCGGCGTACAACCGGTGCTGCTGGACGACCAGGGCAAGGAAATCCATGGGGCAGGCAGCGGCATCCTGGCAATCAAGGCCAGTTGGCCGGCGCAGATCCGTAGCGTCTATGGCGATCCCAAGCGCATGGTCGAAACCTATTTCGCTCCCTACCCCGGCTATTACTTCACCGGTGATGGTGCCCGGCGCGACGAGGATGGCAGCTACTGGATCACCGGGCGCATCGACGACGTGATCAACGTTTCCGGGCACCGCATCGGCACCGCCGAAGTGGAAAGCGCCCTGGTGCTGCACGACAGCATCGCCGAAGCGGCGGTGGTCGGTTACCCCCATGATCTCAAGGGCCAGGGAATCTATGCCTTCGTCACACCGATGCAGGGCGTCGAGCCCGACGAGGCACTGAAGAAGGAACTGCTGGCCCTGGTCAGCCGCGAGATCGGCAGTTTCGCCAAGCCGGAGCTGATCCAGTGGGCTCCGGCCCTGCCGAAAACTCGCTCGGGCAAGATCATGCGGCGTATCCTGCGCAAGATCGCCTGCAACGAACTGGATACCCTGGGTGACACTTCGACCCTGGCGGACCCCAGCGTGGTGGACGGCCTGATCGACAAACGCCTGAACGTTTGAAACCGGCGCGGCATCCGCCGCGCTTCTTTTTTAAATAGCCACACCGAGCTGTCATGGAATTCATTCGCAGCCGCATCGAAAGCCAGGTCATGAGCCTGTCCGGCCTGTCTCTGGGCCAACTCGACCTGGAACATCCCAAAGGTGACCCCGGCCTGTTCGGGCCGGGGTCCGTCAGTTGGCAGGTGCACGCCGACTTCAGCAGCATGCTGATCGGCGGCATCAGCGCCCTGTTGATGCAGGCCCTGCATCCTTTGGCCTTGGCCGGCGTCTGGGATCACTCGAACTTTCGCCAGGACATGATCGGCCGCCTGCGCCGCACCGGGCAGTTCATCTCCGGCACCACCTTCGGCTCCCGCCAGGACGCCGAATGGCTGATCGACAAGGTACGCAGCATTCACTTGCACATAGTCGGCACCGCCCCCGATGGCCGCCCCTATGCCGCCAGCGACCCCGATCTGCTGACCTGGGTTCACGTGGCTGAGGTCAGCAGCTTTCTTGCCGCGCACTTGCGTTACCTCAACCCTCATCTTTCCGGGGCTGACCAGGATCGCTACTACGACGAGATCGCCCTGATCGCCGAACGCCTGGGAGCCCGGGACGTGCCGCGCTCGCGACGCGCCGTGGCCGACTACCTGCTGGCCATGCGCCCCCAACTGCTCTGCGACCAGCGCAGCCGGGAGGTCCTGCGCCTGCTGCTGGCTGCCCCAGCCCCCAGCCGCCTGGCCAAACCCTTCGGTTCGTTGATGATGCAGGCCGGCATCGACCTGCTGCCGGACTGGGCCAGCGCCATGCTCGAGGTCAATCAGAACCCGCTGCAACGCCAACTGATTCGTGCCAGCGTCAAGCGCAGCACGCCGATGCTGCGCTGGGCGGTACGGGACAGCTCCGTGCACCGGGCGAAACGACGCATGGGGCTGTAAAAACCGACCGTTCAAGCACAACGCGACCGGCCGGTTCGCGATTGGCCGGCTCCCGGGGTTGTGTGCAACCATGATTTCGCCAATTTCCAGTGCCTGTGCCGCCCGGCCAACACCCGCACCACGCCACAGGTCCCTGCCACCGAACACAAGGACCCGATCATGCAAGACGTCGTAATCGTTGCCGCCACCCGCACCGCCGTGGGCAGTTTCCAGGGCTCCCTGGCGAACATTCCCGCCGTTGACCTGGGCGCCGCGGTCATCCGCCAATTGCTGGCCCAGACCGGCATCGACCCGGCCCAGGTCGACGAAGTACTCATGGGCCAGGTGCTCACCGCCGGCGCCGGGCAGAACCCCGCACGCCAGGCCGCGATCAAGGCCGGCCTGCCCCACGCGGTACCCGCCATGACCCTGAACAAGGTCTGCGGCTCCGGCCTCAAGGCCCTGCACCTGGGCGCCCAGGCCATCCGCTGCGGCGATGCCGAGGTGATCATCGCCGGCGGCCAGGAAAACATGAGCCTGTCCAACTACGTGCTGCCCGGCGCCCGCACCGGCCTGCGCATGGGCCACAGCCAGATGGTCGACTCCATGATCAGCGACGGCCTGTGGGACGCCTTCAACGACTACCACATGGGCATCACCGCCGAGAACCTGGTGGAGAAATACGGCATCAGCCGTGAAGCCCAGGACACCTTCGCCGCCGCTTCCCAGCACAAAGCCGCGGCGGCCATCGAGGCCGGGCGCTTTGTCGACGAGATCACCCCGATCCAGATTCCCCAACGCAAGGGCGACCCCCTGACCTTCGCCACCGACGAGCAGCCACGCCCCGGCACCACCGCCGAGGCCCTGGCCAAGCTCAAGCCCGCGTTCAAGAAAGACGGCAGCGTCACCGCCGGCAACGCCTCGGCGCTGAACGACGGCGCTGCCGCGGTGATGCTGATGAGCGCCAGCAAGGCCCGGGCCCTGGGCCTGCCGGTGCTGGCAAAAATTGCCGCCTACGCCAACGCCGGCGTCGACCCGGCGATCATGGGCATCGGCCCGGTCTCGGCCACCCGCCGCTGCCTGGACAAGGCCGGCTGGACCCTGGACCAGCTGGACCTGATCGAAGCCAACGAAGCCTTCGCCGCGCAGTCGCTGTCGGTGGCCAAGGAGCTGGAATGGGACACCAGCAAGGTCAACGTCAACGGCGGTGCGATCGCCATCGGCCACCCGATTGGTGCATCGGGCTGCCGGGTGCTGGTGACCCTGCTGCATGAAATGATCAAGCGTGATGCCAAAAAGGGCCTGGCGACCCTGTGCATCGGCGGCGGCCAGGGCGTGGCCCTGGCGATCGAGCGCTAACCTCCGCGCAAAACCGCCCTCCTTGTAGGAGCTGGCTTGCCAGCGAAGGCGCCCGTGAGAGCGCCTTCGCCAGAAAGCTGGCTCCTACGGGGAAGACCTGCGCATGATCGTCTTTGCCGGCAAGCTGGCTCCTACAACGGACGGGACGCTGGTAAACTGCCGCGCCTCACTCCTCAGCTCCAAGGCGCTCCGCATGTCCTCCTTGAATCAGGCGCTGCGCGCCGCTCTCGATCACCGCCAGGACCTGCTCGCCGAGTTGCATCAGCAAGGCACCGACTGCTATCGCCTGTTCCACGGCAGCCAGGAAGGTGCCGGCGGCCTGACCATCGACCGCTATGGCCCGCAATTGCTGGTACAGAGCTTTCACCAGACGCTGGAACGCGACGCCCTGCTGCAACTGCACGACAGCATCAATCAGCATCTGAACCTGTCGACCCTGCTGGTCTACAACGACCGCTCCCGGGGCAACTCGCGGATCGACCGCGAAGACTCGGTGTACCGCGCCGAAGAGGCTGCCCTCGAGGACCTGGTTGGCCACGAATGGGGCCTGAATTACCGCGTGCGTGGACGCCACGCCGGGCAGGACCCGCTATTGTTTCTCGACCTGCGCAACGCCCGTGGCTGGGTCAAGCAGCACAGCGCGGGTAAACGCGTGCTCAACCTCTTCGCCTACACCTGTGGCGTAGGCCTCAGCGCCGCAGCTGGCGGCGCGCGCGAAGTGTGCAACCTGGACTTCGCCGAGGGCAACCTGGCCGTCGGACGGGAGAACGGCCAGCTCAACCCGCAATTGCCACAGATGCAGTTCGTGCAGTCGGACTATTTCCCGGCCATCCGCCAACTGGCGGGCCTGCCCATCAGCCAGCGCCGCGGGCAGAAACTGCCCAGCTATCCGCGCCTTGAACAGCGCCAGTACGATCTGGTACTGCTGGACCCGCCAGCCTGGGCCAAGAGCGCCTTCGGTACGGTCGACCTGCTGCGTGATTACCAGAGCCTGCTCAAGCCGGCACTGCTTGCCACCGCCGAAGACGGCGTGCTGATCTGCTGCAACAACCTGGCCAAGGTCTCGATGCCGGACTGGCGTGAACAAGTATTGCGCTGCGCCGAGAAGGCCGGGCGTCCGGTGCGCGACTGCCAGGTCCTGGTACCCGCCGCGGACTTCCCCTCCCAAGACGGGCAACCCCCACTGAAAACCTTGATCCTGCAACTTTGACCAAGGGCAGGAAATCTGAACAATCCTGAAGACTGGAGTGGTTTCGGAACCGTAAACGCGTGCCATACTCCAAGGCACTTCCGATTCAGATAGATGAAGCCTCGCATGACCAAAGGATTGATTCGCGCTCTTTGCGCCTTGTTGACCGCTCTCGCCCTTTACAGTCTGCTGGGCTTTCTGATTCTGCCGGGCATTGCCTTGCGGGTGGCCAACCAGCAATTGGCCAACTACGCCACCACCCCAGCCCATATCCAGCGCATCGAGCTCAACCCCTTCAGCCTGGAGCTGACCCTCTGGGGCCTGAGCATCGGTGAACCGGGCAAGGAGCAGATCGCCTTCGATCGCCTCTACGCCAATCTGCAATTGGACAGCCTGTGGAAACGCGCGCTGCACCTGGCGGATGTCGAGCTGGACCAGCCCAAGACCGAAATCCTCTTCGACAAGGAAGGCAAGCTCAACCTCCTGGCCCTGTTCAAGCTGCCGGCCAGCGAACCGACCCCAAGCGACCCCAACGCCAAACCCTTCCCGGTACGCATCGAACGCATCAAGCTGGCCGGCGGCTACCTGCATTTCCAGGACCTGCGCCCCAGCGAACCCATCGAATTCCTCTACAACAAGCTCGATTTTGAGCTGAAGAACCTCAGTACCCTGCCGGACGACAGCGCCGACATGACGCTGGTGGCCACCGGCCCCGAGGGCGGGCAGATCGACTGGAGCGGCAACTTCAGCGTGACGCCGCTGACCTCCGAAGGCACCTTGAAAGTCACCGACGGCAAGATGAAAGCCTGGTGGCCCTATGTGCGCGATGCGGTGCCGCTGGTGCTGGAAGACGGCGTGGTCAACCTCAGTACCCACTACAAATTCAGCCTGACCAAGGAAACCGAGCTGCTGCTGGACAACACCTCCATCAGCGTCGCGCCCTTTGCCATCAAGGCCCCGGACGGTCGCCCACTGGCGCGCCTGGAGCGCCTGGACGTCAGCGAAACCACAGTCGACCTGGCCAAGCAGCACGTGATTGTCGGCAAGGTCCGCAGCCAAAAGCTCGAAACCTGGGCCGCCCTTGAAGCCGATGGCCAGTTGGACTGGCAAAAGCTCTTCGCCAGTCAGCCGGCCAAACCGGCGCCAAAACCCGAGCCGGCCGCCGCCGACGCCCCCAAGGAACCGGCAGTACCAGGCAAACCCTGGCAGGTGCTGCTCAAGGACGTGCAACTGCGCAACTACCAGGTGCACCTGGCCGATCGCAAGGCCAAGCCCGCCGTAGCCCTGGAGCTGGGGCCGCTGAACCTGGACCTGCAGAACTTCGACAGCCTCAACCAGTCACCCTTCACCCTCAAGCTCGATACCGGCCTGGGCAAACAAGGCAAGGTCAACGCCACCGGCGAGGTCAACCTCAACCCCGTCAGCGCCAAACTCAAGGTGCAGACCCGGGACATCGATCTGCGCGTCGCCCAGTCCTATATCAGCCCGTTCATCCGCCTGGAACTGCGCAGCGGCATGCTCGGCAGTGACCTGGCAGTGGACCTGAAGAAAGTCGAACCCCTGACTTTCAGCGTCACCGGCCGGGCCAATGTGGACCAGTTGCACACCCTGGACACCCTCAAGACCCGCGACTTCGTGAAATGGAAACAACTGGTGGTCGAAGGCCTGAACTATCAGCACGGTGACAGCCTGACCATCAGCCGGGTCAACCTGATGCAGCCCTATGCACGTTTCATCATCAACGATGACCGCACCACCAATATCGACGACCTGCTGATTCCACAACCACCCAGCAGTGGTGGCAAATCCTCGACGAAGGCCGAGCCCAGCTCAAGCAAGCCCCTGGGCATCCACATCGGTGAAATCGCCATCAACGACGGTTCGGCGAACTTCGCCGACCTGAGCCTGACGCCGAACTTCGCTACCGCCATCCAGCAGCTCAACGGCCATGTCGGCACCATCGACAGCCGCCAGGCCAAGCCGGCAGACGTGGACGTCAAGGGCAAGGTCGACCGCTATGCGCCGGTGACCATCAAGGGCAGCGTCAACCCGTTCGATCCGATGGCCGCCCTGGATATCGCCACCAGCTTCAAACGAGTGGAACTGACCACCCTGACCCCCTACTCCGGGAAATTCGCCGGTTTCCGCATCCGCAAGGGCCGGCTCAACCTCGACCTGCACTACATGATCACCAAGGGCCAGCTCAAGGCCGAGAACAAACTGGTGGTCGAGCAGTTGCAACTGGGGGAAAAGGTCGACAGCCCGGACGCCGTGGATCTGCCGATCCGCCTGGCAGTGGCCTTGCTGAAAGATACGGACGGCAAGATCTCCATCGAGCTGCCTATCTCCGGTGATTTGAACAACCCGCAGTTCAGCGTGATGCCGATTGTCTGGCAGACCCTGCGCAATCTGGTGCTGCGCGCCGCCCAGGCACCCTTCAAGTTCATTGGCGGGCTGGTCAGCGGTGGTGGCTCGGAAGACCTGAGCAACGTGTCCTTCGCTCCAGGCTCCAGCGACCTGAGCAAGGAATCCGAGTCGGCCCTGACCACCCTGGCCAAGGCGCTCAAGGAGCGTCCGACCCTGCGCCTGGAAATCGAAGGTACCAGCGCCCAGAGCAGTGACGGCCCGCTGATCGCCGAGCAGCGGCTGGAGCGCGAATACCAGTACAACTACTACAAGATCCTCCAGCGCCGCGGTGACAAGGTCCCCGCCCAGGCGTCCCTGCTGCAGGTTCCCGAGGGCGAAAAGGCCCCTCTGCTGGAAGGCATCTACCGCACCCGCCTGAAACAGCAGCCGCCGGCGGAATGGACCCAGCTCAGCCGCGACGAACGCAGCGCCAAGCTGCGTGAAGGTTTGATCAAGTTCTGGAGCAGCAGCGACGTGCTGTTGCGACAACTGGGTCAGGAGCGCGCCAGCAGCATCAAGGACTTCCTGGTGGACAAGGGCCAACTGGCCGACGACCGGGTCTACTTCATCGATGCCAACCTGGGCCAGGCCGAAAGCGATGGCCGGGTCGTCACCCCGCTGCACCTGGACAGCGAATAAACCTCTCGCGCCGGGCTCCACCCAGCCCGGCCGGTCTCTCCTGCAGCGCCTGCCTTGGCGCCCACAATAGAACAGGCCCCGACACTCAGTGCCGGGGCCTGTAATGATCACGTCCTTGTGATCTTCCGCATGAACCCTTTTGAGAAGCGGCAGACGTATCACTCGGCTCGTCTACCGCACCCTCTCCCTGTCCAGGCGAGAAGCGTGAGTGTTACTCGGCTTTCAGGCCGTCAGCGGAAACTGCCTTGACGCCTTTGATTTTCTTGGTGATGGCCACGGCGGTAGCTTTCTGAGCCTCGGTTACCGCAACAGTGGACGACAGCGAAACAACGCCCTTGTTGGTTTCAACCTTGATGTCGGTGCCAGGAATGCCTTTCTCGGTTACCAGATCGCTTTTCACTTTGGTGGTGATCCAGGTATCGGAGGTGGCCTCTTTGGCCTTGGTCACTTCACCGGCAGCCACCACCATGGGCGACTGGGTGTTTTGAGTGGTCTGCGCAAATGCTGCGTTAGCCATGGTCAGGGTCAGAGCGGTAGCAGTTGCGGCAGCGATAGCGAACTTCTTCATACGAGTAACTCCTGTTCTTTAAGAAAGCCTGCGCCGTGTCCTGGCAACAGGGTTATGAGGGATATTGCAGATGCTGTGCCAAGTCTGGGAGCCTATAAATATTCATAAAAATCAATAAGTTATAAAATCCAAAATAATTCGGCATCATGCAAAATGCATGACTGCCCGCCAATCTGCATGCAAGTTGCGGCTTTTTCAGCGCGGCCTGGCCAATCGTGAAAAGCCTCCTCAAGCCCCCTCCGCACCACAGCCTTTGGGCGCATAGTCGGCCTCCACAGTGGTGGTGCATGTCCATCCTGAAGTCGCCGAACGGGTCAGGGTCAGGGTCTTGTTCAGCACCGGCCCCGGCGCATTGAGCAGGGTGCAGCCAATGCTGCCTTCACCGGTGGCCGCCGTCCCGCCGGCACTCATCCGGCAGTTGGCGGTCTGGGCCGTGCCCCCGGCCAGGGCCAGGGTCGGATCGGTCCCCTGGTTCAGCAGATCCTCGACGTTGACCTTCAGGGCCGACGCCTCGGCCAGGGCGGCAATCACCTTGGCCCGCGCCTGGTACTTGGCATACATCGGCATCGCCACGGTGGCGAGGATGCCGATGATGGCTACCACCACCAGCAATTCGATCAGGGTAAAACCGGATTGATGTTTCATGGGTTGCCTCCTGGCATGGACGAATGTTGCATGAGCACAAAGGCGTGAAGCACAGCCTGTGCCAGGGGATAACCCACGGATTACGTGGCCTGCAGGCGCGATAGCCCATGGCCTTGAGCGCAAGGAGTCGCACAAACTGACAAATTTCGTCAGCCCCTGCCCCTCTCCGGCAGCGCCTCGCCAGCTAGGCTTGGACAGGTGCATGGCGACCCGACAGTCGGCTCGCGCGCCCACCAAGGAACGTCCGGGGGTCAGGGTGATCTATCACCCGTTCGAACACAGCAGGGCGCTTGCGCCTCCCTATCCACCCTTGCACCAAGGATCGAACCATGGCGGTAAAAGCACCCGCGACCAGTGTCTATCTCTGGCACGGCACCGACAGCCAGGGCCGCCCCCTCACCGGAGAACTCAGCGCCGCGACCCCGGCCCTGATCAGGGCGCAATTGCGCAGACAGGGCATCACCCCAACCCGAATCCGACGCAAACCCAAGGGCTGGCTGCGCCTGCATCAGCGAGTAGGGGCACGGGACATTGCCCTGCTCACCCGGCAGCTGGCCACGCTGATGCAGGCCGGGGTGCCGCTGCTGCAATCCTTCGACATCATTGCCGAAAGTTTCGAGCATCCGCAGATGCGCCAACTGCTGGCCAGCCTCAAGCGCGACATCGAGGCCGGCTCCAGCCTGGCCGCGGCATTGCGCAGACAACCGCGCCACTTCGACCCGCTGTACTGCAACCTGGTGGACGCCGGCGAGCAGGCCGGCGCCCTGGATACCCTGCTGGAGAGAGTCGCCACCTATAAGGAAAAGAGCGAGAACCTGAAGGCGCGGCTGAAGAAAGCCATGGTCTATCCCTTGGCGGTGATCGGCGTGGCGGTCGTGGTCAGCAGCATCCTGCTGCTCAAGGTGGTCCCCCAGTTCCAGAGCTTGTTCGCCGGTTTCAATGCCGAGTTGCCACTGCTCACCCAGTGGGTCATCGCTCTGTCACATTTCATCCAGCAGCAGGGGGCGCTGCTGCTGGCCGCCGGTGTGCTGGGCGGGCTTGCGGCGCGCCTGGCCTATCAGCGCTCCCCGAGCTTGCGTGACCGCCTGGATGTCGGCCTTTTGCACATGCCCCTGGCCGGGCCACTGCTGCATAAATCCGCGGTGGCCCGCTACGCACGGACCCTGGCCACCACCTTCGCCGCCGGCGTTCCCCTGGTGCAGGCCCTGGATTCAGTGGCTGGAGCCAGCGGCAACCCTGTCTTCAGGCAAGCGGTGCAACGGATCCGCCAGCAGGTCGCCGCCGGCATGCAATTGAACTTTGCCATGCGCGCCAGCGGGGTCTTCCCGACCATGGCGATCCAGATGACCGCCATCGGCGAAGAGTCCGGAACCCTGGATCATCTGCTGGAAAAAGTCGCGATCCATTACGAGGTCGAGGTGGACAACCTGGTGGACAGCCTGACCAGCCTCATGGAGCCGTTGATCATGGTGGTCCTGGGGGGTATCGTCGGCGCCCTGGTGGTTGCCATGTACCTGCCTATCTTCCAACTCGGTACAGCGATCTGAACATGCCCCTGACTGACGCCCTCACTCTCTACCCCATGGCCTTCGTGGCTGCGGCCCTGGTATTGGGCCTGATCGTCGGCAGCTTTCTCAACGTGCTGGTGTGGCGCCTGCCGAAAATGCTCGAACGCGACTGGCGAGCCCAGGCCCGCGACGTGCTGGGGCTGGAGCCGGAACCTGTGGCTGCGCCCTACAACCTGATGCTGCCGCACTCCCAGTGCCCGCACTGTGCGCAGCCGATCCGCCCCTGGGAAAACATTCCGCTGCTCAGTTACCTGTGGCTACGTGGCCGCTGCGCCCACTGCAATAGCTCCATCAGCCCGCGCTACCCGTTGACCGAACTGGCCTGCGGGCTGATCTCGGGTTTTATCGCCTGGCACTTCGGCTTCGGCTGGGCGGCCGGGCTGATGCTGATCCTCAGTTGGGGGCTGCTGGCAATGAGCCTGATCGACGCCGATCACCAGCTGCTGCCGGATGTGCTGGTGCTGCCACTGTTATGGCTGGGGCTGATCGCCAACAGCTTCAGCCTGCTGATCAGCCTGGAGGATGCGCTGTGGGGGACGGTGATCGGCTACCTGTTCCTGTGGTCGGTGTTCTGGCTGTTCAAGCTGCTGACCGGCAAGGAGGGCATGGGCCACGGTGATTTCAAGCTGCTGGCCCTGTTCGGGGCCTGGGGCGGCTGGCAGATCCTGCCGCTGACCCTGCTACTGTCATCCCTGTTGGGGGCGATTCTCGGCACGATCCTGCTGCGCCTGCGCCGGGAAAAGACTTCGACGCCAATCCCCTTTGGACCCTTTCTGGCCATTGCCGGCTGGATTGCCTTGCTCTGGGGTGGTCAAATAACCGACTTCTATCTGCAGTTTGTCGGTTTCCAATGACTCGCTCCGTTAACACACCCTGGACCCTCGGCCTGACCGGCGGCATCGGCAGCGGCAAAAGTGCCGCCGCCCAGCACTTCATCGACCTGGGGGTGCATGTGATCGATGCCGATCATGCCGCCCGCTGGGTGGTGGAGCCCGGCCGCCCGGCCCTGGAACAGATTGCCCGGCACTTTGGCCAAGGCGTGCTGCAGGCCGACGGCCAACTGGATCGCGCGGCTCTGCGCAAGCTGATCTTCGAGGTGCCCGAACAGCGTCGCTGGCTGGAAGCCCTGCTGCACCCGCTGATCGCCGAGGAAATTGTCAGCCACCTGGCCCGCGCCGAATCGCCCTACGCAATCCTGGTGTCGCCGCTGCTGATCGAATCCGGCCAGTCGCGGATGACCCAGCGGATTCTGGTGATCGACGTGCCCCAGCAACTGCAGATCGAGCGTACCCTGCGGCGCGACCAGATCAGCGAACAGCAGGTCCAGGCGATTCTCCAGGCCCAGGCCAGCCGTGAGGAACGCCTGCGCCATGCCGATGACGTGCTGGTCAACGACCGCGACCACGCCTGGTTGCGCAGCGAGGTCGAGCGCCTGCATCACTTTTACCTAACTTTGCGTGGAGGCCAGTCATGAGCCAACCCCTGACCGTCGAATGCCCAACCTGTGGCGCCCCTGTGGAATGGACCGCGACCAACATCAACCGGCCCTTCTGTTCCGATCGCTGCAAGCTGATCGACCTGGGCGCCTGGGCTGCCGAGGAGCACAAGATTCCGGTGAGCCCGGATGCCGAGGACGAGCTGTTCTCCGAAGAGCTGCCCCCTCGCGCTCACTGAGTGCTCACCCCGGCGCCGGTCAGGGCCGCATGAAGCTGTAGTCCTGATCGTCGTCGAGGTTTTCCGCTAGAAACTGCAGCTCGTCTGCCAGGTCCTCGATGCTGCGCACACTCTTGCTTTGCTGCACCACCGCACTGAGCAGGGCGCGCAGGCTCAACCCCGGTTCAAAACCTTCCTGCTGAGCATTGTGCAGACTGTCGCGCACTTCCTGCCGGGCCCACTGGTAGACACTCATGACCGCACTCCTGAGATTTTTGCCGAGCATGCAGCCCGGCAAAACACCGTGGATTGATATGGATCAAGGGCGCGGATCCTCGTCTTTCCAGGGCGCCGACAGGTAGCGGGTACGGTTGAAGGTTTCCAGCCATTCCGGGCAGAACACCACCAGGGCGCTGATCACCATGCCGTTGATAAAGGCTTCCGGGAAGATGATCAGCCACAGGTAGCCGACAAAATCTTCCAGCCATTCGGGCATGGCAAAGCGTTCGTCGAACCACAGCAGGCCCAGGCCGCAGAGCAGGCATAACAATGCCGAGAGTGCCGCGGCAAAGAACCCCGAGCAGAAGATATAGACGAAGGGATTGCGCGGCTGGGCCCGTTCCACCAGGCAGGCGCAGGCCTCGGTGACCGCCACCGGCAGCAGGATCAGCAAGGTTCCATTGACCCCCAGCGCCGCCAGGTCCTGCCGGCCCAGGGCCAGCAGGCCCAACTGTGCGATCAAGCCGCCAACTATCGCCAGCGGCCAGTCCAGCAGCAGGGTTACTGCGGTCATGCCGATGAAGTGGTAGGAGACCCCCGTGTCGAAATCCCGGCGCACCAGCCACAGCAGAAACAAGGCGAACACCGTGCCAAACAGCAAGTGCTGGCGCCGGCTGTCGGTAAACAGCTCGACCCAGGGCGCCCGCAGTACCGCCCAGATCAGTACTGGCACATACAGCAGCCAGCCGCCAATCAGGCTTTGCGGCGACAGCAGCGCCGCGCTGATCATGGCTGGGCCCGTTCCAGCGCCGCAGCCAATTGCGCGGCCGTGGCGAACGCCTGCCGGGCGACCAGTTGCCCATCCTGCAGTTGCAGCCACAGCACCTGATCCTCGGCGGCGGGATAGCGTGGTGCCACGCGCCCATCGCGATCGAGCATCACTCGGTAGGGGTAATCCTTCATGGCCGGCACCGCAAACAGTTTGGCGATCACTGTCGGCATGCGCTGGATATCGGCGACAAACACCCCGTGGCGCTCCTGCAGGTAGCCCTTGGGTTTGTCCTTGAGCGCCGCATTCACCACTTTGGCGGCATCCATGCTGCGTGCCACCAACAGGATCCGCGCCTGGGAATCGAGGCTGTAGGGCTGGTCGAATTGATCCAGCAGGGTCCAGGGCGCCAGGCGCTCTCCTATTTCCAGGGCCTGGGCCCACAACGGCAACAGGGCCAGCAACAGCATTGACCAGCGCTTCACTGCGCACTCCTTATCGAATGGTTGGACGGCAAACAGTCTACACCGCCCCTGGGCAGGCTCCAGCGAGGTTGCCGGCGACGCCTGCGGAGGTTTTTGCACGGCTGTGGTTTTTAAGGTCATATTTGAGCGCTAAGCTTGGGGGTATGGATGACTCAGATTTTTTGCGCCTGCTTACCATCCAGGCCGAACAAGCCAACGCGTTCCTGTCCAATGCCCGCAAATGGGAGCGTGAGCGTTGGGTCTGCCAGCGCCTGCTGCAAGGCCTGAACATTCCCTACCGCAACGACGAGTTCACCGCCGCCGGGCAAGAGCCCCCCGATGTGCTGTTTCGCGAGGCCAGCTTCGAAGTGTTCTTCGTCCTCGACGAAGGCCGCAGGCTCAACGATGAATGGCGCGACGAACTGCAGCGCCGGCGCAGCGCGTTCTCCCTGAGCCAGCTGGTGCGCCGCGAAGCCAAGCCCAAGCGCATCCCGGCCAGCGAACTGTTGCTGCGCCTGGCACCGACCTTGCGCAAGAAGGCCCACAACTATCAGGAGCGCGGAATGAACCTCGGCGAGCTGGACATCATTGCCTTCGCCGCCCTGAAACGCGAAGTCCTGGATCTCAACAGCCACTTCCCGCCCCCCACCGAATACCTGCGCCAGGGCTGGCGCTCGCTGTCCCTGGTGGGGCCGACGTTCGCCCGCGTGCTGTTCGCCCACCCGGATGCACCGGAGTTCCTGCGCAGCAACCTGGGCCGCAGCATCCTCTTCGACGTCGGCATCAGTTTGTAACGCCGGTCAATGCGGCCTGTGTAGCCATGGCGCAATCCGCCCGGCAATGGTAAAAAAGCACACTTGCCTGCCAACGCCGGGCCCGTGCCAGCGAGCCCTCACGCGGCAGCGGCTATGCTCCGTTCATGCCGGATAACACCGCGCTGTAACATTCCTCAACGTTGCGACGTCTATCTGACGAGGTCTTTTATGAGCAGCCGCCTGAACCCCGACGACCAACGCCATGTCGAAGAATACCTGCAACTGCCCCAGCATCGAGTCGAGCGCCGGCCCTTCCGGCCGTGGATGCTCCTCGTGGTGGTGATTGCGGTGACTGTCGCCCTGGGCCTGTTGAGCCGTTTCATCAGTTACCTGACGCTATGAGCTGCTTCGCGCTCGCTCGGTTGACTGCACCGATTTCTTTTAGCCTTGCGAGATATCCCCATGACTCATCGTATTGTCATCGTTGGCGGCGGCGCCGGCGGCCTGGAGTTGGCGACCCGCCTGGGTAAGACTCTGGGCAAGCGCGGCACCGCCAGTGTGATGCTGGTGGACGCCAACCTGACCCACATCTGGAAACCGCTGCTTCACGAAGTGGCTGCCGGTTCCCTGAACTCTTCCGAAGACGAACTCAACTACGTCGCCCAAGCAAAATGGAACCACTTCGAGTTCCAGCTGGGCCGCATGAGCGGGCTCGATCGGCAGCGCAAGAAGATCCAACTGGCCGCCACCTACGACGAAGAAGGCGTGGAGCTGTTGCCGGCCCGGGAGCTGGGCTACGACACCCTGGTGATCGCCGTGGGCAGCACCACCAACGACTTTGGCACCCAGGGCGCGGCCCAGCATTGCCTGTTCCTCGACACCCGCAAGCAGGCCGAGCGCTTCCACCAGCAACTGCTCAACCACTACTTGCGAGCCCATGCCGGGCAGACCGATGCCGTGGAGCAGATCAGCGTGGCCATCGTCGGCGCCGGCGCCACTGGCGTGGAACTGGCGGCAGAACTGCACAACGCGGCCCATGAACTGGCGGCCTACGGGCTGGACCGGATTCTCCCGGAAAACATGCACATCACCCTGATCGAGGCCGGGCCACGGGTGCTGCCTGCCCTGCCCGAACGCATCAGCGGCCCGGTGCACAAGACCCTGGAGAAACTCGGGGTCAAGGTGCTGACCAACGCCTCGGTCAGCGAAGTGACCGCCGACAGCCTGATCACCGCCGACGGCCAGACCATTCCCGCCAGCCTCAAGGTCTGGGCCGCGGGCATTCGCGCGCCAGGCTTCCTCAAGGACATCGACGGCCTGGAGACCAACCGCATCAACCAACTGCAGGTACTACCGACCCTGCAGACCACTCGCGACGAGAACATCTTTGCCTTCGGCGACTGCGCCGCCTGCCCGCAACCAGGCAGCGACCGTAATGTGCCGCCACGGGCCCAGGCCGCGCACCAGCAAGCCTCGTTGCTGGCCAAGTCGCTGAAGCTGCGCATCGAAGGCAAGGACCTGCCGACCTACAAGTACACCGACTACGGCTCACTGATCTCGCTGTCGCGCTTCTCGGCGGTGGGCAACTTGATGGGCAACCTCACTGGCAGCGTGATGCTCGAAGGCTGGCTGGCGCGGATGTTCTACATCTCGCTGTATCGCATGCACCAGATGGCGCTGTACGGAGTCTTCCGCACCGCGATGCTGATGCTTGGCAGCCGAATCGGCCGCGGTACCGATCCACGCCTGAAGCTGCACTAGGCCCCTGAAAAACCACGCCCCCGCTACGTAACGTAGCGGGGGCTGCTGGCGTACGGTTACAGGCATTCATCGAGAAAATTCACGACGGTGCCCATGCAGGCGACCCGCTCCTCGACGTGGGGCATGTGGCTGGAGTGTTCGAACAACGCCAGGCGAATGCCGGGAATCTTCTCCAGGTAGGGGCTGACCACAACTGGCGTGGCTTCATCGTAGCGGCCACAGATCAAAAGCGTCGGCACCTCGATGCGTCCCAGGCGCTCGACGATGCTCCAGTCCCGCAGGTTGTCCATCAGCGGAAAACCTCCCCCCCGCTCCGCGCCATCGGTACCACGGCCCTGGGCAAACATCCGCGCCACCTCTTCAGGCCACGGGCGCAGCCGACATACATGCCGTTCAAAGTACAACTGCCAGGCCTGCACATATTCGGCGCCACGAGGGGAGCCCGGCTGCTCATGCCAGGTCAGCACCTGCAACGCCTCCTCAGGCAGGGCTGCGCGCAGTTTCAGGGTCTCGGCTTCCCAGGTGCGCATGTCGGCTGGCGCATTGGCCAGGATCAGCGCACGCAAGCCGGCCGGCGCGCGCACCCCGTGCTCGCTGGCCAGCGCAGCTCCCCAGGAGTGACCCAGCAGGGCGTAGTCCTGGCTGATGCGCAGGTGGTCCAGGAGGTTGTCCAGCTGCTCCAGGTAGAGTTCAAGGCTCCAGAACGACGGCGGCTTGCCATCCAGACGAGTGGAGAGGCCACTTCCCAGGTGATCGAATTGAACGATCGCCCGACCACTGGCGGCCACATCCCTGAAGGCGTCCAGGGTGTCATGGGTGCAGCCCGGACCGCCGTGCAGAATCACCAGGGGCGTAAGTCCGCTGTGCAGATCCCCGGTGACCCGATACCACGTCTGATGGACGCCAAAGGAGGCATAGCCTTCCAGTGGTGGTTTGCTTGCATTCATTGCGCATCGCTCCCTGATGACAATCAGCCTGTGTCGTTCAATCTTCCGTTCCGCGCTCCGACGCCTCCAGTGCGGCAGAGCCTGTGCTACTCGCCTCAGTTACCCAGCAGGCGATAGTGAACCGCGCGAACCACCGCCTGAACCCGATTCCTGGCGCCCAGCTTGTGCATCGCCGAGGTCAGGTGCAGGTTGATCGTGGCCTGCGAACGCTGCAGGCGCTCGGCAATCTCGCCGGAAGTCATGCCCTCTGCAGCCCATTTCAGGCACTCGCGTTCACGCCGGGTCAGATCAACCGGATAACTGCGAACGCATTTGCTGAGCTGTGGATAGAGATGCTCCTGCAACGCATGAGCAAGCAGGGTGAAGTGGCCCTGAACCTGTTGCAAGTCCTGTAATGCCACCGTGGCATTGCCGGAGCGCAAACCGGTGAGGCTGGCGAAACCGCCCCTGGGTAAATGGATGGGCACGGTCATGCCGTGGGCCATTTGATGATGGTGCAGGTAACTGGATACCGGAGCGTGCTGCTGCCCGAGGGCCTGACGCAGGACGGTTTCCGCCTCGGGCTTGTAGGACCAGATAAAGGGCGAGGAGCTGTCCAGAGCAACCTGCTGGACCGGGTCGATATGGTAGTAACCCTGATCGCACCAGAGCTCCAGCCAGTCTCTGGGGGTATTGCAGACCATGGCACTGGGGATGATCAGCTCGCCTGCCTGATCGAAAGGCACCGGGCTGTAGTCATAAACCAGGGCATCGAAACCCAGTTCCGAGGCCAGTGTCATGGTTCCCGTCATTCGCTCATGCAGCGAGTTTCCGGACAAAAGATGGGTATCAAATTCCGCGAGCCTGCTCTGCATCCTTGCCGCTTCCTTACTGTTGATCCTTAACAGCGAAGGGCCAGAATGCCACGCCCGGCAGCAACGGGCCAGGCAAAACCTATAAGAAATACCAGGTTTGCGGCACAACCAGCGCTTGCCCCAGCGTCATCGGCGCCCATAGCCATGACCCGCAAAACAGCGCTGACAACCAGCTCAAGGTCGGTACCGCACATGCCTGCCCCCGCCCTATCTGCTGCAATGCAGTGTCACGGCCCACCCCGTGTGGCGCCATGCATCGCTCATAGCAGACAAGGACCCAGGCCATGCAGATGCCCCAGACGCTTGAGTTGCACAACGGTGACAAAGCCCCTGCCACCTTCTCCCCCAAAGAATACGCTCGACGCCTGGGCGCCCTGCGGGCCTACATGGCGCAACAGGACATTGACGCCGCGCTGTTCACCTCGTACCACAACATCAACTACTACGCCGGCTTCCTGTATTGCTCCTTCGGCCGCCAGTACGCCCTCGTGGTGACCCAGGAACACAGCGTGCTGATCAGCGCCAATATCGACGGCGGCCAACCGGGGCGGCGGGCGACCTGCGATGCCCAGGTGATCTACACCGACTGGCAGCGAGGCAATTTCTTCGTCGCGGTCAAGCAGGCCCTGCCCCGCGCTTCGCGCCTGGGGCTGGAGTTCGATCATCTGACCCTGCCCAATCACCGGGCCTTTTCCGAGCTCTATCCCCAGGCACAGTTACTGGACATCGCCACGCCCTGCATGAACCTGCGCATGCTCAAGTCCGCCGAAGAGCAAGCGCTGATCCGCCAGGGGGCGCGGATTGCAGACATCGGCGGGGCCGCCGCCATCGAAGCCCTGCACAACCAGGTACCGGAATACGAAGTGGCCGGACACGCCACCCAGGCCATGGTGCGGGCGATTGCCGAGGCGTTTCCGGGGGCCGAACTGATGGATACCTGGACCTGGTTTCAGTCCGGGCTCAATACCGATGGCGCACACAATCCACTGACCTCGAGACGGGTCAGCCCAGGAGAAGTGCTGAGCCTCAACTGCTTCCCGATGATCGCCGGCTACTACACCGCCCTGGAGCGCACGCTGTTCCTCGGCCATTGCCCCGACGCCTGCCTGCGATTGTGGGAGATCAACGTCCAGGTGCATGAAGCCGGGCTGCAACTGGTCAAGCCCGGCGCACGCTGCAGCGATATCGCTCGACAACTGAACGCCCTCTACCTGGAGCACGACCTGCTGCAATACCGTACCTTCGGCTATGGCCATTCGTTCGGCATCCTCAACCACTACTATGGGCGCGAGACCGGGCTGGAGTTTCGTGAGGATGTGGAGACCATTCTTGAGCCCGGCATGGTGGTGTCCATCGAACCGATGATCAGGCTGCCCGAAGGCCTGCCCGGTGCCGGCGGTTATCGGGAACACGACATCCTGATCGTCGACGAGCACGGTGCGTGCAATATCACCGGGCTGCCGTACGGACCGCGGTACAACATCATTGGCAGTTGACTCAACTGCCTGGAAAACGCCCTCCCCCACAAAGAGGGCTCGCCGCTTCAGCCATGACTCGAGTCATCAGCCAAATACAGCGACGGAGAACATTCAGCACAAGCACAATCGAGGCATCAAGGGCTGTAGGTACCCTACCCAGGCTCGACGCCAGCGGGCCTGCGAACTTTTCCACGGGCATACGAAAAAGGGCACCTCATTGAGGTGCCCTTTTTCGTGAATATGGTCGGGGTAAGGGGATTCGAACTCCTGACATCCTGCTCCCAAAGCAGGCGCGCTACCGGACTGCGCTATACCCC
>NZ_JBQOIE010000026.1:0-61801 GCF_052665325.1 Pseudomonas sp. 8(2025) | reverse complement strand
GGGCTGGGGGTGTACCTGGGGGTGTCCTGGAGCCTGCGCTGAAAGCAGGGCCGCGAGCGAGCCGACACCCGCCAATGAAAGTGCCCGCAGCAGCGGGCACCTGGTTAATGCCGGGCGGTGTCAGCCCGGGCGGCAGTGATTTACCACTGGCCCGAGAACACGCAGGTCAGCGCTTCGATGGCGCTGAACTTCCACAGCGAGTCGCCGCAGTCGCTGGCAAAGGCGTGGGCGTTGGAGGCGGTGAGGGCCAGGGCGATGGCCGAGGCATAGACGATTTTCTTGAGCGACATGGGAAAACTCCTTGTTATGAATCCGCACGTTCTTGTAGGCGCCGTCCTGAAGGGGGGGCTGCTGCGGACTATAGGCCCGTGCTGCCCCCGGCACTATTAGCCCGAGTGTGCTAATGGCCCATGCGCATCACTGTGCCGCCCGGCCCAGGCTCAGTTGCGAAAATACAGCTCGTCCAGCTGCCGCCGGCGTATCACCAGGTACTCCTCCCAGACCTTGGGGAAATCCTCGTCCCGGGTCAGGGGGAAGGTCAGGTAGTAAGTCCGACCGCTGACACTGATGTACTCCCGCACCCGCTTGTACGCCGGCTGTTCCAGCAGCGAGATGTATTCGTCATAGGCGTAGTGGTAGTGGGAAATCGTCACCCGATGGGGCGCGATCATGCAGCGGGAGAAGTCGATCACCCAGCCATGGCTCATGTCGCTGCCCAGGTAGCCGTAGACCCCATCCTCGGAGAGGCTGATGGCTTTTCGTGCCTGTACCCCATCCTCATCGTTGACCAGCACGATCTGGCTTTCGAAGTAGCGGATGGCCTGTTGCTCGGGGCCGCGCAACTGCAGGTTCCAGCCGACGGCGCCCATGCGGAACTCGCCCTGCTCGGTGAATTCGGCGGTCCAGCCGTTGGCAAGGCTAATGCGGTGTGTGGTCATTGTCGTCCTGGTGATGGCTGTCCCTGAAGGCTGGGGATTGTACGTCAGCCGCTGTGCGAAGCGGCAGGGCCCGTGGCGCCCGGTCAGTCATGCCAGCATGCGAGCTGTCCTGTGACTGTGGCCGTGCCCTGTGGCTAGTTCGCCAGTGCGTGGCGCAGATGCGCCAGGGCCCGGGTTTCGACCTGGCCCTGGTCGCTCCCCGGACTGAAGACCGCGCAGCAGGCGCTGGTGCCGGCGACGTTGGCGCGATAGACCGCCAGCGTGCTGCCGGGGCCGCTGCCGGTGTGGCCGTAGAGCGTCAGGCCAGACTCGACAGTGCCCACCATCAGGCCCATGGCATAGCCGGGAGCGACCCAGGGCCGGCCGGCCATCGGCCCGCCCAGAACCTGGGCCTGCTGCATGCCTGCCAGCAGTGCCGGGGGCAATAGCGCGCCGCTCAACAGCCGATCCAGCAGCAGCACCGCCTCCGCCAGGGGCCCCACCAGCAGGCCGTGGTAGACCCAGCCGGGGTGGTAGTCGTCCAACTGGCCCAGGTCCACATCCCGCAGGTCTTCGCGGGTCACGGCGAGGCGCGTGCGAGACAAGCCCAGGGGCGCCAGTACCCGTTGTTGCAGGGCAAGGTGCAGGGGCAGGTCCGTCGCCTGCTGGATCAGCTGCGCCACGAACAGGTAACCCACATTGGAGTAGCGCCACTGGCTGCCGGGGGCGTAGCGCAGGCGGCTGGCATCCAGGCGCTGCAGCATCTGTGCGCCGGGCCATGCATCCTCGTTGCGCAAAACCGCGTCGTGGTAGTCGCTCAGCTCGCTGTAGTCCGCCAGCCCGGCCTGATGCCGCAGCAACTGGCGCAGGGTGAAGGGGCCCTGGGGCAGCGGCTCATCCAGCCCCAGCAGGCCGTCGCGCACCAGGGTCAGGGCCGCTGCGCTAAGCACAGTCTTGGTGAAGCTCCACCAGGGCACCAGTGGCTGGGGTTGCTGTGGGGCCAGTGGTTGGCCGTTGTGGATCAGGGCATGAAGCACGGAGGGGATGTCCTTGATGGGCTGTGTTGCCGCGCGCTGTTGGGTCAATCAGGCCGTGAGCGGCCCTGCAGGGTACGGCATAATGCGCGGCCGTTTTGGCTAAACCTAGGAATTGATCAGGAGGATCAGGCTGGCTATGTACAGACTTGGGCACATGATAGACAACCAGTGGGTCGAGCACAGTTATCCGCCGGTATTCGTGGTGGCCCCCATTGGCGAGGGGCAGCGCGTGGTGGCGGGCGTTCCAGGCTCGGACCCGCAGGTCCTGCTCAGCCTGCTGGGCTGCCTGGCCGAACCGCTGGTGCTGCTGTTCGTGCTGCACACGCCCCGGGACGAATCGCAAGCCGGACGCTACTGGAGCCCGCAGCTGTCGCGTGAGGACGTTCAGGATTTCATCTACGACTTCAAGCCACTGCTCTGTGGCGACAGCCGTTTCGACCTGTGGGTCCACTCGCCCGAGCAACAGGCCACCGTGGTCTGGGACCGGCACAACCTGATCTATGGCTACGGGCCGCTGGAAGACTACGCCACGGCCCTGCGCGCGCTGGGCTTCGGCCATGGCGAGCCGCAGTTGCCCGTGCCCCATACCCACCACTACCACCCGCAGCTGGACGACCTGTGCCGGCAGTTGCTCACCCACTTCGATTGGCAGCACTCGCCATTGCGACCTGAGGATGAGCAGTGATGGTGCAATCAAGCCCACTCATGCTCGGTCAATCTTTTGAATTCAGTGCAGGCCTCGTCAAACTGTTGCCTGGAGAATTCGGCGCGTTGAGCGTTGCTGTTCCAGGCCACCGCAGTGACCAGTCCGTTGATCACTGTGACGGCTCGTCCAAAACGTTCCCAGATCAGCTTGTCTCCCCGTACCACCTGCTCGACCACGGCCACTGTGCAACTTAGATCCATGTCGTCGGGGCAGATCAGCAACGGGACGATGCTCGAGCAATCCTCGCTCGCGGGAGCCAGTAACTGCCAGGCAAGTTCTGCGTGCTCGTCATCGATCAGCCAGCCCTGGGCCGGTACCAACCCCTCGGTGCTGTCTGCCCCCGAGCCATCGTAGATGACCCCCTTGATCCAACTGTCCAGGGGGACGTCGTCGAGGGTGAAGACGGGGTGGGGGGCCTTGGTGTATTTCGATTGATGCATTGCAGCGCGAATGTGGTTCATGGGGTCTCGCCAACGGGTTGAGCGCAAAAGGTCATGCGCAAAGGGGACTCGAAGGGACGGCGTTGAGGAACGGGGCCGTTGCGGCCCCGGTCCCGGTTTGTCACTGGCCGCTATACAAGGCCGGCGTGCGCGGTGGAATCAGGCGCTTGCTGCCGGTGGCCTCGAAGGCCGAAGCCAGGCGCAGCAGGCTCGAGTCGTCATAGGCGCGCCCGGCGAAGGTCAGCCCCACCGGCATGCCGATGTCCGCCATCACCCCCATGGGCACGGTAACGGTGGGTACCCCCAGGTGGCGGATGGCGAGGTTGCCGTTGGCCACCCACACGCCGTTGCTCCAGGCGATGTCTGCCGACTCGGGATTGATATCGGCATCGGCCGGGCCAACGTCGGCCACGGTGGGGAACAGCACGGCGTCCAGCCCCAGGCGGTCCATCCAGTCTTCCAGGTCGATGCGCCGGGTCTGTTCCAGGCCGCGCAGGCCGTCGGCCAGGGTGCTGATCTGGTCCCAGGTCTTGAGCCCGCGCTTGGCCATGTTCACGTATTCGTCCATGCCGGCGGCCAGGTCGTCTTCGCGGTTGGGCAGGGTGCCGGGGTCGTGGGGGAAGATCTGCGGCCCGTCGACATCCGCCAGGCGGTTGAGCTTGGGGTCGTCGTTGGCCCGCAGGAAGTCGTCGAAGGCCCAGCCCGAGAGCTCCCATAGCTCGTCGTGGAGGAACTCCTTGCTGACCAGGCCGCGGTTGTACACGGTCGGCGCGCCGGGGCGGTCGCCCTCGCAGTTGGACACCAGGGGGAAGTCCACTTCCAGCACTTGCGCGCCGGCGGCCTCCAGGGCCTGGCGCGCCTGTTCCCAGAGGCTGATCACCGAGGGCCGGGTATGGATGCGCTGGCCGGTGGGGCCGCCGATGCCCGGTTTTTCGCTGGTGCCGGCCTCAGGGTCGGCATTGATGTACATGCGCGGCACGCCAAGGCGCTTGCCCTTGAGCGCCGCGGCGCCGGCCGCCAGTTGCGGGTAGGAGGCCGGGCGCACCGAAGCGACGCTGGGGATCGGCACCCAGGGCTGCAGGCGCCACAGGTCGCCGCGGGTGTCCGGGTCTTCGGCCACCACCACGTCCAGCACTTCCAGGAGGTCGGCCATGGTCCGGGCAAAAGGCACCACCACGTCCATGGTCGGGGTCAGCGGCCAGTTGCCGCGCACCGAGATCACCCCGCGCGACGGGGTGTAGGCGCACAGCCCGTTGTTGGAGGCCGGGCCACGGCCGCTGGACCAGGTTTCCTCGGCCAGGCCGAAGGCGGCGAAGCTGGCGGCGGTGGCGGTGCCGGCGCCATTGGACGAGCCCGAGGCGAAGGGCGCGGTCAGGTAAGCGGCGTTATAGGGGCTTTCGGCGCGGCCATACACGCCGCGCTGCATGCCGCCGTTGGCCATGGGCGGCATGTTGGTCTTGCCCAGGCAGATGGCCCCGGCAGCCCGCAGGCGCTCAATGGTGAAGGCGTCGCGGTAGGCCACCAGCTCGGCGAAGGCCGGGCTGCCGGAAGCAGCCGTCAGGCCCTTGACCAGGTAGCTGTCCTTGGCGGTGTAGGGAATGCCGTCCAGCGGGCCCAGGGTCTGGCCCTTGGCGCGGCGTTCATCGGCGGCCCGCGCCTCGTTCAGCGCCTCGGGGTTGCGCACCACCACGGCGTTGAGGGCGGTGGCGGTGTTCGGGCCGTCATAGGCCTCGATCCGCGCCAGATAGGCCTGGACCAGTTCCACCGAGGTGGTCTGCCCGGATTCCAGGGCGGCGCGCAGGTGGGCAATGGAGACTTCGGTGACTTCGATCATGCTGCTACCGCCGTTGGCTGGTGGGTGATGAGGTGCAGAGGGCGCAACGGGGCGCGTGTGTTGGGGTATTGGCTGTGCATGGTGATTCTCGTGGTACGGCTGGCACGACAAGGGTGGCATGGGAACGCTGGGGGCCTTTTTAGCATCTAGTGCGGGGCAGAGGAATCGGCTTGATGGATTATTGCTTCAGGCCAGCTGCGCCAGGGCCTGCGGGCTCCACGTTGAACTCGCCAAGGTAGTCCAGGGTTGCCGTGCTTGCGGGCTGGCGTTGATTGGCGCCGCCGGAGATCGATTTGTGGTCACCGTAAATCGACTCGCAGCCAACGATGATGAAATGGCTGTAGCCGGAGTCGACGCGCGTGCGCAGCTGCTTTTTTTCGGCGTCGCTGCGGATCAGCGATTCCAGGTATTGCGGGCCGTCTTCACTGCCGATCAGCTCGACGAAATCGGAGTCCATGTAGTACCCCAGCTCCTGTTTGAGGCCCCAGCTGGGGTTGCGTGCTTCCCAAGCGCTGAACTCGGCATCGCTGGCGTCGGCCGCGGGTTCGGGCTCCCACTGTTCGAAGGCAAACCGTTCGGCCTCTGCCTGGTCCGGGAACCGGGCAGCGAACAGGTAGAAAGGAAAGTAGGCATCGGCTTCTGACATGGACGGCTAGGCTCCTTGGTTCAGATCAGGCTGGCGCGCTGCAAATGGCTGACATGAGCATGGCCGGCGGCGCTCAAGCGCACGGCCAGGTCTTCCCGGGCCTGGGCCCCGCCGCTGCGCACGTACTCCAGCTCCGCGGCGGTGATCAGCACCACCGGCACCAGGGTCACGGGGGACAGCGGCATGTCTTCCAGGCGTGTCGGGAAGTCCGGGGCCGGGCCGCCCACCAGTACCCCGGCGCAGTCGTCGGCGCTGATGAAATGCGCTGGCAGTTGCTCGCTCATGGCGCGGGACTGGCTGACGCCGGGCAGTTCCAGGGACAGCACCCCGTAGCGCTGCAGGCGTGCAGTGAGGCCACCGGCATCGGCCGTGGTGTTGGCCACGCAGCGCAGCAGTTCGAAAGCCCAGCTATCGGCGAACGGATAGACATCACCCACCGCGCCCTGGGCATGGGGTGGGATGTCCGGGGTTTCGACGAACAGTTCCATCTCGAAACCATTGCCCAGATCATCACCTGTGACCCCATCGAACGGGTCGGACAGGCCCTCGGTGGCGAGAATGATCCCGTTGTTGCGACGCACGATGCGATAGGCCTGGCGCGTGGAGGGCCAGTGCGAGCCGCCCATGAAACTGGGGCTGATGGCGAAGCCCAGGACGTCTTGCTCACAGTGGCCGACCGCTTGCCAGTGGCGATCGAGGCAGGCGGCACCGGCCTCCATCAGGGCAATGCCGGCCAGCTCTGCTTCGGTTGGCTGGTACTGGGCGTAGGGCTCTTCTGCGGCGGCCGGTTCGCCGGCGGGCAGGGTGGGCTCGGCCTTTTGTGGCGCCGGCTTTTTGAAGACGCTGAGCAGTTTTTCCAGGAAATTCATCGGGCGATCCTTGCGGGGCAAGTGCGTTGCACAAGGCGCACAGCACAGGGGTAGAGAGAGGGGGCACATTGTGACGGGTTTGCCATGCCCATGGAAACCGACGGATGCAAGTTGCACGAAGCCTTGCCTTGCCGGTGTGGCTGCCCGAGAATCCGCCCCGGTCCGCTATCAAGGAAAGTGATCAGCATGTCTTACCCGAAGAAGCTAAGTCCGGAGTTTTCCGGGGCACTGAGAACCTTCAGTTTCTGGGTCGCCAACGGCACCTTGGGCTATCCGTTGCTGGAAGGCGTCGACTACCGCAGTTGCCTCGGGGACGAGCCGAGCATGCTGGAGATGGCCTATGCCATTTTTGCCAATGTGCTGGAGCTGGACGAGCAGGGCGTACCGGTGAATGCCAAGTACGCCGAGCACCGGGCGGCGCAGTACATCCGTCAGTATTGCGATCCGGGCTACCAGGCACGGCCGGCGTTCGAGGACTGGGAGCAGGAGCTGTACGGCCCGCCCGAGCGGGACGACAGCAAGCCCTGGCCAGCCGGCGTGGCCTAGGTTTTTCGACGGCTGGATACAAGCCTCGGGCACTATGGCTTCGAAACGACGAACCCCCTCATCAAGGATTATGAATGTCGCTGATTTCGCAACGTGTAGAACTGGCCCGCCAGGGTGCCAACGACAAGCTGATTTGCCGCATGGCTTCGGGCTGGGCGGTGATGGGCGATGTGCAGTTTCTTGAGGGCTATTGCCTGTTGTTGCCGGACCCGGTGGTGGCCAGCTTGAACGACCTGGATGCCCAGGCCCGGGCCACCTACCTGCTGGACATGGCCCGCATCGGCGATGCGCTGCTCGAGGCCACCGGAGCGCTGCGCATCAACTATGAAATCCTCGGCAACTCGGAGCCTGAGTTGCATTGCCATATCTTTCCCCGCTACGCCTCGGAGCCGGAAGGCAAGCGCCGGATGCCGGTGTGGTTCTACGACTGGAAGACCGCGCCGCCCTATGTCGAGGCCGAGCACGGCCCATTGCGCCAGCAGCTTGCCCGGATACTGGCTGGCCAATTGTAGGAGCGAGCTTGCTCGCGATGGTCTCTAACGAAAACGCCGCACTCACTGGCGGAACGCGGCGTTCTTGAGGGCTTCGCGAGCAAGCTCGCTCCTACGGTGTCTGGTGGTGCGATCAATCCGGGCGTCTGGTTAATTGTAGGAGCGAGCTTGCTCGCGATGCTCGTTAACGAAAACGCCGCGTTCACTGGGGGAGCGCGGCGTGCTTGAGTGCTTCGCGAGCAAGCTCGCTCCTACAAGGGGCTGTTGATCAGCGGTTTGCTGCGCTCCACTTGGCTCGCGCTGCGTGCAGCTTCTTGTAGCTGTCGATCAGCCGCAGGTGGCGGTCCAGGCCTTCGAGCTGCAGGTTGGTCGGGGTCAGGCCGTAGAAGCGCACGCTGCCTTGCACCGAGCCGATCACCGCGTCCATCCGTTCGTTGCCGAACATGCGCCGCAAGTTGGCCTCGTAGTCGCCCAGCTCCAGCTCGTCGTCCAGCTCCACTTCCAGCACCGCGTTCAGGGCCTGGTAGAACAGCCCGCGCTCGACGGTGTTGTCGTTGTATTGCAGGAACATCTCCACCAGTTCCTTGGCCGGGTCGAACTGCCCCAGGGCCACGTGGATCAGCAGCTTCAGCTCCAGGATGGTCAACTGGCCCCAGGCGGTGTTGTCGTCGAACTCGATGCCGATCAGGGTGGTGATGTCGGTGTAGTCGTCCGGTTCGCTTTCTTCCAGGCGCTCCACCAGCGAGCGCAGGCCGTCTTCGTCCAGGCTGTGCAGGTTGAGGATGTCTTCACGGAAGAACAGCGCCTTGTTGGTGTTGTCCCAGATCAGGTCGTCCACCGGGTAGATTTCCGAGTAGTCCGGCACCAGGATGCGGCAGGCCGTGGCCCCCAGGTGTTCGTACACCGCCATGTAGACTTCCTTGCCCAGGCCCTCGAGGATGCCGAACAGGGTCGCGGCCTCCTCGGCGTTGGCCGCCGCTCTTTCACCGCTGCTGCCCTGGCTGGTGAAGTCCCACTCGACGAATTCGAAATCCGCCTTGGCACTGAAGAAACGCCACGACACCACGCCGCTGGAGTCGATGAAGTGCTCGACGAAGTTGTTCGGCTCCATCAGCGCCTGGCTTTCGAAGGTCGGCTGCGGCAGGTCGTTCAAACCTTCGAAACTGCGGCCCTGGAGCAGTTCGGTGAGGCTGCGCTCCAGCGCCACCTCGAAGCTTGGGTGGGCGCCGAACGAGGCGAACACGCCGCCGGTGCGCGGGTTCATCAGGGTCACGCACATCACCGGGAACTCACCACCCAGGGACGCATCCTTGACCAGCACCGGAAAGCCTTGTTCTTCCAGGCCCTGGATGCCGGCCAGAATGCTCGGGTACTTGGCCAGCACTTCCTGAGGCACATCCGGCAGGGCCATCTCGCCTTCGAGAATCTGGCGCTTGACCGCCCGCTCGAAGATCTCCGACAGGCACTGCACCTGGGCTTCGGCCAGGGTGTTGCCGGCGCTCATGCCGTTGCTCAGGTACAGGTTCTCGATCAGGTTGGAGGGGAAATACACCACCTCGCCGTCGGACTGGCGCACATAGGGCAGGCAGCAGATACCGCGCTCGATATTGCCCGAGTTGGTGTCGTACAGATTCGAGCCGCGCAGCTCGCCATCGGGGTTGTAGATGGCCAGGCAGTGCTCGTCGAGGATCTCCTTGGGCAGCTCGTCCTTGCGCCCCGGCTGGAACCAGCGCTCGTCCGGGTAATGCACGAACTCGGCGTTGGCGATCTCTTCGCCCCAGAACTGATCGTTGTAGAAGAAGTTGCAGTTCAGGCGCTCGATGAACTCGCCCAGGGCCGAGGCCAGGGCGCTTTCCTTGGTGGCGCCCTTGCCGTTGGTGAAGCACATCGGCGACTGCGCATCACGGATATGCAGCGACCAGACGTTGGGCACGATATTGCGCCACGAAGCGATTTCGATCTTCATCCCCAGGTCCGCGAGGATCCCGGACATGTTGGCGATGGTCTGCTCCAGGGGCAGGTCCTTGCCGGCAATGTAGGTGCCTTCGCTGGAGCCCGATTGCGGCATCAACAGCGCCTGGGCATCGGCGTCGAGGTTTTCCACTTCCTCGATGATGAATTCGGGGCCGGTCTGCACCACCTTCTTCACCGTGCAACGGTCGATGGAACGCAGGATGCCCTGGCGGTCCTTGTCGCTGATGTCCGCCGGCAGCTCGACCTGGATCTTGAAGATCTGGTTGTAGCGGTTTTCCGGATCGACAATGTTGTTCTGCGACAGGCGGATATTGTCGGTGGGGATATTGCGGGTCTGGCAGTACAGCTTCACGAAGTACGCCGCGCACAGCGCCGAAGAAGCCAGGAAATAATCGAACGGCCCCGGCGCCGAACCATCGCCCTTGTAGCGGATAGGTTGGTCGGCCACCACCGTGAAGTCGTCGAACTTGGCTTCAAGTCGAAGGTTGTCGAGAAAGTTGACCTTGATTTCCATGGGGGGCACCGGCATCACAAAGCAAAAAATGGCGGGCATTATCCGGGTTTTTGCGCGGGAAGTGTTGTGGTTTTCGGCGGACGGGTGGATCGCCAGGGCTGGCTGCCGGTTACAGGCACCGGCGCCCGGCCCCGGGCATCACTCAGGCATTCAGACTTTGAGGATGAAACGATTGGATATCCGCGAATAGCCCAGGGGCAACAACTCGGCTTCGTGCTCCTTGATCAGCTCATGCAGCGCGTTGGCGGTTTCGGCCACCGGCCTGGCTTGCTCCCTGGCCTGTTGCATGACCTGGCACGACTGCCTGAACAGGCTTTCGTAGGCGGGCGAGTCCAGGGACAGGCAGCCAGGGAAGCGCACCGCCTCAAGCGCTGCATCGAACTGGCGGGCGTCGCCACTGTGTTCCAGGTCGTGCAGCAGCTTTTGCAGAAAGGCACTGCCCAGGTTGGAGCCGCTGAGCCAGACCCGATGCCACACATTCCACAGGTGAAAGTCGCTGAAGGCTTCATAGGAGCAGGAGACCAACTGGTCATTGGTCGCCACCGCGTTCAGGCAATGGCGCTCGACTTCGATGAACTGTTCCCGTTGCCAGCGGTTGCTGCGGGCGGCGTCCAGCACCTTGGGGGCCAGCCTGAGGATGGACTCGAAGGTGGTGATCAACCCCCTGGAGAACAGCGGGTCGATAAACCCTGTGGCTTGCGGCAGCAGGCAGAAGCGATCCCCGACATTTTGCACGCTGCGGTAGTTGATGCGCGGCGCGTAGATCCACTCCCGGGCATTGACCGCATCCTTGAAGTGTTCGCCGATGGCCGGGTACTTTTTCAGCAGTTTGCGAAACTCGATCTCCGGCGCCTCGGTGGGACGGTACTTGGCGTTGTTGAACTGGAAGCCGATGCTGCACAACTGATTGGTGCCCTGCGGGTGGTTGTTGAAGGGGATGACCCACAACCAACCCTCTTCGAAGATGTGGTGCAAGGTGCTCTTGAACAGTTCGATGGGGGAACGAGTGCGGGACAACGGAGCCAGGGCATCTTCGTAGCTCTTCACATTGAGCATGTGGGTGAAGAATGAGCAGGTGTCGGTCGCCAGCCCTTCGGTGGTGCGCAAGCCCAGTTGGCGGGAAAGCGGAGAGCCCTGGGCAGCAGCGTCAATGATGAACGCGGCCTTGACGGGGGCGGCGTTGGACAATGCCACCTCGACCCCGTCGTCGTTGAGGCTGATCGACTCGATCTTGATGTTCTGTCTGGATTCGGCGCCGTGTTTCAGGGCAATCATCAGGGCGAAATAGTCGATGTCCTGCCGGAAAAGATGGGCTTCCGGCACCTTCAGCGGCGGGGCCACAAGGTGGTCGGGGGACGACGGCGCGTTCTCTTGATGCCAGGCAAAACTGAAGCCCAGCTTGATCCCGCAGGCGCTCGAACCGACGTGCTGGATGATCTTGTCGGGGTGCGAGAGGTAGGCGATTTCAGGGATGTCGAAGCGCTTTGAGAGCAAACGCAGCAGAAAACCGCTTTCCGGTGTCGCCGCTTCGCCGACGGAGAATCGTGGGTGCTGGGCCGAGTCGAGGATCAGAACGTTCAACCCGGACTTCGCGAGGACGGCGCCGGTCAGCGCGCCGGCGATACCACTACCGATGATAATGACGTCGTACTGATTCATGATGTCTGGCTCTTGTCTTGCAAGGTGGTCGCTCTGGAAAGCGCTGAATGCATTGCGGTATCGAAATGCAGGGTGGCCAGGGTCTGCGGTATTTCCTTTTCAAACGGCAAGTCCCAGTAAGGCGTGCTGCCGATCGAGCGTTTCAACTCATTGATGAACAGGCGGGTCTTGGCCGGGACAACGCTGCTGCGTGCCCTCAGTGCGTAGATCGCTCCCTGTTGCGGATCGGCCTCGCAATATTCGTCGAGCAGCGACACCAGTTGGCCGCTGGCGATCTGTTCATGCACCAGCCAGGTGGGCGCGTGGATGATTCCTATGCCCTGAAGGGCGCCGTCCACCAGCAACTCGGAACTGTTGACCGATAGCCGGCTGCTGGGCATGAGCTTCTTGAGCAGGCCATCGACCTTGAATTGCCAGGTCAGTGAGAAGTTGCTGCAGGTGCTGTGGATCAGGCAGGCATGTTGGTACAGGTCTTCAAGAGTTTGCGGACAGCCGTGTTGCCGGATGTATTCCGGGCTTGCGCAGAGCACGCGCCGCATATCCGCAAGTTTCGTTGGAATCAGATTACTGTCCGGCAATATGCCCAGCTTGATACAGATATCGACGTTATCGATGCTGGGGTCGAGAGCTTTGTCGTTAAGCGAGAATTCAATTTTCAAACCGGGATGATGGTTCAGTATTCTGCTCAATAAAGGCGCTACATGGCGCCGTCCAAAGGCCACGGGTGCTGAAACCTTGAGAACGCCTAGGGTCGATGCAGTGTGTTCTTTTACTTCTGATCTAGCATGCCCAATGCATCTCGAGATGTTCTTTGCATGTTCGAGAAAGAGCAGGCCTGTTTCGGTAAGTATCAAGCATTTTGTCGATCGATTGAATAGACAGGTTTCAAGTTCTTTTTCGAGGCTATTGATTCTGCGCATCACCGAAGAAGGTGGGATGCCAAGTAGTCTTCCTGTTTCGGAGAAACTACCCGTTTTAGTTACGGATATATAAAGGTCTATGTCATTGACAACGCCTAGCGCCTTCATTCCTAAATCCTTTTAGAATTTTTAGTGTCTTATTTTTGTAAAGGCAAATTACAAATAGATCATGACAGCCTCCTTAGTACGGCTAGGCTTTTTGTTTGTCAAGCAGTGCTGGGGCCATGATTAGTTGGCTTTGGGAAAATTGATTCATAACATTTCAGGCGCCACAGCTCTACCCGGCGCAGAGCGGAACACCGTCCAAGTGCAAGGCTTGGTTTGCACTATCTGGATACAAAAATAGTTCTAGTGGCTAATTGCGCAGAGCGCCAAAACTATGCTTGGGCGCTCGAAGATGACTTTCTGAAGGCTGTCATATAGGCCTGTGGAACATCGTTAAGTTGTGTTGGCTTCGATGTTGTCGGGGCTGTTTTGCCTTTGCGGATATGCAAAGGCCTTTTGCAAAAACGGCTATTCACAAGTGCATTCTTATTGAGGATTGTAGACGGGTTTTCCCAACCCACGATTGTCGAATGCAGGAGCGTACGTCTATGGACGGAGAGGAAGTTAAAGAAAAGATTCGTCGCTACATCATGGAAGATTTGATCGGGCCAAGTGCAAAGGAAGATGAGCTTGATGACCAGACTCCACTACTGGAGTGGGGCATTCTCAACTCGATGAATATCGTCAAGCTCATGGTCTACATCAGGGATGAAATGGGTGTCTCGATTCCAAGTACCCATATCACCGGCAAATATTTTAAAGACCTGAATGCAATATCCAGGACTGTCGAGCAACTAAAGGCCGAGTGCGCCTAACAGGGAGTGGGCAATGAGCGATCATGATTATGATGTAGTGATTATCGGTGGCGGGCCGGCGGGTTCGACCATGGCCTCCTACCTGGCAAAAGCCGGTGTCAAATGCGCGGTGTTCGAAAAAGAACTGTTCGAGCGCGAGCATGTTGGCGAGTCGCTGGTACCGGCCACCACTCCGGTGCTGCTGGAAATCGGGGTGATGGAAAAGATCGAGAAAGCCAACTTCCCGAAGAAGTTCGGCGCTGCCTGGACCTCGGCAGATTCCGGCCCCGAAGACAAGATGGGCTTCCAGGGCCTGGACCACGATTTCCGTTCGGCGGAAATCCTCTTCAACGAGCGCAAGCAGGAAGGGGTCGATCGCGACTTCACGTTCCACGTCGACCGCGGCAAGTTCGACCGCATTCTTCTGGAGCACGCAGGTTCGCTGGGGGCCAAGGTCTTCCAGGGCGTGGAGATCGCTGACGTCGAGTTTCTCAGCCCGGGCAATGTCATTGTCAATGCCAAGCTGGGCAAGCGCAGCGTGGAGATCAAGGCCAAGATGGTGGTGGATGCCAGCGGTCGCAACGTGCTGCTGGGCCGCCGGCTGGGCTTGCGAGAAAAGGACCCGGTCTTCAACCAGTTCGCGATTCACTCCTGGTTCGACAACTTCGACCGCAAGTCGGCGACGCAAAGCCCGGACAAGGTCGACTACATCTTCATTCACTTCCTGCCGATGACCAATACCTGGGTCTGGCAGATCCCGATCACCGAAACCATTACCAGCGTGGGCGTGGTTACGCAGAAGCAGAACTACACCAACTCCGACCTCACCTATGAAGAGTTCTTCTGGGAAGCGGTGAAGACCCGGGAAAACCTGCATGACGCGCTGAAGGCATCGGAGCAGGTCCGCCCGTTCAAGAAAGAGGCGGACTACAGCTACGGCATGAAAGAAGTCTGTGGCGACAGCTTCGTGCTGATCGGCGATGCCGCACGGTTCGTCGACCCGATCTTCTCCAGCGGCGTCAGCGTTGCACTCAACAGTGCGCGCATCGCCAGCGGCGACATCATCGAGGCGGTGAAGAACAACGACTTTAGCAAGTCCAGTTTCACTCACTACGAAGGCATGATCAGGAATGGCATCAAGAACTGGTATGAGTTCATCACGCTCTATTACCGCCTGAACATCCTCTTCACCGCGTTCGTTCAAGACCCACGCTACCGCCTGGACATCCTGCAATTGCTGCAAGGGGACGTCTACAGCGGCAAGCGCCTGGAAGTGCTGGACAAGATGCGCGAAATCATCGCTGCGGTTGAAAGCGACCCGGAACACCTCTGGCACAAGTACCTGGGCGACATGCAGGTTCCTACCGCCAAACCCGCGTTCTAAACACTAAACACCCAGTCGAAGGAGATGACTGAATGGATGCTCGTGCGCCCATGGATTTTGAACCCATTGCAATCATCGGGAGTGGATGCCGCTTTGCCAAAGGTGCATCGACCCCCGAGGCATTCTGGGAGCTCCTTCGTGCTGGGACCGATTTTGTCGGACCGGTTCCCGCAGAGCGCTGGGACACAGCGGCGATCTACGATGAGAGCGCTGCTGAAACCGGTACGACCTACAGCAAGGTGGGGGCGTTCCTCGAGCACATCGACCGCTTCGATGCGCATTACTTTGGCATCTCGGCCTCTGAAGCCAAGGAAATGGACCCGCAGCAGCGCCTGCTGCTGGAGGTCGCCTGTGAAAGCGTGGCCCGTGCCGGCCTGACCCGCGAGCAGCTCAAAGGCAGCAGGACCGCGGTCTATGTCGGCATGCTGGGCATGGATTACCTGGCACTGCATTCCCGCGAGGCCGGGATCGAACAGATCAATCCCTACTATGCCGCCGGCAAGGAATTCAGCTTCGCCGCCGGGCGTATTGCCTACCACCTGGGTGTTCATGGGCCGGCAATGACCGTGACCACTGCATGCTCTTCTTCCCTGGTGGCCATGCACCTGGCCTGTCGCGCCTTGCAGGCAGGGGAGGCGGACATGGCCCTGGCCGGAGGGGTGAACCTGATGCTGGCGCCGGACCTGACGATCTACATGAGCCAGATCAGGGCGATCTCGCCCAGTGGCCGCTGCCGGGTATTCGATGCGGCGGCCGACGGGATCGTCCGGGGCGAGGGCTGCGGGGTCACGGTGCTCAAGCGCCTGGCAGATGCCCTGCGCGATGGCGACCCGATCCAGGCGGTGATCAGGGGCTCGGCGATCAACCAGGATGGCGCCAGTGCCGGCCAGACCGTGCCCAACGCCAATGCCCAGGCTGCGGTGATCAGCCAGGCCCTGAAAGTGGCCGGCTTGAGCGTGGACGACATCGACTATGTCGAGGCCCACGGCACCGGTACGCCCCTGGGCGATCCGATCGAACTCTCTTCGCTGGACAGTGCCTTCCAGGGGCGTGGGCGGCCGCTGTGGGTGGGCTCGGTCAAGGCCAACATGGGCCATCTGGATGCGGCCGCCGGAATGGCCAGCGTGATCAAGACCATGATGGTTCTCAAGCACGCCGAGGTGCCTGCGCAACTGCATCTCGCACAGTTGAACCCACTGGTGGACTGGAAGCGTTCCCGGCTGGCGGTGCCCACGGCGATCGAGTCGTTGCCCGACCGGCCGCGCCTGGCTGGAATCAGTGGTTTCGGGCTCAGTGGCACCAACGTCCACATGATTCTCGAAGATGCCAGCGCCTATCGGCAGGCACAGCCGCAGCAGGAGCGATCGGCACAGGGCCGGCCCTGGGTCCTGCCGGTATCGGCCAGGTCCGCGCAGGCCGTGGTGGAGCAGGCCAGGGCCTATGCCGTTCATCTGCCGCAGCAGGACGATGGGCAATTGCAAGCCTTTGTCGCCAGCGCCATTCATCGTCGTGATCACTTTCCCTACCGGTCGGCCGTGGTGGGTGCGAACGCCGCGCAATTGAAGAGCCAGCTGGAGCAGTTGCCGGCCCCGATCTTGGCCTGCACGACGGACGAAGAGGATCGGCGCGGGCCCGTGCTGGTGTTTACCGGGCAGGGCGCCCAGTGGGTGGGAATGGGCCGCGACCTGCTTGAACGGGAGCCGGCCTTCCTGGCGATGATCCGGCGTTGCGACCAGGCGCTGGCCCAGTGGGCAAGCTGGTCGGTGGAGGCCGAGCTGCGCAGCGACGCCAGTGGGTCCCGCCTGCACCTGACCGAATTTGCCCAGCCCTGCATCTTTGCCATCCAGGTGGCGATCAGTGAATGCCTGCGCCAGTGGGGTGTGATCCCGGCGGCGGTGGTCGGTCACTCCATGGGGGAAGTGGCCGCGGCCTATTGCGCCGGAGCACTGGACCTGGAGTCGGCGGTGCGGGTCATCCACCATCGGGCCCAGGCCATGAAGGACACCCTGGGGCAGGGGCGGATGCTGGTGGTGGGCTTGCCCGCGCCGACGCTCCAGTCGCGTCTGGCGAACAACCCGCAACTGGAACTGTCGGTGGTCAACAGTCGAAACAGCTGTGTGGTGTCCGGCAGCCCGCAGGCTGTACAGGCTCTGGATCAGCAACTGCGTGACGAAGGCATCTTCACTTACCTGATGCCGGCGGAATATGCCTTCCACTCCTGCCAGATGGATGAGTGCCTGACGCAGATCCGCGCGGGGCTGGAGGATTTGCCGGTGGTTGCCGCGCACACGCCCTGGATTTCCACCAGCGCGATGCCCGAGGAGCCGATCCTGGCAGATGCCGACTACTGGGCGAGGAATGCCCGTGGCATCGTGCGCTTCGATCGCGCCATCGAACAGTTGATCGAGCAGGGGCACCGGC
Source organism: Pseudomonas sp. 8(2025) (assembly GCF_052665325.1). NCBI lineage: Bacteria > Pseudomonadati > Pseudomonadota > Gammaproteobacteria > Pseudomonadales > Pseudomonadaceae > Pseudomonas > Pseudomonas sp. 8(2025). The sequence continues at coordinate 44,604 of NZ_JBQOIE010000026.1, read as the reverse complement.
TGTTCGTCGAGATCGGCCCGCACACCGTGCTGGCGGCGTCGATCAACCAGGCCCTGGCCGACAAGGGAACCCAGGGGCTGGTGTGCGGCGCCTTGCACAAGCAGGGCGACGCCGCCCTGGAGCTGGCCAGTATTGTTGCCCGCCTGTACGAGTGGGGCGCGGGTCCCGACTGGCAAGCCTTCCAACCCAGGGAGGCGGCGCTGGAGCTGCCGGCCTATCCCTGGCAGCAGGAGCGTTTCTGGTTTGCCCCGGCGCCGCGGCCGCAGCCGGCAGGGCTCGTGTCCCAGCTGCGGGCGCAGGTACTGGTGTATGACGCCCAGGGCAATCTCTGCGCCCAGGCCAACGATGTGGCGCTGAGCGTGCCGCAGCTGGCACAAGTCGCTGTGCCGGCACCGGCCAAGGTGCCCGCAGCGGCGCAGCCGGTGGGGGATGTGCGGGCGCAGATTGGTGCACTGCTGACGCAGATCATCGGCGTGGCCTGTGCCGACCCGGACCCGGATCGAGGCTTCTTCGAACTGGGCCTGAGCTCGATTTCCCTGGTTGAGTTCAAGCGCATGCTGGAGCGCCAGTTCGCCCTCAAGCTGTCGGCGACCGTGGGCTTCGACTATCCCACCATCAACCGGCTGGGCCAGTACCTGGAAGGGCTGCTGTCCCGGGAGCCGGCCAGCACCCCGGTAACGGTCGATGCCGGGGCGACCGACGCCGCGGGGAGCGTCGCCGTGGTGGCCATGGCGTGCCGGTTTCCCCAGGCCGACAGCCCCGAGGCACTCTGGAAGCTGATGCTGGAACAGACGGACACCGTGGGGCCGGTACCGCCGTCCCGGCTCGCCGGCGCCAAGCCGGAGGAAACCTTCCCGCGGTTTGCCAGCCTTATCCAGCGCCCCGAAGGGTTCGACGAAGCGTTCTTCCGCATTTCCCCCAAGGAAGCCCGGAGCATGGACCCCCAGCAACGGCTGTTGCTGATGGTGGCCTGGGAGGCTCTGGAACGGGCCGGTATCCCTCAGGAGAAGCTGCTGGAACAGAGGGTCGGGGTGTTTGTCGGGGCCAACTCCCACGACTACGAAACCCGGGTCCTGGGTAGCGCGCAAGGCGTGGATGCCCACTACGGCACTGGCAGTTCGTTTTCGGCGATCTGCGGGCGCCTCTCGCATTTTCTCGGCGTGCGTGGGCCGAGCCTGACGGTGGACACCGCATGCTCGTCATCGCTCACGGCCATCCATCTGGCGTGCAACAGCTTGCGTGCCGCGGAGTGCGACATCGCGATTGTGGGTGGGGTGAATGTCATCGCCTCGGCGTCGATCTTTCAATCCATGGGGCAGGCCGGCGCATTGGCCCCGGACGGCATCAGCAAGGCCTTCGACGACAGTGCCGACGGTTACGGTCGAGGGGAGGGCTGCGGCGTGGTCATTCTCAAGCGCCAGGCCCAGGCCGAGCGGGAGCGTGACCCGATTGTCGCGACGATTCTCGGTTCGGCGGTCAATCACGACGGTGCCTGTGCCGGGCTGACAGTGCCCAATGGTCCGGCGCAAGAGGCGCTGATCAGCGAAGCACTGGCCAACGCCGGCGTGCATCCGGGGCAAGTCAGCTACGTCGAGGCCCATGGCACCGGCACGGTGCTGGGTGACCCCATCGAGCTCAACGCCCTGCACAACGCCTATCGCCAGGCCAGCCCCGACAGTCCGCCGCTGACGGTGGCCTCGGTCAAGGCCAATATCGGGCACCTCGAGGCGGCAGCGGGCATCGCTTCGCTGATCAAGGCCTGCCTGGTGGTGGAGCACGGCCGGATTGCCCCGCAAGCCCATCTGCAGCGGGCCAACACCCGTGTCGACTGGGCGGCCATGAACCTCAAGCTGGCGCATCAGGCCATGGACTGGCCGGGCCGGCCGGAGTCGCGGGTGGCCGGGGTGAGTGCCTTTGGTTTCACCGGGACCAACGTGCATGTGCTGCTCAAGGGCTATACGGCGCCCGCGACAGCGCCTTTGCCACCCGCCACAGCGCCAGTGGCCTTGTGCCTGTCCGCGGCCACCCCGGCGGCATTGGCGGAGCTGGCCCAGCGCTATGTGTCCTTCCTGGGCGCTACCGAGCACTGCCCACAGACCATCTGCTACAACGCGCTGATGCGGCGCACGGCGTTCAAGGAACGCCTGGTCGTCCATGGCCAGGATTGCCGCGAGCTGGCTCAGGCACTACAGGCCTGGCTGGCCGGCAGCCCCATCGCCAATGACCGCAAACCCGCGGCCGGCGAACCCTGGGCGACCCTGGCCGAGGCCTTTGGCCGCGGCGCCCAGCCGCCGGGCCCCGAGCGCTTGCCGGACGGTTGTCAGGCCATCGGGTTGCCCACCTATCCCTGGCAGCTCAACGACTACTGGATCGATGCTGGCCAGCCGGCTACGGCGGTGCAGCCCGCCCGGGCAGCCTCGGGCCATCCTTGCCTGCAGAGGCTGGTACGGCCGGCCGGGCAGCTCTGGTACTGGTCGGGGGCTCTCGCTCCCCAGGCCGGGCATTACGACCCGCTGGGCGAACAGGGGTACAGGGTCAAGACTCACCTGTTGCTGGATGCCGTGCTCCAGGCGGTGCGGGAAACACCGCGGGGCGTGCAGCAGATCCGTGACTTGCAGATTGCCCAGCTGCGCCTGCACGGCGAACAGCACCTCACTTCGCACCTGAGCATCCACCTCACCCAGGCCCCTGACGCCTGCTTCGAACTGGCCTTGCAAGGGGCCGGCGACGAGCGCCGCCAGGTCTGCATGAGCGGAACCCTGGTTGACTGTGCAGCGCAGTTGCAGGAGGAAACCCTGTGCGGGGTGTCGATGCTCGATGAGCCTTCACCGCCGGCGCCGGACGTTGGCCTGTGCCCATGGTCCGGGTGTGCGGCCACGGGCGGGCAGCCGGCCTTGTACCGCTTTGCCCACTCCCTGACGGCGGCCGAGCGCCAGACCCAGTTGCTGGCCAGTGTGGTCGAGCTGTTTGAAGGCGCCCACGCCGCCGCGTTGGTCGGGTTCTCCGGGCTCCAGGTATGGGCAGACCTGCCGGCGCAGGTATGGATTGTGCTGGCCGGCCATGACGCCGACAAACCCGACAGCCTGCAGGTAGTGGATGCCCGGGGTTGCCAGCTGGCGCTGTTCGAAGGTCCGCAGTTTGGCCATCCTGGTTCGTGGTACTTGCCCGACCTCCAGACTGCACCCCACGACCTGCCGATGATCGCTCGCCAATGGCAGGACTATCCGATGCCGGGCGAGGGCGCTCGGCAACGCGAGGGCTACTGGATGGTGCTGGCCTGGAGCACTGCCGAGGTCCAGCCACTGGCTGCGGCGTTTGCGGCTGAACAGCGTCCGGTCGAAGTCATCGAGCTGCACGCCGGGCAACAACCTCTGGCCCGCAAGCTGTCCTCGGCGTTGCGCGGGGCAGTGGCCGATCCGTCCTGCCTGGGGGTGATCGTTGCCGGCGTTGAGGCTCAGGAGGCCGACGGCCTCGGTATATCCCTGGTGGCCTCTGCGGCGCTGGTACAGGCCTTCGCCGGTGCGATTGCCAGCGTCGGAACACCGGCAAAGCCGGTCTGGTTCGCCCTTCATGCCAGTGATGCTGCATCGCCGGCCATGGCCGCTGTCCAGGCCACCTGGCAGGGCGCCGCGCATATCTTCGCCCTGGAGCATCCTGCCTGGTGGGGCGGTCTGGTGACTTTGCAGGGCAGCGACAGAAGAAGCTACGCCAGCCTCTGCCGGCTGTTGCACGGCCAACCTGGCCATGATCACTTTGCGATCAGCGGCGCCCGGGTCGAGGTGCAATACCTGGTGGAGGATCAAGCCGACCCGCTACAGCGTCTGGAGCCGCCGGCGCTGAACGGAACCGTTGTGCTGCATGCCGTCCCGGGATCTGACATGGAGACTGTGCTGACGGCGCTCGGGCAGCGGGGTGTGCAGCGTGTGCTGCTGCTCTGCGAGGCCCCCGGGCAACTGCACATGCCTGAGCGGATGCCCGAAGCGATGGCGATCAGCAGCCTCTCGGACCTGAGCCGGGAAAACCTGGCTGACACCTTCGCGACGCTGCGAGCGCAAGACCGCATCGCCGGCTTTATCCACCTCGATCTTGACTGGCGCACGGTTGCGCTCAAGGAGCCAGAGTTTGTCGTGCGAATGCAGGAAGGCGTTCGGCCGCTTGAGGTCTTGCAGCAGGTTCACCAGCTGATCGATGACCCCGAAGCGTTCTTCCTGATCCTGGGCAGCGTGTCTTCCCTGCTTGGCGGGGCCGGCTTCGCCCGCTCGGCGATTGCCGATGCATATGCCTTGTGGGTGCATGCACAGCGCCGGCGCCAGGGGTTGAACTGCCAGCTGCTGCACCTGACGCAGAGCGAACAGGAGCTTGAGCAGGACGCCGCAGCCCGCACGGCCATGCAAGGCAGCGGCCTGCAGCCTTTGCAGCGCTCGCAGATAGTGCAGGCCATAGCCCGCGTGCTGGGTGGCCAGGGCCAGTGCGGGCTGCTCAATGTCGACTGGCAACAACTCAAAGGGCTGTACCTGAGCGTGCTGCCCTGGCCCTTGCTCGAACACCTGGGTGCAGCGGATAGCGCAGCGGATCAGCGTCTGGCCGAGCTGATTGGCCTGCCACCGCTGCAGCAGCGCCGGGCCATGCAGGCGCTGGTCTGCGAGGTAGTGGGGCAGGTGTTCGGCGTTGCCGATGGCCTGGAGCTCGATGTCAGGAAGGGCTTCTTCGACATGGGCATGTCCTCGGTCATGTCGCTGGACCTGCGCTCACGGCTGGGCCGGGCGTTGAGCATCGACCTGCCTTCGACCTTCGGCTTCGAATACACCTCCATCGAACAGGTCACGGACTACCTCATGGGCCAGCTCCTGGCGCCTGAAACCCGGGAGCCGGTGGCGGCGCCCGAACCTGTGTCGCCAGCGTCGCGGCATCAGGACCTGCATGAACTGTCACGGGCCGAGCTGATTGGTGCTCTCGAAGACGAGCTGCGCGATATCGCCAATTACTAGCCCTGGGGCTGGATGACAACTGCCAGAGAATCACTGATCGAGGCCTTTATGGATAACGATGTCCGCGATGTAAGCAAGGAACAGCTGCAAGAGAGTCTTGCTCAGGCAATCACCACCATCCGTGCGCTCAAGGAAAAGGTGGCCGGCAAGAGCTCGGCGCCTGTCGAGCCGATCGCCGTAGTGGGCCTGGGGTGCCGGCTGCCGGGCAGTGCCGACACACCGAAGCGGCTGTGGAGCCTGCTGAAAAACGCCACCGATGCGGTGGGCGACATGCCCAGCGACCGTCTGTACGGCACCGACTATTACCATCCTGATCCCCAGGCACCCGGCAAGGCTTACGTCATGCGCGGTGGCTTCATCGAGGGGGTGGATCAGTTCGACCCGGGCTTCTTCGGCATTTCGCCCAAGGAAGCCGAAGGCATGGACCCCCAGCAGCGCCTGGCCCTGGAGGTTGCCTGGGAGGCCCTGGAGAACGCCGCGATCGCCCCCGACAGCCTGCATGGCAAGAAGCTCGGCGTGTTCATGGGGGTCAGTACCAATGATTACGTGCGCCTGCGCCAGCAGTTGGGCGCGGTCGAGGACGTCAACGCCTACCAGTTCTATGGCGAAACCAGCTTCGTGGCCGGGCGCATTGCCTACACCCTGGGCTCCAGGGGCCCGGCGGTGGTGCTCGACACCTCCTGCTCCTCATCCCTGGTGGCCCTGCACCAGGCCTGCAACAGCCTGCGCAGCCGCGAGAGCGAGCTGGCGCTGGCCGGTGGGGTCAACCTGATCCTGTCGCCCTACGGTTTCATCCTGGTCAGCAAGCTGCGGGCCGTGGCCCCCGATGGCCGCTGCAAGACCTTCGACGCGGCGGCCGATGGCTACGGGCGCGCCGAAGGCTGCGTGATCCTTGCGCTCAAGCGGCTGAGCGATGCGGTACGCGACCAGGACCCGGTGCTGGCCGTGATCGAGGGTAGTGCGGTCAACAACGACGGCGCCAGCAGCGGCATCACCGTGCCCAACATCCACGCCCAGGAAGAGGTGATCAGGCTGGCGCTCGGCCAGGCCGGGCTCCAGGGCAGCGAGGTCGACTATGTCGAGGCCCATGGCACCGGCACCGCGCTGGGCGACCCGATCGAACTGCACGCCCTGCATGCGGTACTGGGCAAGCAGCGGCCCGTCGATGCACCGCTGCTGGTGGGCTCGATCAAGGCCAACATGGGGCATCTCGAACCGGTCGCCGGGGTGACCGGGCTGGCCAAGGTCCTGCTGTGCCTGCAACAAGAGGCCCTGGTGCCCCAGGTGCACTTCAACACGCCCAACCCGCGGATCGAATGGGATCGCCTGGCCCTGAAGGTGGTCACCGAATCCACGCCCTGGCCACGCCAGGGCAAGGCGCGGCACGCCGGTGTCAGTTCGTTTGGTGTCACCGGCACCAACGCCCATGTGCTAGTGGGCGACGCGCCGCTGCGCGAACGTGCCCAGGGGCGCGACAACCCCTGGCAGCTGATCACTCTGTCGGCCAAGGGCGAGACGCCCCGGCGCCAGATTGCCGGACGCTATGAACGGTTTATCGCCGACAACAGCCAGCTCGAACTCAAGGACCTGTGCTACACGGCGAACGTCGGGCGGGCGCACTTTGGCCATCGTTTCGCGGCCGTGGCCGATAGCCGTGAGGGGCTGCGCGAGCAACTGGCAGCCTATGCGTCACGCAAGGTGGTGGGGCATGTATTCGAAGGGCGCTGCCAGGGAGCGGCGGCGCCGCTGGTGATGCTCTTTCCGGGGCAGGGCTGCCAGTACCGGGCAATGGCCCAGGCACTGTATGACAGCGAACCATTCTTCAAGGCGCAGATCGATGAATGCCGCGCCCTGTTGCAGCCGCTGATGGACGTGGACCTGCTGACCCTGGTGCTGGACGCGGGTGCGGCCAGTGACAGCTACCTGCAACAGACCCGCTATGCCCAGCCGGCGATATTCGCGGTCGAATATGCCCTGGCGCGGTTGTGGATGCATTGGGGGGTCGCTGCCGATGCGCTGTTCGGACACAGTTTCGGCGAGATCGGTGCAATCTGTGTGGCCGGGGCGGTATCCCTGGCTGACGCGCTGCGTATGGTGGAGGCGCGTGGGCGCCTGGCCCAGCAACTGATGACGGCCGGCGGCGCGATGTACGCACTGGGCATGAGCGAGGCGCAACTGCTGGAGCTGCTCAAGGACCGGCCCGGTAGCGCGATCGAACTGGCGGCGGTCAACAGCCCGCAGGACGTGGTGGTGGCCGGGCCGCAAGCCGAGGTCCAGGCGCTGGCCGAAGCGGCGCTCGCCAGCGGTTGCAAGGTCAAGAAGCTTGCGGTTTCCCATGCCTTCCATACCGCAGCCACCGAGCCGATGCTTGAAGCGTTCCGCCAGACGGTGGCGCAGATCACCTTCAGCGAGCCGCACTTGCCGGTCATCAGCAGTGTCACTGGCCGGGTGCATACGCTCTCCAGCCTGAGCTCGCCCGATTACTGGTGTACGCACACCCGCCAGGCCGTGAGGTTCAGCGAAGGGGTCAACACCCTGATCGCAGAGCTGGGGGTTAAAACCTTCCTTGAAGTGGCCTCCGATGCTGTGTTGACGCCGCTGATCGGCCGTCACCCCCTGGCGGACGGCAGCCTGGTCCTGGCCAGCCTGCGCCGGGCCGGCGATCCGTCCAGGGACCTGCGCCTGGCCGCCGCGCAGCTCTACGTGGGCGGCCATAACCTCGACTGGGCCCGGCTGCACGAGCATGACGGGGCCTTGCGCCAGGCCTTGCCCGGGTATGCGTTTCAGCGCCAGCGCTACTGGTTCGACAACGCCGGCGGCTCGCCCCTGCAACAGGTCGCTGCGGGAGCGGTCGGCCGGCTGCTGGGGCATTCGGTCAATGCACCCACTCCGGCATTCGAGTCGACGCTCGATAGCGCGCTCCTGCAGGCCGTGGGCGGCGAGATCCGCGATGACCTGGCGCTGCTGCGTCCTGACCGGTTGCTGGCAGCCCTGAGCGATGAGCTGGCCGGCCACTTGCAGCTGGACACCTATGGGGTGAGCCTCGCCAGCATCACCCCGGCCCTGGCGTTCCATGTCGATGACCAGTTGCATCTGTTCACCGAACTCAAGCCGCTGTCCGGGGCGGCCTGGGAGGTCAACTGCTCGGCCCTGAGCGCAGCGGCCAAGGTTGCCGGTGCCGATTGGCAGCCGGTCCTGTCGCTGACCCTGGAAGGCCTGCCGGCGGCTGTCCGGGGCGGCCTGCCGGACCCGGGCCATGCCGCCGCCCAGGACGCAGGCTTTGTCTACCACATGCAGTTGCCGGCAGAACCCGATCCGCACGGCAATCGCCTTGGGCAGGTCCTCGAGTACCTGGGGCAGGCGGTGCCGGGCGATGCGCCGGGCTCGCTAAGCGGCATCCGCCGCTGGGTCGCCAGCCGGTCCGCTTCGCCCCGGGCACAAAGCCTGGTGATTGCCACGAGCCAGGCACATCCGCAGCAGTTCGACTGCGCCTTGTACGATGTGCACGGCCAGTGTGTAGGCAGCCTGGAAGGGCTGACCCTGGCTGCCGCCCCGAGTGAGGAGGCGCTGCGTGGCATGCTTTACCAGCCCGACGTGCTCTACAGCCTGGATTGGCTCGAACGCCCTCGCCAGCGCGCCGAAGTGCCGCAGCAGGGCCGCTTGTTCACCCTGGTCAGCCGCTCGCCGGAGACCGCCGCTCCCCTGGTCGAACACCTGCAGCGTGGCGGGCATCGTGCCCGGGTCCTGTGCCCGCAGCAGTTGCTCGATAGCGCGCGGAGGGTGCTGGCCCAGGACCCGAGCCAGGCATTGACCGATGAAGGCGAGGTCTTGGCCGCCGATATCATCGTGCTCGATGGCAAAGACATCGAGGATGCCGGCTCGACCACGCTTCAGAGCCTGTCGAGCCTGCAGGCGACGCTGTTCCACCCGTTGCTGGAGATGGTCCAGGCGCTCATCGAACTGGGCCCGCGCGGTGGCCGGTTGTGGCTGGTGACCCAAGGGGCAAACGCCGTTGGCCTGGATCGCGACCAGCCCTTGCAAGTGGCGACCGGGCCGTTGTGGGGGCTGGGCAAGACGCTCGCCCTGGAGCACCCCGAACACTGGCGCGGGCTGATCGACCTGGCCCCCGACGATCCTCACTGGGCAAGGGCGCTGGCCGAAGAAGTCAGCGACCCCGATGGCGAGGACAAGATCTGCCTGCGCCCGGGCAAGCGTTATGTCCAGCGCCTGAACCATTTCAGCGCTGCGCAGTTGCCAGCACAGGCCTATGCACCTTGCCCGCAGGGCAGTTACCTGATTACCGGCGGCATGGGTGGAATTGGCCTGGCCATGGCCCAGTGGCTTCTGGATAAAGGCGCGGGCGCTGTGCTGATCACCGGCCGGCGGCCACTGGAGGATGTCGCCACGGGCCTGGAGCGCTTCGGCGCTGCGGCATCGCGGGTGAGTTACGTCCAGGCCGACATCACCTCGCCCCAGGACATGCAGCGGCTGTTCTGCGGTCTGGAGGCGCCGGGCGCGAGCCTGAAGGGCATCTTCCATGCCGCCGGGATTTCAATTCCGCAGGATCTCAAGGACGTCGACCGTGACAGTTTCGACCAGGTGATGCGGCCCAAGGTCGAGGGCACCTGGTTGTTGCACGAACTGTCCCTGGGGCTGGACCTGGACTTCTTTGTCCTGTGTTCGAGCATCGCCAGTGTCTGGGGTTCGCAGCATGTCGCCAGCTACGCAGCCGCCAATCAGTTCCTCGACAGCCTGGCGTGGCAGCGTCGGGCCATGGGCCTGAGTGCCCTGGTGATCGACTGGGGGCTGTGGGCCGGCGGCAGTCACCTGTTCGACGAGCAGGTGCTGAATTTCCTCACCAGCGTTGGCTTGAAACAGATCGCCCCGGTACAGAACGTCGGCCTGCTGTCGCGGATTCTGGCCAGCGAGCTGCCCCAGATGGTGGTGTCAGGGGTGGACTGGAATCGCTTCAAGCCACTGCTCGAATCCCGCGGCCCGCAACCGCTGCTGCAGTACATCCGCAGCCAGGCTCCGACCGCCAGGGCCGGCGACAGCAGCAACGTGGAGATCCTGCAGCAACTGGCGGGCGCCGACGAAGCTGCTGCCCTGGCATTGCTGGATGACTACGTGTGGGAGCAGTACGCGCAGTTGCTCGGGGTCAAGACCGAACAGGTGCGGGCCAAGCTCGAGGATGGCGGCAGCCTGATGGACTACGGCCTGGACTCGCTGCTGGTGATGGACATGGTCGCCCGCTGCCGGCGCGATCTGAAGCTGGAGATCAAGGCCCGCGAGTTTCTTGAGTGTCCGGGCCTGATGTGGCCGGACTTCCTGGCCCGTTCGATAAAGGAACAGGGCTGCGTGGCCGAGGCCTGACGGGCCGCGGACAGTGCAACCCAGACCCATGATCTGTGATTGAGGTGGTTATGAACGATGTGCAGTCTGGCAAGGCGCCAGAGCATTACGACATTCTCTTGGCGGGCAACAGCATCAGCGTGATCATGCTCGCCGCCTGCCTGGCCCGGAACAAGGTCCGGGTCGGTTTGTTGCGCAACCGGCAGATGCCCCCCGACCTTACCGGTGAGGCGACGATTCCCTATACCTCGATGATTTTCGAGCTGATTGCCGACCGCTATGGCGTGCCGGAAATAAAGAATATCGCCCGCACCCGGGATATCCAGCAGAAGGTGATGCCGTCTTCCGGGGTCAAGAAGAACCTCGGGTTCATCTATCACCAGCGCAGCCGGGCGGTGGACCTGGGTCAGGCGCTGCAATTCAACGTGCCCTCCGAGCATGGCGAGAATCATCTGTTCAGGCCCGATATCGATGCCTATCTGCTGGCAGCGGCCATCGGTTATGGCGCGCAGCTGGTGGAGATCGATAACAGCCCCGAGGTGCTGGTCGAGGACAGCGGGGTCAAGGTAGCTACGGCACTGGGGCGCTGGGTCACTGCCGATTTCATGGTTGATGGCAGCCAGGGCGGCCAGGTGCTGGCGCGGCAGGCTGGCCTGGTCAGCCAGGCTTCGACGCAGAAGACCCGGACCCTGGAATTCTCCACTCATATGCTCGGGGTGGTGCCGTTCGATGAGTGCGTGCAGGGCGATTTTCCCGGCCAGTGGCATGGCGGCACTCTGCATCACGTGTTCGACGGGGGCTGGGTGGGGGTCATCCCGTTCAACAACCATCAGCACTCGCGCAACCCTTTGGTCAGCGTGCTGGTTTCACTGCGTGAGGACCTCTGCCCGAGCATGGACGGCGACCAGGTACTGGCCGGCCTGATCGAGCTGTACCCCGGCCTGGGGCGGCACCTGTCCGGCGCCCGGCGGGTGCGCGAGTGGGCGCTGCGCCAGCCGCCCCGGCAGGTCTATCGCACGGCGCTCGAACGCCGCTGCCTGATGTTCGATGAGGGCGCCGCGAGCAATGATCTGTTGTTCTCGCGCAAGCTGTCCAATGCTGCGGAACTGGTTCTGGCGCTGGCGCACCGGCTGATCAAGGCGGCGCACAGCGGTGACTACCGCAGCCCGGCCCTGAATGATTTTGTCCTGACCCAGGACAGCATCATCAGCTTGAGTGACCGGATCGCCTCAGCGGCCTATGTGTCGTTTCGCGACCCCGAGTTGTGGAATGCCTTCGCCCGTGTCTGGCTGCTGCAGTCGATTGCCGCCACCATCACCGCGCGCAAGATCAACGATGCCTTTGCCAAGGACCTGGACCCGCAAGTGTTCGATGAAATCGACCAGCTCGCAGAGGACGGTTTCTGGATGCCTCTGTATCAGGGGTACAAGGATATTCTCAACACTACGCTGGGCCTTTGTGATGACGTCAAAAGCGCCAAGGTCTCTGCTGCGCACGCGGCGAGCAGCATCTTTGCGGAGCTTGCCAACGCCAGTTTTGTTCCGCCTATTTTTGATTTTGCTAATCCTCACGCTCGTGTCTATCAACTGACCACCTTGAGAAAGCTCAAGGCGCTCTGGTGGGGTCTGATGCAAGTGCCCTCAGAGGTCGGGCGGCTGATTTTCTATCGATCCTTCAGAAAACCTTCCCTGCGCAAGGAGAGTTGAAATGGACTTCAACTACGACGATACCCAGAAAAAACATGCGGCCATGATCGCCCAGGTGTGTGCCGAGCAACTGGCGGCCTGTGGCAATGAACACTCGCGGTATTTCACCGCCCGGCAATGGGCGATCTGCGGCGAGGCCGGATTGCTGGGGCTGTCGATTCCCCGGGAATACGGTGGCCAGGGCCTGGGTGCACTGTCGACGGCCATTGCCATGCACGCCTTTGGCCTGGGTTGCACAGACATGGGCCTGGTGTTCGCGGCGGCGGCCCACCAGTTTGCCTGTGCGATGCCGATCGTCGAGTTCGCAACAGCGGAAACCAAACGCGATGTGTTGCCCAAACTCGCCAGCGGTGAATTCATCGGCTCCAACGCAATCACCGAACCCGAGGCCGGCTCCGACTCCAGCAATTTGAAGAGCCGTGCCTGGCCCCAGGCCGATGGCAGTTATCGCCTTGACGGCCACAAGAGCTTTGCCGGCAATGCGCCGATTGCCGACATCTTCGTGACCTATGCCACCACCCAGCCCGAGTACGGTGCCCTGGGGGTCAGCGGTTTTATCGTCCACCGCAGCAGTGCGGGGCTCAGGGTCAGTGAGCCCCTGGACAAGGTATGCCTGAGAAGCTGCCCCGCGGGTGAAGTGTTCTTTGACGATTGCAGGGTTCCTGAGGTCAACCGCCTGGGTGAGGAGGGGCAGGGCCGGCAGGTGTTCCAGAGCTCCATGGGCTGGGAGCGTGCCTGCCTGTTCGCAGCGTTCCTGGGGATGATGGAACGGCAACTGGAACAGACCATCGAGCATGCGCGCACCCGGCGCCAGTTTGGCAAGCCGATTGGCGACAACCAGGCGGTTTCGCACCGTATCGCGCAAATGAAGCTGCGCCTGGAGTCGGCGCGGTTGCTGCTGTTCCGGGCGTGCTGGGGCATGGACCAGGGCGATCCGGGGCAGCTCAACATTGCCCTGTCGAAACTGGCCATCAGTGAAGGGGCGCTGGCATCTAGCATCGATGCGGTGAGGATTTTCGGCGGCCGGGGCTGCCTGGAGTCTTTCGGGATCGAGGCGATGCTGCGCGACTCCATCGGCACTACGATCTTTTCCGGCACCAGCGACATGCAGCACGAGATCATTGCCCGGGAGCTGAAGCTATGAAGCTGCTCCATGAACGGATGATGCACAGCCTTGCCCGCTACCCGCGGCAGACGGCGGTGGTGGATGAGCAGGATGCCTTGAGCTACGAGGCGCTGGAGCTCAGGATCCGGGAATTCGTGGCAATGCTCTGTGCCCTGGGGGTCGGCCAGGGGCAGCGGATCCTGCTCTGGGCGCACAAGTCGGTGGACCTGGTGGCGGTCATGCAGGCGGCCCTGCGGCTGGGGGTGGTGTATGTGCCGGTGGACCCTCTGAGCCCGGTGTCGCGCCTGGAAAAGATCGCCGGGGATTCCCAGGCCGTGCTGGTCCTCTGCACCGCGGCACGCCAGGAAGAACTCGCCGGCTCCGCGCTTGCCCAGGTGCGCAGCGTGGTCCTGGACGACCCGGCCAGCGCCGGCTACTGGCGCAACATCGATACCGGCTCCAGCGTAGTGCCTACGCTGCGCATCCAGCCGGACGATCTGGCCTACATCCTCTACACCTCCGGGTCCACCGGCGTGCCCAAAGGGGTTGCGCTCAGCCACGGCAATGCCCTGGCCTTCGTCGACTGGGCGTGCGAGCGCTATTGCTTCCAGCCTGGCGAGCGTTTCGCCAACCATGCCCCCCTGCATTTCGACCTGTCGGTCCTGGACATCTACTGCGCGCTCAATGTGGGCGCGACGGTGTGCCTGGTTCCCGAGTCGATCGCGTTCTCGCCGCGGCTGCTGACCGACTTCATCCGCCAGCACGAAATCAGCATCTGGTACTCGGTGCCCTCGGTACTCATGATGATGATGCAAGACGGCGACTTGCTCAGCGATATCCAGGACACCCTGCGGGTACTGTTGTTCGCCGGCGAGCCTTTTCCGGTCAAGCACCTGCGTGACCTGCGCGCGGCCTATGCCGATGTGCGTCTGGCCAATCTCTTCGGCCCCACGGAAACCAATGTGTGCACCGCATTCGAGGTCGGCGCCATCGATCCCGAGCGCGTGCTCCCGGTGCCCATCGGCACGGCCGCCTCCGGCAACCAGGTGTGGGCGCAAAAGCCTGATGGCAGCCGCTGTGCAGTGGGTGAAGAAGGTGAGCTGGTGGTGCAGGGGCCTACGGTCATGCTGGGCTATTTCGCCAAGCCGGCTCAGGAGGGGCCCTACAAGACCGGCGATATGGTCAGGCAGCGGCCTGACGGCAACTACGAATACCTGGGGCGTCGTGACGACATGCTCAAGGTGCGTGGCAACCGGATCGAGCGCGGGGAAGTCGAAGCCGCGCTGCTGGCCCATCCCCAGGTCAGCGAGGCCGCCGTGCTGGTGGTCGGGGAGGGGATGAACGCGCAGTTGTGGGGCGTGCTGGTCGCTCACACCCGGGACGCTCTTTCGCTGATCGACCTCAAGCGCCACTGCGCCCAGCGCCTGCCTCGCTACATGATCATCGACAAGGTGCTGTGCCTGGACGCACTGCCACGCAACGCCAATGGCAAGGTCGATCGCTTCGCCCTGGCCAGGCAGGTGGAGGGCTGACCCATGGGAACTCCATCACGCGTGGCCAAGGACGCCTGGTTTCCCTATGCCAGCCGGCCTCGGGGCAAGATGCGCCTGTTCACCTTTCCCTATGCCGGGAGCGGGGCCTCGGTCTTTCATCGCTGGTTCCTGCCCCTGTACGACCAGGTCGACCTGTATGCCTTGCAGTTGCCGGGCCGCGAGGGTCGCAGCCAGGAGGCCTGCTACAGCGACATGCAGGCGGCGGCCAATGACGTGGCCGACTGCCTGGAGCAGTTTGGCGATGACATCCCCTGCTGTTTCTTCGGCCACAGCATGGGCGCCTTGCTGGCCTTTGCGGTCGCCGGTGTGCTGCAGGAGCGGCGGTTGCCGATGCCGCAGCAACTGATGCTCTCGGGCATGGTTGCGCCCCATGTGCGGCAACGGGTAGCACCGCTGCACCAGCTGCCGGCAGAGCAGGCCATCGCCGCGCTGCAGGCCATGGGGGGCGTGCCGGCGGTGGTGCTGGCCGAGGAGGACCTGATGCAGATGTACCTGCCCATCATTCAGGCCGACATACAGATGGTCTACTCCTACGCCGGTGCCCAGCCGCAGCCGCTGGACACCCGCATGATCTGCCTGAGCGGCGCCCAGGACCTGATTGCGCCGCCTGCGCAGATGCAGCAGTGGCGGCGCTACACCCTGGGCGGCTTCGAGCAGTTCGTGTTTGCCGGTGGCCATTTCTTTCTCGACGCCCAGGTCATGTCGCGGGTCAAAACAGTGCTGGGCAGCGCCCTGCACAATCAGCCTGGCAGTCTGGCGGTGTGAGCCGACTATTGGGCAATGGCCGCGAGGCCGGACCTGGCGAACAGCTTGAAGTGGGCTTTCAGGGCGTTGGCGTCGTGTTGCAGGACGGCTTGCAGTGGGCTGGGCTGCTGGCGATCTATCACCGCCAGCATCAGGCAGGGCGCGATGATGCTGATGGTGCAACGCGCCAGCGCCGGGTCACCGATCGGAAAGCCGGTGATCTCGCTGATGAGCGCTTCCAGCAGGCGGAATTTGGGCATCACTTCTTCTTGCACAAGGCTGGTGAAATGGACAGTGGGCGCCAGTATTTCCCGTGCACAGACTTTGCTTTGCCAGCTCTGCTCATCGAGCACCCGGGTGACGATGGCATCGATGAAGCTATCGAGCTTGATCAGCGCCGGCTCTTCGCTTTGCGCCAGCTGCGACAGGGCTTCGAAGCTCACCAGCTGCTTGTGTCCCTCGATCAGCACCGCCTTGTACAGGGCTTCCCGACTACCGAAGTGGTAGTTGATGGCGGCGAGGTCGGCGCCGGCTTCTTCACAGATGAGCTTGCTCGCGGTGTTGGCATAGCCATGCTGGGCAAACAGGCGGGCAGCCACTTCGAGAATGCGGATTTTAGTGTGTTCGCCGTCGCTTCTGCTGGTTCTGCGTCGCGTGTTCATGATGTTCCTCGTGGTCTGAGCGGGGGGTTGCTTCATGGCCAGTATCTGTTATTTTCTAATTTAAATTCAAATTGAATTTTAATTAAGCCTTGGCAAACAAAGGACTCATGGATGAAGAAGCAGTTGATTGTAGGGGTTGCCGTACTGCTGGTGGCCACAGCGGGTGTTTCCTGGTTTCTCCTTCGCCCCGAGAAGCAGAACGACCACCTCAAGCTCCATGGCAACGTCGACATTCGCCAGATGTCACTGGCGTTCGACGGCAGTGAGCGAATCGCCGCGCTGTATGCCGAAGAGGGCGACCTGGTGCAGCCAGGCCAGGTCCTGGCGGAACTCGACACACGCACACTGCGCCTGGAAATAAATCGCTCCAAGGCCAGGATCGGCGCCCAGGAACAGGCGCTGCTGCGCTTGAAAAATGGCACACGGCCTCAAGAGGTCGAGCAGTCCAAGGCACGTTTTGATGCCGCCCAGGCGCAAATGCAGCTGGCTCAACTGCACATGCAGCGCCTGCGCAGGATCGCCGACGACACCCAGGGCAAGGGCGTCAGCCAGCAACGCCTGGACCAGGCAGCCGCCCGCTTGCAAGTGGCCAAGGCCCAGTCGCAGGAGCAGCGCGAATCCTGGACCCTGGCCAAGATCGGCCCACGCAATGAAGACATCGCCCAGGCCACGGCCGACCTGCAAGCCTCCAGGGCCGACCTGGACCTGCTGGAACATTACCTGGCGCGCGCTCAGCTCAAGGCGCCGACCCAGGCCCGGATCCGCACGCGCCTGCTGGAGCCGGGGGATATGGCCTCGCCGCAGCGCCCGGTGTTTGCCCTGGCCCTGACCGACCCCAAGTGGGTACGGGCCTATGTCAACGAGCGCCAGTTGGGCCACATACGTGCGGACCAGATGGCGCGGGTCTACACCGACAGCTTTCCTGACCAGGCCATCGACGGCAAAGTCGGCTACATCTCCTCGGTTGCCGAATTCACCCCCAAGTCGGTGGAAACGGAAGACCTGCGCACCAGCCTGGTCTACGAGATCCGGGTGCTGGTCAAGGACCCTGACGATCGCCTGCGGCTCGGTATGCCGGCGACCGTCTACCTTGACCAGGCACCGGTGGCCGGGGCCACGCCATGAGTGCGCCAGCGGTAACGGTTCAGGCTGTTGAACTGGTCAAGCGCTTTCGCAGTGGAACGCGAGAACAGTTGGCTCTAGAGCAGGTTTCTCTGGAGGTGCCCAGTGGCAAGTTGAGTGCCCTGGTGGGGCCGGACGGGGCCGGAAAAACCACCCTGTTGCGGATGATTGCCGGCTTGCTCAAGGCCGACGAAGGGCTGTTGAAGGTGCTGGGGCTGGACGTCGCCGCAGATCCGCAGCAGGTGCAGGACCTCATCAGCTACATGCCCCAGAAGTTCGGCCTGTACGAAGACCTGACGATCCAGGAAAACCTCGAACTCTACGCCGACCTGCATGGCGTGCGCGCCCAGCAGCGCGAGGAGCGCTTTTCCCGGTTGCTGCAGATGATGGACCTGACGCGTTTTCGCGACCGGCTGGCCGGACAGCTTTCCGGCGGCATGAAACAGAAACTGGGGCTGGCCTGTACCCTGGTCCGTTCACCGCAACTGTTGCTGCTGGACGAGCCCACCGTGGGGGTGGATCCGCTGTCGCGGCGGGAACTGTGGAGCATCATCGAACAACTGATCGAGCAGGAAAACCTCACGGTGCTGATCAGCACTGCCTACATGGACGAGGCCCAGCGTTGCGCCCAGGTCTTTGTGCTGTACCAGGGGCGGCTGATCGCCCAGGGGCCACCGGCGCAGTTGTGCCATCTGGCGCAGGGCCTGTGCTATGGCGTCGGCCCCGAGGCCGGCACCCCGGCCAGGCTGTTGCAGGCGCGCTTGCTTGACGACAATGAACACATCATAGATGCCGTGCCCGAAGGCGGCATGGTTCGCTTTATCCGCAGCGCCCAGGTGCCTCTGCAGGCCATTCCATCCCTGGCTGGCCAGGCCTCTCCCCAGGCGCTGGAGGCCCGCCTCGAAGATGGCTTCATGGTGTTGCTCCGGCAACAGGTTGGCAGCGTTGCAAGCCTGGACGAGCCGGCGCAGGCGCCCGCCAGCGACGGCCAGGGCGACGCTGCCTCTGGGCGTGCGGTGGTCATCGAGGTCCGCGACCTGGTGCGCAAGTTCGGGGACTTCACCGCGGTTGCCAGCACCTCGTTCGAGGTGTTGAAGGGCGAGATATTCGGCTTACTGGGCCCCAACGGAGCCGGCAAGACCACCACGTTTCGCATGCTTTGCGGTTTGCTTCCCGCCTCCAGCGGGCACCTTGAGGTGGCTGGCGTCAACCTGCGCACCGCACGTGCGGCGGCGCGGCGCAAGATCGGCTACGTCTCGCAGAAGTTCGCCCTGTACGCGAACCTGTCGGCCCTGGAGAACCTGCGCTTCTTCGGCGGCGCCTATGGCCTGCACGGCGCGAAGCTGAAAGCGCGGGTGGCGTTGATGCTCGAACAGTTCGACCTCGACGAACACAAGCACCTGCGCAGCGGCGAGCTGCCCGGTGGCTACAAGCAGCGCCTGGCCATGGCGGTCGCGTTGCTGCACGAGCCGCAGATCCTGTTTCTCGACGAACCCACCAGCGGTATCGACCCCTTGGCCCGCCGGGCATTCTGGCGCCGTATCACCGCCCTGGCGCAAAGCGGCACGACGATCGTGATCACCACCCACTTCATGGAAGAGGCCGAGTACTGCGACCGTATCGTCATCCAGGATGCCGGACGGCTGCTGGCCCTGGGCACTCCGGAACAGGTACGCCACCAGGGCAGCGAGTCGCTTGCCGACATGAACAGCGCCTTCATTGCCGTGGTCGAGCGTGCTCGGGCCCAGGCCAGCGCCCCGGTGCAGTGAGGAATGACCATGACTGACTCCAATCGATCCGCCTCAGGGTTCAGGCGCAGGCTCATTGCGCTCACCCGAAAGGAGTTGCGCCAATTGATGCGTGACAAGAGCAACCTGGCGATAGGCATTGTCCTGCCCATCGTACTGATCCTGATATTTGGCTACGGCCTGTCCCTGGACATTCGCAACACGCCGCTGGCCGTGGTCCTGGAAGACAGCTCCCCCAGCGCCCGCAGCGTGGTGGCGAAGCTTGCGAGTTCGGACTACTTCTCGGTGGTCCAGGTGACCAGCATGGCCGAGGCCCAAGCGCTGATGGACAAGCGTCGGGTCGACGGCATCGTGCGCGTGCCGGCGGATTTTTCCAGGCGCCTCGAACAGCAGGATGCGCGCTTGCAATTGCTCCTGCATGGCGCCGATGCCAACAGCGCGGCGACCCTTGGACGCTATGTCAGGGGCGCGCTGAATGTCTGGCAACAGCAGCAGTTCGACCGCTCCCGGCAGCCCCAGTCGGCCGGTCGGGTGCTGGTCGTCGAACGCATGTGGTTCAACGCCGCCAACAGCAGTACCTGGTACCTGGTGCCCGGGCTCATCGCCCTGATCATGACCCTGGTGGGTGCCTTCCTGACCTCTCTGGTACTGGCCCGGGAGTGGGAGCGGGGCACGCTCGAATCACTGTTCGTCACCCCGGTCAGGTCGATCGAAATACTCCTGGCCAAGATCATTCCCTATTTCCTGGTGGGCCTGCTGGGCCTGGTGATGTGCCTGGTTTCGGCGCGGTTGCTGTTCGAGGTACCGATCCAGGGTTCGCTGGTGCTCCTGCTGCTGAGCTCCATGCTCTACCTGCTGGTCACCCTGGGCATTGGCCTGCTGATTTCGGCGAAGACACGCAACCAGTTCCTGGCCAGCCAGATCGCGATCATCTTCAGCTTCCTGCCGGCGCTGATGCTCTCGGGGTTCCTCTTCGATCTGCGCAATGTGCCGACGTTCATCCGCGTGGTGGGCTCGATCCTGCCGGCGACTTACTTCATGGAGCTGGTCAAGACCCTGTTCCTGGCTGGCAACAACTGGCCATTGATCGCCAAGAACCTCGCAATCCTCGCGGCCTACGCCGTGTTCCTGTTGAACGCTGCACGCCTGTGCACCCGCAAGAAGCTGGATTGAAGCCATGGACAAGCTGATGAATTTCCTACGCGAGTTGCTGTTCCTGTTTCAGAAGGAGTTCCTGGCCATCGTCAAGGACCCGGCCAACCGGGTGATCCTGATTGCCCCGGCGATCGTCCAGTCATTGCTGTTCGGCTACGGCGCCACCTACGACCTGAACTACGTGCCCTATGCCGTGCTGGATCAGAGCCAGGGGCGCGCTTCGACAGAGCTTTTGGCACGCTTCGATGCCTCCGGGGTATTTGCCCGAGTGTCGACCCTGACCAGCGTCGATGAGATCGCCCCGGTAATCGACCGGGGCAGTGCCTTGCTGGTGCTGCATATCGCCGCAGACTTCGACGAGCGCCTGAGCCGGCATGAAAACGCCGGCTTGCAGTTGATCCTGGATGGGCGCAACTCGACGACCGCGGGAATGGCGGCCGGGCATATCGCCAACCTGGTGGCTGACTTCAACCAGCAGTTCCTGGCGGTGGACAACGCGCCGGTACGCCTGGAGACCCGTGCCTGGTTCAACCCCAACCTGCAAACCCGCTGGAACATAGTGCCGGGCCTGATCGCCGCGCTGAGCATGATCCAGACCCTGATGCTGGCGGCGTTGTCGGTAGCCAGGGAGCGCGAGCAGGGCACCTTCGACCAACTGCTGGTGACTCCGCTGACGCCTTTCGTGATCCTGCTGGGCAAGGCCCTGCCGTCGGTACTGATCGGTCTTTTGCAGTCCAGCCTGATCCTCCTCATCGGCCTGTTCTGGTTCAAGATCCCCATGATCGGCTCCGTGCTGGACCTGTACCTGGGGCTGTTCGTCTTCACCAGCGCCTGCGTGGGCATCGGGCTGTCGATCTCGGCGCTGTCGGCCAACATGCAGCAGGCCATGGTGTACACCTTCGTGCTGATGATGCCGCTGATCCTGCTCTCCGGCCTGATCACCCCGGTGCACAGCATGCCCGAGGCCCTGCAACTGCTGACCTATCTCGATCCGCTGCGCTTTGCCATCGACCTGGTCAGGAGGATCTACCTGGAGGGGGCAACGCTGGCGGATGTGTCCTGGAACCTGGTGCCCATGTTTGCCGTTGCGCTGGTGACCCTGCCGCTGGCTGCGTGGCTGTTTCGCAATCGATTGGTGTGATAAGGAACGTCATGAAAACTACTCACTCTGGATACCTGCGTAATGGGCTGACGCTGGCCATGCTGCTGGCCATCACCGCCTGCACCGTCGGGCCCGATTTCAAGGCCCCGGCAGTTCCCAGCCCGGAACGCTGGACGGATTGGCACAGTGGTCCGCCAGCGTCTTCGGTGCCGGGCAAAGCCCCGGCGACCACCTCGCAAACCGCAGACGGCAACTGGTGGCAGGTGTTTGGCGACCCGGTGCTGGACCAGCTGCAGGCCCAGGTGCGCGAAGGCAGCCCGGACCTGCACACGGCCTTGCTGCGGTTTGCCCAGGTGCGGTTGCAACGCCAGATAGTCGCTTCCCTGGAAACGCCCGAAGTGTCCTTTTCCGCGGCGGCTTCGCGAAACCGGCAAAGCCGGTATGCGCCGAACAATCGAATGCTTGAAGCCTTGGGCAGCGACAGTGATGCCCTGGAAAAGGTGCTTACCGACCCTTATAGCCTGTACCAGGCCGGGTTCGACGTTTCATGGGAGCTGGATCTCTGGGGGCGGGTGTCACGCCTGGGTGAAGCCGCCCAGGCCGAGGTCGATGGTGCGGCCGCGACCCTGGACGACGTGTTGCTCAGTGTCTCCAGCGAGCTGGCGCGAAACTACTTCGAAGTGCGTACCGCACAGCGCCAGACCCGTCTTCTGGAGCAGGAGGCACAGATCCTGGCCGCGCACCTGCAAGTGGTTGCCGTCCAGGCCCGGGAGGGCGAGGAAGACGGGTTCGCGGTGGAACGCCAAGAGGCACGGCTGGCCTCGCTGCATGCACAGATACCGGGTTGGAAGGCGCTGCACACCCAGGCGGGCAACCGTATTGCGCTGTTGCTGGGGGAGCATCCCGGAGCCCTGGAAACCTTGCTCGCGGAGCGGCCTGATAATGCCTTGAGCCGCCCGCTGCCCAACCTGCAGTTGGGCCTGCCTGGCGACCTGGCCCGGGAGCGTCCGGACATCCGCGCAGCCCAGGCCCGCTTGCACCGGGCGACGGCGGGCATCGGAGTGGCCGAGGCCGAACTGTACCCGAGCGTGATGCTGGGGGCCGATTTCGGCTTCGAATCCTACAAGAGCGGCCAGTTTGCCGACTGGAGCAGCCGCACCTGGTCGGTAGGGCCGCGCCTGGACCTGCCGCTGTTCGACCGTGGGCGGCGCAGCAAGACCGTGGTCCTGCGCACACTCGAACAGCAAGAGGCGGCCGTGGCATTTCACCGGACCGTACTGGCAGCCTGGCAGGAAGTGGACGATGCGATGAGCCGCTACCACAACGAATACCAGCGTGCCGCGCACCTCAAGGACAGCTATGACAGCAAGGCCCGCACCTATGAGTGGACCCGCGTCCGGTACGCGGCCGGGGAGGCCAGCTACCTGGAGGAACTGGAAGCGCAGCGCACCGTGCTGGAGGCGCAGCGCGACCTGGTCAATAGCGACAGTCAACTGCGTACTCACCTGATCAGCATTTACAAATCCATGGGTGGGCATTCCACCTGAGCCCCTGAAACGCTGCCTCTGGCAGCACTCCCCCCAGACCCACTTTCCTAACGGAATAGGAAGCCATGCAAATGGATGACCTCTACAAGATCGCGCTTTTTTCGTCCCTGATACTGGTAGTGCCGGGGCCCTCAAACACCTTGCTGCTGGCCTCGGGCTTCAAGTTCGGCGTGTTGCGCTCGCTGCCACTGGTGTTGATCGAAATGCTCGGCTACACCGTTTCGATCTGCACCTGGGGCTGGGGGCTTGTGCTGCTGTCCCACGACTACCCGTGGCTGATCCACCTGATCAAGCTGCTGTGCGCCTTGTACATCGCGGCGCTGGCCTTGAAGACCTGGAAGACCTCCACCACCGGAGCCCAGCACACCGAGCGCTTTGAGAGCTGGCCACGGCACCTGTTGATTGCGACCTTGCTCAACCCCAAGGGGCTGATCTTCGCCAGTGTGATCTTCCCGGCCACCTCATTCGCCAGCCTGGGGGATTTCCTGCCGTCATTGAGCGCTTTCTTCCTGGCACTGGCGCCAATAGCCTTGCTCTGGGTCTCGCTGGGGGCGGGCATTCGAGCCCAATACCTGGGGCGGGTTTCTGGACCGCTGTTTTCCCGGGGCACCGCCGTCGTTCTGGCGCTGTTTTCCGCCACCCTCACTTACACCGTGGTTCGTGCGGTGTAGGTGTTTTTGCCGCGGCTTTCAGCGCCCAAGTGAGGCTAGGGCAATGGCGCTGCTGAGAGAGGCCCTTGTACCCCCCGTGTTCCAGCACCACTCTGTTGTCGCCAACACCCGGGGGGCTCATTCCATGTAGCGCAGGAAAAAATGGGTGCGACCGCGAACAGCCTCGACAACCGTTGAAACCACGGCTTGCCGGTCCTCCTCGGTGGCCTTGATCCGATGAACAGGGCGTTTGGCGGATGTTAATCTGCGCCTCCCGGACAAACGGTGGGCCAGTGGATGCAGAGGATGTTGAGTGAAGCCGAGCTTCACAAGGTGCTGGAATCGATCGAAAGCGACTCCTGCCATGACCTGAATCTTCTGTATGACGGGATGCAGATAGACCGGTGTGCTCTTTTCAATCAAGTCGCCATGGCGGTGGCCCGGCTCTTTATCGAGGGGCAGCGCGACTTTCATTACGGCGATGCGGTCATGAATACCTTGTTCAGTGACATTGTTGATGTGTCCTTGAACGCTGACATGCCCGAGCCGGCCTTTTCCATCTACCTCGCGTTTGATGCGGGAGAGTATCGTCACCCGGGGGATGGGCAGGATGAGTTGCCTTGGGAAAAGTGGACGCGGCCGGCGCTTGAACGGATTCTGCGCGAAGCCGATGAGGGGGCGTCGGCCGAGGTTTAGCCGGCCTGGGTTGTCGCCAGAAAAGCCGACGGACCTACGGCTCCAGCATCAAGCGGTGCCAAAGGATCTGTGGCGGCGCAACAGCATCCGCCGGCACTTGCGGTGCAGGTTTGTCCGGCGCCTGCGCTGGCGTTGCCTCGTCGGGTTCAGGGGTTGTCGTCGATTCAGTCGGGTCATCGGTAGGCGATGGGGTCATTTGATCCTGACCACCACCTTGCCCTTGGTTCGTCCCTGCTCGACGTACTGCAAGGCCTCTGCCGTCGATTCGAAACTGAAGCTGCGGTCAACCACAGGCTTGATGATTCCGGCCTCGATCAGCGCGGTGATCTGTTGCAGCTGGGCGCCATCGGCCCGCATGAACACAAAGGCGTAGCGGACGTCCCGCTGGCGCGCCTTGCGCCGGATACCGAAGCTCAAGAGGCGCATGACCTGCTGCAACGGCCAGGCCAGCCCTTGCTCCTGGGCGAATTGCACCGTGGGTGGCCCGGAGATGGAAATCAGCTGTCCGCCGGGCTTGAGGACCTTGAGGGACTTTTCCAGTACGTCGCTGCCCAGGCTGTTCAACACCAGGTCGTAGCCATGCAAGAGGCTTTCGAAGTTCTGCTGCTTGTAGTCGATTACCTGATCGGCGCCCAGGGCTTTGACCCATTCGACATTCGCCGTGCTGGTGGTGGTCGCGACGAAAGCGCCGAGGTGTTTGGCCAGCTGGATGGCAAGGGTGCCGACACCGCCTGCGCCTGCGTGGATCAGCACTTTCTGGCCCTTTTTCACCTGCGCGGTTTCCACCAGCACTTGCCAGGCGGTGAGTGCAACCAAGGGGATCGACGCGGCCTCGGTCATGCTGGTGTTGGCAGGTTTCAGGGCGATTGCGTTTTCGTTCACGGCGATCCACTGGGCGAACGTCCCGATCCGTGTTTCAGGCGGGCGCGCGTAGACTTCGTCTCCCGGCTTGAAGCGTTGCACTTGGGGGCCAACCTCAACCACGACGCCCGCCAGGTCGTTGCCCAGTACCAGCGGCAATGCATAGGGCAGGATCAGCTTGAATTCGCCGTTGCGGATCTTCGAGTCCAGCACGTTGACGCTGCTGGCGTGGACCTCGATCAACACGTCGTGGGCACCTACCGTTGGCGTGGGCGCTTCGCCAATGCGCCCGCTGTTCTTGCCATAGCGATCAATTAGAAAGGCTTTCATCGTGGTGCGGCTCTTGTCGGTTGGAATAGGTGTGGGCGGTGCTTGGGTGGGGTTGCTGTCATGGGGCTCAGTCGTCAAGGAACGCCCGGGTCTTGGCCACGAAGTCCGCGTGGTACTGGAAGATGCCGCCGTGCCCGGCATCCTCATACATCACCAGCTGTGCGTTGGGGATCCGCTTGGCCAGGGCATGAGAGTTGATGCTGGGCACCATGATGTCGTTGTCGCCATTGACGATCAGCGTCGGCGCCCGCAAGTGGCCCAGGTTCTGCGGCGCCTGTCTGCCCCACGCGGTGATGGCTTGCAGCTGGCGCCGGAAGGCGCCGGGCGTTGGGCCCTTGTCGCGATGCTTGCTGCGAGCTTTCAGGCGTTGCAGATATTCCGAGGCGGCTCGACGACCATGGGGCGTCGAGGTAAAGAACAGGTAGTACTTGGGATCGCGCAAGGTCAGCAAGCCTTTGAGCATCAAGGGCCAGGTCACCGAGCCGACCTTGTCGATACCGATGCCGCCGGCCGGTCCGGTGCCGGTGAGAATCAAGCGGTGCACCAATTGGGGGGCTTGCAGGGCAATGTCCTGAGCGACGAAGCCGCCGAGTGAAAAGCCCAGCACATCGACGCTCTTGAACCCCAGGGCCTGTATCAGCCCAATGGCGTCTTGCGCCATGTCGCCGACCGTCAGCGGGGCGGTTCCACCCGAGCCGCCGATGCCGCGATAGTCGGTGGTGATGACTCGCCGGGTCTGTGCCAGCCCATCGATGATTGCCGGGTCGAAGTTGTCCAGCACCGCGCCCCAGTGGTTAAACAGCACCAGGGGCACGCCGCCCGCGGGACCGGTATCGCGATAGGCGAAGGGAATGCCCCTGACCATGATCGACTGGTTCGCCGCGTTGATGAACGACGTCTGCAAAGCCGGGGGGAAGGTTGTCTGCGTTGGATTCATTGCTACTCCGAACAGCGGACCGGATTCGTCGCAGTGCCTGCCGCGAATCCGCCGCGAATGCTCGCTACCTGAAGATCACTCTTGGGTCTGGTAACGCTGGGCAACCTCGGATTGACGGATGTGCCCCAGCAGGCCCTGACGTGCGCTCTGCAGGTCATCCCAGGGTTCAGCCTGTTGCAGTGGCGGGATGGTCACCGGTTCGCGCCGATCGAAACCGACCAGTGCGGCATCCACCAGATTGCCCACTTCCATGATTTCGTCCAGGGTATTGATGTCGACGCCGGAGCGGTCCCAGATTTCCGTGCGGGTGGCGGCCGGCAGCACGGCCTGCACGTACACGCCCCGGGGCGACAGTTCCAGGCTCAGGCCCTGGGACAGGAACAGCACGAAAGCCTTGGTTGCACCATAGACCGTCATGCCGAACTCCGGCGCCAGGCCCACCACCGAACCGATGTTGATGATCGCGCCGTCACCGGCTTTGGCCAGGCGCGGGGCAATGGCACTGGCCAGCCGCACCAGTGCCGTGGTGTTGAGGGCAACCAGTTGCGCTACGCTGTCGGTGCTTTGCTCGATGAAGTTGCCGGACAGCGCGGCGCCGGCGTTATTGATGAGGATGCCGATACGGGCGTCGTCGCGCAGGCGGCTTTCAACGGTTGTCAGATCGCTGAGTTGGGTCAAATCCGCTTTCATCACCTCGACGGCGACCCCGTGTTCGCCGCGCAGTCGGGCTGCAAGTGCGTCCAGGCGTGCCCGGTCGCGGGCAACCAGGACCAGATCATGGCCACGTTGCGCGAAGCGCTCGGCGTAGATGGCTCCGATGCCAGTGGAGGCGCCAGTGATGAGAACGGTAGGGCGAGTGTTCATGGGGTCATCTCTCTTTCAAAATGGGTGAAAACGGACAGCTCGGTTTCTGCTTGCTCAGCTTGCGCTGGCGCTCGAATCAACCAGCGTCGGGTAGTCGATGTAGCCTGCCGCGCCGCCGCCGTAGAGGGTGGCGGGATTGAATGCGGACAAGGCGGCGCCGGTCTTGAGACGCTCCACCAGATCCGGGTTGCCGATGAACGGGCGACCGAACGCGATCAGATCGGCCTGGTCTTCGGCGAGCCGTGAGGTTGCCAGCTCCAGGTCATAGCCGTTGTTGGCGATGTAGGTGTTTTTGAAACGCTGGCGCAGGGCGGTGAAATCCAATGGCGCCACGTCACGTGGGCCACCGGTCGCGCCTTCGACCATGTGCAGGTAAACGACGCCGAGGGCGTCGAGTTGATCGACGACGTAATTGAATTGCGCCTGCGGATTGCTGCTGGAGACGCCGTTGGCCGGCGACACCGGCGACAAGCGCACCCCGGTGCGATCCGCGCCGATTTCATTGACCACGGCAGCGGTGACTTCGAGCAACAGACGCGCACGATTTTCAATCGAGCCGCCGTAAGCATCGGTGCGCACGTTGGCGCTGTCCTTGAGGAACTGATCCAGCAAATAGCCGTTCGCGCCGTGAATTTCCACGCCATCGAATCCGGCAGCGATAGCGTTTGCCGCGGCTTGGCGGAAATCGGCGACGATCCCCGGCAGTTCGTTGATGTCCAGTGCGCGGGGCTCGCAGGCGTCTTCAAAGCGGTTGTTGACGAACACCTTGGTGGCCGCACGCAGCGCGGAAGGGGCCACGGGGGCGGCGCCGTTTTCTTGCAGATCAACGTGGGACACGCGGCCGACATGCCACAGTTGCACAAAGATCTTTGCGCCCTGGGCGTGGACCGCGTCGGTCACCGTGCGCCAGCCATCAATCTGCGCCTGGGTGTAGATCCCGGGGGTGTCCTGATAGCCCTGGCCCTGTTGGGAAATCTGCGTGGCTTCGCTGATCAGCAAGCCTGCGCTAGCGCGTTGGCTGTAATAGGTGGCGGCGAATTCGCTGGGAACAAAGCCTGCGCCCGCGCGGTTGCGGGTCAGTGGCGCGAGGACGATGCGGTTCGCCAGCGCGAGGGCGCCAAGGGTGTAAGGGGTGAACAGATTCTGATCGGTCATCTGGTGTCTCTTCCGTGCCCGTGGGTGGAGGTCGGTGGTGTGTGCAATTAGGATGATGATCGAAATCTAAACTGTCAACGGTTTTGATTATGATCGACATCTATGTATGATTGGGCCGATGATTTCCCAATGAACATGAGGTATTGCACGTGAGAGTGAGCAAGGCCCAGGCGCAGGCCAATCGAGAGCACATCGTTGAAACGGCCTCAGAGTTGTTCCGTGAGCGCGGCTTCGACGGTGTGGGTGTGTCGGATCTCATGGCGGCGGCCGGTTTCACCCACGGCGGCTTTTACAAGCATTTCGGCTCGAAGGCCGACCTCATGGCCGAGGCCTCGGCCTGCAGCCTTGCCAAGTCGCTGGCAGGCGTGCAGGCGCTGGATGTGCCTGGCTTCATCGACGTCTATGTGACCAGGGAACATCGCGACGGACGTGGCAGCGGTTGCACCATGGCCGCGTTGTGTGGCGATGCGGCGCGCCAATCGGATGATGTGAAAGCGACGTTTGCCGAAGGGGTCGAGCACACCCTGCAAACCCTGGGGGACAAATACCCGACCCGGCCGGATGCCGCTCCGGAGGAGGGCAGACGGAAAATGATCGACCTGCTGTCCCGCGCGGTGGGTGCGATCATGTTGTCGCGTGCCTGCCCGGATGATTCCGCCCTGGCGAATGAGATTCTTGAGGTGTGCCGCGCTGAGATGTTTGCGTCGTTGCCGGTTGATAAAGGCAAGCCGGCATAAAGGGGGGCATGCCAGGGTTGTGCGCTTGCGGTCGTTGAGCGCACGTCGGCGTCAATTATGATTTGAAACGTGCCTCGGATCTGCCTGGGCGCACACCAGTGTCAAATTCTTCCTTCACCTTGACTGACGATTCGGCATTTCCAAGATCAGCCTCAATGGGGCCAATGCAACCCCAACAGTCACCGCCACAATCGACCGAAAGCGAATCGTCTTTGAGGCCCAGTTTTCGACCACATATACCGCACATGTCTGACATGCCTAGATCCTTGCTCAGCCAACCTCAATCGTCTTTTCTCCGAGCGTCATTCCACGTAGCGCAGCCACAAATGGGTGCGACCGCGAACAGCCTCGACAACCGTTGAAACCACGGCTTGCCGGTCCTCCTCGGGGGTGTTGTAGAGCGCACAAAAATCGCTCGCCACCGCGCTGGCGACGCAAAGGTCAGCAGGCGCTGCACGCAGGAAACCGAGGTAAGACGCGCCAACCCCTATCAATTCATAACCGTGGGCCTGGGCGAAATGGCGGGCCACCGCAAAGTTTTGCGCGGGGCTCAGGTCGCAACTGAAGTAGCCGTTGGGAAAAGCGGCGAGCGCCTGACAGGACTGCTCGACGGGCACCAGGAGTGCCGAGAGGGGTTGGTCGAGCAGTGATACAGGGTTTTGCTGATAGTCCACCCATTCGCGCAGGGCTGGCGCATCAAGGGTCAGGCCGTGGGCGCAAGCGTCTTCGAACGAGCTGCCTGCCACCAGGTCAGTGAAGTTGCGCAAGCAGATCGCGAACTCGGCCTTGGTGGTGGGGTAGCCCAGGTATTCACCCTGTTCGAAGCATTCTGCAGGTAGCAGGGCGATCTCCTGCTCCGAGGCATCGTCCAGCCCCAGGTTGTTGCGGGCGTGCCCGGAGGTGTAGCGGGCCTGGGGCAGATCATCCAGCGAGAGAAGGGGCTGGAAACCCGGGTGGTCGCCAGCGATCTTGCGGTAGGCGTCGATCAGCTCATCCAGGCTGGAAATGGCGCTCAGGCTGTATTCATCGCAGGTGCCAGCGGCGGGGTTGCCAGGCATTGCGTTACCGCGAAATTGGATATCCATCGAATGGCTACCGGCTCCATGTGGGTGTTCAGGCGAATGAGCAACGCTCGGTCGAACGTACGTGAGCCTGCTGGTGCTCTCGCTGTTCGTGCCAGGCCCGTGAGTTCATTCCAGGCCCGGGGCCTAGCTTAATGAGAGCACATCCTGCCTGGGCATGAAGAAGCGTGCAAAGAGTTCGGACTGTGACTTGATGTTCAACTTGGCGTAGATGTTGCGGCGGTGCACTTTGATCGTCTCTGTGGAGAGGGAGAGTTTTCCTGCGATTTCCTTGTTGGAAAAGCCACTGAGCAGCAGCCTGAGCACATCACTTTCCCGCGTGGTTATCTGGGTACCAAACTGGGTGATCGTCTCCGGCCATTGCGGCGGTTCGCTGAGGCTTTTTTCCACATCGACTTCGAAGCACATGCGTTGATGCATGAGTGCCGTGACCCACGGCTTGATGATGTCCAGCATGGTGATGTGTTCCTGGCTGAAATGGGCGTTGCTGCCAATGGAAATGCACAGTGTTCTGTCAGCATCGAGCTGGATGTTGTATTGCACTTCATCTACGCAAATATATTGTGCAAAGTACTTGTGGTAGTACTCGGTTTCAACAAAGTACTCCGGCGCTATATCCAGTAGATGAAAGAAGCCGCTCTGCGGGTTTTCCCGGTTGGCGATATAGAAGGGGTCCAGCAAATACAGGCCTTTTACATAGAGGTGAATGAACGCATCCACTTCTTCTGCATCTGCCACCTCGGGCAGGCTGACAACTTGCACTTGTTGATTGCTGAAGATCAAAACCACCCAGTTATCAATCTGCACATATTCATTGAGTGTGCGGATAAGTGAGCTCCAGAACTCTGGGCGATTCAACTGCAGAATCAGTTTTCCAATCGAACGGTGCCAGGCCAGGCTATGAAGATCGAGTGGCATTTTCTACCCCTTTAGGGTTAGGGAATGGTCGGCCGGAGCTAAGTAATCGTAGGTATTTACTATTGGCTGATGCCCGGTATATTCGCTGGCACGGGTTTACGACCGCCATGAGGGCACGTCGTCTGGACAAGGATGTTGCATGAGAAAGTCACGTTTGCGAACCATTTTTTCGGCTGCGTTTCTCTATGCCGGAATAAGCACAACGGCGGGTGCCGCAGAGCCTGCCATGTACCTCTACAACTGGTTCGGGCTGCTCGCGCCGGAGACTCCAAAGGAGTTCGAACAGGCCACCGGCACCCGTATCCACATGGATGCCTTCGACAGCGCCGATATCATGCAGAGCAAGGTCATGGCCGGGCGCACGGGGTATGACGTGGTGGTGGCGACCTCCAATGTACTGCCCAGCCTGATCCAGGCCGGAGTCCTGCAGTCACTTGATTCAGG
Organism: Pseudomonas sp. 8(2025); assembly: GCF_052665325.1. NCBI lineage: Bacteria > Pseudomonadati > Pseudomonadota > Gammaproteobacteria > Pseudomonadales > Pseudomonadaceae > Pseudomonas > Pseudomonas sp. 8(2025). The sequence goes on along the minus strand of NZ_JBQOIE010000026.1, from coordinate 13,146 downwards.
TCAACTAAGTAACCTGTCCCATGTCGATCCCGCCATCCTGGCGCAACTGGCGGTCAATGACCCTGGCAATCGCTACGCCGTGCCCTACTTGTGGGGCACCACCGGCATTGGTTATGACGTTGATAAAGTCAAGGCAGCCCTGGGCGACAATGCCCCGGTCAACAGTTGGGACCTGATCTTCAAGGAAGAGAACATCAGCAAGCTGCAGTCTTGTGGTGTGGCCATGCTCGACTCTCCCAGCGAGATCATCTCGATTGCCTTGAATTACCTCGGGCTGCCCAGCAATAGCAAGAACCCGGATGATTACCAGAAAGCTCAAGCGCTGCTGTTGAAGATTCGCCCCTATATCCTTTATTTCGACTCCTCCAGAATCGACACCGACTTGGCGGGCGGCAACATCTGTGTCGTTGTGGGCTGGGCCAATGGCGCCCTGGCTGCGCAGGCCGCCAATGAAAGTGCCAAGACCGGGCGCAGGATCAACTACAGCCTTCCTCGTGAAGGTGCGCTGGTCTGGTCGGAAAACCTGGTGCTGTTGAAAGATGCCCCTCACCCCAAGGAAGGGCTGGCCTTCATCAACTATATGTTGCGCCCGGAAGTGATTGCCAAGACCTCGAATCACACGCTTTATCCTAATGGCAATAAAGATGCCACCGAGTTTGTCGAGCAGAAGTTGCGCGATAACCCCTGGATTTATCCAGACAAGCAAACCATCGCCACATTGGTTCCGCTTGAGCCGCTGCCTTTGAAACTGGAAAGAATCCGTACTCGGGTCTGGACCAAGGTGAAGAGCAGTATCTGATCTGAGTTGACTCTTCGCTTGCTGCTTCATGCACATCTTCATTGTGTGTGAGCGCATTGTTCAAGCACTCGGAGACATGTACGCGTCTTGTGCAAGATGAACTTTTGCGCAAGGCGCTGCACGACCGTGCCCATTCAACAGGTTATGCAATAAGAGAACAGTGGATGTTAAGCCCAGCCAATGCACCCCGGTTCAGCCTGACAATCGACGGTTTTGCGCACGACTTCAAGGTGCGCGCGTTCACCGGAGAAGAGGCGATCAGCAAGCCCTATTTCTTCAATGTGGAGTGTGTGAGCGAGCGACCGGATCTGGATCTGCAATGCCTCTTCGATGTGCCGGCTTTTCTGGCATTCGACACTTGGGGCAATGGCATTCATGGGCGCATCTATCACATTGCGCGAGGCCCGGACGCTCAAGGCTTGACGCACTACAACCTGGCCCTGGTGCCGCACCTGTCCTACTTGCGTCACCGTATCAACAAGAGGATCTATCAGCAGTTCTCGGTGCCCGCTATCGTCGCCCTGGTCCTGGAGGAGCATGGGATTCTGGGGGATGCCTACCGCTTTGAGCTCGGGGCGAGCTACCCCGAGCGTGACTGCTGCACCCAGTACGATGAAACCGATCTGCATTTTATTCAGCGTCTGTGCGAGGAAGAGGGAATTCACTTCTACTTCCAGCACAGCGCTCAAGGCCACGTACTGGTCTTTGGCGATCAGCAGGCAGTATTCCCCCCGATCGGGCCGACCACGGCTTTTGCCCCCGGGCACGATGGGCTCGCCACCCTGTTACCGGTCGGTCACGGCACGCCGACAAGCCTGCGTGCCAGGGAGTCGCGCCAGGTTGAAGGGCAAGGTACGCAGAGCGGGCTGCTCAGTGGTCATGTCCTGGAAACCTCGGGCCAGGGCAGCGACCTCTGGCTACTGACTCAGGTCATTCATGAGGGCAAGCAATCACAGGTTGCGGGTGAGAGCGTCGCCAATGTCAACACTGACAACCAGGTTCAACTGCGCCAGGGTTATCGCAACCGTTTCACCGCGCTTGCGTTGGACCTTTGCTATCGCCCGCCTTTGGCTCATGAGAAGCCTCTGGCGCCAGGCACCCAGACGGCGCTGGTCATTGCCCTGGAAGACCAGGCGAACTCGCGTGGTCAGCGCTTCGAAAGGGTCAAGGTCAAGTTTCCCTGGGACCGCGAAGGTCGGTTCGACGACAAGAGCAGTTGTTGGCTGGCCGGTACTGCCAATTGGCGTTGTGAAGTGACGCCGCTGCGACCCGGTGTGGAGGTCAAAGTCGCATTTCTTGAAAACGACCCCGATCAACCGCTGATCAGCGGTTGCCTGTGTTGCGGCTGATACGCTATTGCCCTGAACGCGCATCAAGCCGCCAGGGAGAAGGTCCGGACCGCGCTCGATAGTGAATCGTCGGTTGCCGTCATTGGCCTGATCCCAGGCCTCGGTCCTGACGCCAGGGCTTTCTCATGAGTGTCTGGCCGCGTAGGTCTGGCCCGTCAGCAGGATGACGCCTTCTTTTGAGCAGACGCGGGTGATGCTGTTGATCACGACTTCAAGGCCGCTGGAATGCGGAAACAGCGAAAACAGCAACTCGAAATACAGGTAGTCCTGGACCAGGCGCGCCGCCAGATCGGGATGGTCCTTCAACAGCGTCCTGAAGCTTGGGTAGCCCAGCTCTGCAAGTTCCTGGATGTCGACAAAACCCTGGTCGATATCGTCGGTTTTGCATTCGGCGGCAAAGGTGTCCGCGCAGTCAAGAAAGCGTTGCGGCAGATCGCCGTGGTGGATGCGCAGTTCATAGGGCGTTACCGGGATCGTCAGTGCCTCGCCGAAGCCCAGGCTGCGATAGCCGACGGTTTGTGGGTCGATGATTTGGCCGGCTGAGGTGAACTTCATGATGGGCTTCCGGGGTGCTCGGGGGGTGAGGGACTGTCGCTATCTTCGAGCGTGCGCGCTTGGGATCTAACGGTTGCGACGTAATAAAGGATATAGCCCGAATACACCAGCGAGCCTGCTGCCACTTCTTGGTCGAAGCACTGCTTTAGTTCATCCTCATCCGTAAAACCGTATTCCACGAGCCTGTTCTCGGCAAAGCCGGCCAGCCTCGATAGGGTTATTCCGTCGATTTCGCCCTGCTCGCCAAAGTCAAAGCTCACCGTTGCCGTTGGCAGGTGAACGGCGCAGCCATAGCCGTGCTTGAAGTAGCGAATACCGCCAGCCAGTTCTCCTTGATCCGGGATATCGGTTCCCACCCAATCGGCGTTGCTGGCAGGGAGGGGAATGGTGGATTGTTGCATCAGTTCGACAGCCATGCGGATGCTGGCTTGGTAGTCGGAAACAAGATGGGCGAAGTGCGGGTTCATGGGCATTGGCATCGTGGGCAAGGGGGCAGAAGATTTCAGAGATTGCGGCGCGATACAAGCGACGAGTGTGCTGGATGCGCGCCAGTACGTTGATATCGGTATATTCGCCCGGACAAATTTCGGAGCCGAAAACATGGGGTTTTCCACAACTGTCTGGGAATGGTACGGGCAGGATGAGTACAAGCGGGTGCTGGCGGTGGGCGAGGCGCAGTTGCGCCCCTTTCTGGAGGAACTGATGGTGGATTGTGGACGTGCGGTGCGTGGCGTGAAGTCTTGACCCAAGTATTGGCCAGAGGCTGTTAACGAATGCGGCAACCTGTGATGGAGTGGATAGAAACGGATGTTTGACGAGCTGATATTTACCGGTGAAACGCCTGCAAAAGAGGATGCCTATGCCGGTGGTGGGGCCTGCCTGCCCACGGAGCTGGCTTGGCCCTGTTCGCCTGATGGAGTACCGCTGACACACCTGATGGCCTTTCCTGGACATTGGTTTTCAGAGGCCCTGATCGACAGGAGTTATTGGGTTTCGGTTTTTGTACCGTACTTGCCGGGCGAGGTCGGCCACTATCGAAAGTTGCGTGCCGTCCAGGGACGCTCGCAAGCGGTTGTCATGGGCTATGTTCGAGCCGGTTCCGAGCGGAATGAGGCTGTTCAGCCGATTTCAGAGTGCGGGGCGGTACGGGTGGGGGTGAACGCCGACGTGGACGATGACGAGAACCTGGCCTCGAAGCTGGATGGCGTGGACGCTTGGCTGCAGGCGCCTGTTTCAGCGGAGGCAGGGCGCAGAAGGGTATCCATTTATGGGGGCGATCTGGATAGAGCGCTGCCTGAGTACAAAGGCGTGCTTTCGGATGGCATGGGGTATCTGTTTCTGGATGAGGATTTTTCAGAGCGGATAGGCGCGGGGATTGGTCGGTTTTTTTTGCAGTTGGGGTAGGGGAGATGGCGCTATCGAAAGCAACGGCCAGGCCAGCGATTTTCGCTGAAAGGGCGTTTGACTGCGTGAACGGGCGCTGCTCGAACAATGCCAGTTGAGATGCTTCTAGATCGACGGAGAGGGCCAATGCTCTATCCCTTGGTCGGGGCCTGACCTAAGTATCTGTGGCCCTTGGCGGCTAACCGTTTGGACTCACCTGTGTCGATGCTTTGTCGTTTGGGCTGACCGCTTTCGGTCAGAAGTTGCCTGTCGTGATGAGCGCCTGTTGTTGACCGAGGTAAGCATTGACGTAAAATCGCCGCCCCAAAAAATCAGCTTGCATAGCGAGAAGGAGCTTCGATGCAACGGGTGATGATTGTTGGTCAACCTGGATCAGGCAAAAGCACTTTGGCGCGTGAGCTTGGTCAGCGCACGGGCTTGCCGGTCGTTCATATCGACACTATCCACTGGCAGCCAGGGTGGATCGAACGAAGCCCGGACGAGAAGACGCGGCTTTGTCTCGATGTAGAGGCTCGAGATCGCTGGATATTCGAAGGTGGCCATTCAGCCACTTGGGACAACCGGGTGGCCCGTGCCGATCTTTTGATATGGATTGATCGTTCGGCGACGCTTCGATTCTTGCGCGTACTGCGCAGAACGCTGCTCCAACGCGGTCAGTCTCGGCCCGACTTGCCGGAGAACTGCCCCGAGCTGCTGGCGAACCTGCCGGAGTTTTTTAGATTCATGTGGCGGACGAAAAAATCAGCGCGAGAAAAAATGCAGCAACTTGTAGCAACAGCGCCATCAGCTTGCCTCGTGGTTTGTCTGCGGTCGAATCGGGATATCGGCATTTTTCTCGCGAGTATGGGAAGTGCGACTGTCCAAGCTCTGCAGGATTGATCGACGGTTGACTGACTGCGGAAACTGCCGCTTACGAGCGGCAGCTCCTGGCCGATTGTTGCCTGTCACGATCGGCCGCAATCGATCCATAGCAGACGTTGTCGCGCGTCGAATGCAGAGGGCTCAGCTTCTATATTTCAGCGCCTCCACCAATGCAGAAAAGGCGGGAGACGCTTGTCGCCTGTTCGGGTAATACAAATGGTAACCCTGAAACTCAGGGCACCAGTCGGCCAAGACTTCTTTGAGCCGGCCGTCAGCCAGATAGGGTGCTACCAATTCCTCTGGTACGTAGGCCAAGCCAACGCCATCAACGGCGGCATTGAGTACGTGCATGATGCTGTTGAAAACAAGTTGTCCATCTGCCTTGACGGTAAAAGCCTGGCCATTACTTTCAAATTCCCATGCGTAGATCGCCCCTGATGGTCTGTGTCGGATATTCACGCAGTCATGCCCGGTCAGCTCATGGGGGGTTGTTGGTGCCGGGTTGCGTTCGAAATATTCTGGAGAGCCCACCACAGCCAACCGCCAATCTGGGCCTATGCGAACGGCGATCATGTCTTTGCTGATCGATTCGCCCATGCGAATGCCAGCATCGAATCGTTCCTCGACCACGTTGGTGAATCCATAGTCGACGTAGAACTCCAGTGTGATATCCGGGTAGCTCTTCAGGAAGCTTGCAAGCATTGGCCGAATGCACAACTCAATCTGATCATCAGTACAGGAAATACGAATCGTGCCACTGGGCTTGTCCCGCAGCTCGCCCAGCGCTTCAAGCTCGGCGGTAATCTGATCAAAAAGCGGAGCGATCGAGCGCATCAATCTTTCTCCCGCCTCTGTGGGCGACACATTGCGTGTCGTGCGGGCCAGCAGTCGTATCCCCAGTCTTTGTTCAAGTGCCCGGATCGTATGACTCAGCGCAGAGGGAGTAATGCCCAGTTTAGCGGCGGCTTTCGTAAAGCTTTGATCTCGCGCCACCGCAAGAAAAGCTTGGAGATCGTTGACTTTAGTACTGGCCATTGCTGAGTTTTTCTCAAAACCACATGAAGATTACGCCTACTAATCAAGATATTTCGAATCCGTCAAGCTCTGTCACATATCTGGAACGGAGTACTGATGATGAGCGAGACACCTGTAACCCTCCTCGAAGCTGCAGAAGCCTTGAACTCTCCAGGGCTTGATCGGCGCGCATTCGTAAAGGCCAGCGGCGTCAGGATTGCGGCCCTGGGCGTCCTTTCAGTCGCAGGCGGTGCTGCCTTAGCAACTGACTCGAAAAGCGCTGTCAGCGCGCCGGAAGGCGCCAACAATTTTTACAAAAGTGACAAGGTCACTGTGCAAAAGGTGACCTTCAAGAGCTCATACAGTCTTCAAATTGTGGGCAATCTTGTAACGCCCAAAAATCTGGATAGAAACGCTAAAACGCCTGCAATTGTTTGATGAGAGGTTTTTGAATGACGGCTCAAGTATTCGACACCCCGGCAGGTGAGGCCTTCGGCACGCCGGGGACTGGTGAACTGCCGGCTTACTGGAGTGGCATCTTTGCGATGACACTGTGCGTATTCGCGTTGATTGCCTCGGAGTTCATGCCTGTCAGTTTGCTCACGCCGATTGCATCTGATCTGCAAATCAGTGAAGGACTGGCCGGGTATGGGATCGCCATCTCCGGCGCCTTCGCGGTGCTGACAAGCCTTGCGATTTCCAGGCTAGTGGGTTCAATGGACCGCAAGACGCTGTTGCTTGTACTGACCGGGATTATGTGTGTGTCGGGGCTGGTGGTCGGTCTGGCGCCGAACTATACGGTGTACATGATTGGTCGTGCGCTGATCGGCGTGGTGATCGGTGGATTCTGGTCGATGTCGGCGGCAATGGCCATGCGCCTGGTACCTGCCCATAGCGTGACCAAGGCTCTGGCAATCTTCAACGGCGGCAATGCTTTGGCAACCGTAGTGGCCGCTCCGCTGGGAAGCTATCTGGGGAGTGTCATCGGTTGGCGGGGTGCTTTTTTCTGCCTTATTCCGGTAGCGATTATCGCGTTGATCTGGCAGTGGATCAGCCTGCCAGCCATGGCGCCGGCGCCGCGCAAACCGGGCGCTGGCAATGTCTTCCGGTTGTTTAAGAGCCCATTGGTCAGTTTCGGCATGTTGAGTGTGGGCATTTTCTTCATGGGGCAGTTTGTATTGTTCACCTATCTGCGCCCGTTCCTGGAAACCGTCACAGGTGTAGATGTATCCCTGTTGTCGATGGTCCTGCTGGTCATCGGCGTGGCGGGTTTTGTCGGGACCGTTCTGATCGGCACTTTCCTGAAAACCGGAATGTACCGCGTCCTGGTCTGCATTCCACTCTTGATGGCCGCGATTGCACTTTCTTTGATTGTCCTTGGCGGCAAAGTCGTGGCAGCTTTTGTACTGCTTGGGCTGTGGGGCCTGATCGCGACGGCGGCACCTGTGGGGTGGTGGTCGTGGTTGGCCAAGGCGCTGCCCAAGGATGCTGAAGCCGGTGGCGGCTTGATGGTGGCAGTCATTCAGCTATCCATTGCGCTGGGCTCTACCCTCGGTGGGCTGCTGTTCGACGGCAGCGGTTATCGCATGACATTTCTCGCAAGCTCTGTCTTGCTGGTACTCGCGGCAGTGATGGCCTTTTTCACATCGCGAAACCAGGTTTAATAGAAGGCAGACTGAGTAAGGCAGGCAACTGTCCACAATTTGTAAGATCGGATTTGATCCAACATCCGCTATTGGCCGTTTTCAACCACTTTTAAAAGACTTCTTTCCCCCTAAAAAACAAATCACCGCCTCCATTTGAAGCGCTCCGCGCCGCCCAGCAGTACGGAGCGCAACGCATCAGGCTTGCAGCCGCCAGCCCATCACACCCAACAGGGCGCAACTGTCACGCAGCACGATTGCCGCTACGTTGGAGATCTGTTGCAGATTGGCGTCGTCAGCATTCCCCGGCTCTGCGCGGGAGAGGCTTTCCAGCAGTTGAGTCATGGCCAGTAAAGGTGCCGCACCCTTGGCATGTAGCACGTCCAATGGTGCGGTCTTGCTTATGAAACAGAGCCCCCGTCCGGGCGGCGCATTTTCAAGCTTTCCCCAGTACAACAATTCCCTCTCGTAGGAGCCGGCTTGCCGGCGAAGAGGGCGGCCTGGTCGTGCGCGGAATAACGACAGCCCAGCGCTGCCCTGGCGGCTGTCTTCGCCGGCAAGCCGACTCCTACAACGTTCGCGCGTTGCTCTCGTGAATGAAGCTTTTATGACAAAAGTTCGGTAGCACATGGCCACGCGCGTCTTGGGTATGTAACGCGCTTGAGGGGGCCGCCAGGCCACTTTTTTAAGCCGAGGCGGGACGCCGGGAGTGAGGCTATGGGGACTATGGAACGCTACTCGAAAGTGGGCATGCAGGAGCTGGATCAACGGCTGTCGAAGATTGTCGAGGCCGCGCGCAAGAAGCCGGTGTCGGTCTATCGCTACGGCGCGCCGTGGGTCTGGATCGTCTCCCAGGATGATTGGCAGGGCGCCTTGAAGGAGGTGGCCAGCTATATCCCGCCGGGGCATTCGCTGGTGCTGCTGCGTCCGCAGATCGATGAGTTGCTGGATCAGCACCGCGATCTGCTCCAGGGCCTCAATGCCGAGCCGGGGATGCTGATTGCGCCGCGCACGGTGATGCACATTCTGTTGTTGCAGTTGCTGTATTCGGTGCCCAGCGAGCAGCAGCTGTATGAACAGCTCAGTTACAACCTGTTGTTCCGTTGGTTCGTCGGTCTCGATCTGAACCAGAAGGTCTGGAGCTTCAGTGTCCTGAGTCGCGACATCGCCACGCTGTTGAACAACCCGCGGGCGGTGCAGTTGATCCAGAAAATCATCGGTGAAGTGTTCTGCGGTGCCTTGCTGCAAATGCCCGAGTTCTCGTTGAACTTCGCGCTGTTGCACACCTGGCTGGCTCGCCACGAAAACACCTCGATCACCAGCAATTGAAGCGGCCAAACGCTGTGCAGACGGCGACGGCAATGCGCGTACGCGCGCCAATTTTCAGTTTTTTAGGGGGCGGTGTGGAGCATCTGGGCAAATCAGGGCGACCGGGCAGTGGCGGGCGCTGGTGGCCGTTGTGCGGTTGGTTGGCACTGGCGGCGCTGGTGCCGGCGGTGCAGGCCGAGGAGGGCGAGCCGGCCCCGGTCGAAGCCTCGGCCGCGGCGCGGTTGGTGGACGTCAATGAGTACTTCGTGCGTGGCAATACGGTGCTCGATGCCCGGGCCATCGAGGAGGCGGTGTATCCCTTCCTTGGCCCGCAGAAGGCCCTGGCCGATATCGAAGGCGCCCGGGATGCGCTGCAGAAGGTCTATCAGGAGCGCGGCTACCAGTCGGTGTTCGTCGAGCTGCCGGAGCAGAAGGTCGAGGACGGTATCGTTTATCTGCAGGTCAGTGAAACCAAGGTCGGTCGGGTGCGGGTGGTGGGGGCCAAGCATTATTCGCCGGTGGAGATCCGCGACCAGGTGCCGGCGCTGAAAGAAGGCGAGGTACCGGACTTTGCCACGGTACAAAGCCAGCTGGCCGGGCTCAACCGCGGCGCCGGGCGCCAGGTCATGCCGCTGGTGCGCGAAGGCCAGCGCCCGGGGACCATGGACGTGGACCTGCAAGTGGAAGACCAGAACCCCTGGCACGCCAGTGTCGGCCTGAACAACGACTACAGCGCCGACACCGAGAAGCTGCGCACGGTGGTCAATGTCGGCTACGACAACCTCTGGCAACTGGGCCACAGCATTTCCCTGACCTATTTCACCGCGCCCCAGGACACCGACAACGCCAAGGTCTGGTCCGGTTCCTACACCGCGCCGCTGAGCGATCGCTGGGCCCTGCAGTTCTCCGGTTACCAGTCCGACAGCAACATCGCCACCATCGGCGGCAGCAATGTGCTGGGCAAGGGCCATTCCTACGGGGTGTCGGCGATCTACACCTTGCCCGCCGCGGGCAACTGGGCCAACTCGCTGTCGGTGGGTGTGGATTTCAAGGACTTCGAGGAAGAGATGCGCTTTGGCCGCAGCAGCGACCAGATTCCGCTGAAGTACGCCCCCATGACCTTTGGCTACAACGGCTACCGCTACAGCGAGAAAGCCCAGCTGGGCCTGGGCCTGAACCTGATCGTCGGCACCCGGCGCTTCTTCGGCTACGGCAGCGACGCCGAGGAGTTTCACTACAAGCGCGACGAGGCCAGCGCCAGCTTCTCGGTGCTCAAGGGCGACCTGAATTTCACCTACACCTTCGCCAACGACTGGCAGTCGGCGTCCAAGGCGGCGTTCCAGCTGGCCTCGGGGCCGCTGGTGTCCAACGAGCAGTATTCCGCCGGCGGCGCCACCTCGGTGCGCGGCTACCTGGCCGCCGAGCGCACCGGGGACGAGGGCTACCTGTTTTCCCAGGAGCTGCGCACGCCGTCTTTGGCCAAGTTCCTCGGCAGCTACGTGCAGGAGTGGCGCTTCTATGCCTTTGCCGAAGGCGCGCACCTGTCGCTGCACGACCCGCTGCCCGAGCAGGAGGACGAATACAGCCTGGCCAGTGTCGGCCTGGGCACCCGCGCCAGTTTGAGCAAGTGGCTGTCCGGCAGCCTGGACTGGGGCTACCCGCTCAAGGACGGCCCCAACACCCAGAAATACGACCCGCGCCTGCACTTCAGCGTGCAAGCGACGTTCTGACTTTTTACGGAGACCCTTCACATGCAACGCTTATTCCTGAGCCTGTTGATCTGCCTGGGCTTCGTGCTCCCGGCCACGGCCCATGCCTGGTGGCAGGACGACTGGCATTACCGCAAGCAGATCAGCGTGGACACCACCCCGCAAGGCGCGCCCATCAACGAGGCCCTGGGCCGCACCGCGCTGCTGGTGCGCCTGCACACCGGCAACTTCACTTTCGACGGGGTCAAGGAAGACGGCGCCGACCTGCGCTTTGTCGCCGCCGATGACAAGACCGTGCTCAATCACCAGATCGAAAGCTTCGACCCGCTGATGGGCATGGCGCTGATATGGGTCGATGTGCCCAAGGTCGAAGGCGGCCAGCGCCAGGACATCTGGATGTACTACGGCAACCAGAAGGCCCCGAGCACGGCCAACGGCCAGTTGACCTTCGACCCCAGCTACACCGCGATCTACCACTTCGACGGCAGCAACGGCACCCCCGCCAAGGACACCACCGCCTACGGCAATACCGCGCAGAACGCCACCGGCGCGGCGATTGACGGGGTGATCGGCCGGGCCTTGCAGTTCAGCGGTCAGCCGCTGTTGCTGCCGGCCAGCCCGTCGCTGCAGCACAACGCCGGCGGCGCCTTCACCTTCAGCGCCTGGGTGCGCCTGGACCAGGCCAGCGGCGAACAATTGCTGCTGGCTCGTCGCGAAGGTGTCGGCAGCTTGCTGATCGGCATCAACCAGGGCATGCCCTTCGTCGAAGTGGACGGCCAGCGCGCTGCCTCCACTCAGCCGCTGAACCCGGGGCAGTGGCAGCACCTGGCCCTGAGCGGCGAGGGCAGCCGGCTGGCGCTGTACGTCAACGGCCGCGAGACCGCGAGCCTGGCCCAGGCTATTCCCACCTTCAATTCACCGTTGGCCATCGGCGCCGACTTGCCAGCGGCCGCCGGGGCCGAGGCCAGTCACTTCCAGCCCTTCACCGGGGCCCTGGACGAGCTGCGCCTGTCCAAGGTGGCACGTCCGGCGGCGCTGATCCTGGCCGATGCCAGCGCCCAGGGCGCGGAGTCGAAGCTGGTGGCCTATGGCGTCGATGAAGAACAGTCGGGTTTTGGTTTCGGCAGCCTGGGTTTCCTGCTCAAGGCGGTGCCGGTGGATGCCTGGGTGATCATCCTGGTGCTGGTGGGGATGATGATCCAGTCCTGGGTGATCATGCTGCGCAAGAACCGCATGGTCGGCCGGGTCAGCGCTGCCAATGCGCTGTTTCGCGAGCAGTTCGCCAAGGTCGGCACCCGCCTGGAGATGTTTGCCGACGACCAGGTGCTGGCCAGCCGCCTGGAGCATTCCTCGCTGTGGCGCCTGTACCTGGTGGCGGTGAAAGAAATTCGCACCCGGCGCGAGCAGGGCGCCGATACCTCGTCGGTGTCGGCGGCCACCATCGAGGCCATCCGCTGCTCCATGGATGGCGTGCGCACCCGGGAAAACCAGCAGCTGAGTTCCAAGCTCTCGACCCTGTCCAACGCCATTGCCGGCGGCCCCTACATCGGCCTGTTGGGCACGGTGCTGGGGATCATGGTGGTGTTCCTCGGCACCGCCATGGCCGGTGACGTCAACATCAACGCCATCGCCCCGGGCATGGCCGCGGCCCTGCTGGCCACCGCCATGGGCCTGTTCGTCGCGATCCCGGCGCTGTTTGGCTACAACCGCCTGATCACCCGCAACAAGGAAGTCGGCGCCGATATGCGGGTGTTCGTCGACGAGTTCATCACCCGGCTGGCGGAGCTGCATGGCGAGAGCCAGCACAGCGAGAACGCCCACTGGCGGGTCAGCCACAGTAACGCGTCGGTTCCGGCCTGAGGAGAACTGCCATGGCTTCCGTGAATGCCTCCCATGACGACGAAGACGATGCCGCCGTCGACAGCATCAACATCACGCCCCTGGTGGACGTGCTGATGGTGGTGCTGGTGATGTTCATCCTCACCGCCACCGCCCAGGTCTCGGGCATCCAGATCCACTTGCCCAAGGCCAGCGCCTCGGTGTCGCTGTCCGAGGCCAAGACCAAGGCCATTTCGGTGAACGATGGCGGCCAGGTGTTCCTCGACGCCTACCCGGTGACCCTGGGCGAGCTGGAAGAGCGCCTGCGCATCGAGAAGGCGCAGAACCCGGACTTCCCGATCATCGTCCGTGGCGATGCCACGGTGCAGTACCAGAAGGTCATCGAAGTCCTCGACCTGCTGCGCCGCCTGGAGTTGTCCCAGGTCGGCCTGGTCACCGGCAAACCGAGCCAGGGCTGAGCCATGAGCGCACATCAACCGTTCGAGCTGCCGCCGGTACAGAACAAGCCGCGCGCCCTGCGCCTGCTCAAGTGGGGCGCGGGGCTGCTGCTGGGTGCCGTGGCGGCCTGGCTGCTGTGGCAGTGGGCCAATGACATGGCCGGGGTGCGCCGGGAAGCGCCGAAGGTGCCGACCATCATCCCGCTGCCGCCTCCGCCGCCTCCACCC
>NZ_JBQOIE010000025.1:0-64922 GCF_052665325.1 Pseudomonas sp. 8(2025) | reverse complement strand
GGGAATGGGGGGCGGGCAGGGCTGCCGGGTCCAGGCGGTCGGTGTGCGGCAGGGCGCAAGGGTGACGCTGGCCGGCAAGGTCGATCTCCAGCCGGCAGGCGTCCTTGTCCAGCAGGAAGGAGAACAGGCGGATCACCGGGTACACCGTCGGCCGGCCACCGACGATGCCGGTGAGCCCCGGGGCCATGCCGGTGGCGGCCTGGGCGATTTCCCGGGAGAACAGCACCAGAGCCGCCTTGTTCGGGTGGCGCACTGCCAGCTTGATCACCACCTCGCGGCTGTCCTGGCGCTGGCCGTGGGGGCCGTAGGTGGCCTCGCTGCCCAGCAGTTCGATATTCACTTCGCTGTAGGGCCCCCAGCCGCGCTGGGCGAACATCTCGCTGGTCTTGTCGATGATCGCCTGGCTGACCCGGTGCGCCTTGGCGACCGCGTCGATCCCGGCCATCAGGCAACTGGCGGTGCAGCGGAAGCCGTCCGGGTAGGTGGCGCTGACCTTGTACTGGTGGCTGGGGGGCAGGCCCCTGGCACCCTGTACATGAACCCTTTCCGGGCCCTGTTGCCGCAGTTCCACCTGAGAGAAATCGCACACCACATCCGGAAGCAGATAAGCCCTGGGGTTGCCAATTTCGTACAGCAGTTGTTCGCCCACCGTCAGCGGGCTCACCAGCCCTCCGGTACCGGGTGCCTTGCCGACCACAAACTGGCCGTCAGCGCCGACCTCGACGATGGGGAAGCCGATATGTTCGTAGTCCGGCACCTGGCGCCAGTCGGTGAAATTGCCGCCGGTGCACTGCGCGCCACATTCGATGATGTGCCCGGCCAGGGCGGCCTGGGCCAGGCGGTCGTAATCCTGCCAGGACCAGTTGAACTCGTGGACCAGGGCGGCGCTGACCACCGCGCTGTCGACGCCGCGGCCGGTGATCACGATATCCGCCCCCAGGCGCAGCGCTTCGACGATGCCGGGGGCACCGAGGTAGGCATTGGTGGAGACGCACATTGGCGGCAGGGGCGCGCCGCTGAACATCTCCACAATGGCGGCGTCGCTCAACTGCTTGAACTGCGGTTGCAGGTCGTCCCCCAGCAGCACGGCGATCTTCAGCGCCACCCCGGCCTGTTCGCAGGCGGCCTGCAAGGCACTGGCACAGGCCTGCGGGTTGACCCCGCCGGCGTTGCTGATGACCCGGATGCCCTGTTCGCGGATCGAGCCCAGCAAGGGTTTGAGCACCTCGACGAAATCCGTGGCGTAGCCCGCCGTCGGGTCCTTCATGCGCGCCCCGGCCATGATCGACAGGGTGATCTCTGCCAGATAGTCGAACACCAGGTAGTCCAGGCGGCCGCCTTGCACCAACTGCGCTGCGGCGCTGCTGGTGTCGCCCCAGAAGGCACTGGCGCAGCCGATTCTTACGGTCTTGGTCATGACAGGGCTCTCGAATGAAGAACTGCGAGGAGGCTACCAAGCAAGCGCTTGGTTTGTAAATACGTTGGCCTATTCTTCTGGCCAAGCGCTTGCTTGGTAACCGGCAGAGGCTTAAATTGCGCGCGCCGCGCCCGGATTTGCCGGGTTACGCTGAGCTATTGATGACGTGAAGGTAGGAGAACACCGGTGGACGAGCAAAAAGCCCTGCAGGTAGTACGCGAGCTGATCGCCAGTGGCCAGGTGACCGACCCCGAGAGCGCCCGGGGCAAGCTGCTGCAAACCGCAGCGCATCTGTTTCGCAACAAGGGTTACGAGCGCACCACCGTGCGTGACCTGGCCAGCGCGGTGGGCATCCAGTCGGGCAGCATCTTTCATCACTTCAAGAGCAAGGACGACATCCTGCGGGCGGTGATGCAGGAAACCATCCACTACAACACCGCCTTGATGCGCGCTGAACTGGCCGAGGCCGGCAGCGTGCGCGAACGGGTGCTGGCGCTGATCCGCTGTGAACTGCAGTCGATCATGGGCGGCAGCGGTGAAGCCATGGCAGTGCTGGTGTACGAGTGGCGCTCACTGTCCCCGGAAGGCCAGGCAGCCGTCCTGGCGCTGCGCGATATCTACGAACAGATCTGGCTGCAGGTGCTGGGGGAGGCCAAGGAGGCGGGGTTCATCAAGGGCGATGTGTTCATTACCCGGCGCTTTCTCACCGGCGCCCTGTCCTGGACCACCACCTGGTTTCGTGCCGAGGGCAGCATGACTCTGGAACAGCTGGCCCAGGAGGCCCTGCTGCTGGTGCTCAAGGATCATTGAGCGGCTGGCTAATTGTGCGTGGCAACGTTGTCGAAGTGGCTGAAAACGCCTAGCTTTAGCTCATTCATTTTCATTTCCTTGAGGTGTGTTGCCTTGATGTCCTTGCCGCTGCGGTCAGCCTTGCGAATGCTCTTGCTGGCGCTGGCAACACTTTGGGTCTGTCCGGCCTCCTCGGCGCAGCTGGTGCGGGTCGCGGCGGCGCATTTCCCGCCTTATACCGTCCGTCCAGAAACCGGTGCCGACACCGGTTTGCTGCCGCAACTGGTGGAAGCCCTCAACCAGTCCCAGAGCGACTATCAGTTCGTCCTGGTGCCCACCTCGATTCCCCGGCGTTTCCGCGATTTCGAGCAGGGTCGGGTGGACCTGGCGATCTTCGAGAACCCGGCCTGGGGCTGGCAGAACATTGCCCACACCAGTGTCGACATGGGCCTGGAAGACGCGGAAATTTTCGTCGCCCAGCGTCAGGGCGGGCGCCAGCAGGACTATTTCGCCAACCTGAAGGGCAAGCGCCTGGCTCTGTTCAGCGGTTATCACTACGCCTTCGCCCAGTTCAACGCCGACCCCAAGTTCCTGGCCGACACCTACAACGCCACCCTGACCTATTCCCACGACAGCAACCTGCTGATGGTCCTGCGGGGCAGGGCGGACATCGCCCTGGTGACCCGCTCCTACCTCAGCGACTTCCTGGCGCGCAATGCCGAGAGCACGGAGCAGTTGCTGGTTTCCGAACGCATCGATCAGGTCTACCACCATTACGCCCTGATCCGGCCCAAGGCGCCGATCACGGCCGAAGACTTTTCCGGGCTCCTGCAAAAACTGCGGGACAACGGCCAGATGCACAAGATCTTCGATCCCTATCGCATTGTGGTGATGAGCGTGCCCCACGCCTGACATCACGCAGCGACCGGCCCGGCCCGCGACGGGCTAAATTTCCGGCGGCGGCCCACGTCACTTGGTTGAATGCCCAACCGACGGTGAGCGCTGCCATGTCCCCTGTAGATCCGCTGAATGTTGCAGCCCTGCCCACTAGCCAGCTCACGGGAATCGATGAGGTCATCGCCCGCCAAAGGCTGTTCGAGTCTCTGCGGGGCCGGGGGCAGGCGCCCGTGCCGGTGGATGCCCAGGCAGCCGAGGCGGCGCGCCAGGATCGGCTGGCTTTCTGGCTGTCGGCCCAGGTACATGCCCTGTATCTGGACCCGCCAGGTGCGCAGCGGCCGGCGCCAGGCGCCCACGCGCCGCCCTGTGCTGCGCATGACCGTTGTCGGTTCTGCCAGCAGGAGTTCGATCTGTTGCATAAACGTGCAGCGTTACTGGTGCTTGGCCGCAGTGGCCTGCTTGAGGTGTAGGCACCCTTCAAGCCGGGTCATGCAGGGCGCCAGTCAGCGACGGGCGAAGGTATCGGGGCGGTTGCCCGAGACTTTGCGGCAATGCACCAGGGCATCGCGAATCATGAAGTTGACCAGGGTCGGCGATACCCCCAGCTCCTTGGCGATGTCCTTTTGCGGGACGCCATGCAGGCGGTACATCTCGAAGGCGTAGCGCGTGCGGCTGGGCAGCTCGGTCAGGGCTTCGGCGATGTTTTCCAGGGTGGAAAAGTTCATGTGGGAGGTTTCAGGTGAAGCGCCATGAATAACCACATTCAAGCCTTCCTCTTCAGTACCCGAGTACTTCTGTTCCAGCGCCTGCTTGCGGTAGTGGTCGATGGCCAGGTTGCGCACGATCTGGAACAGGTAACTGAGCTGGGCCTTGAACGAGGAGGTGATCTGCGGCGCCGACTGCAGGCGGAAAAACGCATCTTGAACCACGTCTTCAGCCCGGGATCGGCAGCCGGTAATGCGGGCTGCAATCTTCACCAGGATCAGACGGTTGTCGACAAAAGCCTGGAGTAACGGTGAATCGCACCTGCTTGTGGATACTTGTTCCGTCATGGAAATCACCTTGTTGCAAAGAGGTTAGTGGGACGTCAGAAAAATCTGACCCGTCCTACACATCGAGCGACAAATTAGGCTGAATGATAATGATTGTCAATTGAGAAAAAGAACTAATGCTCTCTGTCAGTGCAGATTGCGAACGGCTGCTCGTCAGTGGGCTGGATCAGGCCTTGAAGGGCAGGATGCGGACTAATTATTTCAAGACGTCATCCGTTCTCATTGGAGAAAGATTCCGGGTAGCAGACCCGGCCACGGCGCCCTCCGGATGCCCACGACTTTCTTATAACTATTTGATTTATAGATAGTTATTAAAGTTATGGGAGAGCAGGGCCCGCTCTCCATTGCAAGCACAATCCTGGCAGGAAACCCCATGACGGACGCGTTCGAACTCCCCAGCACCCTGGCCCAAGCCCTTCAACGCCGGGCAGTCCTGGCACCTGATCAAGTGGCGTTGCGCTTTCTCGCCGAAGAGCAGGATCAGAGCGTGGTCCTCAGTTACCGGGACCTGGACCTTCGTGCGCGCACCATTGCTGCGGCTCTGCAAGCCAACGCCGAATTCGGCGATCGCGCGGTATTGCTGTTTCCCAGCGGCCCGGACTACGTCGCGGCGTTCTTCGGTTGCCTGTACGCCGGGGTGATCGCGGTGCCGGCCTATCCGCCGGAATCCACCCGTCGTCATCACCAGGAGCGCCTGATTTCCATCATGGCCGACGCCGAGCCACGGTTGCTGCTGACCAGCGCCGGGCTGCGGGATTCACTGTTGCAGATGGACGAACTCAAGGCCCCAGGCGCGCCGCAACTGCTGTGTGTGGACACCCTGCAAGCCGGGCTGGCCGAAGACTGGCAGGCCGTGGCGCTGCAGGGCGACGACATCGCCTTCCTGCAATACACCTCGGGCTCCACCGCGCTGCCCAAGGGCGTGCAGGTCAGCCATGGCAACCTGGTGGCCAACGAACTGCTGATCCGTCGCGGCTTCGGTATCGACCTCAACCCGGACGACGTGATCGTCAGCTGGCTGCCGCTGTACCACGACATGGGCTTGATTGGCGGCCTGCTGCAACCGATTTTCAGCGGCGTGCCCTGTGTGCTGATGTCACCGGCCTACTTCCTGGCGCGGCCCGTACGCTGGCTGGAAGCGATCAGCGAATACGGCGGCACCATCAGCGGCGGCCCGGATTTCGCCTACCGCCTGTGCAGCGAACGGGTCAGCGAGTCGGCCCTGGAGCGCCTCGACCTCAGCGGCTGGCGCGTGGCCTATTCGGGGTCCGAGCCGATCCGCCTGGACACCCTGGAGCGTTTCGCCGAGAAGTTCAGCGCCTGCGGTTTCAGCCATGAAAACTTCCTCGCCTCCTATGGCCTGGCCGAAGCCACCCTGTTCGTGGCCGGTGGCGTGCGCGGCCAGGGCATCCCGGCCCTGCACCTGGACGACCAGGCCCTGGCGCAGAACCGCGCCGAGCCGGGGCAGGGCAGCGCGATGATGAGCTGCGGCTTCAGCCAGCCGGAACACGCCGTGCTGGTGATGGATCCGCAGCAACTGGGCGAATTGCCTGACAACCGTATTGGCGAAGTCTGGGCCGCCGGGCCGAGCATTGCCCATGGCTACTGGCGCAATCCTGAAGCCACCGCCAAGACCTTCGTCCAGCATGCCGGTCGTACCTGGTTGCGCACCGGTGACCTGGGCTTTATCCGCGATGGCGAGCTGTTCATCACCGGGCGCCTGAAGGACCTGCTGATCGTGCGCGGGCACAACCTCTACCCCCAGGACATCGAAAAGACCATCGAGCGCGAGGTGGAAGTGGTGCGCAAGGGCCGGGTGGCGGCGTTTGCGGTCACCGAGCAGGGCCAGGAAGGCATCGGCATCGCCGCGGAAATCAGCCGCAGCGTGCAGAAGATCCTGCCCCCCGAGGCGCTGATCAAGGCCATCCGCCAGGCGGTGGCCGAAGCCTGCCAGGAAGCGCCGAGCGTGGTGGTGCTGCTCAACCCCGGGGCCCTGCCGAAAACCTCCAGCGGCAAGTTGCAGCGTTCCGCCTGCCGCACCCGGTTGGCCGATGGCAGCCTGGATTACTACGCGCTGTTCCCGCAGGCCGGCAGCGCAACGGCTGACGCCGCAGACAGCGCCGGTGACGCGCTGCAAACCCTGATCGGGCGCATTTGGCAGGAGCAACTGCAATGCGCTTCAGTGGCCGCCGACGATCACTTCTTCCTCCTGGGGGGCAACTCGATTGCCGCTACCCAGGTGATCGCCCGCCTGCGTGAAGAGCTGGGGCTGGAACTGGGCTTGCGCCTGCTGTTCGAGGCTCCGACCCTGGGTGCCTTCAGCGCTGCCGTGGCGCGCCAGCAGCAGGACGGCGGCGTGGCCCAGGGCAGTATCAACGCCCTGTCGCGCCAGCAGCCGCTGCCCCAATCCCTGGCGCAGAACCGCCTGTGGATCACCTGGCAACTGGACCCGCAGAGCAGCGCCTACAACATTCCCGGCGGCCTGCGCTTGCGCGGCGAGCTGGACGAAGAGGCCCTGCGCGCCAGCTTCCAGCAACTGATCCAGCGCCACGAAGCGCTGCGCACGCGCTTCTTCGAGCGTGACGGCCAGGCCCTGCAACAGGTGGATGCCGCCGGCGAATTCAACCTGCAGGTGATCGATATCAGCGACCTGCCACCGGCCGAGCGTGAAGCCCGGGCGCGGCAGATCCGCGAAGACGAGGCCCGGACCCAGTTCGATCTGGAGAAGGGGCCGCTGTACTGGGCGACCCTGGTGCGCCTGGATGACGAAGAACACCAACTGCTGCTGACCCTGCACCACATCATCGCCGACGGCTGGTCGCTGAATGTGCTGATCGACGAGTTCTCGCGGCTCTATGCCGCCGCGGCCCAGGGCCAGAGCCTGGAGCTGGCGCCCCTGGCCCTGCAATACGCCGACTACGGCAGCTGGCAGCGCCAGTGGCTGGCCCAGGGCGAAGGCCAGCGCCAGCTGGACTACTGGAAACAGCAGTTGGCGGACGAAGCCCCGGTGTTGAACCTCGCCACCGACCACCCGCGTTCGGCCCAGGTCCGCCACAGCGCCGCGCGCCATGACCTGCGCCTGAGCGCGAGCCTCAGTGAAGCCGTGCGCCAGACCGCCCAGGCTCGGCAGGCCACGCCGTTCATGCTGTTGCTGGCGGCGTTCCAGACCCTGCTGCACCGCTACAGCGGGCAGGGCGATATCCGCATCGGTGTGCCCAACGCCAACCGCCCGCGCCTGGAGACCCAGGGCCTGCTGGGCTTTTTCATCAACACCCAGGTATTGCGCGGGCAGTTGGATTCGCGCCAGTCCTTCGCCGACCTGCTGCAGCAGACCCGCCGCACCGCCCTGGAGGCCCAGGCCCACCAGGACCTGCCTTTCGAACAATTGCTCGAAGCCTTCCCCGAAGCCCGTGAGCAGGGCCTGTTCCAGGTCATGTTCAACCACCAGCAGCGCGACCTCAGTGCCTTGCGCCGCCTGCCGGGGCTGCTGGCCGAAGAGCTGCCGTGGCACAGCCGCGAGGCCAAGTTCGACCTGCAACTGCACAGCGAAGAGGACCGCAACGGCCGCCTGAGCCTGGCCTTCGACTACGCCGACGAGCTGTTCGACGCGGCCAGCATCGAGCGTCTGGCCGGGCATTTCATCAGCCTGCTGGAGCATGCCTGCCTGCAACCGGACTGCGCCCTGGGCGACTTGCCGTTGCTCGGCAACGCCGAAGCGGCGCAACTGCAGCAATGGAGCGTGGCCCCCTGCGCGCCGGCCGAGCAGTGGCTGCCGGAGCGCCTGCACGAACAACTGCGCCAGAGCCCGGAACGCACCGCGCTGGTCTGGGACGGCGGGCAACTGGGCTTTGCCGAACTGCACGCCCAGGCCAACCGCCTGGCCCACTACCTGCGGGACAAGGGCGTCGGGCCGGACGTGTGCGTGGCCATCGCCGCCGAACGTTCGCCGCAACTGCTGATCGGCCTTCTGGCAATCATCAAGGCCGGTGGCGCCTACGTGCCCCTGGACCCGGACTACCCCGCCGAACGCCTGGCCTACATGCTCGGCGACAGCGGCGTGCAACTGCTGCTGACCCAGACCCATCTGCTGGGCCGGATGCCCGAAGCCCCGGGTGTCAGCGCCATCGCCATGGACAGCCTCAAGCTCGACAGCTGGCCGAGCCACGCGCCGGGCCTGCACCTGCACGGCGAACACCTGGCCTACGTGATCTACACCTCCGGTTCCACCGGCCAGCCCAAGGGCGTCGGCAACACCCATCGCGCGCTGATGGAGCGCCTGCAATGGATGCAGGACAGCTACCAGCTGCAAGCCGACGATGTGCTGATGCAAAAAGCCCCCATCAGCTTCGACGTGTCGGTGTGGGAGTGCTTCTGGCCGTTGATCACCGGCTGCCGCCTGCTGATCGCCGCCCCCGGCGAGCACCGCGATCCCCATCGCATCGCCCAGCTGGTGCAGGAGTACGGCGTCACCACGCTGCACTTCGTGCCGCCGCTGTTGCAGTTGTTCGTCGATGAGCCGCTGAGCGCCGAATGCCACAGCCTGCGCCGGGTGTTCTCCGGTGGCGAAGCCCTGCCGGCCGAGCTGCGCAATCGCCTATTGCAGCAGTTGCCCAACGCGCAACTGCACAACCGCTACGGCCCCACCGAAACCGCGATCAACGTCACCCATTGGCAGTGTTCGGTGGATGACGGCGAGCGCTCGCCCATTGGCCGGCCGCTGGGCAATGTGCTGTGCCGGGTGCTGGATGCCGAGCTCAATCTGATGCCCGCCGGGGTGCCCGGCGAGCTGTGCATCAGCGGCCAGGGCCTGGCCCGGGGTTACCTGGGACGCCCGGCGCTGACCGCCGAACGCTTTGTGGTCGACCCCCTGAGTGAGGAGGGCGCGCGCCTGTACCGCACCGGTGACCGCGTACGCTGGTGCGCCGACGGCGTGCTGGAATACCTCGGCCGCCTCGACCAGCAGGTCAAGCTGCGGGGCTTTCGGGTCGAGCCTCAGGAAATCGAAGCGCGGCTGCTGGCCCAGGACGGCGTGGCCCAGGCCGCGGTGCTGGTGCGGGACACCGTCGCCGGCCCGCAGTTGATCGGCTACTACACCGCCCAGGCCAGCGACGAAGATGAAACCGAGCAACGCGCTCGGCTGACAACCGCCCTGGCCGCCGAGCTGCCGGAGTACATGGTGCCGGCGCAACTGCTGCGCCTGGACGCCATGCCCCTGAGCCCCAGCGGCAAGCTGGATCGCCGGGCCCTGCCGGAGCCGCAATGGCAGGTGCGCGAGCACGTCGAACCGAGCACCGATCTGGAACGGCAGATCGCCCAGATCTGGCGCGAAGTGCTGGGTCAGCCACGGATCGGCCTCAAGGATGACTTCTTCGCCCTGGGCGGGCATTCGCTGCTGGCGACCCAGATCATTTCCCGCACCCGCCAGGCCTGCGACGTCGAACTGCCGCTGCGGGCGCTGTTCGAAGCCAGCGAACTGGGGGCCTTTGCCGAGCAGGTGCTGCTGATCCAGGAGTCCGGCGCGCGCAACCAGCAACCGCCGATTGCCCGGGTAGACCGCAGCCAGCCGGTGCCGCTGTCCTATTCCCAGCAGCGCATGTGGTTCCTCTGGCAGATGGAGCCCGACAGCCCGGCCTACAACGTCGGTGGCATGGCGCGGCTGTCTGGCGTGCTCGACGTGGGCCGCTTCGAGGCCGCGCTGCAAGCGCTGATCCTGCGTCACGAAACCCTGCGCACCACCTTCCCCAGCGTCAATGGCGTGGCCCACCAGCAGGTGCATGCCGACACCGGCCTGCGCATGGCCTGGAAGGACTTCTCGGCCCTGGCCCCGGATGCCCGGCAGCAGCGCCTGCAACAATTGGCGGACAGCGAAGCGCATCAACCCTTCGACCTGGAGACCGGCCCCTTGCTGCGCGCCTGCCTGGTCAAGGCCGGCGAGCAGGAGCATTACTTCGTCCTGACCCTGCACCACATCGTCACCGAAGGCTGGGCCATGGACATCTTCGCCCGCGAGCTGGGCGCGCTGTACGAAGCCTTCCTCGACGACCGCGAATCGCCCCTGGAACCCTTGCCGGTGCAGTACCTGGACTACAGCGTGTGGCAGCGCCAGTGGCTGGAATCCGGCGAGCGCCAGCGCCAGCTGGACTACTGGACCGGGCAACTGGGCCGCGAACACCCCTTGCTGGAGCTGCCCAGCGACCGGCCACGGCCCGCGGTGCAAAGCCACCAGGGCGAGCTGTACCGCTTCGACTTGAGCGACGAACTGGCGGCCCGGGTGCGCGCCTTCAATGCCGAGCACGGCCTGACCCTGTTCATGACCATGACCGCCGCGTTGTCGCTGCTGCTCTATCGCTACAGCGGCCAGAGCGACCTGCGCATCGGCGCGCCGGTGGCCAACCGCATCCGCCCGGAAAGCGAAGGGCTGATTGGCGCCTTTCTCAACACCCAGGTGCTGCGTTGCCAGCTCGACGGGCAGATGAGCGTCGGCCAGTTGCTGGAGCAGGTACGCCACACCGTGATCGAGGGCCAGTCACACCAGGACCTGCCGTTCGATCATCTGGTGGAAGCCTTGCAACCGCCGCGCAGCACCGCCTACAACCCGCTGTTCCAGGTGATGTGCAACGTCCAGCGCTGGGAATTCCAGCAAAGCCGGCAACTGGCGGGCATGACCGTGGAATACCTGGTCAACGATGCCCGGGCCACCAAGTTCGACCTCAACCTGGAAGTCACCGACCTGGACCAGCGCCTGGGCTGTTGCCTGACCTACAGCACCGACCTGTTCGACGAGCCGCGCATTGCGCGCATGGCCGGCCATTGGCGCAATCTGCTGCAGGCCCTGATCGACGACCCGCAACGGCGTCTGTGCGAATTGCCCCTGCTGCAGGCCGATGAACAGCAGCACCTGCTGGACAGTTTGAGCGTCGAGCCCGGCGAGCAACGTCTGGACCAGTGCATCCACCACCTGTTCAGCGAACAGGCCCTGGCCCGCAAGGACGCCCCGGCCCTGACCTTCGCCGGGCAGACCCTGAGCTACAGCGAGCTGGACAGCCGCGCCAACCGCCTGGCCTGGATGCTTCGTGAGCGTGGCGTGGGCCCGCAGGTGCGAGTCGGCCTGGCCCTGGAGCGTTCCCTGGAAATGGTCGTCGGCCTGCTGGCGATTCTCAAGGCCGGCGGCGCCTACGTGCCCCTGGACCCGGAATACCCCCTGGACCGCCTGCACTACATGATCGAAGACAGCGGCATCGGCCTGCTGCTCAGCGATGCGCGGATGTTCGCCGCCCTGGGCGAGCTGCCGGCCGGAGTCGGCCGCTGGTGCCTGGAAGAGGACGGTGCGCTGCTGGCCGACTACCCGGCCAGCGAGTTGCCCTTCATCAGCCTGCCCCAGCATCAGGCGTATCTGATCTACACCTCCGGTTCCACCGGCCAGCCCAAGGGCGTGGTGGTGTCCCACGGGGAAATCGCCATGCACTGCCAGGCGGTGATCCGCCGCTTCGGCATGCGCCCGGACGACTGCGAGCTGCACTTCTATTCCATCAACTTCGACGCCGCCACCGAGCGCTTGCTGGTGCCGCTGCTCAGCGGCGCCCAGGTGGTACTGCGGGCCCAGGGCCAGTGGGACGCCGAAGAGATCTGCCAACTGATCCGTCAGCACCGCATCAGCATCCTCGGTTTCACCCCCAGCTACGGCAGCCAGTTGGCCCAGCATCTGGCGACCCAGCAGCAGACCCTGCCGGTGCGCATGTGCATCACCGGCGGCGAGGCCCTGACCGGCGAACACCTGCAGCGCATCCGTGCGGCCTTCCAGCCGAACCTGTTCTTCAACGCCTACGGCCCCACCGAAACCGTGGTCATGCCCCTAGCCAGCCTGGCGCCGCAGCAGTTGGCCGAAGGCGTGGCCAGCGTACCCATCGGCAGCATCGTCGGGGCCCGGGTGGCCTATATCCTCGATGCCGATCTGGCGCTGGTGCCCCAAGGGGCGACCGGTGAGCTGTATGTCGGCGGCGCCGGTCTGGCCCAGGGTTATCACCGTCGTCCGGGGATGAGTGCCGAGCGTTTTGTCGCCGATCCGTTCGCCACCGATGGCGGGCGCCTGTACCGCACCGGGGACCTGGTGCGCCAGTGCGCCGACGGCCAGGTGGAATACATCGGCCGGGTGGACCATCAGGTGAAGATTCGCGGTTTCCGCATTGAACTGGGGGAGATCGAAACCCGTCTGCTGGATCATCCGGCCGTGCGTGAAACGGTGGTGCTGGCTCTCGACACCCCGGCCGGCAAGCAGCTGGCTGGTTACCTGGTGACCGAGGTGGCCGAGCGCAACGAGGTGCAGCAGGCCAACCTGCGTGAAGCCCTCAAGCAGCAACTGAAAACCCAGTTGCCGGACTACATGGTGCCGACCCACCTGATCCTCCTGGCCAGCATGCCGTTGACCGCCAACGGCAAGCTCGATCGCCGAGCCCTGCCGATGCCCGATCCGGAGCTCAATCGCCAGCAGTACGTGGCGCCGAGCAATGAGCTGGAACAGACCCTGGCCGGGGTCTGGGGCGAAGTGCTGAACGTGCAGCAAGTGGGCCTCAACGACAACTTCTTCGAACTGGGGGGCGACTCGATCCTGTCGATCCAGGTGGTCAGCCGTGCCCGCCAGTTGGGGATTCACTTCACCCCGCGGGACCTGTTCCAGCACCAGACGGTGCAAACCCTGGCGCGGGTTGCCAGCCACACTCAGCGCGTTAGCGCCGAGCAGGGTCAGCTCAGTGGCGAAGCGCCACTGACGCCGATCCAGCACTGGTTCTTCGACAGCCGCATTCCCCAGCCGCAGCACTGGAACCAGGCCTTGTTGCTGGAACCGCTGGGCACCCTGGATGCGTCGTTGCTGGAGCAAGCGCTGCTGGCGGTGCTGGAGCAACACGACGCCCTGCGCCTGCGTTTCTCTCAGGCAGGCGGGCAGGCAGGCGGGCAGTGGCGCGCCGAGTACCTGCCGTTGTCCGATGCTCCCTTATTGTGGCAGGTGCGGGTGCCGTCCATGGCCACCTGCGAGGCACTGTTCGCCGATGCCCAGCGCAGCCTCGACCTGGAACACGGGCCGCTGCTGCGGGCGGTGCTGGTGGACGGCCCTGAAGGCGAGCAACGCCTGTTGCTGGCCATCCACCACCTGGTGGTGGACGGTGTGTCCTGGCGCGTGCTGCTGGAAGATCTGCAAAACGCCTATCGTCAGTTGCAAGCCGGGCAGGCCCTGAAGCTGCCGGCCAAGACCAGTGCCCTGCGGGACTGGTCGAGCCGCCTGCAAGCCTATGCCGGCAGCGAGTCCCTGCGTGAAGAGCTCGGCTGGTGGCAGCAGCAATTGGCCGGCCCGGCCGCGCAACTGCCGGGGCTCAAGGCCACTGGCAGCCAGCAGCATCAACAGGCTCAAAGCCACAGCGTGACCCTGGATGCCGAGCGCACCCGTCAGTTGCTGCAACAGGCTCCAGCGGCCTACCGCACCCAGGTCAACGACCTGCTGCTGACCGCCCTGGCCCGGGTGCTGTGTCGCTGGAGCGGGCAGCCTTCGGCCCTGGTGCAACTGGAAGGCCACGGCCGCGAGGCGCTGTTTGACGAGATCGACCTGACTCGCACCGTGGGTTGGTTCACCAGCGCCTATCCGCTGCGCCTGACGCCGTTGCAGGTGGAAGAAGCGGCCGGGCAGGGCGCCTCGATCAAGGCCATCAAGGAACAACTGCGGGCCGTGCCGCACAAGGGCCTGGGTTACGGCGTGCTGCGCTACCTGGCGGATGAAAGCTGCCGCGAGGCCCTGGCGGCGCTGCCGCTGGCGCCGGTGACCTTCAACTACCTGGGGCAGTTCGACCAGAGTTTCGGTACCGATGCACTGTTGCGCCCGTTGGATGAATCCGTCGGCCCGGCCCATGCACCGGAAGCACCGTTGCCCAACGAACTGAGCATCGACAGCCAGGTGTATGGCGGCGAGCTGGTGCTGCGCTGGACCTACAGCAGCGAACGTTTCGACGCCGAGCTGATCAGCGAGCTGGCGGGCGCCTACCTGGGCGAGCTGCACAGCCTGATCGGCCATTGCCTGAAGGACGATGCCGGTGGCCTGACGCCGTCCGACTTCCCCCTGGCGCGCCTGACCCAGGCCCAGCTCGATGGCCTGCCGGTACCGGCGGCGCAGATCGAAGACGTCTACCCGCTGACCCCGATGCAGGAGGGCATGCTGTTGCACACCCTGCTGGAGCCGGGCACCGGCCTGTATTACATGCAGGACCGCTACCGCATCAACAGCGAACTGGACCCGGAGCGTTTCGCCCAGGCCTGGCAGGCGGTGGTGGCGCGCCACGAAGCCTTGCGCGCGTCTTTTTGCTGGAACGTCGGCGAAGACATGCTGCAAGTTATCCACAAGCCGGGCCGCACCCCGATCGAGTTTCTCGACTGGAGCGCGGTGCCCGAGGCCGAGCAGGAAGCCAAGCTGCAAGCCCTGCACAAACAGGAGCGTGAGGCCGGTTTCGATCTGCTCAACCAGGCGCCGTTCCACCTGCGGCTGATCCGCGTTGGTGCGGCCCGTTACTGGTTCATGATGAGCAACCACCACATCCTCATCGATGCCTGGTGCCGCTCGCTGCTGATGAACGACTTCTTCGAGATCTACACCGCCCTCGGTGAAGGTCGCGAGGCGCAACTGGCGGTGCCACCGCGTTACCGCGACTACATCGGCTGGCTGCAACACCAGAGCCTGTCCGAGGCGCGGCAGTGGTGGCGGCAGAACCTTGAGGGCTTTGAACGCACCACGCCGATCCCCAGCGACCGGCCGTTCCTGCGTGAACACGCCGGTGACAGCGGCGGCATGATCGTCGGCGACTGTTACACCCGCCTCGATGCCCGGGACGGCGCGCAACTGCGGGAACTGGCGCAGCAGCACCAGCTGACCGTCAACACCTTCGCCCAGGCGGCCTGGGCCCTGGTGCTGCGGCGCATGAGCGGCGATCGCGACGTACTGTTCGGCGTTACCGTGGCCGGGCGCCCGGTGGAAATGCCGGAGATGCAACGCACCGTCGGCCTGTTCATCAACAGCATCGCCCTGCGGGTCAAGCTGCCCCAGGACGGTGAGCGCTGCAGTGTGCGCCAGTGGCTCAGCGGCTTGCTCGACAGCAACATGCAGCTGCGCGAATACGAGTACCTGCCGCTGGTGGCGATCCAGGAAACCAGCGAACTGCCCAAGGGCCAGCCGCTGTTCGACAGCCTGTTCGTGTTCGAGAACGCGCCGGTGGAAGTCTCGGTGCTGGACCGTGCCCAGAGCCTGAACGCCAGTTCGGATTCCGGCCGTACCCACACCAACTTCCCGATCACCGCGGTGTGCTACCCGGGGGATGACCTGGGCCTGCACCTGTCCTACGACCAGCGCTACTTCGAGCAGGCGACCATCGAGCGCATGCTCGGCGAGTTCAAGCGCCTGCTGCTGGCGCTGATGCAGGGCTTTCATGGCGACATGGCCGAACTGCCGCTGCTGGGTGAAGAGGAGCAGGACTTCCTGCTGGCCGGCTGCAACCAGAGCGAGCATGAGTACCCGCTGGAGCGCAGCTACGTGGAACTGTTCGAGGCCCAGGTGGCGGCCCATTCGCAACGCATCGCCGCCAGTTGCCTGGACCGGCGCTACAGCTATGCCGAGTTGAACTGCTGCAGCAACCGCCTGGGCCACGCCCTGGTTGCCAACGGCGTAGGCTTTGATCAGCCGGTGGCCCTGCTGGCCGAGCGCGGCCTGGAACTCTTGGGCATGATCATCGGCAGCTTCAAGGCCGGGGCCGGCTACCTGCCCCTGGACCCGGGCCTGCCGGGCCAGCGCCTGGGCCGTATCATCGAGCTCAGCCGCACGCCGATCCTGGTGTGCAGCGCGGCCTGCCGCGAACAGGCCCAGGCCCTGCTGGACGAGTTCGGCTGTGCCGGGCGTCCGCGGCTGCTGGTCTGGGAAGAGCTGCAAGCCGCCGGGCATGCCGAGCACAACCCGGGCCGCTACAGCGCGCCGGACAACCTGGCCTACGTGATCTACACCTCCGGTTCCACCGGCCTGCCCAAGGGCGTGATGGTGGAGCAGCGCGGCATGCTCAACAACCAGTTGAGCAAGGTGCCGTACCTGCAACTGAGTGAGGCCGACGTGATCGCCCAGACCGCGTCCCAGAGCTTCGACATTTCGGTCTGGCAGTTCCTTGCCGCACCGCTGTTCGGCGCTCGGGTGGACATCGTGCCCAACACCATCGCCCACGATCCCCAGGGCCTGTTGGCTCACGTCCAGGAGCAGGGCATCACGGTGCTGGAGAGCGTGCCGTCGCTGATCCAGGGCATGCTCGCCCAGGACGCCATCGCCCTCGATGGCCTGCGCTGGATGCTGCCCACCGGCGAGGCCATGCCGCCCGAGCTGGCGCACCAGTGGCTGCTGCGTTATCCACAGATCGGCCTGGTCAACGCCTACGGCCCGGCGGAGTGCTCCGATGACGTGGCCTTCTTCCGTGTCGATATGGCTTCGACCCGGGGCGCCTACCTGCCCATCGGTACGCCCACCGACAACAACCGGCTGTACCTGATGGACGAAGCCCAGGAGCTGGTTCCCCTGGGCGCCGTCGGCGAGTTGTGCGTGGCCGGCACCGGTGTTGGCCGTGGCTACGTCAGCGACCCGTTGCGTACCGCGCTGGCCTTCGTGCCCCATCCGTTCGGTGCTGCGGGCGAACGCCTGTACCGCACCGGCGACCTGGCGCGCCGGCGCAGCGACGGCGTATTGGAATACGTCGGCCGGATCGACCATCAGGTGAAGATCCGTGGCTATCGCATCGAACTGGGCGAGATCGAAGCGCGCCTGCATGAACAGCCGGAATTGCGCGATGCCGCCGTGGGGGTGCAGGAAGGGGTCAACGGCAAGCATCTGGTGGGGTATCTGGTCGCCGGTGACTCAAGCCTGAGCCCGAGCGAACGCCTGGAGCGGATCAAACCGCGGCTGCGTGCCGAACTGCCGGAATACATGGTGCCGCTGCACTGGCTGTGGCTGGAGCGCCTGCCGCTCAACGCCAACGGCAAGCTCGATCGCAAGGCCCTTCCGGCCCTGGAAATCGGCCAGCTGCAGAGCCAGGACTATCAAGCGCCGGGCAATGAACTGGAGCAAACCCTGGCGGACATCTGGGCCGAGGTGCTCAAGGTCGAACGGGTGGGGGTACGCGACAACTTCTTCGAGTTGGGCGGGCATTCCCTGCTGGCGACCCAGATCGCTTCACGGGTACAGAAGACCCTGCAACGCAACGTGCCGCTGCGAGCCATGTTCGAATGCAGCACGGTGCAGGAGCTGGCCGCGTACATCGACGGTTTGGCCGGGAGTGAGATCAGCGAGGAGAAGGTCGACCGGCTGAGTGATCTGATGGCCGAGCTGGAGGGGCTGTGATCGACGGATGAGCGGTGGGGCGTTGTTCGCGCAGCAGGAGGACCGACATTTGGCGTAGGAGCCGGCTTGCCGGCGAAGAGGCCCGCAAGCCTTGCATCGTCCTGGTCGACGCCTTCGCTGGCAAGCCAGCTCCTACGGGCGAAGAGGCCCGCAGGTCCTCTGCTATGATCGCGCCCGGCCCAGGTCCAAGCACCTGCGCCGGGCGTTTTCATTCAAGGACCGGAATCATGGCAGAACAGCTCTACTGGCGCGACATCGAAGATTCCCTGGGCAACTGGAGTGGCCTCGGTGTTGAGGTCGAACCGGGCCCCACGAACAGACCGCCGTTGTACCTGCGCACCGGCGCCAATGCCCGGATCAAGCTGATGCACCACGACACGCCGTTGTTCTGGGCCACCCTGGCCCGTGACCACTGCGGCGTCTGGCTGGTGCGCAACCCGCTGGCGGACGGCGCCGAATGCCGGTTGCTGGCACCCATCGACTCACCCACCGTGGAGCAGCACGCCGCCCTGGCGCCCGAGCTGCGGATCAAGGCCTGGAGCCGCTATTTCGTCAGCCGTCTCAGTGAAAGCGCCCGGCACTTCCTCACCCCCGGTTTCTGGCTGGCCCAGGGCCTGCTGCCGGAGCCCTCCAGCACCGCGAGCGGCCTGGACCACTGGCGCTTCACCTCGGTGATCGACCCTTTGACCCATGTGCCCAACTGGCACCTGTACGGCGAGGATTTTCTCGACAACCTGCAACCCCAGACCCTGGAGTGGATCGACTGGTGGCATGGCGGCGGCAAGCTCATCGGCCTGCACCGTGTCGACCCCGAGGCCGGGCGCCTGAAGTGGTGGCGCAAGAAGGCCCGCGAAGGCAGCCTGCCGCCGATCCTGCTGTGGTACGTCGGCGGGTTGGCGTCCTACGTGGTGATCGACGGCCATTACCGTTTGCAGGCGGCCATCGCGGAAAACCTCGCGCCATCATTCATCGTCCTTAGCGCCACCCGCGAGCGCGGCTTCGCACCGAGCCTGGAGCATCAGCAACGGGTCATGGATTCACTGCGCAAGCGCGGCGACGCGGTGCCGCGCAACCCGGCCCTGAGCACCGAGAACCTCAACCGGGTGCTGATCCAGGCGTTCGATGACCGGCCGCAGTACCGCAGCGCTACCCCGGCCTGGGCCGGCAATGAGCCGGAGTCGCAGTGGTGCGACGAGGTGCGTCAGTGCCTGGGCGGGCAAGGGTTGGCAGACGAAGTAGACGCGGTCATTGGCCGCCATGGGTAAGGCGCTGGCCGCCTTCGCTGGCAAGCCAGCTCCTACAGGCGAATGGGCCCTCCAGCCCTCTGCTATAGTCGCGCCTGCCCGCCGCAGGGCCGGTCATTGATCAAGGATTAGGGACAATCGTGGAACAGATTTTCTGGCGTGATATCGAGGATTTGGCCGGCCACTGGAACGGCCTCGGCGTGGACGTCAAACGCCCGGCCAGCGGCAAGCCCAACCTGTGTCTGCTCAGTGGCAACAACAGCCGTATGCAGTTGGTGCTCGGCGACCAGACCCTGCTCTGGGGCACCATGTCCCGCTGCCTGTATGGCGTATGGCTGGTGCGCAATCACCTGCCGGAGCAACTGCCGCAAACCCTGGTGGGCCCCATCGACTCGCCTCAGGTGGAACAACAGGCGCGCCTCGACCCGGCGCTGCGCCTCAAGGCCTGGAGCCGCTTCTTCGTCGAGCAATTGATGCAGCACCAGCCGGACTTCTTTTACCCCGGCTACTGGCTGGTGCGGGCCCTGCGCCCGGCATCGCAGAAACCGATGCGGCCGCTGCTCAGCGGCACCGAAGCCTGGTACTTCAAGGGCGGTGAAGACGCCCTGAGCCATATGCCGCAGTGGGCGATCTATGGTCGTAACATCCTCGACAACCAACAGGCCGGTACGGCGCGCTGGGTCGGGTTGGGGGAGTACGGTGGCGCAGTAGTCGGCCTGCATGCCGTGGACCCGCATTCCGGGCGCTTGAAGTGGTGGCGCAAAAAAGCCCGCGAAGGCAGCTTGCCGCCGATCCTGGTGTGGTACGTCACCGGTCTGAGCTGCTATCTGATTCTCGATGGCCATTACCGCCTGCAGGCGGCCATCGATGAAAACCTGCCGCCGGAGTTTCTGGTGCTCAGCTCGCCGCGGCTCTACCGCTATCGCCCCAACCCGCAAGAGCAGCAGAAGGTGCTGGGGGCGCTGCAAGTGCAAATCCAGCGCAAAAAACTGGACACCGGGCGCTTCAACCAGTTGCTGATCAGCACCTTCGATGACCGGCCGTATCACGGCTTCGGCAGCCAGTCCTGGGCGGGGATTGCCTCGGAGCAAGTGTGGATCGACCAGGTCAGCGGCATTCTCAAAGAACGCGGTGACCTGAGCGATCTCGAAGAAATCCTCGAACGCGAAGCGCCGGAAGAATATCGGTGACGCCCCGCCCTAAGGCGGACGCGCCCTCTGTAGGAGCTGGCTTGCCAGCGAACAGGCCCGTAAGCCATACGCCAGCCTGAAGGACGCCTTCGCCGGCAAGCCGGCTCCTACGGGTGTAGATACGTGTGATGGGTGGGGATACGTGTTGTAGGAGCTGGCTTGCCAGCGAAGAGGCCCACAAGCCATGCGCCAAACTGACGGACGCCTTCGCCGGCAAGCCGGTTGAAAGGTCGCTGGGATGGCGTTTAGTCGCTTTCTTTTGTAAGGCATTTCCGAGAAACTGCGGGCCGCTTGAATGCGTCGGGTCGGCGGGCTAGGGTTCCGGAGCCATCGCCCAATCGATGGCTCGGATGTGCAAGTCCGGTCATGTCGGCGCATCGTTGTCAAAAGCAGTTCGGGGTTTTTTGCCCGTTGTTTCTGCGTTATGGCAGCCGTGCGTGGGAGACTTTCGAGTCTGCCGGGTTCCGATATGCCCGGTCTTGCACACCTGCGTACGGCTGCCACCCTATTCGTGTGCAAGCGAACGGTGACGGCTCCTTTGAGTTCATATCGGAGTTACACCATGAAAAAGCTCGTCCCCGATCCCCCCTCGTCCTATCGCGATCCCGCCCTCAAGGTCGCCAACGCCACCCTGCGCGTGGCCCTGGCTCAGCAACCGCTGGACCCCGCGCTGTTCCAGCTCACGACCCAAGCCACACCCGTTTCCCCCGACTCGCTGTTCAGCGTGCGCGAAGGCGTCAGCGCCGAAGAGGCCCTGGTACATGTGGCGCTGCTGCTCAAATGTGCCGAGGAGGCGTGCGATGAAATCACCCAACAGGGCAGCGGCCTGGAGCGCGGGCTGATCTGGTCCATGGTGCATTCGGTGGAGATGGCCCGCACCGTGGTGGAGGCCTTGCTCGACGGTCAGCGCGGGCCTTGAATCCGGGCATCTCCTGATACGTTTTGTCGGACGGGTCCGATTGACTGGGCTTTTTTCACGGCACAGTCTGTCGGACCTTTTTCGTC
Source organism: Pseudomonas sp. 8(2025) (assembly GCF_052665325.1). Lineage (NCBI taxonomy): Bacteria > Pseudomonadati > Pseudomonadota > Gammaproteobacteria > Pseudomonadales > Pseudomonadaceae > Pseudomonas > Pseudomonas sp. 8(2025). The sequence continues at coordinate 43,926 of NZ_JBQOIE010000025.1, read as the reverse complement.
ATTTCCTTGCAGGAGCTAGCCCATGCCGTTCGCCACCATCGATGGACAACCGTTGCACTACCTTGACCAGGGCCAGGGGCCGGTGGTGTTCCTGGCCGGCAGTTATTTGTGGGACACGAGCATGTGGGCACCGCAGATCGAGGCGTTGTCGGCGCAGTACCGGGTGATCGCGGTGGACCTGTGGGGCCACGGCCAGTCCGGGCCGTTGCCGGCAGGCACCGCGTCGCTGGACGATGTGGCGCGGCAGATGCTGGCCTTGCTCGATCATTTGCAGATCGAACGGGTGACCCTGGTGGGCTTGTCGGTGGGCGGCATGTGGGGCGCGCGCCTGGCCCTAGCGGCGCCGCAGCGCATCGACGGGTTGGTGCTGATGGACACTTACCTGGGCGCCGAGCCTGAGCCGACCCGGCAGTATTACTTTTCCCTGTTCCAACAGATCGAGGACAGCGGCCTGATCGCCGAAGCGCTGCTGGATATCGTGGTGCCGATCTTCTTCCGTCCGGGGATCGATCGGCACTCGGCGCTGTTCCAGGATTTTCGTGCCAGCCTCGCGGCACTGCCGGCCGAGCGCCTGCGCCAGAGCGTGATTCCCATGGGGCGCATCACTTTCAGCCGGGCGGATGTGCTGGATCAGCTGCAGCACCTGGATGGGCCGAACACCTTGCTGCTGTGTGGCAACCAGGACCAGCCGCGGCCACCTGCGGAAACCCTCGAGATGGCCGAGCGCATCGGCTGCCCTTACCAGTGGGTTCCTGACGCGGGGCATATATCCAGCCGGGAAAACCCGGAGTTCGTGACCCGGGCCTTGCTGGCGTTTTTACAGCGCAACGGCTGAAGCCTGATTCTTCCGTTGTAGGAGCTGGCTTGCCAGCGAAGAGGCCCGTAAGCCAGGCGCCCGCCTGACGGACGCTTTCGCCGGCAAGCCGGCTCCTACGGGTGGGGATGCGCGTTGTAGGAGCTGGCTTGCCAGCGAAGAGGTCCGCGAGCCATGCGCTAGCCTGAAGGGCGCTTTCGCCGGCAAGCCGGCTCCTACGGGTGGGATGCGCGTTGTAGGAGCTGGCTTGCCAGCGAAGGGGCCCGCAAGCCAGGTGCCCGCCTGACGGACGCTTTCGCCGGCAAGCCGGCTCCTACGGTTTGGGGATACGCGTTGTAGGAGCTGGCTTGCCAGCGAAGAGGCCCGCAAGCCGGGCGCCAGCCTGACGGACGCCGTCGCCGGCAAGCCGGCTCCTACGGGGAAGGGGCGGGGTTATTTGGGGCCGAGGATCTGCGTCAGCTTGCCCGGGGCCGGGGCGCCTTGCTGCTGTTGCAACTCGCCCTTGTCGTCGAGGTAGAAGATCGCCGGGGTCGCCGACAGCTCCAGCTCTTCCATCAGTTTCATGTTGGCGTCGAGCTTGGCCTGCACCGCTGCGGGAATGCTGGCCAGGGGTTTCAGGGCGCTGCCCTTGCCGGCCTTTTCGTGATCCTGCAGGGCCTGCTGCGGGTCCTTGGCGGCCAGCAGGGCGGCAGATTTGCCCGGGCTGTCTTCGCGGATGATGCCCACCATGATATGCCGCAACTGCACTTTGCCAGCCTTGACCCAGGGCCGCGCCTGTTCCCAGAACATGTTGCAGTAGGGGCAGTTGGGGTCGCTGAACAGGTAGACGATGCGTGGTGCATCGGCCTTGCCGTCGGCGATCCAGTTGCTCTTTTCCAGGTTGCCCCAGACTTCCTTGGCCATGGGCGCGTAGACCAGTTTCTGCAACGGTTCGGCGCTCAGGTCCTTGCCGTCGGCATCGTAGAGGTTGCCCAGCAGCACGTGCTTGCCGTCAGGGGTGAGGTACAGGGTCATGCCGCGGTTCTGGTACTGCGCGGCGTAGCCCTTGAGGCCGTCCGGGGCGTCGAAGCTGCCGATGATCTTGGCACCTTTTTCTTCGATCTTGCGGATGGGCGCAGGCAGTTCCTCGGCCTGTAGCAGCGGAGCGTTGAGCAACGCCGCGCCCAAAGACAGGCTCAGCAAGTGGCGGATGAAGGGCATGGCAGTTTCCTTGAAGGGGCGACCGAGGTCGGGTGGGCGCCGTCGAAGTTTTCCAGGGCCCGGGCCAGGCTGGCTTCCGAGAGTTCCCCCAGGTGGCTGCCCAGCAGGCGGCCATCGGCGCTATAAAACAGCGTAGTCGGCAGGGCCATGGAGCCCACGGCCTTGCCCAGGCGGCCACTGCCGTCGAACAGCACGTTGTTCAGGTTCAGGTCCTGGGTGGCCAGGAAGGTGCTGACGCTTTGCATGCTTTCAGCCTGGTTGACGAACAGGAAGGTCAGGTCCGGGCGTTGCTGCTGGGCTCTCTCCAGCACTGGCATCTCCCGCCGGCACGGTGGGCACCAGGTGGCCCAGAGGTTGATCACCAGCGGGCCACCCTGGTAGTCGGTGAGTTGCACGGTTTCGCCGGCGGCGTTGCGCAGGGCCACTTCCGGCAGGCGCGTGCCCTGGTCGTAGAGGGTCAGGGCCAGGGTCGCCAGCAGCCAGAAGGCCAGGCCGCTGGCCACCCCGGCACCCAATGGGCGGCGCAGCGCCGGGCGTTTCCAGCCCCAGGCCAGGGCCGCCAGGAGCATGACGATCACCCCCGGCCAGGCCAGGAAGCCGCCGTCGCGCAGGTCGATGATCATCCACAGGTCGTGCTGGTAGTGCTTCCAGTAAGCGAGCACGAAACTGACCCGGGCGGCGAGCATGCCCAAAAGGAACAGGCTGAACAGCACGGATTCGGGGTTGTCACCGCCGCGCTTGGCCACGCGCCAGCCCACCAGGGTGGCCAGGGCCAGGGCACTGATCAGCAGCAGGTGGTTGAGGGCGATGGCAAAGGTGCCGATGGTAAAGGTCAGCATCAACGGGCTTCCCGGGTCTGGGTCCAGCGTTGCAGGAAGGCGTTGGCATCCACTTCGCCGGTGATGCGCTGGCTGCGGCGTTCACTGCCGTCCGGGCCGATCCACAGCATGCTCGGTGGCCCCGGCACCTTGTAGCGGCTCAGGAGTTCGCGGCCGTCGGCGTTGTCCAGGGTCACGTCCAGGCGCAGCAGGCGCACATCCTTCAGGGCCTCCAGCACCTGAGGCTGGCCGAACACGGTTTTCTCCATGATCTTGCAGGACACGCACCAGTCGGCGTAGTAGTCCAGCAGCACCCACTGGCCCTGGGCCCGGGCGCTGTCCAGGGCGCCTTGCAGCTCGGCGGGGGACTTCACCGTGGTGAAGGCATCATGGGCCGTGACGCTATTGGCCACAGGGCCACCGCTGTAGACCTTAAGCGGCCGCCACAGGTCGTCGCCGCCACCGGCGGCACCCACCAGCAGCATGCCGCCCCAGGCCGCGAACAGCAGCGCGCCGGCACCGAACAGGTGCAGCAAGCGGCCGGCAATCGCCCGTTGCTGCCAGGCGCAGTAGGCCACCACCAGGGCCAGGGCCCCCCACAGCCCCATCCACAGGCCGGGGTTCAGTACCGGACGCAGCATGTAGATGGCGGTGCCCAGGAACAGGATGCCGAATACACCCTTGAGCAGGTTCATCCACGGGCCGGGCTTGGGCAGGAAGCGGTTGCCCAGGGTCACCAGCAGCAACAGCGGCAGGCCGATGCCCAGGCCCAGGGCGAACAGGGCCAGGCCGCCAAACAGCGCGTTACCGGTCTGGGCGATGTACAGCAGGCCGCCGGCCAGTGGCGCGGTCATGCACGGGCCCACCAACAGGGCCGACAGCGCGCCGAGAATGCCGCAGCCAATCAGGCTGCCGCCCTGGCGCTGGCGGCTGGCGCCTTCCAGGCGGTCGCGCAGCAGGGCCGGCATCTGCAGCTCGAAGAAGCCGAACATCGGCAGCGACAGCAGCACGAACAGCGCGGCGAAGCTGCCCAGGACCCAGGGTTGTTGCAGCCAGGCTTGCAGGTTGCTGCCCAAAAGGGCGGCGATTACCCCCATGCCGGCATACACCAGGGCCATGCACAGCACATAGCTAGAGGCCAGGGCCAGGCCCCGGCGCGGGCTGGCGCCGCTGCCCACCACCATGCCGGCCAGAATCGGCAGCATCGGCAGCGAGCAGGGGGCGAAGGCCAGCAGCAGGCCGAAACCGAAGAAGGCCAGCAGGCCCAGGCCCCAGGATTTGTGTTGCAGGTCATTGGCCAGCAACTGGTCCTGGGCCGAGCCATTGCTGGTGGTCGCGACGTTGCTGGCGGCCACTGCCGGCGCACCGCCCAGGTCCACTTCCAGGGTTTGCGGCGGGTAGCACAGGCCGGCGTCGGCGCAGCCTTGCCAGCCCAGCTTGACCTTGCCGCTGGCGGCGGCCGGCAGCTTCACTTCCAGGCCCTGGCGATACACCGTCTGCTGGCCGAAGAATTCGTCGCTGTGGTCTTCACCGGCCGGCAGGGTGGGTTGCAGCTCTGGCGCCACGCCGTCGAATTTCAGGCGCTTCTGATACAGGTAGTAGCCGTCGGCGATCTGCCAGAACAGCTGGGTTTCCCCTGAAGGCAGGCGCTCGGAGGTGAAGACGAAGGCCTTGCCCACCGGCAGGAAGTCGGGCTTGACCTCGAACGGGTTGTTGCCGGCGTGCGCCAGTGTGGTGAAGAGCATGAACAACAGGAGAAACAATCGACGCATGGCCAAGCCTTAAACCGGTGCAAGTTGCGAGCACAATGGCCGGTCCTGATTAACCGATGATTAACCATACTTGGCTTGTGGCCAGGAAACGGCGGGCATAATGTCCGCTTAATCCGCAGCCCGCTTAATCAACGCCTTTGTACAGGACCGACCATGCACGTACTTGTCTGTGAAGATGATGAGCTGATTGCCAGCGGGATAGTCGCCGGCCTCACGGCCCAGGGCCTGACGGTCGAGCATGTGGCCACCGCTTCGGCAGCGCGGGCCATGCTCGGCGTGGCCGATTTCGACGTGATGGTACTGGATCTTGGCCTGCCGGATGAAGACGGTTTGAAGCTGCTCAAGCAGCAGCGCCAGCAGGGCCTGGAGATTCCGGTGCTGATCCTCACCGCCCGCGACTCGGTGACCGACCGGGTCGATGGCTTGCAGGCCGGTGCCGACGATTACCTGCTCAAGCCCTTCGACCTGCGGGAACTGGCGGCGCGCCTGCACACCCTGCTGCGCCGGGTGGCGGGGCGCAGCGTCAACCTGATCGAGCACGGGCGCCTGACCTATGACCCGAGCACCCGGGAAACCCTGCTCGGCGGCCAACCGGTGGACCTCTCGCGGCGCGAGCAATCCCTGCTCCAGGCGCTGCTGCACAACCGTGGCCGGGTGCTGTCCAGCGAGCAACTCAAGGACAGCGTCTACGGTTTCAACGATGAGCTGGAGAGCAACGCGCTGAATGTGCACATCCACCACCTGCGGCGCAAACTCGGCAACGGCATCGTCGAAACCGTGCGCGGCCTCGGCTATCGCCTGGGCCCGGCCGACGGTGAGGAGAACCGCTAAGTGAGAAGCCTGCGCCTGCGCCTGAGCATGACCCTGGGCGCTGCCTTCATCCTGATCTGGGCCCTGGCCGCGGCCTGGATGCTCAGTGACCTGCGCAACCAGATGATGTTTTCCCTGGACCAGCGCCTGGTCGCTTCGGCGCGCATGGTCGCCGGGCTGCTGGAGCAGATGCCGGCGCTGCCGTCCCATGGCCCGAGCAACCAGATCAACAGCGCGGCCCTGACCATCCCCGGCGGCATGGCCTGCCAGGTCAGTTCCCTGCGCGGGCAGATCCTGGCCCGCAGCCATAGCACTCCGGAGCACCCGCTGGAAGCCGAGAAGCTGGGCTTTCACGACCAGATGATCGACGGCGCGCCCTGGCGCACCTTCACCCTGGTGCGCGGCGACATGCGCATCACCACCGCGGATCGCCAGGTCGAGCGCGAAGCCCTGAACATGTCGGTGCTGCTGGCGGCTTCGGTGCCGGTGGGCGTGGCCTTGCTCGGCTGCCTGTGGCTGCTGTGGCTGGGCATCGGCCAGAGCCTGGCCCCGCTGAACCGGATTCGTGACGCGCTGATGCGCCGCAGCGCCGACTCCCTGGAACCGTTGCAGATCCAGCCCATGCCCAGCGAGCTGCGGCCGCTGCTGGAAACCCAGAACCAGCTGTTCCAGCGCATTGCCAAGACCATCGAGCGCGAACGGCGCCTGACCGGTGACGCCGCCCACGAATTGCGCAGCCCGCTGACCGCGATCAAGACCCACCTGCAAGTGGCGCGCATGACCGAAGGTGCGGCCCGGGATCAGTCCCTGGCCCGGGCCGAGGAGGGCGCCGACCGCATGCACCGGACCCTGGAGCAGTTGCTGTTGCTGGCCCGGGTCGAGGGCAGCCTGTCGTTCGACGACGGCGTGCACTGCACTGCCGAACAGGTGGCGCGCCTGGCGATCCAGGACGCCGCCGTGGGCGCTCGGGCCCGGGTCAAGCTGCATATGCACGGCAAGGCCGGCGAGGCTGCGGTGGAAATGCCCTCGACCCTGGCCATCGCTGCCTTGCGCAACTTGCTGGACAACGCACTGCGCCACACCCCTGAAGAATGCCCGGTGGAGCTGAACCTGGAGACAGTCGGCGCCCGGGTGCGTTTCCAGGTCCGCGACCATGGTTCGGGCATTCCCGCGCAAGACTTGCAGCACCTGACCCAGCGCTTCTGGCGCGACAGCCAGAGCAGTGGCTGTGGCCTGGGCCTGGCGATTGTCCAGGCCATCGTCCAGCGTTGCGGTTGCGAGCTGAATTTCGATAGCCGCCCCGATGGCCTGCGAGTCGAGCTGACCCTGCCTGCCCACCGCGCCTGACCCATCACCGTCCACTGTAGGAGCTGGCTTGCCAGCGAAGGGGCCCTTGAGACCGCCTTCGCCAGCAAGCTGGCTCCTACGGGGCGGCATGTGCAATTTCCTCGCCCCGGGGTGTAAATCCCCACCGCGCTGAAGCGTTTTTAGAACAGGAAAACCTGTCAGTGCGCGCCCGCGCTTGGGCTGCGCATCCGGCCGGTGGCCGTTTTGCTCAAATTGCAGCGTGAGGGTTCGAGACATGTCAGCCGTTACCAGCCTGATGGAAGATTCGCCGGTGGGCCTTGGCGCCGCCCCGCAAGAGACGCTTTACCAGTTCGACGAGTCGCCCCTGCTGGCCCGCCAGAGCCGCCAGGAATCCAATGCCCGCAGTTATCCACGGCGCATTCCCCTGGCCCTGAAGCGGGCCAGCGGCATTCACGTCGAAGACGTCGAGGGCCGGCGTTTCATCGATTGCCTGGCCGGTGCCGGGACTTTGGCCCTGGGCCACAATCACCCGGTGGTGATCGCCGCGATCCAGCAGGTGCTGGCCGATGAGTTGCCGCTGTTGACCCTGGACCTGACCACCCCGGTCAAGGATCAGTTCGTCCAGGACCTGTTCGGCCTGTTGCCCGAGGCCCTGGCCGCGGAGGCCAAGATCCAGTTCTGCGGTCCCACCGGCACCGATGCCGTGGAAGCCGCGCTGAAGCTTACGCGCACCGCTACCGGGCGCAGCACCGTGCTGTCGTTCCAGGGCGGTTACCACGGCATGAGCCAGGGTGCGCTGAGCCTGATGGGCAGCCTGGGGCCCAAGCGCGCCCTGGCCGGGCTGCTGAACAACGGCGTGCAGTTCCTGCCGTTCCCCTATGACTACCGCTGCCCGTTCGGGCTGGGGGGCGCCGAAGGGGTCAAGGTCAACCTGCATTACCTGGAAAACCTGCTCACCGATCCGGAAGCCGGGGTGGCCCTGCCAGCAGCAGTGATTGTCGAGGCGGTGCAGGGCGAGGGTGGGGTGATCCCGGCCGACCTGGAATGGCTGCAAGGTGTGCGCCGCATCACCGAGAAGGCCGGGGTGGCATTGATCGTCGATGAAATCCAGAGCGGCTTCGGTCGCACCGGCAAGATGTTCGCCTTTGAGCACGCGGGGATCATTCCCGATGTGGTGGTGATGTCCAAGGCCATCGGCGGCAGCCTGCCGCTGGCGGTGATGGTCTATCGCGACTGGCTCGACACCTGGCAGCCGGGTGCCCACGCCGGCACCTTCCGCGGCAATCAGATGGCCATGGCCACCGGTTCCGCGGTGATGCGCTACCTCAAGGAACACCGGGTGCCCGAGCACGCGGCGGCCATGGGCGAGCGCTTGCGCGAGCACCTGCTGATCCTGCAGCGCGACTTCCCGCAACTGGGGGATATCCGTGGTCGTGGCCTGATGCTCGGGGTGGAGCTGGTGGACCCGGCCGGCGTGCCGGATGCCCAGGGCCATCCACCCCAGCATGCGCGCCTGGCACCGCTGGTGCAGCGCGAATGCCTCAAGCGCGGGCTGATCCTGGAGCTGGGCGGGCGCCACGGCGCCGTGGTGCGTTTCCTGCCGCCGCTGGTAATCACCGCAGCGCAGATCGACCAGGTGGCCCAGATCTTCAGCAAAGCCGTAGCGGCGGCAGTGGCCAGCCTCTAATTTTTTGCCCCGCCGTTTCGTTCCTTCTACACAACCGCCGTGCGCTGAGCGCGGCGAACCTTATCAGTGATGGAGACAAGCAATGACTTCAGTATTCGACCGTGAGGACATCCTGTTCCAGGTGGTGGTCAACCATGAAGAGCAATACTCGATCTGGCCCGACTACAAGGCCGTGCCCCAGGGCTGGCGCACTGTGGGCAAGAGCGGTTTCAAGAAGGACTGCCTGGCCTACATCGAAGAAGTCTGGACCGACATGCGTCCCCTGAGCCTGCGCCAGAAGATGGACCAGCAGGCCGTCGCCGGCTGACCTGTAGCCGCTGCCGAGCCTGCGAGGCTGCGCAAAGGGCCGCAGGACCTTCAGCGATCTCAAAAGCAGCGCCTCCTGCGGAGCCGTTCGCAGCCTGCGGCAGCGGCTACAGAGGCGCTGCCTTCTTGAGCTTGGCGGTTTTTCACGCCGGGCGATCAGCCCCCGCGCTTGACGGCCTGCAAGGTGTAGCTCAGTGGCAGGCGCCATGGCGCTTCCTTGAGTCGCCATTCGCCGCGTTCATCCACCACCATCTGCCCGGGCAGGGCTTCCCAGGGGATGCTCTGGTGCTCCACCAGTCCCGTGATGTCCAGGCCCTGGGCCAGCAAGGCGCTGATGATCTCTCCCAGGCCGTGGTTCCATTCGTGGGTCATGGTGGCCTTGAGGGGGCTGTCGGTTTCCACGTAGGTGTTTTCGTCGTCCCAGACCAGAGGCTCGCGGGTTTCGAAGTAGGGCAGTTCCACCCGCAATGAGTCGTGGTGATCTTCGTTGATGGCCCAGAGCATCGGGTGGCCTTCGCGGATGAACAGCCGGCCACCGGGCTTGAGCAGGGCGCCGACGGTCTGCGCCCAGCGCTCGATGCTCGGCAGCCAGCACAGGGCACCGATGCCGGTGTAGACCAGATCGAAGTTGCCTTGGGGCAGTACCTCGGCGGCCAGGAACACGTCGGACTCGTGGTAGTCGATAGGCGTATTGCAGCGTCGGGCCAGGGTCCGGGCTTCCGCCAGGGACGCCGGGGAAAAATCCACGCCGCTCATCTGCGCGCCGAGGCGGGCCAGGGACAGGGTGTCGGTGCCGATATGGCATTGCAGATGCACCCCGCGCAGGCCTCGGATATTCCCCAGCAAGGGCCGGTCGAACTGCACCACGTCGGACAGATAGCCGGCTTCGTCGACAAAACGCTGCACCGCGTAGTCCGCCGAGGCGGCATGCAGGGGCGCGCGTTCGTCCCAGTTGGTCTTGTTGAGTTTTACGTAGTCGCTCATGGCGCGGGCTTCTTCTCTGGGCTTTTGGCGAAGCGCAGACTAGCACCGGGAAATGCGCGCGATCTTGAGGGAATATGTAATCGGCCCCGGCCCCCTGACCCCGACTGTAGCCGCTGCTGAGCCATGGCGAAGCTGCGCCAAGGTCCGCAGGACCTTCAGCGATCTCAAGAGCAGCGTCTCCTGCACAGCCGTTCGCAGCCTGCGGCAGCGGCTACAGGCTCAGGGCCTGGGTGACTTTCTGCAGGTTGCCTTCCAGTTCGGCGAGCGGGTCGGCGCTGTCGGTTTCCAGCACCAGTAGCTGGCTGCCGCCGGCGCTGACGGCCGCTTTCAGTGCATCGGACGGCTGGCGGTGGTGCAGGACCAGGGCCACATCGTTGTCCTTGAGCCGGGCTTGCAGCTTTTTCAGGGCCTCGGGGGTCCATTCGTTGTCCGCCCGGGCGTCCACTTCCAGCAGTTCCAGGTTCAGGCCACTGACCAGGTACCCGAAGTGCTCGGAGAGGCTCAGCACGCTGAGGTTGTCGGCCTCCGCCAGGCGCGCTTCGCTGTCGGCGCTGAGTTTCAGCAGGCGCTGTTTGAGGCCCGCCAGGTTGCTTTCGATCTGCGGTTTGGCTTCGGGCGCCAGTCGCGCGAGGTCCGCCGCCAGCACGTCGGCCATGCGCCCCAGATTGTTGCTGGACAGCCAGGGCTGGGCGTTGAGCCCGTCGCTCTTGCCCGGTTGCAGGGCCACCCCGGGCAGGGCGCCGTCCACCGGGCGTGCAGCGTCGATCTCGACGATGCGGATGTTGCTGCGCCGGGCGTTGGGGTACAGCGGGTCGTCCGGCCAGATCGAACGCAGGCCGATCACTGCGTCGGCATTGAGTGCCAGCTTGGCCAGGGCCGGAGCGCCACGCCCGGTGAAATAGGCAGTCTGCCGCGAGCCCGGCAGGTTGGCCGGGGCGGCCCGTTCCAGCTTGATGTCGGTACCCTGCAGCAGGATCTGCCCCAGGCCGAAAGTTACCGGTAGGGAAGCCAGCACCGTCGGTGATTTGCTTGAGGTGGCGCTGTGCAGCGCGGTGTTGCCCATGCCGTGGTTGGCGACCACGCGCATCGGTTCGAAGTGGTCGCGCTCGGCCAGGGCCGGAGTACTGATCAGGCCGCCGAGGGCCAGGGCCAGGGTCAGGCGACGCAGTGACAGGTGAGGCAATGAACTGTGCATTTATCCGATATTCCCTTTCAGGCTGGGGACAGTGCCGCGAGCGATGGCGGCCAGGGCGAAGGCGACACCGGCCACCAGGATGATCGCGGCGCCGGAGGGCACCGGCAGGTCGAAGACGATGGGTAGCAGGATGCCGCACAGGGTGCTGACGGTGGCGATGCTCACCGAGATCCAGAAGAAGCCCTTGAGCGACTGGCTCAGCAGGCGTGCCGCGGCGGCCGGAATCACCAGCAGGGCGCCTACCAGGATGGCGCCGATGACTTTGACCGCGGCCACGGTGATCAGGGTCACCAGGATCACGAACAGGTAGTCCAGGGCCTTCACCGCTACGCCGCGTACCGCCGCCAGCTGCGGGTTGAAGCTGGCCAGCATGATGCGGTTGTACAACGGCAGGCTCAGGCCCAGCACCAGGGCGCCGACGATCAGCAGCACCAAGAGGTCGCTGCCGTTGACCGTGAGCACCGAGCCGAACAGCACGTTTTCCAGGATGTGCACGTTGATCTTGCCGGCGAGGATCAGCAGCAGGCTGGCGCCCAGGGCCAGGGACACCGAAAGGAACACGCCGATCAGGGTGTCCGGCGCCAGGCCGGTGCGGTTGCGCAGGTAGTTGAGCAGGATGCCGAACAGCAGGCAGTAGCCGAACAGGCTGCCATAGGGGCCGGTATAGGGTTCGCCCAGGAGAATGCCGATGGCCACCCCGGTCAGCGCCGCGTGGCCCACGGCTTCGGAGAAGAAGGCGAAGCGCTTGACCACCACCAGGGTACCCAGGCCGCCCAGCACCGGGCCGATCAGCAGCCCGGCCAGCAGGGCGTTGACCACGAACCCGTAGGCCAGGGCTTCGGGCAGGTAGCCGGCCGAAGCCCAGCCCTGGACCATCAGGCGAAAAGCTTCATAGGTCATCAGGCGGCGCTCCCGGCGGCTCGTGGATGGGTGGAGAACAGGCTGAGCAGGCGCTCCGGGGTCAGGGTCTGCTGCGCCGGGCCGTCGAACAGCACCCGACGGTTGAGGCCGGTGACCCGGTCCGCCAGGCGACCCACTGCTTCCAGGTCGTGCTCGATCCACAGCAGGGTGATGCCACTCTGGCGCCAGTCGTGGAGCAGTCGTTCGAAGACCTGGATCCCGGCCTCGTCCAGGGCCGACATCGGTTCGTCCAATACCAGCAGTTGCGGGGCCGGGATCAGGCCCTGGGCCAGCAGCACCCGCTGGCGTTCACCGCCGGACAGAGCGCCCATGCGCCGTTTGCGCTTGTCTTGCATGCCGACCCGTTCCAGGGCCTCGCCTATGGCCTGGGCGTAATGCCGGCTGAGGCCGAGAAAGGCCGGGCGGCGCTGGCACATGGCAGCCATGAAATCGTCCACGGTCATCGGTAGGCCACGGTCGAACTCCAGGGCCTGGGGCACGTAGCCGATGGTGCCGGGCGCATCCGGCCATTGCAGGCGCAATTGGCCCTGGTGCGGCATCTGCCCCAGCAGGGTCTTGATCAGCGAACTCTTGCCGCCGCCGTTGGGGCCCACCAGTGCGTGCACGCTGCCGGGCTGCACCTGGAAGGTCACCCGGTCGAGGATGGTGGTGCGGCCCAGGGTCAGGCTGACCTGGTCGAACTCGATGGCCGGGCCCCGCAGCAGGGTCTCGATGGCGGTCATGCCCCGGCCTCCTGGATGGCCCGGACCACGGTGTCGAGGTTGCCCTTCATTTCCTTCTCGTACTTGTCGGCGCTGTAGTCGCCGTAGGAAATGTGTGACAGCGGGTAGAGCTTGACCCCGGATTCACGCTGGATGGTGTCGACGTAGGTGGAGGGGAAGTCCATCTCCGAGAAGATCACCTTGACGTCCAGCTCGCGCAGTTGGTCGATGGTCTTCTTCAACTGGCTGGGGCTGGGTTCGATGCCGTGGGCCGGCTCCACCACCGCGGTGACTTGCAGGCCGAACTCGCGCAACAGGTAGTCGTAGGCTGCATGCACCGTGGCCACCCGCAGGTCGGCATTGGGCGCCTGGGTCAGCTTGGCCAGGGCGTCGGCGCGCATCTGCCGCAGGCGCTTGCCGTAGGCGCGGGCGTTCTGGGTGTAGGTCTTGGCGTTGGCCGGGTCCATCTTGCCCAGCTCCCGGGCGATGTTGTTGACCTGGGCGATGGAGGCGCTGATGGAGAGGAAGGTGTGCGGGTTGACCACTTTGCCGGCGCCTCGCGCGGCCACCCCGGTGGCGGCCAGCAGCGGCACGTTTTCGTTGGCTTCGATCACCGGGATGTCCGGGCGCTCGCTGGCGGCGATCATGCGGTCGGCGAAGTCATCGTGGCCCACGCCGTTGAGCACTATCACGTCCAGGGTGCCGATGCGCTTGATGTCCTCGGCCCGGGGTTCGTAGGCGTGGGGGTTGAAGCCGGCGGGAATCAGCGGCACCACCTCGGCCTTGTCACCGACGATATTGGCCACGTAGCTGTAGTAGGGGTGCAGGGTGATGCCGATGCGCAGGCGCTTGGCCGGGTCGGCGCTGGCCAGGGGGCTGAGCATCAGGGCCAGCAGACTGACCAGCAGCACCTGCAGAAAGGGGCGGCGTTGAGATGAAATAGGCATGGGCAAGCGGTCTTCTCTCGGGTGAATGCGAATGATCAGTGGCGATGCTGGCGGGTCACTCCGGCATCGAATTGCGCCACCACCTGTTGCCAGCCGGCGGCGGCCAGTGGTTCGTCGCCCAGGTCAGCGGGCAGGGCGGCGGAAGGGGCGCGGTTGAGCCAGATATCCACCTGGGTGTCATCTTCGGCGTCGATGCGCATCAGAAAGGAGCCGGCCACTTGCAGGTTCTGGCTCAGACCCAGGTAGGCCTGGTTCTGCACTGTCCAGATATGGCCACCGCGGCTCACCGAGCTGGCGTCCTGGGCGAAGGGTGCGAAGCCTTCGCCGGCCAGTTCCTCGGGGGTCGGCAGGTCCTGGCTTTCGGCGCGCAGCAGGTGGATTTCGTCGAGGGTCACCCGCAGGTCGGCATAGATGCCCTGCTCGCCGGCGCTGAGGTCGCGGCGCGCGTCCAACTGGTGGCTGGCGACACTGCCGGTCGCGGTTTCTTCGCCGCGCCACAGCACCACGGTGGCAGCCACACTCAGAATCAGTGCACACAGCAACAGCACATAGAGGGTTTCATGGCCGGCGCCGGCGGGGCGCACGACCTGGGTGGTGGCAGGAGTCATGGGGCCTCGATATCCGCTTGGTCGATCTCGACCACGTGGCCGGGGCCCGCATCGAAGAGTACGTAGAACTCGCTGGAAGGTTTCTTGAAGGTCAGGGTCGAGTCGGCCCCCAGCTTGCCCGGCACCAGGATGGTTTCGTCGTAGCCGATCACGTCCAGGGTCACCCCCGGGGCGCCGCTGCCATCGGAAAAACCACCGGTGCAGCGGATCTGCTCGGCGTCTATGGCCTTGCACTCGCACATCGGGTTGTGGGCCAGGGCGCTGTGGCTGAAGGCGCCGCCTAGCAACAACAGGGCCAGGGCGCCAAGGCGTCGAGGGGATACTGCGCAACTCATCGTTTGCCTCCTTGTTTTTCGAGCCAGGCCACGGTGGCGGGTGACGCCTGGCTCAGGGGAATGGATGCCTGGTGCATGCTGCCGTCCCAGCCTTCCATGGTGATCCACAGCTCGGAATCGGCCTTGGTCTTTTCCGGGATGGGCAGGCTGGCGCCCATGCGGTACGGGCTGCCGAAGAAAATCACCCCGGCGGCCCGCAGGCTGCGGGGCTTGCCGATGCGCAGGTAGGTGGCTTTGACCGGCTCGATGCAGGCCTGGCACAGGGCGGCGTTGAAGCTTTTCAGGTAACCGGCGGGGCCATCGCTGCGTGGCGCTTCGTTGCGCATTTCCGCCAGGCGCAGGCTCCAGGGGCCGACCTGGATTTCGCCGATCTCCCGTTCACCCAGGCCGCTTTCGCCGCGAAACAGGGCAACGTCGGCGAAGTATTTGGGCATGAAGCCCAGGGGAATCAGCAACAGCAGGATGTTCAGGTGAAAGCGCCACTTGTGCCAGAGCCGGCTCAGGTTCGAAGGCGCGGCGGCGGTGCTGGTCTGGCTCACAGGGTGCTCTCCGAGGTTTCGGCGCGCATGGCCGGGGCGGGTGCCTGGGCGGGTTTGCTGGCGGGGCGCGCACGGGCGGCCTTTTCTTCGCGCTTGAGGGCGTTGGCGGTGGCCAGGGCGGTGCGCTTGGTCCAGATCAGCAGGCCGCTGAGGACCATCATGCTCAGCACCAGGCCGAAGAAGAACCAGATCAGCTTGATCCAGAGGCCGCCGAAATCACCGGTGTGCAACGGGCGCATGGATTCGGTGACGAACTCCAGGGTGTTGCGGTCCGCCAGCAGGTGCGAGGTGTCCAGGGAGCCGGTATAGGGGTTGATGTTGGCAGTCTGGTACATCAGCGGATACCAGCCGCGGCCGCCGACATACAGGTGGCTGTAGGCGTTGCTCGGCAGGCTGACGAAGCTGATGTCGAAGCCGGGGATTTTCTGTGTGGCAATGCCGATGGCCTGGTCCAGGCCGATCATCGGCGCCGGGCTGCCATCGCCCGTGGTCGGCACTTGCTCGCGGGCGATCACCGGGACCACGGGTTCGCTGGAGATACTGATGTGGTTGTCCGAAAGAATCGCTTCGATCATGAACCAGGTGCCGGTGATGGAGATCACCGCGATGAACCAGATTGACCAGATGCCGCTCAGGCGATGGAAATCACCCCAGAAGATCCGTGCGCCATGGCGCAGGCGCAGGGTTGGCTTGAGAAAGCCTTTCCAGAACTTCTTGTAGACCACCAGCCCGGTGATCAGCGACACCAGCATGGGCAGGCCCAGCAAGGACACCAGGTACCAGCCCCAGCTGTAGCCGTTGGTGAAGGGCACCAGCCACCAGCCGTGCAGGGCGCGGGTGAAGCCCTGGAAATCGAACTGCGGGCTGGTGCCCTGGATCACCCCGGTGTAGGGGTTGACGTAGAGCGTCGGCGAGCGGCCGTCCGGGTAGCTGACACTGACACTCAGGGCGAAGTGGCTTTCATCCGGGGTGACGATGGTGTCCACCCGGGTCTGGGGTTCGGCACGCTTGATGGCTTGGACGATCTGGTCGTAATTCAGCGGTTGTGCATCATCGCTGGGCTTGCTGGCGCGCACGTCGGGGTTGGCCAGCCACACGATCTCCTGGCTGACCACCGCCAGGGTGCCGGTGACGCAGACAATCAGCACAAAGAACCAGATGGGCAGGGCCAGCCAGCTGTGCACCAGAAACCAGATTTTTGAACGGGACTTCTTCGACATTGAATGGGCGTCTTGATTCGAGGAATGGAGCGGCACTGGAACCCGGGACCGGGCCCGGGACAAAAAGCGCCGGGCATAGCCTGGGCCAACGCGGCCTGCTGCATCTAATTAAGACGAATGAGAATCGTAAATCCCGAAAGGCGATATGAAAGTAAATGTTACGAAGCTGCGAAACCCTCGTGAAAGCCGCTGCTTGACTGGTTTGGTCAATGCCCATGGCCCCGTAGGAGCGGGCTTGCCCGCGAACGGGTCCGCGAGACGCCTTCGCCGGCAAGCCGGCTCCTACAGGGGCAGGCTCAGCCGGCCTGTTGCTGGAACATTTCCCGGGCCCTTCGGCCGATTTCCTCGGCGCTCAATTCCTCCTTGCGGCTGGCGAGGAACCACACATGCCCGAAAGGGTCGCGCAGGCTGCCGCTGCGATCGCCGTAGAACTGGTCCTTGACCGCCGACACTTCGGTGCCGCCCGCGGCGATCGCCTGGGCAAAGCGGCTGTCGACATCTTCCACATACAGGTGCAGCCCGACCGACGTCTTGTGGGCTTCCGGGCTGCCCATCGGGGTTTGTTCGCAAGGGCTGCCGAGCATGATGGCCGAACCGCCGATGCGCAGTTCGGCATGGCCGACCCTGCCGTCGGGCATGTCCAGGCGCATGATCTGCACCGCGTCGAAGGCCTTCTTGTAGAACTCGATGGCCTCGGCGGCGCGCTGGATGCCCAGGTAGGGGGTGACGCCGCTGAAACCTTCGGGAATGGGATTGACGCTCATCAGGGTTTCTCCTTGATCTTGTTGTTGGGGGCGACGCTGACGCCGCGTGGAGCAGGCTTCACTCTATACCCGGGCCCTTGCCTGCCCGGCACGGGCCGACGAGGTGTCGTCCAGGCAACACTGGCCTACTGTTGGCCCATCAACAGCGTTCCAGCAATCTGCCCGGCAGAGGGCCTCATGCCGGGGCGAAATAACCACCCAAGTCCTTGAATTCATGGGGGCCGGCTTTAGGCACAGAAGCTGCAATGAGCGGCAGTCACCTTCATTCGCCCGAGAGCGCCGTATGCCTGCATTGCCTGAATCTGCCGTTTATCCCCTGCACACTCCCGCTGCCCATGTGATCCGCGATGGCGCCGAAGCCCTGGCCGTGGCCCGGCAAGTGGCCGCGATCCTGCTGGAGCAGGACGCCGAGCGCGACCGTACCCGGGAAGTACCGGCGCAGGTGGTCGACCTGTACTCCAACAGTGGCTTGTGGGGCATCAGCGTGCCTCGCGAATTCGGCGGCGCCCAGGTGTCCTATGCGGTGCTGGCCGAGGTCATCGCGATCATTTCCGCTGCCGACCCGTCCCTGGGGCAGATCCCGCAGAACCACTACTGCCTGCTGGAAGACATCCGCCTGCAGGGCACGCTGGAGCAACAGGCGCACTTTTTCGCCCTGGCCCTGCAAGGCCATCGCTTTGCCAATGCGTTGTCGGAAACCGGCGGCAAGAACGTCCAGGACATCCAGGCCACTGTCCGCCGCTCGGGTGACGGTTATGTGATCAATGGCCGCAAGGGCTACTGCACCGGTTCGCTGTATGCCCATTGGCTGGGAGTGCTGGCGCTGGACGAGCAGGGCAGGGGCCAGCTGGCCTTCGTGCCCCGGGGCAGCGAGGGGCTAGCGGTGATCGACGACTGGGACAGCATCGGCCAGCGCACCACCTCCAGTGGCACCGTACTGGCCCAGGACCTCAAGGTGCCGGCCTTCAACCTGTTTCCCACCTACCGTTCCTACGAAAGCCCGACCCTGGCCGGGCCCTTCGCCCAGCTGACCACGGCCGCCATTGACGCCGGGATTGCCCGGGCGGCGCTGCGCGACACCATCGCCTTCGTGCGTGAGCATGCCCGGCCGTGGATCGATGCCGGGGTGGAGAAGGCCAGTGAAGACCCGCTGACCATCATCCAGGTGGGGGCCCTGGACATTCGCCTGGAAGCCGCCGAGGCCCTGCTGGAACGGGCCGGCCTGGCCCTGGACGCGGCCCGCCCGGTACCCGATGAAGACAATGTGGCCCGGGCCTCCCTGGCGGTGGCCAAGGCCAAGGTGCTGACCACCGAAATCGCCATCGAGGCCAGCAACAAACTGTTCGAACTGGGGGGCACCCGTTCCACCCTCAAGCGCCACAACTTCGACCGCCACTGGCGCAACGCCCGGGTGCATACCCTGCACGACCCGGTGCGCTGGAAATACCACGTGGTGGGCAACTGGCTGCTCAACGACATCAAGCCACCGCGCCATGACTGGTCCTGAACCATGGCCGAACTGTTCAAGAACATTTACTGGGCCGATATCGCCCAGGCCTGCGTCGATACCCTGAGCATGCTCGGCGCGGCCCTGGGTTTTACCGTGCTGCTGGGGCTGCCCCTGGGCGTGCTGCTGTTTCTCACCGGCAAGCGCCAGTTGCATGAAGCGGTGGGCCTGTATCGGGTGCTGTCGGTGCTGGTCAACATGCTGCGCTCCTTGCCCTTCATCATCTTGCTGATCGTGCTGATTCCCCTGACCACCTTGCTGGTGGGCACCTCGCTTGGCGTGCCGGGCACCATCCCGCCGCTGGTGGTGGGCTGCACGCCGTTCTTTGCCCGGCTGGTGGAAACCGCCCTGCGGGAAGTGGACCGCGGGGTGGTGGAAGCGACCCAGGCCATGGGCGGCAGCACCTGGCAGATCATTCGCCACACCTTGCTGCCCGAAGCCCGGGGCGGTCTGCTGGCGGCGGTCACGGTGACCGCCATCGTGCTGGTGGACTACACCGCCATGGCCGGGGTGATCGGTGGCGGCGGCCTGGGCGACCTGGCGATCCGCTACGGCTACCAGCGTTTCCAGACCGATGTGATGGTGGTCACCGTGGTCCTGCTGCTGGTGCTGGTGCAGGCCCTGCAGATGACCGGCGACCGCCTGGTGGCGCACTACAGCCGCCGTTGAAGCGATTTCTTCGAACCCAACCCGAAACACGGCCCCACGTACGCCCCACGACGGCTGCCTGCCTCTGCCTTAGGAGCAACCCATGAAGAAGACCCTGGCCGTATTGGCCGCCGTACTGTCCCTGAGCGTCAACGCCAACGAAAAGCTGCTGGTGGGCGCGACCCCGGTGCCCCACGCCGAGATCCTCGAATTCGTCAAACCGCAACTGGCCAAGGAAGGCGTGGACCTGCAGATCAAGGTGTTCACCGACTTCATCCAGCCCAACCAGCAGCTGGCGCTGAAGAACCTCGACGCCAACTACTACCAGTACCGGCCGTTCCTCGATGACTTCAACAAGACCCGGCACACCGACCTGGTGCCCGTGGTGGGGGTGCACATCGAACCGTTCGGCGCCTATTCCACCAGGATCAAGAGCATCGCCGAGCTCAAGGACGGGGCCAGCGTGTCGATTCCCAACGACCCGGTGAACACCGGCCGGGCCCTGGTGCTGCTGGATGAAGCGGGGCTGATCAAGCTCAAGGACCCGAGCAACACCCTGGCCACCCAGCGCGACATTGTCGAGAACCCCAAGCACCTGAAGATCCGTGAACTGGAAGGCGCCTTGCTGGCCCGCTCGGTAAGCCAGGTGGACCTGGCGTTTGTCTTCGCCAACTACGCCCTGGAAGCCGGGATCGATACCAACAGCGCCTTGATCGTGGAGAAGGGCAAGGACCTGTACATCGAATTTCTGGTGGCGCGCCCGGACAACATCAACGACCCGCGGATCCAGAAACTGGCCAAGGCGCTGAACTCCGACGCCGTGCGCCAGTTCATCCTGACCCGCTACAAAGGCCAGATCGCCCCCGGCTTCTGAGCATCTGCCCCCTTGTAGGAGCTGGCTTGCCAGCGAACGGGCCCGCGAGATCGCCTTCGCCGGCAAGCCGGCTCCTACGGGGAGGCGGATTGTAGGAGCTGGCTTGCCAGCGAAGAGGCCCGCGAGACCGCCTTCGCTGGCAAGCCGGCTCCCACAGGGCGAGGCGGGTCAGGTGCGCTGTTGCGCCTGCTCCCGGTATTGCTGCCGGGTGTCGTCCAGCAGCACCTCCCTGAGCGGCACCGCCCCTACGGCCAGGGCTTTCTCGATGCTCAGGTCGTCACCACGGGCCGCCAGCAGGGCTTGCAGTCGCTGGAACTCACCGCACCAGATGGTCTCGATGTCTTTGTCGCGCTGGGTATCGCGCTGGGCGCTGAGGGCTACCGCGCGTACCTGCAACCGGCCGTTATCGGCATTGCCGCCCACCTCCACGCCATACCCCGGAGTGGCGCCCTTGCGCAGCACCACCCTGCCGTCCTGGGCCCAGGCGGTGGCCATGCCCTCGCGAACTTCGTAGCCCAGGCTGGCCAACCCTTCGAGTACCGCCTGGCGGCGGGCCAGGGCGGCGCGTTGTTGCAGCTCGGCTTCGATCAGCGCACTGAAACGGGCAACCAGCCCATCCACTGGCGCCATATGGGCCAGGCTGCATTGGCCGGCCTGGGCCAGCTCGTTTTCGGCGCTTGCGGGGCACAAGGTCGCCACTTCGCTGGCCAGTTCCTCAAGGCGCGCCAGGCGCGCGCGGCGCTCCTGGCTGTCGCGGGTGGCCTGGGCCAGCTCCAGCACCAGGCTGTCCAGCAGCAGGTTGCGCTGCTGCACGCGGGTTTCTGCATCTATCTGGCGCAACTTGGCCAGGTAGGGTTCGGCGCTGGCCTGATCATCGAGGGTCAGCAACTGGGCAATGTGCTGCTCGATGCGTTCCAGTCTGGGTTCCGCTTGCTCATGGGCGGCGCGCCACTGCGCCAGGGTCTGGGTTGGGGTTTCGCCTTGCAGGCGCCGGGCCAGTTGCTGCTGGGCCTCGCTCAGGCCCTGTTCTTCGACTGCCGCCCCCAGGCTGGCGAAACCCTGGGCCAGGATCGACTCCACAGCCGGCACCGGCTGCCCATCGGCAATCGCCCGCAACGGCTCCAGCAATTGGGCTGCGAGCGGCTTGCCTTGCAGGGCGCCCAACAGGGTGGCGGCGTTTTCCCGCTGGCGGCGGGCCAGTTGGCGCTGTTGCGTGGCTTGCTGCACCGCGCGGTTTTCCCGTTGTTGCAGATCGTCCTTGAGGAACTCGATCTCGATCGGTACCTGCTGTTGCAGGTCCTGCAGGCGATCGGCCTCGATCAATTGGCGCAATTGTTTGAACCGCTCGTGGGTGGCGGCCCGCTCCTGTTCGGTCAGTTGCCCCAGGCGCTGGGCCTGTTCTTCCCAGCGGGCAATCGCCTGTTCCAGGCGCCGCAGGTGACCGGCGCAGATCTCCAGGATTTCTTCACGGGTGACGATACGCACCACTTTCGGGCCGCTCATGGGGTTTGCTCCGTGTCTGCCAGGGCTTGGGGCTGCGTCACCGAATCGGCACCGGCCAGCGGCTGCAGGGCCTGCTCGATGGCGGCCTGCAGGCGAGCGCGCTCGCTTTGCGGGTCGTGGTACCAGGCCTGCGACGAGACCCGGTGCAGGTGGGGAATGGCCCGGCGCAGCACCGAAGGGCGCCAGATTTCCCGGGAGCGAGCGCGGGCCAGGAGGCCGTGGCGCGGGGTATCGCATTCGATGCCCAGGGCGTAGAGCCCGGTATCGGGGTGCTCGATGGCAAAGTCCAGGCCGAAGGCATCCCCTTCGTTGGCGCTGACCGGGCTCCAGCCCAGGGTGCGGATGTACGCCGCCACCGCCTGGGTGAAACCGTCGCTGTGGGCGTTGTGCTGGACCTTTGCATCCTGGCGCTCGGTGACCAGGCGCCCCAGCAGGTTGTGGCCGCTGGCGAACTCACCGGCCGACAGGGCACGGGCGTACTCCAGGTAGCCTTGCAGGTAGTCTCGCGGGCTGGCGGGTGGGCGCTGGGTGGTGAGCATGTCGGAGATATCGGCAATCGGCATCGAGGTGATCATCACCACTTTGCGCCGGGCCCGGGTCACCGCCACATTGAGCCGGCGTTCACCGCCGGTTTGTCCCAGGACCCCGAAGTTGCGCCGGAAACTGCCCTGGCTGTTACGCCCGAAGGTCGAGGAGAACACGATGATGTCGCGTTCATCGCCCTGGACGTTTTCGACGTTCTTGACGAACACCGACATGTCCTCGCCGTCCTCGCTGCGTTCGCGCTCCTGGCTGTAGGCCGCACGAAACGCCGGGTCCTGCTCGGCGCGCAGCTCCAGGCGCTCTTCGATCAGGTCGGCCTGCTTGCGGTTGAAGGTCACCACCCCCACCGAGGGGCGTTCGGCATAGGGCGCCTGCCAGAGCTCGGCCAGGTAGTCGACCACCCGTTCGGCCTCGTCGGGGTTGACCTGCTGCTGGTAGACGCCGTCCACGCGGATCAGCTCCAGCGGCTTGATGGCGAGGATATTGGCCTGGGGATGGCGTACCGGGATGCTCAGGCGGTTGCCGTAGAACGAGGCGTTGGAGAAACCGATCAGCTCGCGGTAGGCCGAGCGGTAGTGGATCTGCAGGGTGGTGGAGGGTAGCGAGCTGCGAGCCAGTTGCAGCAGGTCCGGGCAGTCCTTGATTTCGCGGCGGTTCCAGGTGTCTTCGAAGGCCTCCCGTTGTTCCTCGTCGGCATCGGCGTCCGGCTGGTCGCCATCGAACAGTTCGGCCTCGTCGCTTTCCACCCGGCTGGAGAAGAAGGCGGTGGGCGGCATCTGCTTCTCGTCGCCGCTGACCACTGTGACTCGGCCCCGGTACAGGGTCGGCAGGGCGAACTCCACCGGCATCTGCGAGGCTTCGTCGTAGATCACCGTATCGAACAGCCCGGGCTTGAGCGGCAGCACCCGGCTGGCTACGTCCGGGTTCATCAGCCACACCGGTCGCAGGCTCATCAGCCCCAGGCCGGCGCCCATTTCCATGAACTCGCGCAAGCGTCGCGAACGCCGTCCGGTGAGGCGGGTGACGTCCTCCCACTGTTTGCGGGTGCCCAGGCGCGACAGCTCGATGCCTTCACTGAGCAACTGACGGTTGAGGTTGCGCATCTGGGTGTCGGCTTCGCCCAGGCTGGCGATCTTCGCCGCGGTTTCGCTGTGCTCCAGCATCAGCTCGGGTTGGCGTTGTTCGATCTGGCGCTTCCAGCCCAGCCGTGCTTCGCGGTTGAGCATGCGCCGCACCACGGCTTCCAGTTGCTCGGCGGGAATGGCGTCGAGCGCGTCCTGGTAATCGCGCAGGACTACCAGCAACTCCAGGTCCGCCGGCGACAGCTGGCCGGCCCGGGCCCGGAAAGCCTGGTAGGCGCTCAGGGTCGGCAAGGCGTCGCGCAGGCGGTTGAGGGCCGACTGATTGCCCTGGTTGTGCTCCACGCGCTGGCGCAGTTGGCCCAGCAGCTCGGGTTGCAGCCACTGATCCAGGCGCTGCAGGGCATTCAGGCTGTCCTGGCGCACGCTGTGGCGGATAAACGCGGCGTCGTAGCCGGCCAGCAGGCTGTCCAGAGAGCGCCGCTCGCCGGTCAGTACCACCGCATCCAACTGCTCCACCCGGGGGGCTTGCGCCAGGGTCATGGCCAGGGCGCGCATTTCTTGCAGTTGCCCGAGGTCCTGGCGTACCTGCGGCAGCAGGCCCGGGCCGCAATCGCTGGCGATTTGTGCAAGGCTCAGTTGCTGATGCAGGTGTTGCAACTGCGCGCGCAAGGGCCGCCACTGGCTTTCCAGCAGGGCCGCCGCCAGCAGTTCCGGCAGGCGCTGCGGCTGGGCCGCGGCGCCCTGTTCGGCGAGGAAGGCCAGCAACTGGCGCTGGCGGATCAGGCGCAGCGGATTGAGCCGCGCCAGCCAGGAGCGACCCTGGATAACGGCGCGGGCGCGTTGCTGCAGGGTGCGCAGTTGGGCCGCGGGCAGGGCGCTGAGGCCCGGCGCCAGGTCGGCCTGGTAAGCGGCGGCGTCGCACTGTTCCAGTTGTTGAGCCAGTGCCTGCAGGGCCTGGATCAGCCCGTCGCCTTCTGCGGCCTGGCCGTTGCTGCCACGAAACAGCGGGAGCCAGCGTGCCAGCCGTTGGCGACGCTCATCGTCCAGGCCCAGCAGGCTGTGCAGGTGCTGGTCGAGCCAGGCGCGGTAGGGCGCCGGGTCGTCGACTTCGAAGTCGGCCGGGTGCGCCTGCAGGGTTTCCAGGCGCTGTTCCTCGCAGCTCAGCAGGCGCTCGAAGCCCTGGTTGAACGCTTGCACCGTGGCGGCGTCGGTGGGGAAGGGCTGGAGCTGGGCCAGGGCGCTGTGTTCATAGCGGGCCGGCAGCCACAGGCGGATCAGCGGCGCGCAGGCCTCTTCCAGGCGGGTCAGGCTGGCGATGTCCAGGGCCGCCAGGTGCTGGCGCAATACCGGGACATCCAGGGCCGCTGGCCCCTGTTCCAGGCCGATCAGCTCGCCGATCAACTGGCGGTAGCTCAAGCCACAGTGTTCATCGATGCGGTGCAGGCTCTGGTGGAAGCGATCCAGTTCGCCCTCCAGGGCTTCGATGCGTGCCGCCAGGCGTTCACGCTGGTGCAGCCAGGGTTGCTGGACGGCATCGTCCTTGAACAGGGCCTCAAGCTGTTCGCGGACACTGCGGATCACCGGTTCGCGGTCACGGTTGATGTCGTTGAGCATCACCACCCGGTTGCCCAGGCCTTCTGCCACCAGGCGCTTGTGCACCACTTCCAGGGCGGCGTGCTTCTGGCAGACGATCAGCAGGCTGCGCTGGCGGCCGATGGCGTCGGCCACCATGTTGACGATGGTCTGGCTCTTGCCGGTGCCGGGCGGGCCTTCCACCAGCAACCCAGGGGCGTGGCGGGCCTGGAGCACCGCGGCTTCCTGGGAAGGGTCGCTGGCCACGGTAAAGAAGCGCTGCAGTTCAGGCGGGAGCGGGGTGGCCTGGCTTTCGCTGCTGTCTGGTTCCGTCGGACTCAGGCGCAGGGCGGTTTCCAGGCCGGTGCCGCCGGGGGGCAGGGCCTTGAGCTGGCGCAGGTCCTCGCCGATGGCCTGGCCCATGAAGGCCACATGGAACAGCACGGCGGCACAGGCCAGTTGATCCTGGTAGGGCTGCACTTCGGTGCTCGGCGGTGGCAGGCTGCCGAGCACCCGGGAGCTGGCAGTGGCCAGCATGCCGAAGGCGTCCATCACGTCGGCGGCCTTGAGCGCCGAACGCCCCAGCAGTTCATCGGCGGCCTTGCGCCAGAGCTTGGCGGCATCGATGCCCAGCAAGGTGTCGAGCCCCGGATTGAGGCGCACCTCTTCACGCTCGCTGTCGAAGACCAGGGCCACCTTGCCGCGGCTGCCGACTTCCAGCAGCAGCTTGACCGGCCACAGCAGCAACGGCGCGATGCGAGTGCGAGTGGTGCCACGCGCGTCCCGGGTCAGGAGGAAAGGGAAGCCCAGGTACAGGCCATCGATCCCGGTGTCGCGCTTGTACAGCGAACTCTGGCGGTACAGGCTGTTGAGCCGTGCATCCAACTGCAGGTTTTCGGCGAAGCACGCCGGGTCGAGGCTGATGGGCTGGGCGTTGCGCGCCACCAGGTGATCCAGCAGCGCCGGGGCCGGGCTGCGCTCACTGTGCAATTCGTTGAGGTCGACCCGGGCGGTGGTCTTGCCGATGCTCATGCGCACCAGCGGGCCGCGCAGCACCACGCTGGCGACCTTCTTCTCGAAGAAGTCGAGGATCTGCGACACGTAGTGCTGCTTTTGCGGCTCCAGCCACTGCTCTGCGCCGATGGCCAGCAGCACCAGGGCCCTGGCCAGGGGCATGCGCCGTTCCAGGCGGAACTGCTCGGCCCATTCATCGACGCTCGGCACGCCACAACGGGCGAAGCCGCTGATGCGCTCATCGACTTCACGGTACAAGGCCGGGCGCGGCAGCCCCAGCAGGGCACGCGCACTGGCCGCATCGAAGCTCAGGACCACGGCCTCGCGGGCCAGGGTGGCGGCTTCTTCGAGGATCGCGTCCACCGAGCGGAACTGCCCGATGGCGGCGCTGAGCAGCACGATCAGGTCTTCTTCGCTGATGGAGCGGCGGTCCGCCAGGGACAGGATGCCGTTGTGCTCGCTGTCCGGCAGCAGGCGCTGGCGTTCTTCCCACTGTGCGGCCAGACGGGCGCGGGAGCTGGAGAGCAGGTAGATGCGCAGTTGCTCCTCGTCCAGTTCGATGGCCTGGTGCTGGGCGCGCTGGCGTACCTGTTCGGCCCGCAGCTTGAGCCGCGACAGCCAGTGCTCGGTCTCCAGGCGTTCCAGCAGGTCCGGGGCCGGGCCGCTGATCAAGCGGTAACCGTCCAGGGGATGCTCCAGCAACCAGCCGGGGGTGACGATCTCGCCGCGCTGGATCAGGGGCATTTCCGGGTTCAGCAGTTTCAAGGCGAGCATCAGCCGGGTGTCATCGTCCAGCCCTTCGTGCTGGGCCACCTGGCGCAGGCCCGCCAGCTGCCGTGCGGGCAAACCGGCCTGTTCGGCCCAGGTGACGATCACCCCGCGCAGCAGATGATCCAGGGCCTGGGGCCAGTGTTCGACTTCGGCGGCAGCCAGGGCGAACGGCCCTGGCCGGCGAAAGCGCCGGCTGCCCAGGGCGATGCTGGCGCCTTCCTCGGCGTCCTCTTCACTGGCGACCGAGGCCGGGACGCTGGGGCTTTCGCCCTGGAGCCAGGCCTGCACCTGGGGCCATTGCCAGCGCTGGTGGCGGTCCCGGGCCAGCAGGCCGCGCAGCAACAGCTCCAGGCGCGGGTCGAGGTCGTCCGGCAGCAGTACGCCATTGGCCAGAATGTGGATCAGGTAGGCGTTGGCATTGATGCCAGCGAAGCATTCTCCCTGGGTCAGCTGTTCCAGCAGGATCATCCCCAGGCTCCACCAGTCGGAGGCTGCGGCCACGCCCCCGGCAATGGCTTCGGGGGCCATGTAGCGGCTGGTTTCCAGGGGCGAGACGATGTCCAGGTCGAACTCCGACAGCCGCGCCGAACCGAAGCCGCTGATCACCAGGTCCAGGGGCTCGCGGCTGCGCACCAGCAAGGTCGCGGGACGCAGGTCGCGGTGGCGCAGGCCGGCTTCGCTGAAGGCATGCAGGGCCTGGCCCAGTTCACGGACGATGTGCTGCACCGCGGCCCTGTCGCTGACCACGATCCCCAGGTCGGCCAGGGTGCCGCCGGTGAGTTCTTCAGCCACTTCGAAGGCGCGCTCGTCCCAGCGGCCGGTGAGGATGATTTCCGGCACGTGTTCCCGGGGCAGGCGCTTGAGGGCTTCGTACACCGACGGGTCGGGTTCGGCGCCGGCCTGGTACAGGGTCAGCACCGCCTGGTGCGCGGTTTCCCGGTGCTCGGCGATAAAGCGCTCGCGCACGCCGCCGCTGCTGATCTGGCGCAGCAGGCGCCAGCCTTCGATCACGGTTTCACTGTCGGCGGCTGGGGGCGCTGCGGGTGGCTGTTGCTCCGGGGCGAGCGGGTCGGCGCCGCAGACCAGGCACATCAAATCGCCGTCCGCCATGGCATGACCGTTGCCGCAGAGCAGGGGGGAGCCGCTGTCCGCCGCGACCGGGGGCTGCGGCTCAAGCGCTTCGAGGGTGACTACCGGTTGTGGGCGCCAGCCTTCGGGATGAATCGCTTCGGCGGAAAGTTCCCAGCCGCAGGCCCGGTTGTCTACCTGGCCTTCACAGAAAATTTCGGCCAGTGGGCGTTCAGTCTGGCAATTGGGGCAAAAACGTATCATCGATAGCGGTTCCGGTTAACGGCGGCGTGAGGTGTGGGCGCTGATCTGGAGTTGGTGGCCCTGGTCGTGCAGCAGGTCGCGCAGACGCAGCACGTCGTCACGCCGGGGAATTCCAGCCATCCAGACACTGCCGTCGTCGTCGAACATCACATCCAGCGCGCGGTCTTCGTGGTGCAGCGGGCGCTGGTAGGTGGACAGACGCCGGCGGCCCAGCTCGGTCAAGAAGATCAGGCGCTGGTTGTCGCTGCCCCGTAGGACCAGCGTTTGCGCCTGTTGTTGCTCGAAGGGGTCGCAGATCAATGCATCCAGCAGGCCTTCGGCTTGTTGCAATAGCGGTTGCAGGGTTTCCAGGGAGTGGCCGCTGTAGACCAGGATGTCGACCCCGGTGCGCTCGCGCAGGCCTCGAAGCAGGGCCAGCAGCGCCTCGGGCTGGTCGAAGGGCTCGCCGCCGGACAGGGTGATGCCTTCGGCCCGGGCCAACCAGGGTTGCAGGTCGTCCAGCACCTGGGCCAACGGCAAGGGGTGCTTGCCCGGCCCCCAGGTGTCCGCGGAAATGCAGCCTGCACAGCGGATGCTGCACCCCTGGAACCACAGGCCCAGGCGCTGCCCCGGCCCCAGGGTGGTGACCGGGAAGTGCACCCGCGACAGGCTGATGTTCACGAGGCGCGGGCAAGCAGTTGCAGGCCGCCGGCCTGCAGTTGGCGGATTTCGAAGGATTGGCCGGGCTGCGCATCCTGGTCGAACAGGGCCCGGGCCAGGGGGTTGAGCAGGTGCGCCTCCAACTGGTTGCGAATGCCCCGGCCACCGTTGGACAGGTCCTGCAGGCACAGCTGGCGCAGGTTGTGCAGCGAGTCGTCATCGAGCTGCACATGCAGGGCCTGGGCCGCCAGGTCGGCGAGGATATTGCCGACCATCTGCTGGAAGATCTGCTCGGCGATGTCCGGGCGGATGAAGTCGAAGACGATGATGTTCTCGCCGATCCGGTTGAGGATTTCCGGGCGGTTGAGCACCAGTTTGAAATAGCGCTCGATCTCGCCCTGGACCTTGCCTTGCACCGCTTCGAAGGCTTCGCCGGGCTGGACGTTGGCGACTCGCTCGCCGTTGTCGCCCTGGCGGTAGATGCCCAGGTTGGAGGTGAAGACGATCAGCGCCTCGGAGAAGTACACCCGGTCGCCCCGGCCTGAGGTAAGCACACCGTCATCAAGGATCTGCAGGAACTTGTCGAGGATCCGCGGGTGAGCCTTTTCTATCTCGTCGAACAGCACCACGCTGAAGGGTTTTTCGCGGATCGCGTTGGTCAGTTCGCCGCCCACGTCGTAGCCGACATAGCCGGGTGGCGCGCCTACCAGGCGCTGGTCCGCGTGTTCGGCGCTGAATTCCGACATATCGAAGCGGATGTACGCGCTTTCATCGCCAAACAGCAGGCTGGTGATGGTCTTGGCCAGTTCGGTCTTGCCGACCCCGGTGGGCCCGGCAAGAAAGGCCACGCCCCGGGGCCGGTTGCCCTTGCGGCTGGCGCCGACCCCGGTCATGGCGCGCTTGACGATATCCAGCATGTGGGTCACGGCGTGGCCCTGGCCCTTGACCCGCTGGCGAATGAAGCCGTCGGCCTGGCGGATGCGCTGGCGGTCGATCTTCAGCCAGGGGTCTTCGGTGACCCCGACTTTATAGCGGCGTACGGCATCGCCGATGCGTTCCATGGCCAGGCCTTCGACCCGGGCCAGCTGGACGATCGCGTTGAGGTCGAGCAGCAGCAGGCCCTCGGTGTTTTCGACGAAGGCCCGCACCGCGCTGTCGCGGCTTTCTTCGCTGGCCTCCTGGGCGCCGGGCAGGCCGCGCAACAGTGCCGGAGCCAGGGCCTGGCGGGCCTGCTGGTCGGGTTTGGACACGGGAATGGGCCGCAGGCGTGGGTTGTCGATCAGCATCCAGTCGGGCAGGTCGCCTTCCTTTTCCACCACCCAGAGAATGCTGTTGAAGAACGGCGTGCGCTGTTCCCCGGCAGGTCGGCTGCGGGCCTGGTGGGACAGCACTAGGGCCTGGGTGAACAGCTGGTGTTCTGCGGCGCTCAGGGCGTCATTGCGGATCACCAGGCGTGATGCAAAGTCGACAATCAGGGCCAGGGGCGCGCCCTGGCGCTCCACCAGGCGCGGCAAGGTCGCCGACAACAGGTCGAGGCCGGCCGGCGCGGCCCCGTCCACCGGGGTCAGGCCCAGCTCGCGCAGCAGGTTGTCGGCCTGGGCCGGCTCGCTGCCGGGGGGCAGCAAAACCCTGAGGCCGCCTAGGGGATCCCAGCTCAGCACATGGGCATAGCCGGCTGCCAGCAGTTCATCGCGCAGGTTGAGGTTGAAGGGCTGGGGGGTGATTACCCCGGGGGCGACCTCACTGGCCTGCAGGTCGCGGACGTTGCCGGACAGTACGAACTGGCTTTTCAGGGGTAGAAAGCGCAGCAGATCGCGCAGCCAGCGTGGCTTTTCGAAAGTGGCAGTCCTTGGCATGGAAGCGGAGCTCGTCGTAGGAAGCAGGACGCGACATTAGCATAGGGACGTTTTTACTTACGATGCTCCACAGGTTTTCTTACCTGTCAACGCTGAGCGGGAATCCGGCTTGCGAGGGAAGATGCCCATGAGATCGCCTTCGCCGGCAAGCCGGCTCCTACGGGTACGAAGGCGATGTGGCTGTAGGAGCTGGCTTGCCAGCGAAGAGGCCCGAGAGTCAGCCTTGGCCGGCAAGCCGGTTCCTGCGAGGGAAGCCGGCTACGGGGTGTCGGTGGCGGCGTCGGGCTCCAGCAGGCGGGCGCCCGGGCCGGCGTCTCCCAGGGCATCTCCATAGTTGCGCAGCGGGCACCCTTCCATGGACAGGCAGCCACAGCCAATGCACTGGTTCAGCCGCTCGCGCAGCAGGCTCAGTTGGCGGATGCGTTCGTCCAGTTCGCGGCTCCACTGTTCCGACAGGCGCTGCCAGTCCGCGGCAGTAGGCGCGCGGTCGGCGGGCAGGGTCGCCAGGGCCTGGCCGATCTCTGCCAGGGGAATGCCCAGGCGCTGGGCCACCTTGATCAGCGACACCCGGCGCAGCTCCGAACGTGGGTAGCGGCGCTGGTTGCCCGCGTTGCGATGGCTGTGGATCAGGCCCTTGGTTTCGTAGAAATGCAGCGCTGTGACGGCTACGCCACTGCGGGCCGACAGTTGGCCGACGCTCAGCTCTTTATGACGGGAGTCGGGTTCGATCATCAGTGGACCTCGGGAGGAAAAATACGCTTGACCTTGACTTAACTAGAGGTTTTACCCTGCGGCGCATTCAACAGCAATATTCTGTTTGCCCCCAGTGGAGAGTGATCCATGAGCGCCTTTGAAAAGACCCGCAGCTTTACCCAATTGATCGAGTTCGAGATCGAGCCCCATCAGCAACAGGCCCTGGTATCGGCCCTGGCCGAGCAGACCGAGCGCCTGGCCCAGGGCTATGGCGGTTTTCTGAGTGCCAGCGTGCAGGCCAGCGACGATGGCCGGCGGGTGCTCAATTACCTGCAATGGCAATCCCGGGAAGCCGGCGAAGCGGCGTTCCGGCGCTTCGAGAACGGCGAGCAGGATTTCTGGCAGTTGATCCTCGCCCACCAGGCCAAGACCGTGACCTTCGGTTCATTCCAAGTGCGCAGCAGCATCGCCCGTAGCCACGACAATGCCTTGCACTGCGACCTGCCGGGCTAGATCGACAGTTGCAGGGTGCGCTCGTTGGGCGCATCGATGGGGCGCCGCTTGTTCACCGCCAGTTCGCCGATCTTGATCAGCCGGGTCCGGGTGACGTTGCGGCTCAGGCCCAGCAGGTTGGCGGTGTGCACCTGGTTGTAGTGGCTGAAGCGGTAGGCCGCGCGCAGCAAGGCATCCTCGACCTTTTCGTGCAGGGCCCCGGCCTGTTCGGCGAAGAGTTTTTCAAAGGCCCGTTCCAGCAGGGCCTCGGCAGAGTCGTCGTGGCTCGGGTGGCTGTCGTCGGCGCGTTCGATGCGCATGTTCGACAGGCGCAGGTCGTCGCGCTGGATCACCCCGTTGCGGCAGATCAGCAGGGTGTGGTGGATGACGTTTTCCAACTCGCGGATGTTGCCCGGCCAACTGTAGCTCTTGAGCTTGTGCTCGGCCTCGGGGCTGATGCTGATGCTGCCGTAGCCCAGGCGCTGGCTGTAGGCCTCGATGAAGTGCCGGGTCAGCGGCAGGATGTCGCCGGGGCGCTCGCGCAGCGGGCTCAGTTCCAGGCTGACCACGTCCAGGCGGTAATACAGGTCTTCGCGAAAATGCCCGGCGTTGATGGCCTTTTCCAGTTGCACGTTGGTGGCGGCCAGTACGCGCACATCGATGGGAATGCTCTTGCGCGAACCCAGGCGCACCACTTCGCGCTCCTGCAGCACCCGCAGCAGCTTGACCTGGATGGCCATGGGCAGGTCGCCGATCTCGTCGAGGAACAGGGTGCCGCCGTCGGCCTCTTCGAACCACCCGGCCTTGGCGCTGAGGGCGCCGGTAAAGGCGCCTTTCTCATGGCCGAACAGTTCCGCCTCCACCAGGGATTCGGAGAAGGCACCGCAGTTCACCGCCACGAACGGTCGGTTGCGCCGGGCACTGAGGTTGTGGATATGGCGCGCCACCAGCTCCTTGCCGGTCCCGGTTTCGCCAATGATCAGCACGCTGGCTTCGCTCGGTGCCACCTGTTGCAGGTGCGCCAGCAGGGCCTGGGATTTCGGGTCCTCGAACACCTGGGCGGTGGCGCGGATCGAGGTCGCCAGGGCGGGCGAAGGGGGTAGGGTCAGAAGCTGCATCGGCACTCTCCGTCGAACAGAAGGCTAGGAGTAGAAAGTCGGGGTTGGCAGGGACTGGTTCAGCGCCCAGTCGCCCAGCTCATGAAGCTTGTAGTCCAGCGGGTCGTGCAGGGTCTGGGTGCGCAGGTTGCGCCAGTGCCGGTCCAGGCCCAGGGAGGCGTGGGTCGAGCGCGCGCCGGTGACTTCGAACAGGCGGCTGCACAGCTCCAGGCCCTGGCGGCTGGCGGCGACCTTGGCGGTGGCGATGGCCGTGGCCAGGTGCCCGCGCTCTTCGGCGCTGAGGGCCGGGCCCTTGGCCCAGGCCTGGTCCAGCAGCGCGGCGGCCCGCTCCACCAGCAGGCGGATGCCTTCCAGGGCGACCCAGAATTCGCCGTAGTGGCTGAGTATGTAGGGGTCCTGGCGCACGTCCTGGGCGCTGGACTTATGCCAGACCCGGGTTTCGCCGAGGGTGTACTGCCGGGCTTCTTCGAAGGCGCCTTCGGCGATGCCGAGGAACATGTGGGTGAAGGTCAGTTGGGCGATCAGCGGGCGCAGGCAGGCGAATGGTGTGCTCAGCGGGCCGGGGTCCAGCAGCAGTTCCGACTCCTCCACCCGTACCCGTTCGAAGGTGGCGCTGCCGCTATCGGTCTGGCGCTGGCCGATGTTGTTCCAGTCGTGGTGCAGGGTGATGCCGCTGCGGCCGCTGGGGATCGCGGCGATCAGCAACTTGCCGCCATTGCTTTCATCCACTGCCGAGGCAATGAGCATTTCCGAGTCGCTGGCACCGGAGCAGAAGCTCTTCTTGCCGGAAAACTCGCGCCAGCCCCCCAGGTTCCGGACCACGGTGCGGGTGTCCAGTGGGTTCAGGGCGTTGCCCCAGAACCAGTTCTTGCGTGCGGTCTGTTCGAACCAGGGTTGCCACTGTTCGGGTTTGGCAAACAGGCGCACGGTGGCCAGCATCAGGTGGTGGAAGCCGAAGACATGGGCGATGGAGCTATCGACCCGGGCGAATTCGCGGACGATGTTCAGCGTCTCGCTCCAGGGCGCGCCGAGCCCGCCGAACTGGCTGGGAATGCTCAGGGCCAGCAGGCCGCTTTGGCGCAGCGCGTCACGCTCGGCCTTGGGGGTGCCGCCGCGCTCGTCGCGTTCGACGGCGGTCAGGGCAAACTCGGCGGCCAGTTGGCGGGCGGTCTGCAGGGGGGACAACAGGGCGCTTTGCGGTTTGGCAGTCACGCGGTGTTCCTCGTTCGTGGCCGTTGTGGCGGCCGGGAAAAGGTGCTGCGAGCTGCAGGAACTGGCTTGCCAGCGAAGCGGGCCGGAAGATCGCCTTCGCCGGCAAGCCGGCTCCTGCAACAGCATTGGGGATTTCAGCGGCTGTTGGGCAACACGTCGTTGGCGATCATTTCGCCGAACGGCCCGGTGAGGTTGGTGACACCGCGGCCGGCCAGGCTGGCATAGGGCTCCGGCAGCAGCGGGAACACCAGCTCGGCGAAGCGATAGGCTTCTTCCAGGTGCGGGTAGCCGGAGAAAATGAAGCTCTCGATTCCCAGGTCCGCGTACTCCTTGATGCGCTCGGCCACTTGCTGCGGGTTGCCCACCAGGGCGGTACCGGCGCCACCGCGCACCAGGCCGACCCCGGCCCAGAGGTTGGGGGCGATCTGCAACTGGTCGCGGCGCCCGCCGTGCAGCGCTGCCATGCGCCGCTGGCCTTCGGAGTCGAAGCGGGAAAAGGACTGCTGGGCGGCGGCGATGGTGTCGTCGCTGATGTGCTCGATCAGCTTGTCCGCGGCTTTCCAGGCTTCGTCCTCGGTCTCACGCACGATCACATGCAGGCGGATGCCGAACTTCACCGTGCGGCCCTTGCGCGCTGCACGTTCGCGTACGTCGGCCAGTTTCTGCGCCACCGCCGCCGGTGGCTCGCCCCAGGTCAGGTAGACATCCACCTGGTCCGCCGCCAGTTCATGAGCGGCCTCGGAGGAACCGCCGAAGTACAGCGGCGGGTAGGGCTTCTGCACGGGCGGGTAGAGCGCCTTGGCGTTCTGCACATGCAGGTGCTTGCCTTCGAAGTCCACGGCTTCGCCTTGCAGCACCCGACGCCAGATCTGCAGGAATTCGTCAGTGACTTCATAGCGTTCGCTGTGGCTGAGGAAGCTGCCGTCGCCGCGGTTTTCGTCCGGGTCGCCGCCGGTGACCACGTTGATCAGCAGGCGGCCGTTGGACAGCCGGTCCAGGGTCGCGGCCATGCGCGCGGAAACCGTGGGGGAGATGATCCCCGGGCGGATCGCCACCAGGTAGCGCAGGCGTTCGGTCAGGGGCACCAGGGCCGAGGCGATCACCCAGGAGTCTTCGCAGGAGCGCCCCGTGGGAATCAGCACACCGTGGTAGCCCAGGCTGTCCGCGGCCTGCGCCACTTGCTTGAGGTAGTTGAGGGTGACCGGGCGCGCGCCCTGGGCAGTGCCGAGGAAATGGCCGTCGCCGTGGGTCGGAAGAAACCAGAACACATCCATGACAGCTCCTCAGGCGATTTTCAGCAGGTGGGTCGGGTGGGCGCGAAACAGCGGCGCGGCCCGTTCGGCGGCGAGCTGGATGCGCGCTTTGAGCAGGTCGCTGGTGATCTGGTAATTGCTGAAGTCGGCCTCGGTGGCGTACACGCCGATCGGCAGGGTCAGGGCCTGGAAGAAACTGAACAGTGGGCGTAGCTGGTGATCCAGAACCAGGGCATGGCGTTCGCTGCCACCCGTCGCGGCCAGCAGCACCGGGGTGTCGATCAGGGCATTGAGATCGATCAGGTCGAACAGGTGCTTGAGCAGGCCGGGATAGGAACCGCGATACACCGGGGCGGCGACGATCAGCAGGTCGGCGTTCTCGATGGCCTGGAGTTCGGCTTCAACCTCGGCCGGCAGTTCCTGGCGCGACAGGGCGGCACCCACCGGGCGGGCGATATCTCCCAGTTCGATCAGGTGGGCGTTGAAGGACAGGTGCCCGGACAGTTCAGCCAGCAGGGCCTGGGTCAGCACCAGGGTGCGCGATGGGCGCCAGGTTCCACCGGAAAGGGCTACGACGTTCAAGGGGCGGGACATGATCAGTTCCTTTTTAAACAGTGGCTCAACGAGCAGTGGCAGGTCCCAGGCTCTGGAGCAAGAGCTGTACCAAAGACTTGCAGCCCTTGTACGGCGCGGTTTTGCGCTGATCTGCAGTTGCCGGGTGCTGTTGCCCAGCCGCTGTTTTGTTGATCGGCTGTTGCCTGGCCAACAGTTGCTCTGGCAACAGTTGGCGGGCGAGATGGGACTGTTATAAAGGCTTGTTGTTATTCCTCAAAAGAGCTTGTTTCCATATTTATAGAGTTTTATGGAATATAAGGGTGAGCAGCGCCCTGGCCTTGGAACGATCGATAGCCACTATCGAGCAAGGTGATTTTTGCCGCTGATGGCGCGCGAGTAGCCTGTGTCCATTGTTCGCAACCCGCCCCAGGTGCTCGCCATGAAGGCTTTCTCTGCTGTCTTGCTGTTGTTGGTTTCCAGTGTGCTGGCCGGTTGTGCCAGCCCCGGTGCACCGGAGTTGCGGCCCTATACCGCGCAGGAAACCCGGGAGCTGGCTATGGAGGCGTTGAACCGGCGCGGTTTGTCCTTCGATGAATACCAGCAGAAAAAGGCCGAGTTGCTGGGCCGCCCGGCGAGCTTCGACAGCCAGGGTGAAATGAGTGCACAGCGCAATATCAGTCGCCATCAACCTGCCAGTTGAGAAGAACTGTACTGGTCCAAGTTTTCAGCAACTGTCCGTGGGTTTCAGTCTGAGGCTGGGTTAGGGTCGAGGCCTGATCGACCTGCCCCGGATCTTGCCCCCATGAGCCTTTCCCCTGACCTGCTGTTGGCCTTCGCCCTGTTTGCCCTGGTCACTTCCATCACGCCCGGTCCCAACAACACCATGTTGCTGGCCTCGGGGGTGAACTTCGGCTTCAACCGTTCCATTCCCCACATCCTCGGCATCAGCTGCGGCTTCTTTGTCCTGGTGCTGGCGGTCGGCCTGGGCCTGGGGGCGGTGTTCGAGGCCTACCCGCTGCTGTACAGCGTGCTGCGCTACGTTGGCGCAGCGTACCTTCTGTACCTGGCGTGGAAGATTGCCCGTTCCGGGCCGCTGTCCGATGAGCAGCAGCACCACGGCCGGCCGCTGGGCTATTGGGGCGCCGCAGCGTTCCAGTGGGTCAATCCCAAGGCCTGGGTCATGGCAGTGGGGGCCATCAGTACCTACACCCCGTTGCAGGGCTACTTCACCAATGTGCTGGTGATTGCCGCGGTGTTCGCGCTGATCAATGCGCCCACGGTGAGCCTCTGGGCTGCGTGCGGCAGCCTGCTGCGCAATGTGTTGCGCAACCCGCGCTGGTTGCGCCTGTTCAATTTGTTGATGGCCGCCTTGCTGGTGCTTTCCCTCGCACCGCTGTTGTTCGAAAAGATGAGTTGAACGGCGCTTCATGGCGCTGCCTCGAGCCTGTAAGCTGCGATGCAGGAGCGTTCCTACGCACTTTTAAACGAAGATGTTCTTCTTTAACTGCATCCGATCGGGTATTGCTCAAGGCCAGCATTTGCCGCGCCGCCTAAGCACGGCGCATGGCTGCCTCGCCTTTTTGCCAGCATATGCCGACCCTGGAACAAGCTCTGCGGGTTTTCAGTCATGAACAAGCGTCCTCTTTATTTCGACTACGCCGCCACCACGCCGGTGGATGAGCGAGTCATTCAGGTCATGCTGGAGTGCCTGGGTTTCAACGCCCATTTCGGCAATCCGGCGTCCAGTTCACACGCCTTTGGCCGGGAAGCGCGGGGTTACGTCGAGCGCGCCCGGCAACAAGTGGCACAACTGGTCGGCGCGCAGTCCGAGCAGATTGTCTGGACCTCCGGCGCTACCGAATCCAACAACCTGGCCCTCAAGGGGGTGATGCAGGCCCGGGGCGTGAGCGGCGGCCATGTCATCACCAGCCAGATCGAACACAAGGCGGTGCTCGACACCGCCCGGCAACTGCAGGAGGCCGGGGTCGCAGTGACCTACCTGGTGCCGGATGCCGATGGCCTGATCACCGCGCAAGCGGTCAGCGAAGCCCTGCGCGACGACACCTTCCTGGTGTCGCTGATGCTGGTAAACAACGAACTGGGCACCCTCAACGACATTCCGGCCATTGGCCAGGTGGTGCGTGAGCGTGGCGCCCTGTTGCATGTGGATGCCGCCCAGGGTGCGGGCAAGGTGGCCATCGATCTGGCCCGGTGGCCGGTGGACCTGATGTCGTTCTCGGCCCATAAGCTATATGGCCCCAAGGGCATCGGCGCGCTGTATGTCGGGCCGCGGGCGCAGCAACACGTGCAGGCGCAGATTCATGGCGGCGGCCATGAGGGCGGCTTGCGCTCCGGAACCCTGGCCACCCACCAGATCGCGGCCATGGGCGCCGCCTTTGCCCTGGCCGGCGAACTGTTCGAGGAAGAAACCGCCGCCATCGTGCGTCTGCGCGGGCGCCTGCTGGAGCAACTGGCGGGTATCGCCGGCCTGCGCTTGAATGGCAGTGTCACCCAGCGCATTCCCCACACCCTGAGCCTGACCTTCACCGAGGGAGGTTTTGATGGGGCGGCGTTGGGCGCGGCCCTGGCCTTTTCCGCGACTTCGGCCTGCAACTCGGCAAGCAATGCGCCTTCCCATGTATTGCTGGCGCTGGGGCATGATGCCGGGCAGGCCGCGCGGACCATCCGCTTGAGCCTCGGGCGTTTCACCTGCGAACAGGATGTGGATCGCGCCGCTCAACTGATCCAGGCGGCGACCGCCTCAGCCCCTGCGTTCTGGGCCACAACACAACCTTGAGGGTCGAGTGACTTCGATCTTCCATAACAATGATTAAGCCGGTTAAGGAGACACAATGAGTACCCAGCCTTCGACCAATGGAGTGGTCCCCCAGCGCTTGGCGCATGTCCGTCAGCTGATGAGCCGCGAAGGCATTCACGCCTTGCTGGTGCCTTCGGCCGACCCGCACCTGTCGGAATACCTGCCGGGCTACTGGCAAGGGCGCCAGTGGCTGTCGGGGTTTCATGGGTCGGTCGGGACCTTGATCGTGACCGCTGATTTTGCCGGCGTATGGGCCGACAGCCGTTACTGGGAGCAGGCCACCAAGGAACTCAAGGGCAGCGGCATCGAACTGGTGAAGTTGCAACCGGGCCAGCCCGGGCCCCTGGACTGGCTGGCCGAGCAGACCCCGCAAGGTGCGGTGGTGGCGGTGGACGGCGCGGTCATGGCCCTGGCTTCGGCCCGTACCCTGGGCAGCAAGCTGCAGGAACGCGGGGCCAGCCTGCGTACCGATACCGACCTGCTACAGGAAGCCTGGAGCGACCGCCCGTCTTTGCCCGATCAGCCGGTCTATCAGCATCTGCCGCCCCAGGCCACCCAGAGCCGGGTCGAGAAGCTTGCGGCGTTGCGCGCAACTCTCAAGGAGCGTGGCGCCGACTGGCATTTCATCGCTACCCTCGATGACATTGCCTGGCTGTTCAACCTGCGCGGCGCCGATGTGTCCTTCAACCCGGTGTTTGTCTCCTTTGCCCTGATCAGCCAGCAGCAGGCGACCTTGTTCGTGGCCTTGAGCAAGGTCGATGAGGCATTGCGCGCGCAACTGGAGGTGGATGGCGTCAGCCTGCGCGACTATTCAGAGGTGTCCGCGGCCTTGCAGGCAGTGCCGGAAGGCGTAGCGTTGCAGATCGACCCGGCGCGCGTCACCGCGGGCTTGCTGGAGCACCTGAACCCCGGGGTGAAGCTGCTGGAGGGGCTCAACCCCACCACCCTGGCCAAGTCGCGCAAGAGCCTGGCGGACGCCGAGCACATTCGCCAGGCCATGGAGCAGGATGGCGCGGCGCTCTGCGAATTCTTCGCCTGGCTGGACAGCGCCCTGGGGCGTGAACGCATTACCGAACTGACCATCGATGAGCGCCTGACGGCCGCCCGTGAACGGCGCCCGGGTTATGTCTCGCTGAGTTTCAATACCATTGCTGCGTTCAACGCCAACGGCGCCATGCCCCATTACCACGCCACGCCCGAAGAGCATGCGGTCATCGAGGGTGATGGCCTGTTGCTGATCGATTCCGGCGGCCAGTACCTGGGTGGCACCACCGATATCACGCGCATGGTGCCGGTGGGGACGCCGAGTGCCGAGCAGAAGCGCGATTGCACCCGGGTGCTCAAGGGCGTTATCGCGCTGTCCCGGGCGCAGTTTCCGCGGGGCATTCTGTCGCCGTTGCTGGATGCCATCGCCCGGGCGCCGATCTGGGCCGAAGGTGTGGACTACGGGCACGGCACCGGGCATGGCGTTGGTTATTTTCTCAACGTTCACGAAGGCCCGCAGGTGATTGCCTATCAGGCCGCAGCGACGCCGCAGACCGCGATGCAACCGGGGATGATCACTTCGATCGAACCCGGGACCTACCGCCCTGGCCGCTGGGGCGTACGAATCGAGAACCTGGCGCTCAACCGTGAGGCGGGCAAGACCGAGTTCGGTGAGTTTCTGAACTTCGAAACCCTCACCCTGTGCCCGATCGATACCCGTTGCCTGGAGCCATCGCTGCTCACCGAGGATGAGCGCGAATGGTTCAACGGCTATCACGCTGAAGTCCGCCGGCGCCTCAGCCCGCTGCTGGAGGGCCCGGCCCTGGAGTGGTTGCAGGTTCGTACTGCGGCTATCTGAGGAAAGATGTCACCCGCGCAAGGCGGGTGACGTCACGCGATGGGTTCCTGGCAATGGCGCGGCCGCTGCCAGGGACAGGGCAGGTTACGGCGCGTTCAAGGCTTCGCGGACGAAATCCAGGCGGTCCTGGCCAAAGAACAGTTCGTCTCCCACGAACATGCTGGGCGCGCCGAACACCCCTTTTTGCAACGCCTGTTCGGTCTTGTCCTTGAGGGCGGCCTTGACCTCTTCGTCATTGCTCAGGTCGAGGATCTGCTGCGGGTCGAAGCCACCTTGTTCCAGGACCTGGGTGATGGTGGCCGGGTCGTTGAGGTTGCGTTTGTCCACCCAGAGCGCACGGAACAGGCAGTCGAGGAATTCACCGAAACGTTCCGGCAGGCGCAGTTGAACCCCGGTGGTGGCGCGCATCAGCAGCAGGGTATTGATGGGAAAGTGCGGATTGAAGTTGAGCTCCACCCCATAGCGCCGGGCAAAGCGCGCCAGGTCGTGCAGCATATACCGGCCCTTGGCGGGAACACTGATGGGGGAGGCGTTGCCGGTGGTCTTGAAGACCCCGCCCAGCAGCATGGGCTGATACACCAGCTGGCTATCGGTTTCGGCGCAGATTTTTGGCAGTTGGGTATAGGCCAGGTATGAGGTAGGGCTGCCCAGGTCGAAGAAGAACTCCACCTTTTTGCTCATGTTTCAGACTCCTTGATTGTTGTTATTGGAGAAGGCCTTACCAGCGTTCGTTCCACGGGCGCAGGTCCAGCTCGAAGGTCCAGGCGTCCCGGGGCTGGCTGTGCAGGTACCAGTAGTTTTCGGCGATATGCTCGGGGTTGAGGATGCCGTCCTGGTCCTTGAGGGCGTATTTTTCGGGAAAGCTGGTACGGATGAAATCGGTGTCGATGGCACCGTCGACG
The DNA here is from genome assembly GCF_052665325.1 of Pseudomonas sp. 8(2025). Taxonomy (NCBI): domain Bacteria; kingdom Pseudomonadati; phylum Pseudomonadota; class Gammaproteobacteria; order Pseudomonadales; family Pseudomonadaceae; genus Pseudomonas; species Pseudomonas sp. 8(2025). Next base: position 2,770 of record NZ_JBQOIE010000025.1, on the reverse strand, counting down.
ATGACATGGCCGACATGGATGTTCAGGGGGCCCAGTTCCCGCGCCATGCTCTGGGCCAGGGCGCGAATGCCGTGCTTGGCCCCGGCGAAGGCGGCAAAGCCGGCGGCACCGCGTACGCCTGCGGTGGCGCCGGTGAACAGAATAGTGCCGCGTTGGCGCTTGGCCATGCGCTTGGCCACTTCCCGGGCATTGAGAAAGCCCGAAAAGCAGGCCATTTCCCAGATCTTGAAATACTTGCGTGCGGTTTCTTCAAGAATGCTGCAGGGCACATTGGCGCCAATATTGAAGACAAAGGCCTCGATAGGGCCGATCTGGGTTTCGATCTGCTCGATCAGCGCGATCACGTCTTCCTCTTTGCGTGCATCACAGCCAAAACCATGGGCCTGGCCGCCGGACTGCTGGATGGCGTCCACCAGGGGTTGCAGTTTGTCCGCGCTGCGGCGGGTCATGCAGGCAATAAAGCCTTCGGCGGCGAAACGCTTGGCAATGGCACCGCCGGTCGCGTCGCCGGCACCCACTACCAGTACGACTTTGTTCTTGTTCAAGGTTGCAGTCATGGGAGGTTCGCTCTTTGGTAAACGATCGTTAACTAAACGAACGTTATGCTATGATTTTTCCGTCGTCAAGAAAACTGGGGAGCCCGTCAGGGAATGCGTTATTCAGCTAGTCACAAGCAGGAAACCCGCGAGCGTCTGCTGCAAAGCAGCGCGGCGCAGGCCAAGAACGAAGGTTTTTCCACTGTGGGGGTGGATGCCTTGATGAAAGCCATTGGCCTGAGTGGCGGGGCTTTCTATAGCCACTTCACCTCCAAGGACGAATTGTTCAGCTCGATTGTCGAGCGCGAGTTGAGCCAGAGCCTGGCGCGCCTGGGCGGGGAGGGGCAGCAGAATCAGGAGAAGTTGCGTCGCTGTCTGAAGCAGTACTTGAGCGTGGCGCATCTGCAACAGCCGGGTGCTGGCTGCGCACTGCCGGCATTGGGTGCGGAGATTGCCCGGGGGAGCCTAGAGGTGCGGCAGGAGGCGCAGGACTGGATCTGCCGCTTGCACCAGGCTTGGGCGCAGACTCTGGGCAGCGAAAGCCTGGCCTGGTCGATCCTGTCCCAGTGCGTTGGCGCGTTGGTGGTAGCGCGAATGCTGGTGAACCCCGGCATTCAGCATCAGGTACTGGCGTCCAGCCATGAGCAGATCATCGGGCAGCTGGAGCGGCTGCCCGCAAGTTGACCGGCAAGGCTATTTGCAGATGACGATCATGCTGCGGCTGGTGTAGCCGGCAGGGTTCAGGCCGAAGGGGTAGTCGCCTGGGTCTTCCACGGCATCACCGGACTTGGCGATGACCTTGTAGCCTTTGGGGCCGCAGGACTCAGTCGCCTTGGTGTAGCACTTTTCCCAGGAAGAAGATAAACCCGAGCAGTTGATGTGGAGTCCTTTCTTGCCCCGTTTGACTTCGGTTTTCGCGGTAGCCGCGCAGCCTGCAATTGCAAGTACGGCCAACAGTATCAAAAATCGTTTCATCCCCGTCCTTATCGCTAGCCCCGGATCTGGCGTCCGAGTGTGACTGCATTACCTGTCGTCTTTTGCGTGTGCGATATCCCTGTCCGGCAACTCCCTGGGCGACGTTGAGTAGCCGGCTAAACATGGCCTAAATGAGCACCAATTACCAGAGTTGAATCTCAATCAACTGCAACTATTGGTTTGGTCTCGCGGCGCATGGTCATGGTGGCGCCTACGGAAGCCAGGATGATGCAGGCGATTGCCGTCCACTGGGACAGGGACAGGTACTCGTGGAGGAACAACAGGCCGGAAAGCGCGCCGAAAGCGGGCTCGATACTCATCAGGGTGCCGAAGGTCCGGGCTGGCATGCGAGTCAGGGCAACCATCTCCAGGCTATAGGGGAGGGCTGTGGACAAGATGGCGACTCCCAGGGCAACCGGGATCAGGGAGGGAGTCAGTAGTGCGGCGCCGGCATGGACTATGCCTATGGGTGCAACAAAGAGAGCAGCAATCATGACGCCCAGGGCGGCGGTCTGAATGCCGTTCTCGGCTCCGGCCTTCTGTCCGAAGAGTATGTACAGCGCCCAGCAGACCCCGGCCCCCAGTGCATAACCTGCACCGACCAGGTCGATGGCTGTTTCTGTGGCTCCGGTGGGAATAAGCAGTAGCAGCCCGACGATAGCCAGAGCGATCCACAGGAAGTCTATGGCCTTGCGTGACGCATAGATGGCTACTGCGAGGGGGCCTGTGAACTCGAGGGCGACGGCGATGCCCAGAGGGACACTCCTGAGGGACATATAGAAGAGGAAGTTCATGCCGCCCAGGGCCATGCCGTAGATGATCACGGTGCGCAGGGTGTTGGTGGTGAACTTGGCGCGCCAGGGTCTTAATAGAAGCAGCATGATGATGCTGGCGAAAATCAGCCGCAGGGTTGTGGTTCCTTGTGCGCCAACGATTGGGAACATGCTCTTGGCCAGTGAGGCTCCTGATTGAATCGAGGCCATGGCAATAAGCAGCAGCCCCACCGGAAACAGGGTCGAGGCAAGGCTGCGCGGTTGGTCATTCATGCAAGGGGTCATCCAGAGTGTTGGGGGAGGGGCACCTAGAACATGATGCTCAACTAATCACGGATGAGCAATATAGTGCGCATGGTCTTTTTTACGCCTCTATATAGAAGCTGCGAATGGGCTGTTTTGCGGCTGATCATAGAAAATGCAAATTAAGTCTTGACGGCAGATTCTACAGGTCTATAATTCGCCCCACTTCCGGCGCAGTCGAAA
>NZ_JBQOIE010000024.1:0-66973 GCF_052665325.1 Pseudomonas sp. 8(2025) | reverse complement strand
CTACCCACAAACTCTACCCCACCTTTGGACGACAGACCTGTCACCGACCCGGTCCCCCTTACACACCTAGTACGTCCTGACAGCGCTGCGGCCCGCCCCCCAGCCTCGTCCCGCAACTGCCCACCGGCCCTTCGGCGCGCTGCGCCTTGACGCGCGAGCAATGGATCCATAAACCCCCTTCACTGGATCCAAAACCCCTATAGCAGCCGATTATCGAACACTAAATCAGCATATTTGTTTGACACCCCCAGAGCGCCAACCATTTAATGGATCCATTAAATAAAAACAACAAACGCCTGGAGAGACGTCATGTACCCCAAGAATGCCTGGTACGTTGCCTGCACCCCCGATGAATTGCAGGGCAAGCCCCTGGGCCGGCAGATCTGCGGCGAACACATGGTGTTCTACCGCGCCCATGAAGGTCGGGTAGCCGCCGTCGAGGATTTCTGCCCCCATCGCGGCGCGCCGCTGTCCCTGGGCTATGTCGAGAACGGCAACCTGGTATGCGGTTATCACGGCCTGGTGATGGGCTGCGACGGCAAGACCGTGGAAATGCCCGGCCAGCGGGTGCGCGGCTTCCCCTGCAACAAGACCTTCGCCGCGGTGGAGCGCTACGGTTTCATCTGGGTCTGGCCCGGCGACCAGGCCCTGGCCGACCCGGCGCTGATCCATCACCTGGAATGGGCCGACAACGATCAATGGGCCTATGGCGGCGGGTTGTTCCACATCCAGTGCGACTACCGGCTGATGATCGACAACCTGATGGACCTGACCCACGAAACCTACGTGCATGCCTCCAGCATCGGCCAGAAGGAAATCGACGAGGCGCCACCGCAAACCACGGTAGACGGCGATCAGGTGGTCACCGCCCGGCACATGCACAACGTCATGCCGCCGCCCTTCTGGCGCATGGCCCTGCGCGGCAACCAGCTGGCCGACGACGTGCCGGTGGACCGCTGGCAGATCTGCCGCTTCAGCCCGCCCAGCCATGTGCTGATCGAAGTCGGCGTGGCCCATGCCGGCCACGGTGGCTACCACGCCCCTGCGCAATACAAGGCGTCGAGCATCGTGGTGGATTTCATCACCCCCGAAAGCGACACCTCGATCTGGTACTTCTGGGGCATGGCGCGCAACTTCAACCCCCAGGACCCGGCGCTCACCGAGAGCATCCGCGAAGGCCAGGGCAAGATCTTCAGCGAGGACCTGGAGATGCTTGAGCGCCAGCAGCAGAACCTTCTCGCCCAGCCCCAGCGCAACCTGCTCAAGCTCAATATCGACGCCGGCGGCGTGCAGTCGCGCCGGGTCCTGGAGCGGCTGATCGCCCAGGAGCGCGAGCCCCGGGAACCCTTGATCGCCACAAGCCGTTAACCCCCCGAACCCGACAGGCTGGCGGCCCGGATGCGGCTACCGGCGAGGACCGATGATGATCGACGTACTGGTGGCCGCGCGCCACGACGAAGCCCTGGACATCTGCAGCTTCGAACTGGCCGCGGCCGACGCAAGCCCCCTGCCCGCCTTCAGCGCCGGCGCCCATATCGACGTGCATCTGGCCAACGGCCTGGTGCGCCAATACTCCCTGTGCAACCACCCCGCAGAGCGCCACCGCTACCTGATCGGTGTGCTCAAGGACCCTGCCTCCCGCGGCGGCTCCAGCAGCCTGCACCAGCAACTGGAGGTAGGCACGCGCCTGCGCATCAGCGAGCCACGCAATCTCTTTGCCCTGGAGCACGCAGCACGGCGCAGCCTGCTGTTCGCCGGCGGCATCGGCATTACCCCGCTCCTCAGCATGGCCGAACAGCTGGCCCACAGCGGCGCGGATTTCCAGCTGCACTACTGCGCTCGTTCGGCCCAGCGCGCGGCCTTCGTCCAGCGCTTGCAGGCCTCGCCCTTTGCCGAGCGGGTGAGCCTGCATTTCGACGAACAACCGGACACCGCCCTGGATATAGCCCAGGCCCTGGCCGGGCCCCGGGACGACGTGCACCTGTATGTCTGCGGCCCCGGCGGTTTCATGCAACACGTGCTGGACAACGCCCGGGCCCAGGGCTGGAAGGAGCAATGCCTGCACCGCGAATATTTCAGCGCTGCGCCCATCGACCACAGCGCCGACGCCAGCTTTGCGGTGAAGCTGGCCAGCAGCGGCCAGGTGTTCCAGGTACCGGCCGATCGCAGCGTGGTCCAGGTGCTGCAGGACCAGGGCATCGAAGTGCCGATTTCCTGCGAGCAAGGGATCTGCGGCACCTGCCTGACCCGGGTGCTGGAAGGGGTACCGGAGCACCGCGACCTGTTCCTCACCGAGGACGAGCAGGCGCGCAACGATCAGTTCACGCCCTGCTGTTCCCGGGCCAGGAGCCCGCTGTTGGTGCTGGATCTGTAGAGCCTCACTGCGGGCGCAGGATCAGCCTCATGCGCTCGTCGGCCACGGCCGAGCCGAAGATCTCGGCATAGCGCAAGGTGGCGTTGGCATGCTCGCGCATCAGGGCCTCGGCCCGCGCACCCTGGCCATTGACCAGGGCATCGAATATCGAGTGATGCTGCATGTGGGCATAGTTGAAGCGCCGGTATTCCCGGGCCATGTCCTGGCGGTCTACTGCCAGGGCGGTGACCGAGGCGAACGGCAGGTGGTCGTTGCGCGCCAGGGCATCGGCGATCGCCGGGTTGCCGCTGCCCGCCACGATCACCTGGTGAAAACGCATGTTGAGGTCGTGATAGAGCTCCAGGTCCTCTTCGTTGACATAGCCCTTGTCGAACAGCGCATCGCCCTCGACCAGGCAGCGTTCGAGAATCGCCCGGCCCTCGGCCGACAGCCCGCGCTCGGCGGTCTGGCGCGCCGCCAGGCCTTCCAGCACCCCGCGCACCTCCACCGCCCCGGCGATGTCTTCGGCGCTCACCGAACGCACCTGAAACCCGCGACCGCCGAACCGCACCAGCAGGCCTTCCTGCTCCAGGGTGCGAAAGGCCATGCGCACCGGCATGCGTGACACCCCGAACAGCTCGGCGGTGGGCACTTCCATCAAGCGCTCGCCTGCCGCCAACTCGCCCGAGGCGATCATCTTGCGCAGCGCGACCAGCACCGTTTGACCGGGTTTGCTCATCCGGGCAGCTTCCTGAAAACGTGGGCGGCCATAGTAACGCAAGCCCCCCCCGCAACACGCACCCCGAGATTGCCGTAGCCATAAGAAGCAGCACGAAACAGCGGCTACCTTGTAGCCGCTGCCGAGCTTCGGCGAGGCTGCGAAAAGGTCCGCAGGACCTTGCCTGGCGATCTGCCGCCGGACCTCCAGCGCCCGTGGAATCGCTGCGTCTGCTGCGTCGGAATGCCGCCCAAGCCGTTCGCAGCCTGCGGCAGCGGCTACAGGGTTTTCAGAGCGACAGCGGGTAGCTGACAATCAGCCGGGTCTGGTCGAAGTCGCTGTTGAAGCTGCGTCGGTTGGTGGCGTTGTTCAGCCGCAGGCTGAGGTTCTTCAAGGTGCCGCTCTGGAGGGTGTAGCCGATCTCGGTATCGCGCTCCCACTCATGGCCGTCATTGCCAACCTTGGTGGTGGCGCTGTCGCCACGACCGTAGCGCACCATGGCCAGCAGCCCGGGAATCCCCGAGGCGGCGAAGTCATAGTCATAACGCACCTGCCACGAACGCTCGCCGGCGTTGCTGAAGTTGCCGTTGAACATGTCGTTGCCCAGGGTCCGGCCGCTGCTGCCGTAGACCGACATCCAGGGGCTGTCGCCGCTGACTTTCTGCAACCCCAGGTACAGCGTGTGCCCGGCCCGGGAGGCGGAGAACAGACCATAGGCGGTGTGGCTGTCGACCCGGCCGATACGCGCGCTGCCATCGTCGCGGTCGATGAAGTAGCCCAGGTTCGCCCCCAGAGTCCAGCCCCCCAGCGGTTGCTTGTGCAGCAGGTTGAAGTAGCTCTGGCGGTAGATGTCCTCCAGCTGCGAATGCCAGACCCCGAGCAAGGTGCGCTGCTGGTTGAAGCGGTATTCGGCACCGGCGTAGTTGAAGCCGTCGGACTTGACCCCGGGCGCGGCCCAGGCCGAAAGGTCCTGCATGTCCGAGGAGTTGCGCAGGCTGACGGCACGGTACTGCCCGGCCTGCAGCCCCAGGCCGCTGATCTCTCGGGAGACCAGCATGGCCCCGCGGAAGGTTTGCGGCAGCAGGCGGCCGTCGTCATAACGCAGCAGTGGAATGTCCGGCAGCAGCTCGCCGACCTTGAACTCGGTGGCGGAAATCCGCGCCTTGAGGGCCGCTCCGGCGCGACCGAAATTGTCCGCCGCGCGCCCGTCGTCGTGCACCGGCAGCAACTCCGAACCGCTGGCCTGGCGGCTGCTGTCGAGCTTGAGGCCGAACAGGCCGATGGCGTCCAGGCCAAAGCCCACGGTGCCCGGGGTGTAGCCGGAGCTGAACTTGAGGATAAAGCCCTGGGCCCACTCCTCGACCTGGCCCTTGGGCGCGTCATGGTCACGAAAATCCCGGTTGAAGTAGTAGTTGCGCAGCAGCAGGTCGGTCTTGCTCCCCTCGAAAAAACCGCTGTCGTCGGCGGCCCAGGCGGGCACGCACAGGCCCACGGACAAGCAAGCCCCCACCAGGGAACGGCACTGCATCGGATGACGGGTGTTCATTATTATTGTTCTCCGCTTTTCATAGGCGCAGCCGTGCCCGACAGGCCGACAAGGGCCCGCGCGCTCACGGATGCTCAAAAGCCCGGCCAGGGCGGCCGGGCGTTATTCAAAGGTGACGGGTCAGAAGGGATACTGACGCGGCCGGTGCTGCAGGCTGATCCAGTGGTCCCGGGTGAATTCATCGATCGCCCAGTCGCCGTTGAAGCGCCCAAGGCCGGAGTTCTTCTCGCCACCGAAGGGCGCGTTGGCCTCGTCGTTCACCGGCACATCGTTGATGTGGGTCATGCCGGCGCGCACCTGCCGGGCGAAGTTCACCCCGCGCTCCAGGTTGCCGGTGAACACCGCGCTGGCCAGGCCGAATTCGCTGTCGTTGGCCAGCTCCAGGGCATGGGCTTCGTCCCGGGCGCGCAGCAGCCCCACCAGCGGGCCGAAGATTTCATTGCGCGCCAGGTCCATGTCGGCACGCACTTCGCCGTACACATGGGGCGCCAGCAGGTTGCCGTTCTGCCCGCCCTCGTACAGTGGCTCGGCGCCCTGCTCGCGGGCCAGGGCGATCTTGTCCTGCAGGCCCTGCAACTGGCGGGCGTTGATCACCGGGCCGATCACTGTGTCCAGCGATTGCGGATCCCCCACCTTGAGCTGCTTGACCCGGGCCACGAAGCGCTGGGCGAAGGCGTCATAGAGGCGCTCGTCGACGATGATGCGGTTGATCGCCATGCAGATCTGCCCCTGGTGCAGGAACTTGCCGAACACCGCGGCGTTCACCGCCTGTTCCAGGTCGGCATCGTCCAGTACCACGAACGGGCTGTTGCCCCCCAATTCAAGCGCCACGTGCTTGAGGTGCTCGCCGCCACTGGCGATGCGGCCGATGCCGCGCCCCACCGGGGTCGAGCCGGTGAAGGTGATCAGCGCCGGCACCGGGTGCTCGACAAAGGCATCGCCGATCTCGCTACCGGCCCCCACCACCACGCTGAACACCCCGGCGGGCAGGCCCGCTTCCTCGAAGATCCTGGCCAGCAGCAGGCCGCCGCACACCGGCGTATCGCTGGCCGGCTTGACCACCACCGCGTTGCCCAGGGCCAGGGCCGGGGCGATGGAGCGCTGGGTCAGGTGCAGCGGGAAGTTCCACGGGCTGATCACTCCGACCACCCCCAGGGCGCTGCGGTACACCCGGCTTTCCTTGCCCGGCACATCGGATTCGACAATCCGCCCGTGGACCCGCGCCGGGAAGGACGCCGCCTCCAGGGTGATGGCCCGCGCCGCGCCCCACTCGGCCAGGGCCTTGATCCGCGTGCTGCCGGATTCGCGAATGATCCAGTCGACAATTTCCTCCTGGCGCCGGTCGAAGATCGCCACCGCCTGGTGCAGCACCGCCGCGCGCTGGGACGGGCCCAGGGCCGCCCATTGCGGCTGCACCTGGGCGGCCTTGGCGTAGGCCGCGTCCAGGTCGCTGCGGTTGGCCTGGGCCAGTTCCAGCAGCTGTGCACCGTCGAATGGATTGCTCACCACCAGGGTCTTGCCGGAGGCGCCGGCGCGCCACTGTCCGGCGATGGGTTGCAGGTGCAGATCGCGATAGACCGCGTTGGAATCACTCATGGAAAATCTCCTCATGGAACAGCATTCATAAACCGATGTGTCACACAAAAGCCGGCGTATGCAGGAGCTGGCTTGCCAGCGAAGGCGCCCGCCAGCGCCACACAAGCCCCAAGGCCCTCTTCGCCGGCAAGCCGGCTCCTACGAGGCGGCGCGTTTTTCGATCAGGCGCAGCAGGCCCAGCAGGGTTTCGGTGTGGGGCACAGGCACCCCCGCCTGCCGCGCCCGTTCCAGCACCTGGCCATTGATGGAGCCGATCTCCGTGGGCCGCCCTGCCAGCACGTCCTGCAACATCGAAGGCTTGTGGGTGCGGTGATGGGCAATGGCGAACGCCACACTGTCCAGGCAGCCCTGGGCATCCAGCTCTATTCCCTGGGACCTGGCCACCGCCACCACCTCCAGCACAATGGACCGGGCCAGGGCCACGCCTTCCGGCGCTGCGTCCAGCTGGCCCACGGTGCAGCCGGTGGCGGCGCACAGGCTGTTCAAGGCGGCGTTGAAGGCCACCTTCTCCCAGATAGAGGTCCAGACCTGCGGGTCCACCGCACAGTTCAGCCCGGCAGCGTCTAGCACCGCCGCCACCTCCTGGCTGGCGTTGCGCTCGCGGCTGCCTGGGGCCAGCACCCGCACCATGCCCTGGCCGTGGGAATGCACCTGCCCCGGCCCGACCATGTCGGCGGGCCAGTTGGTCATGCCGATCAGCACCTGCTGCGGGGCCACATGCCGGGACAGCGCCTCGGCATTGCCCAGGCCGTTCTGCAGGGTCAGCACGAGGGTGTGGCCGGCGATGTGCCCGGCGACACTGCGCAAGGCACTGTCGGTGTGCAGGGTCTTGGTGAAGACCAGCAACAGGTCGGGGTGCCCCGTGGCCTGCTCCGGACGGCAGGCGTGCAGGCCGGTAATGCGCCGCTCGCCGCTGTCGGTGGCCAGCAGCAGGCCGTCGCTGCGGATCGCCGCAAGGTGCCCGTCGTTGATGTCCAGCAGGGTCACCTGCTGGCCGCTTTGCGCCAGCAGGCCGCCAAACAGCGAACCCATGGCGCCCGCGCCAAGAATGGTGATGTTCATCGAACCTCCTGTTTGAGTGGCCGGTTCACGCACCGGGCCGCGTTCATGACTGGCCCGGCAGGCGCCGGGGAATGTGCCGGCCCACGATCAGCAGCGCCAGCAGCGCCATGACCATCACCGACCCCAGCAGCGTGAGGTAGCCGTTGGCGCCGCCCTGGGTAATCACCAGGGCTCCGGCGAAGGCACTGAGGATCGCCCCCAGGCGCCCGAAGGCCAGGGCCGATGCGGTGCCGGTGGCGCGCACACTGGTGGGGTAGATAAAGGCGCACAGGGCAAACATGGTGGACTGCACCGCGTTGACGAACAGGCCGTGCACGCCGAAGCCGAAGATCAGCAGCCCGGTGTCCTGGTGGATGTCCACCACCTGCAACAGGAAGGCGCTGGCCGCGCCGCCGGCGCAGCAGATCAGCAGCGGCCAGAACGAACCCCAGCGAGTGATGGCCACCGCGCACACCAGCGCCCCGATCACCCCGCCCAGGTTGTAGGCGGTCAGCCCGGAACCGGCCACCGACAGCTCCAGGCCTTCGGACAGCAGCATGGTGGGTAGCCAGCTGAAGGCGCTGTAGACCGCGGTCAGGCACATGAAGAACGCCACCCAGAGGGCCAGGGTGTCACGCCCGTAGCCCAGGGCGAACAAGGCGCGGAAACCACCCTGCTTCTCGCTCTTCTGTTCCAGGGCATCGGTGTAGACCACCCCCGCCGCCATCGGCCGGCCCATGCGCCCGAGCAAGGTACCCAGCTCGTTCCAGCGCTGGGGCCGGCGCGCCAGAAAGCGCGGCGACTCCGGCAGCGTCGCCAGCAAGGCAAAGCCCAGGACGATGGGCAGGCTGCCGCCGATGAAAAACAGGGTGCGCCAGCCGTACAGCGGCAACACATGGGAGGCGAACAACCCCGCCAGCATCCCGCCCAGGGGCACGCAGACAATGGTGGCCGTCACCGCCAGGGTACGCCGCCGCGCCGGGGTGAACTCGGCCGTCACCGTGGTGGCGCTGGGCAGCGCGCCACCGATGCCCAGCCCGGCGATAAAACGCAGGGCCGCCACCGCCAGCGCATTGGGCGCCAGGCCAATGGCGCAAGTGGCCGCACCGAACACGAAGACACTGGCAATGATCGCCATGCGCCGGCCGAACCGGTCGGCAAACAGACCGGCGCAGGCACTGCCGATGCCCATGCCGATCAGCCCGGCCGCCACCGCCGGAGCGAACGCCTCGCGGGTGATGCCCCACTCCTTGATCATCAGCGGAATGGCAAAGCCGATCAGTTGGCCGTCGAAGCCGTCCATGACGATGGACAGCGCCGCCAGCAACACCACCAGCTTCTGCATGCCGGTGAAGGGGCCATGGTCGAGCAAGGTGCCGATGTCGGCGTGGGTGGAACCGGAACGCGCCGGCTGGGGCGCGTCATCTATCACAGCAGTGACCGAAGTCGTGTTCATAACCACCTCTTTTTATTCTTCTGGTGAGTCCGCAGGTTGCGGTTGGCAAGGCCGGGCTCGCGCCCGGCGACAAGGCAGCCCTCAGGGTTCGATGGTCAGGGTCGGCACCTCGATCAGTACCGGGCGGTCGCCCGCCAGGGCTTCATTCAGGGCCTGGGCGAACGCCTCGCGGGTGTTGGCCTGCACCGAGTGCACGCCATAGCCGCGGCCGATGGCGCAGAAGTCCAGGCCGGGCACGTCCAGGCCCGGGGCGTCGCTGACCTGCAGCACACCGGCGAACCAGCGCAGGGCGCCATAGGTGCCGTTCTTGAGGATGATGAACACCACCGGGATCTGGTACTGGGCGGCCGTCCACAGCGCGGTGATACCGTAGTTGGCCGAGCCGTCGCCAATGACCCCGATCACCCGCCGCTCCGGCCGGGCCAGTTGCACCCCCACCGCCGCTGGCAGGCCGAAGCCCAGGCCACCGGCGGCCGGGAAGTAGTAGCTGCCGGGTTCGCGCATTTCCACCCGCTGCCAGAAGGCGCCTACGGTGGAGGTGGACTCCTTGACGTAGATCGCATCCTTGGGCGCCAGCTCATCGATCACGTCGAACACGGTTTCCGGGCGCAGCAGGCCGCCCAGCTCCTCGACCGGAGCAGCCGGCGGCAAGGCCTGGGGCTGCGGCCGGTCGCAATCCGGCAGCGCCCAGACCAGGGCCTGCAGGGTCTCGGCGATGTCCCCCACCAACGCATCGCCCATGGGCGCACGCGCCGCTTCGCCGGGGTCGCAGGTGATGTGCAGCAGCTCGGTGCCCGCAGGCAGGTAGTCCCCCGGGGCGAACTGGTGGTAGCGGAATACCGGGGCCCCCACCACCAGGATCAGGTCGTGGTCCGCCAGGCAGCGGCTGATGCCGGCAATGGCTGCCGGCAGCACCCCGCGAAAGCTCGGGTGACGGGTGGGAAACGGGCAGCGCGAAGCGGACGGCGCGACCCAGGCCGGCATGCGCAGTTTCTCCGCCAGTTGCACGGCCAGGTGGTTGCTCTGGCTGCCATCCACATCCGGCCCCAGCACCAGCACCGGGTTGCGCGCTGCCGCCAGGCGCTGCACCAGCGAACGCAATTGCGCCGCCGAGGGCAGCCCGGCAGTGGCCACCTGGCGCCGGGCCAGATGCTCGACCCCGGCCGGCGCCGGGCGGGCCCAGTCGTCGTAGGGAATGGACAGGTACACCGGGCCCTTGGGCGCCTGGTTGGCCATGTGGATCGCCTGGCTCAGGGCCCGCGGCACGTCCTCGGCGCAGGCCGGCTCGGCGCTCCACTTGACCAGGGGCTTGGGCAGCTGCGGTGCATCGACGTTGGCCAGCATCGCCTCGACGCCGATCATCGAGCGCACCTGCTGGCCGGCGGTGATCACCAGCGGGCTGTGGGAGTACCAGGCATTGGTCAGGGCGCCCATGCCATTGCCGGTGCCGGCCGCGGCGTGCAGGTTGACGAAGGCCGGCTGGCCGCTGGCCAGGGCGAAGCCGTCGGCCATGCCCACCACCGCGCCTTCATGCAGGCCGAGGATGTAGCGGAAGTCTTCGGGGAAGCCCTTGAGAAAGGGCAGCTCGTTGGAACCCGGGTTGCCGAACACGGTGGTCAGGCCTTGTTGCCGCAGGATGTCGTAGGAGGCGCTATGGACGGTTTTCATATGGACCTTTGCCGCTGTTTTTTAGAATTTGAGTTACTCTTGCAGCCGCCAAGAAATTGATCAAATCGATACTATCTCTATTAAAAATAAGACCCGTCTATATCCATGAGGCAGCATGAGCCACATCGATCTGAACCTGATCCGCACCTTCGTCACCCTCTACGAAGCCCGCAGCGTGACCCTGGCCGCCGAGCGCCTGTTCGTCACCCAGCCCTCGGTCAGCTACGGCCTGGCGCGGCTGCGCGAGCTGTTCGACGACGGCCTGTTCAGCCGCACCCGGGACGGCATCCAGCCCAGCCAACTGGCCGATGAGCTGTACCCGGCCTTTCGCGAATCCCTGACGCGGATCGAGAACACCGTGCACAGCACCCGGCGCTTCGACCCGGCGACCACCGAACGGCGCTTTCGCATCGCCCTCTCCGACCTTGGCGAAATGGGCTTCCTGCCGCTGATCCTGGCGCGCCTGAACCAGCAGGCCCCCGAGGCCGAAGTCGAAGTCCTGCCGCTGCAGGTGGACCAGGCCGGCGAGTGGCTCAGCAGCGCCAAGGTCGACGCGCTGATCTGCCGCAAACCCTTGACCGGCACCCGCAGCCAGGTGCTGATCCGCGAGCGCTACGTGTGCCTGCTCAGCGACCGTCATCCGCGCATCGGCACCCAGCTGAGCCTGGAGCAGTTCCTCGCCGAGCGGCACATCGCCGTGACCCGCACCACCGGCCACGGCAGCGTCGAGGACGTGCTCAAGCAGATGGGCGCCCGGCGCCGCATCAGCCTGCACGTGCCGCACTTCTCGGTGCTGCCCAAAGTGCTGCCCGGCACCGACCTGCTGACCGTGCTGCCAGCGCAGATCGCCCGCCTGTTCACCCTCGAAGGCGGCCTGCGGCAACTGGAACTGCCGTTTTCCGTGGGGGAGTTCGAAGTCTCGCTGCACTGGCACCCCAACAGCGACAGCTCCGCCGCCCTGAGCTGGTTCCGCCAGGCCGTGGCCGCGGCGATCATCGACGGCCAGTCTTGAAACAGCGCCCGCACTTTGCCGGGCCGTGCTGACAACCGCCCATCCCTTGGGCGACCATGGCCGGCCTGGGCCACAACCAGGCACCTCTCTTGAAAGGACTCTGACCACCATGAGCACCCGCTCCCTGCCTTTAGTTTTCCTGACCATTTGCATCAGCTTGCTGCTGAGCGCCTGTGGCCCCAACGTGCGCTGGATGCACCCGGACCCGTCGAAGGAACTGCTGCTGCGCGCCATGACCGAGCTCAACGGTTTTCATGCCTACGACTTCAGCGGTGAAGACAACAGCCTGATCAGCGCCGCCGAAGCCAGGGCGCTGCTGGAAGACAGCACCCGGATCACCGAGCGCACGCCGACCTTCATGTTCGTCGAGATCAAGGGCCGCACCCTGAGCATCGTCGGTTACTCCTCCACCTATCGCCCGCGCACCCAGGACTACACCACGCCGATGATCTTCAGCTACGTCGGCGAGCTGAAAAGCGCCCGCTATGCCCTGCCCCACATGGCGCCGAACATCGCCGACCTGAAGTTCACCTCGATCCCCGTGGAAAAACTCAAGGTGGCGCTGCTGCCGCTGTCCAGCGGGCGCGTGAGCTATCCCGACTTCAATGGCAACCTGAACGTCGAATCGGTCAACGGGCGCTACACCCGGATCAGTGCCTTTACCCGCAAGGACAGGGACTCGATCTTTTAACCCCCACCCTGGCCACACTAGGCCAGGGCGGGCTGCGGTTGCGCCGATACCGGCCGCAGCAGCAACAGGCAAGCGGCCGCCAGCACGAAGACCACGGCAAACACTGCGTACAGGTGCAGCGGCTGCCAGCCGGCATCCAGCAACACCCCGGCCACCGTGGGCGAGACAATCGCGCCCATGCGCCCGATGCCGATCCCCCAACCGACCCCGGTGGCCCGTACCGAAGCGTCGTAGACCACCGGTGACAGGGCGTAGAGCCCGGCCACGCAGCCGTTGGCGAACAGCCCGATCAGCAGCCCCAGGCCCAGGGCCGCGGCAATCGAGGAGGCCGAACCGACGAACAGCACCAGCAGCCCGGCGGTCACCAGCATGAACAGCGACAGCACCCGGGTCAGCGGCCAGCGCGAGGACAAGCCGCCGACCAGCGCCGCGCCGAAGATCCCGCCGACACTCAGCAGCACCCCGCCGGTGATCCCCTGCTGCGCCGAGAGCCCGGCGGCCACCAGCAGTTTCGGGGTCCAGCTCATGACGAAGTAGAAACCGAACATCACCAGGAAAAACAGCAGCCAGATCAGCAGCGTGGTGCGCCGCATCGGCCCGGCGAACAGTTGGCCAAAACCGCTGCCGGCGCCCTGCTCGCGTACCGCTGCCGCGGGCATTTGCAGCAGTTGCGGATGGCGCAGGCGCCCGGCCAGGCGATTGATTCGCGCCAGGGCATCGGCCGGCCGCCGGGCCAGGAGAAAGTCCAGGGATTCGGGGAGCCAGAGCAGCACCAGGGGGATCACCAGCAAGGTGACGATGCCGCCGAACAGGAACACCGAGCGCCAGCCCCAATGAGTCAACAGCCACACCGCCAACAGCCCGCCCAGGGTCGCGCCCAGGGCATAGCCGGTGGATTGCAGGCTGACCGCCAGGCCGCGCCAGCGGCGGCTGGAATACTCGGCGGCGATCACGTTGCTGCTGGCCAGGATGCCGCCGATGCCCAGGCCGGTCAGGCCGCGCAACAGCGCCAGTTGCAAAGGGCTCTGGCTGCCGGCCGAAAGCAGCATGCCGACACCCGACAGCAGCAGGCAGAACAGGATCAGCGGCCGGCGCCCGAAGCGGTCGGCCCAGGGCGCGATAAACAGCGAACCGGCGGCCATGCCGAACAGACCGGCACTGAGCAGCAGACCGATCTGCGCCCCGTTGAGTTGCCACTCGGCGGACACCGAAGCGGCGGTGAAGGCCATCACCAGCACATCGAAGCCGTCGATCATGTTGAGGACGATGCAGATACCGATCGCCAGGCACTGGAAGGAGCCCATCGGGCCTTGGTCGACCCGTTGCTTGAGATCGTGGTTCATGGCCGTCCTCCCCTGCTCGGGCTGGACGCGCAAAGCGCGGGGACGGACAGGCACACAGGCAGGTGGCACGCAGGACCGAGAACGGCCCGTGCCCTTGGGAGAACGCGCATGACGAAACCCTTTTCTTGTAATTGTTATGCGGGGACGGCCAGGAAGGTTCCTGCCATCGCCAGGGGCCTAATCAATCAATTAATGGATCCACAAACAATAGAGAGACACGCGAATAGTGCTTTTTATGGGCGATTATCGCGCACTATCGACTTTTTACGCTGTAAACGATGAAGCCCTTAAATTATGGCTTTATTTTTGGATCCATTAGCATGGATCAACTGTTTGTGAGTGGCTGGCTGGGGCAGGCAGGAGCTGCGCCTTCTGTCGCCACCTGCAGCAGCGGCCATAGAGATCGGATCCCCAGGGGATCCGATCAGTAGGCTGGGCCCGGGTTGCGGCATCGCTTCAGAGGCTCAGGCAGATTTTCCCCAGGTGCGCGCCCGAGGCTTCATGGGCGAAGGCCTTGGCGATATCCGCCAGGGGGAAGGTACTGTCGATGATCGGCTTGATGCCGGTGGCTTCCAGGCCCCGGACCATCTCGATCTGCTGCTGGCGGCTGCCGACGATCAGCCCCTGCAGGCGCTGTTGCCTGGCCATCAGCGCCGCCGTCGGCACCGGTCCGGCCCAGCCGGTGAGCACGCCGATCAGGGCGATGTGCCCGCCAATGCGGCACGCGTTGATCGACTGCGGCAAGGTGCCCGGGCCACCGACTTCCACCACGTGATCGACGCCGCGGCCGCCGGTGAGCTTGAGCACTTCAGCGCCCCACTCGGGGTGGGTGCGGTAGTTGAGGGTATGGTCGGCCCCCAGCTCGCGCACCTTGGCCAGCTTGGCGTCCGAGGAGGAGGTGGCGATCACCGTGGCGCCCATGGCCTTGGCCAGTTGCAGGGCGAAGATCGACACCCCGCCGGTGCCCAGCACCAGCACGGTTTCCCCGGCCTTGAGCGCGCCGTCCACCACCAGTGCGCGCCAGGCAGTCAGGCCGGCGGTGGTCAGGGTCGCCGCCTCGGCATGGCTGTAGCCCTTGGGCGCATGGGTGAACCAGTGGCTGGGCTGGATCACCACTTCACGGGCGTAACCGTCGACGCCATCGCCCGGAGTGGTGCTGAAATCGGCGATCGCCGGGCCGCCATCGTGCCAATGGGGAAAGAAGCAGGACACCACCGCATCGCCCACCTTGAACTCGCTGACGCCCTCGCCCACCGCTTCCACGACCCCGGCGCCATCGGCCATGGGAATCCGCCCGTCGGCGGTAGGCAGCGCGCCGGTCACCACGGCGTAATCGTGGAAGTTCAAGGAACAGGCATGGATACGCACGCGGATCTGCCCGGCGCCGGGCTGGCCGGGGTCTGCCAGCTCCACGCGCTTCAGGTTGTCCAGGGATGCCGGCAGGCTGAGCTTGATGGCTTGCATGGGATGCTTCTCCACAGATCGATAATCATCAGGGGGCTAACCCTACCACCAGTACCGGCTATCTGTAGCCGCTGCACAAGGCTGCGAACGGCTTGGGCGGCATTCCGACGCAGCAGACGCAGGTTTTCAGGGCCGCCACAGGCTCGGCTCGAGACCGCCAGGCAAGGCCCTGCGGGCCTTTGCGCAGCTTCGCAGGCTCAGCAGCGGCTACAGCGCTCAGCGGATTGTGTCGCGCTGCGCCACCCTTGCTCGCACAAAACACTGCTCGGTCACTGGCGCGCCCCATTGCTCGCCCTCTTGCTCCTGCACCAGCACAAAGCCCTGTTCCTCATATAACGCGCGCGCCGCATCCAGGCCCTTGAAGGTCCACAGCCGGGTGGCGGCAAAACCCCACTGGTCACAAAAGCCCAGGGCCTCGGCCAGCAACCGCCGGCCCAGCCCCTGGCCGCGGGCGGCCTCATCGAGAATGAAGCAACGCAGGAGCGCCTCGCCGCCCTCGCCCTCCCCATCAATGGCGATGGAACCGACAATCCGTTCCCCCTGCAGCGCCACCCAGACTTCATTGCGCGGGTTGTGCAAACGCCCCATCAATTCGGCCATGTCCCGCGCCACCAGGCTTTCGAAGGGCTGGCCGAAACCCGCCAGATCCGCGTAGTAACGGGCGTGCATTTCGGCGATGCGGCCAATCACTCCGGGCCGGTAGCCACGGGCGATGGAGCAGCGCTCGGGCGGCTCGGGCACGTCTCCCAGCCGCACCGCACGCAATGCCCGGGCGTAGTCGGCGATGCCCGCACAGGCGCTGCGCTGCTGGGCCGGGCTCAGGTGGGCCAGGGCCGCGGCCACCTGGGCCTGGGCGAAACGGTCGATGCCGGCCAGGGTCTGGCGCCCCCGGGCGCTGAGCTGCAGCTTCTTGGAGCGGGCGTCCTGGTCATGGGCCTGCTCGCTGATCTCGCCGGCGTCCACCAGCTTGCGCACCAGGCGGCTGACGCTGGATTTCTCCAGGCCCAGCAGGGTCACCAGGTCACCGGCGGTCAGGGCATTGCCCTGGCCGATCTCCAGCAGTGCGTGCACCGCCGAGGGCGGGTAGTCGGTGGCGGCCAGGGTGGCCTGCATGAAGCCCAGCTCGCGGACCATCTGCCGGGAGGCCTGGCGCAGTGATGGGATAAGGGAAGCGGATGAACTCGGCATGGGCGTGACCTCGCAAGTGAGGCATTTAGTTGTACCTTGCAACCAATTAAACCTCAACCCTGCTCACTTTTCCGAGTGACAGTCAGCCCTAATGAACGACAATAAAAACTCAAGCACTCACTAATGAGAAGCATTACCATAAACGCCCATTTCACCCACCTCGACCTCGGAACCCTTATCGATGGTGCCCAACCCTTCGCTACAGCACGCCGTGGGCGAGCTCTACCTCCAGCATCACAACTGGGTGGTGCAACTGCTGCGACGCAAGCTCGGCAACCAGGACCAGGCCATGGACCTGGCGCAGGACACCTTTGTGCGCATCTTGCGCAGCGAGCGACTGCCGGTACTGCGCGAACCCCGGGCCTACCTCAACACCGTGGCCAGCCGCCTGTGCGGGCAGTATTTCCGGCGCCAGGCCCTGGAGCGCGCCTACCTGGAAACCCTGGCGCAGCTGGAGCCGCAGTACCAGCCCTCGCCGGAAACCCGGCTGCTGGTGCTTGAGGCCCTGGACGCCGTGGGCCAGGTGCTGGACGGCCTGGGCAGCCGGGTGCGCGAGGTGTTTCTGCTGTCCCAGCTCGAAGGCCTGACCTACCCGCAAATTGCCCAACGCCTGCAGCTCTCGGTCAACGTGGTGCAGAAAGCCATGCTCAAGGCCTACCGCCACTGCTACGCGGCGGTGTACCCGGGATGAACGCCTTCCAGCCAGTGGACGATCAGGGCGCCGTGGAGCAGCAGGTACTGGACCAGGCCCTGGAGTGGCTGGTGCTGCTGCAATCGGGCATCAGCCCCCCCGAGCAGCAGGCCGCCTGCCTGGCCTGGCGCCGGGCCGACCCGCAGCATGAGCTGGCCTGGCAGCGCCTGGCCGGCATCGGCCAGGACCTGCGCGACAGCACCCGCAGCCTGCCCGCGCCCCACGCCCGGCAACTACTGCAGGCTCGCAGCCACCCCGGGCGGCGCACCCTGCTCAAGGGCATCGTCGGCCTGGGCGTGGTGGCCGCCAGCAGCTGGAGCGTGCGCGAACGGTTGCTGTTGCCGCAACTGTTCAGCGACTACCACACCGCCACCGGCGAGCGCCGCCAGCTGCAACTGGCCGCTGGCGCCAGCCTGCAACTGGACACCCGCACCAGCCTCGACCAGAAGGCCAGCCCCCAGGGCCTGCAACTGCGGCTCAACAGCGGCCGCCTGTTGCTGACCCTGGGCAACGCCGCGCCCGTGCAGGTCACCACCACCGATGGGCACATCCAGCTCGCCCCGCGCTCGCAGTTGATCCTCAGCGTCGGCTTGCCGGGCATCAACGGCACCCGGGTACAACTGCTCGCCGGCAGCGGCTCGGTAAGCACCGCCCATGCCCCTGCGCTAAGCCTGGACCCGGGCCAGCAAGTGGATATCGCCCAACAGCGGATCAGCGCCCTGGCCGCCGTGCCCACCACGGCCAATGCCTGGACCCAGGGCCTGCTGATCGCCGAGCGTCGCCCCCTGGGCGAGGTGATCGCCGAACTCGACCGCTATCGCCCCGGCCTGCTGCGCTGCTCCGCCGAAGTCGCCGGGTTGCGGGTTTCCGGCTCGTTCTCCCTGGACCAGCCGGACGCCAGCCTCGATTTGCTGGCCAGGACCCTGCCGATTCGCATCCGGCGGGTAATGGGGTACTGGGCCTCCGTGGACGCTGCCTGATTGTTTTCCTGTTTTTTTCAGGGCGGCGGCAGTTTTTTCAATCTCGTGCATCAAGACCAGGGAAGAAGCTGGAAAACAGCTCAGCGCCATCCCTTCCCAACCCACGGATTTTCCTTATGCACATTCGCCTTACGCCCCTTGCCGCGACCTTGCGCCCGGTCATCATCGGCCTGTCCATCGCCAGCACCAGCCTGCCGCTGCTGGCCACGGAAGCCGGCGCCGCCGTGACCGACCACCAGCAGCGCGACTACGCCATCGCCCCGGGCAACCTGGACCAGGTGCTGGGCATCTTCGGCCAGCAATCGGCAAGCATGATCGCCATCGACGCCAACCTCAGCGCCGGTAAGCGCAGCACCGGCCTGAATGGCCGTTTCAGCGTGGCCGAAGGCCTGCAGCGCCTGCTCAAACCCCTGGGCCTGCAAGCCGTGGCCGAGGGCGCGGGCTATCGGGTAATACAGGCCAACGGCGGTGAACGGGTCGAGCTGGGAGCAACCACGGTCACCACCAACCAGCTGGGCACCGTCACCGAAGGCAGCGGTTCCTACACGCCGGGCACCATCGCCACCGCCACCCGGCTGGTGCTGACACCCCGGGAAACCCCGCAGTCGATCTCGGTGGTCACCCGCCAGGCCATGGACGATTTCGGCCTCAACTCCATCGACGAGGTGATGCGCCATACCCCGGGCATCACCGTGGCCACCTACGACAGTGACCGCACCAGCTACTTCTCCCGCGGCTTTGCCATTCAGAACTTCCAGTACGACGGGATTCCGATCCTGCAGGACGCGCAGTACTCCTCGGGCCACACCCTCACCGACACGGTGATCTACGACCGCGTGGAAATACTCAAGGGCGCCACCGGCCTGCTCACCGGTGCCGGTGGCCCCGGCGGCACCATCAACATGGTGCGCAAGAAACCCACCGCCGAATTCGCCGGGCATATCGACCTGGGGGCCGGTTCCTGGGACAACTACCGCTCCCAGGTCGATGTCAGTGGCCCCCTGACCGACAGCGGCAATATCCGCGGACGGATGGTCGCCGCCTATCAGGACAAGAAATCCTTCCTTGACCACTACCAGCGCCAGACCAGCGTCTACTACGGCATCCTGGAGTTCGACCTGTCACCGGACACCCTGCTGACCGTCGGCGCCGACTATCAGGACAACGACCCCAAGGGTTCCAGCTGGTCGGGCAGCAGCTCGCTGTACGACTCCAAGGGCAATGCCATCAGCACCTCGCGCTCCTACAACAACGGCGCGAGCTGGAGCCGCTGGTCGCAATACACCCGCACCGTGTTCAGCACCCTGGAGCACAGCTTCGCCAACGGCTGGGTGGCCAAGGCCCAATACAACCACCAGATCAATGGCTACAACGCGCCCTTGGGTTCGCTGATGTCGCCCAATGCCGAGACCGGCATCGCCTCGCTGCTGACCCGCAAGTACACCGGCGAAACCGTCAGCGACAGCGGCGACCTCTACGCCACGGGCCCCTTCGACCTTCTGGGGCGCGAGCATCAGTTGGTGGTCGGTGCATCGATCTCCAACTCGCACTGGAAAGGCCGGGACTTCACCAGCGCCACCAATCACGACAATTTCTACGACTACTTCAACTGGGACGGGCACAGCCCCAAGCCCGATTGGGGCAGCATGACCAAGAAGAACGACGAGACCACCCGCCAGAGCGCCGGCTACATGACTGCGCGCTTTAGCCTCAACGATGATCTTTCGTTGCTGCTCGGCAGCCGGGTCAACAACTACGAGGTCAGCGGTACCAGCCGGACCAAGGACACCGGCAAGGTCATTCCCTATGCTGGGGTGGTCTACGACCTCGACCAGAACTTCTCCGTCTATGCCAGCTACACCGAGATCTACCTGCCCCAGGACGACTACCGCGACCGCAACGACAAGGTGCTCAAGCCCGACGAAGGCACCAACTACGAGGTGGGCCTCAAGGGCGAGTTCTTCGACGGCCGCCTGAACTCCAGCCTGGCCTATTTCGAAGTGCATGAAGAAAACCGGCCGGTGGATGACCTGGCCTACAACGCCAACCCCACCACCCCCGGGCTGGACTATGCGTCCAAGGGCATCAAGTCCAAGGCCAAGGGTTATGAAGCGGAAATCTCCGGAGAGGTCGCTCCCGGCTGGCAACTGCAGGCCGGCTACACCCACAAGATCATTCGCGACCAGAGCGGGGCCAAGGTCTCCACCTGGGAACCGGAAGATCAGGTCAACCTCTACACCAGCTACAAGCTGACCGGCAGCCTCGACAAGCTGACCCTGGGCAGCGGCGTGCGCTGGCAGGGCACTGGCTGGAAGATACTCAGCAACTACGGCAAGGGCACCGAGGAAAAATTCGCCCAGGACCCTTACTGGCTGGTGGACCTGATGGCCCGCTACCAGATCACCGAGAACGTCTCGGCCACCCTCAACGTCAACAACCTGTTCGACAAGAAGTACTTCACCAACATCGGTTTCTACAACTCGTCGTACTACGGCGACCCGCGGAATGTGATGCTCAGCACCCGCTGGAACTTCTAAAGCCCCACCGTCGTGGCCCGCCCCGGCAGCGGGTGGCCACGGCGCTTGCCGACCCTCTCTGTAGCATTTGCTAACCCTTGCCGCCGACCGTTGCGCCGAAATTCCTGCAGCCGTCGCGGCACATCTGTTAAAACGCGTTTTCGACTGTCCTGCGGTGAAGCCTTCCATGTCCCCAACCCTGCCCCAGCGCCTGCGCCGTCGCTGGTTTTCCCTGCTGTGCATGGCCGCGCTGGTGGTCGGCCTGCCGGTGAGCTGCGCGGTGCTCGAACACAAGGAACGCCAACTGGTGTTTCGCATCGAGCCCGGCACCGCCGGCTGGTATCGCGGCCTGCCGAGCACGGTGCAGGAATTCGAACTCAAGCCGAAAAGCTTCAAGGCCGGGCAGAACATCCACGCCTGGTGGTGGCCGGCACAACGCGCCGATGCCCCGGCGATCCTCTACCTGCACGGGGTCCGCTGGAACCTCACTGGCCAGCTGTTTCGCATCGAGCAGCTGCACGCCCTGGGTTACTCGGTGCTGGCCATCGACTACCGCGGCTTTGGCCAGAGCCACGGCGACCTGCCCTCGGAAAGCAGCGTGTATGAAGACGCGCGCATCGCCTGGGAGCGGCTCAAGGTCTTGCAGCCCGACGCCAGCAAGCGCCTGATCTACGGCCATTCCCTGGGTGGCGCGGTGGCCATCGACCTGGCCGCCGAGCTGGGACGCCAGGCCGCCAGCGCCAAGGCGCCGACCGCCGCTCGCGGGCTGATCGTCGAATCTACCTTCACTACCCTGGCCGACGCTGCCGCGGCGGTGACCAAGACCTCCCTGCCGGTGCGCTGGGTGATGTCGCAGAAGTTCGACTCCATCGACAAGATCGGCGAGATCGGCATGCCCTTGCTGGTGGTCCACGGCCTCAAAGACGACTACGTGCCGCCGCGCCTGAGCAAGGAATTGTTCCAGGCCGCCCTGGAGCCGAAGAAACTGCTGCTGGTGCCCGGCGGCACCCACAACAACAGCATGAGCCTGGCGGGCAAGGGCTACGGCCAGGCCATCAACGCCCTGCTGCGAGCCAAGCCCGGCCACAACCTCGCCGGCCCGCCCCCCACCGCCGCCCCCACCAGCTGAAGCTGGCTTGTATAGGAGCTGGCTTGCCAGCGAATGGGCCCGCGGCACCTGCAAAAAACCTGTCCCTAGACGTCCCTTACGCAGCCGGCTGAGCCGCCACCATGACCACCACGGTCTTGGCCAGGAATGCCGGAGACTGCTGATTGATCGAATCGGCCAACTCCAGGGCCGCCGCCTTGACCGCAGGCGCCGCTTCGCGCAAGGCACGGACCATCTCCAGGCGCGCGGGCTCGCTGTTGAGCACCCGCATGAAAAGCGTCTGCGCCCACCTCGGGCTGTGTTCCTGCAAGCCGGGCAGCGCCGCCAGCAACGCCGGCACATACACAGCATCATCGAAATGCTCGGCGGCGTGAATCAGCGAAAACATCACCTCGTCATATTCGGCCTCATCGTCGAGCAACGACAACAGCGGGCCAATGCTGGCCGGGTCGGCCAACTGGGCCACCTCGGCGATGCAGGCGTCGATGCGCCGCACAAGGTTCTCGCCAGGGTCGTTGAAGGCGTTTTCGAGCTTTAGCAGGATGTCGGTCAACGCGTCGAATTTCATGGGTACTCGCCAGGGAGCTCGAAGGGAGGGAGGCGCAACGATACGCCATCGACACCATCCGCGAAATCGGCATGCCGCTGCGGGTGGTCCATGGCCTGAAGGACGACTACGTACCGCCGCGCCTGAGCCTGGCGGGCAAGGGCTCCGGTCAGGCCATCAACGCCCTGGTGCATTCCTTCGCCATGAACCGCGCCAACTGGCCGCTGTGCGGCTCGCCGGCAAGCCGGCTCCTACGGGTGCACACCCGCTCATCCGTAGGAGCTGGCTTGCCAGTGAAGAGGCCCGCAAGAGCGTCGCATTCCTTCGCCACGAACCGCGCCAACTGGCCGCTGCGCGGTTCGCCGGCAAGCCGGCTCCTACAGGGAGAGGCCGAGCTTTTCGTAGGTGGCGGCCGGTTGCGGGCGCAGGGCTTCGCCGATGGTGCGCAACTTCAGGCAGGTCTCCTGGTATTCACTCTCGGGGTCCGACTCGCCGACGATGCCGCAACCGGCAAACAGGTGCGCCTGGTTGCCGCGGATCAGGGCGGAACGCAAGGCCACGGCAAACTCGCCATCGCCCTCGGCGTTCAGCCAGCCCACCGGGGCGGCGTACCAGCCGCGGTCCAGTTGCTCATGCTCGCGGATATAGCCCAGGGCCTTGCCCCGAGGCAGGCCGCCCACCGCCGGGGTCGGGTGCAGGGCATCCACCACTTGCAGCAGATCGACCTGGGGCCGCAACCGCCCCAGCACCGGGGTCAGCAGGTGCTGGACGTGGGCCAGGCGGTGCAGTTGCGGCTGCGGGGGAATCTCCAGCATCGCGCAGTAGGGCTGCAGGGCTTCGCGCAGGGTCTGCACCACCAGGGCGTGTTCATGGCGGTCCTTGGCGCTGTCCATCAGGGCCTGGCCCAGTTCCGCGTCCTGCTGCTCATGCTGGCCGCGCGCGCAGGTGCCGGCCAGGGCCACGGTGTTGAGGGTGCCGCGGGCCAGGCGCACCAGGCGTTCCGGCGTGGCACCGAGAAAGCAGCTGTCGCCACGGCTGAAGGCGAACAGGAAAGCCTGGGGATAGGCCGCGCCGAGGTTTTCCAGCAAGGGGCCGCAGGGAATGCTGCGGCTCGCCTGCAGACAGACTTCCCGGGCCAGGACCACTTTGCTCAATTCGCCGCCCTGGATTCGCCCAATCGCCCGGGCCACGCAGTCCTGCCAGCGTTCGGCGGCCTGGGGGACGGCCTCGACCTCGATCCCGGCGGGCAGTTGCGCCGCCGGGGCGTGGTTATAGCGCGCCTGCAACAAGCTCCACTCCGCCTCCAGGGCACCGGCGCACTGGGCCACGTCGGCGCCGGGCTCGACCCACAGGCTGAACAGCCAGTGCTGCTGTTCGCCTTCGCGCAGCAGCAGGATCCGCGGCAGCACCAGGGACGTGGCGGCGAACGATTGCCACGGGGCACTGCGCGGACCCTGGGGGTCGAAGGCAAAGCCGCCGCACAGGTAGGCCCGCTTGGGCCCGACCTGATGGGCCTGCAGCAGCAACTGGCGCCAGGCGTGGGTACTGGCGGCAAAACGCTCGGCGGCCGGCGGGCTGATTTCTTCGGTGCAGCCGAACCCGGCCAGGGCCAGGGCGCCCTGGTCGCTGGACCAGAACAGGCTCTGGCCGAACATCTGGCGGTTGGCGGCGAACAACCGCAGCGGCTCCAGGCGCTCGGCGGCCAGGCTGTACACCACCAGCACCGCCCGACCTCTGCGTCGGGCCAGGGATTCGCCCTTGCGCAGGGCCCGGGTCAAGCCGGACAGGCAGGATTCACTCATCTTGGGCTCCTTGATCCAGCCCGTGCTGACGGCGCCAGTGGCGCACTTGCTGGGCAATGTTCCAGTGGATGATCTGGGCAAACAGCGGCACCACGAACATCGGGTCCAGGCTCGCCTGCTCGGCCCATTGCCGACGTTGCGGGAGCATCGCCGCAACCCGCTCCGGGGCGGCAATGCTGTCCTCGGTCGGCTTGAACTGCGCCGCCGCCTTGACGTAGGCCAGGCGCCGGCCCAGAGCCTGGATGATCTGCTGGTCCATGGCGTCGATACCGCAGCGGACGTCGTCCAGGCCGCTGCACTGCTCGGGTGTCTTCATGTCGGGGTCTACCAAGGGAAAATTCATGGGGTCGAGGGCCAGCACTGCCACGGCTGCTCGCCATGGCCGGCCAGCAGCCGGGTCAGGTGGCGCAGCAGTTCGGCCTGTTGCTCGCGCAGGTAGAAGTGCCCGCCGGGGAAGGCCTGGAAGTCGGTGACCTGGGCGCTGACCTCGGCCCAGGCATAGGCTTCGTCCTGGTCCACCTCGGTGTCCCGGGCCCCCAGGCACACGCTCAGGGGCAGGTCCAGGGCGCGGCCGGGCGCACCGCGGTAGCACTCGATCAGCCGGTAGTCGTTGCGCAACGCCGGCAGGTACAGGTCGCGCAGCGCCGGGTCATCCAGGGGCGACGACGCACCGTCCGACAGGCGTCGCACATCCGCCAGCAGGTCCTCGTCCGGGCCCAGGTGCAGTTCGCCGCTGCGCTGGCGATGGGGCGCGGGGTGCGCGGACACGATCAACCGTTGTGGCGCCGAGCCCTGCTGCTGCATGCGCGCCGCCACCTCATAGGCCAGGGCCGCGCCCATGCTGTGGCCGAACAGCACCAGGGGCCGGTCCACCAGGTCCGACAGGGCCCGGGTAATAGTGCCCGCCATCCACTCCAGGCTGCCGGGCCAGCTTTCGCTCAGGCGCTCTTCGCGCCCCGGGTACTGCACGCTGACCAGCTCGACATCCGCCGGCAACTGGCCACGCCAGTCGTTGAAAAAGCTCGCGCTGCCACCGGCATGGGGCAGGCACACCAGGCGGCAGCGTGGCGGTTGCGGCTGCGGATAACGACGCAGCCAGGCACTGGGAACCTTTCTCACAGCACGCCCTCCTCTGGCTCGGCCAGCGCCACAGCGGCGAAGTCGGGCAGGTGCACCCGCGTATCCGGCAGCCAGCGCAGCAGTTGTTCCAGGCAGGCCGTCGCGTCCAGCACCTGGGCGGCGTAGTGCAGCCCCTCAGGCAGATGCGCCCACTGCAATGCACAGAAGGCTGCGACGCTGCCGGTCAGGCGCGAGCCGTCGCTGGCCCGCAGCCAGGCGCTGGCCTGCTGCTGGCGGCCCTCGCGCAGGCCGTCGATTTCCACCGCCAGCAGTTGATAGGGCCGGCGCCCGGCCACATCCAGGGCGCTGGCCTGCACCAGCGCAGCGATGTTCTGCGCGCTGCTCCGCGCCTCTGGCGCCGAGCCCTGGATACGTTGCAGGGCCGCCGCCAGTTGGCCGCCCTCGAACAGGTTGAAACCCTGACCGTGGCGCACCGGTACATCACCGAACAGGCGCTGCTGCTCGGTGCTCAGGTACGGATAGGCCTGCACCCCGGCCGGTGACAGCCAGTCGCGTTGCAATGCCTGTTCGGCACTTGCCGTGCTGCGCACCACCTGCCCTTCGCACCAGCCGCACTGGGCCTGGCCGAAGCCGTTGCCCAGGCTCAGCAGGAAATCCTCGGCAGCCGTGGCGGACAAGCGCCCCAGCCCACCGGCATAGCAGCGCAAGGCATCGA
This sequence comes from Pseudomonas sp. 8(2025), assembly GCF_052665325.1. Lineage (NCBI taxonomy): Bacteria > Pseudomonadati > Pseudomonadota > Gammaproteobacteria > Pseudomonadales > Pseudomonadaceae > Pseudomonas > Pseudomonas sp. 8(2025). The sequence continues at coordinate 41,458 of NZ_JBQOIE010000024.1, read as the reverse complement.
CCCGCTGGAAGGACTGCGCCAGCAGTTGCGGAAACAGCCCCGAGAGCCCCGGCAGCATGCCCGCCGACAACAGCACCCGGTGCCCCGCCGGCAGCTGTCCCACCAGCCGCTCATGAAGTGGATCGTCGCCCCCCACATCCAGGTAGTCGGCGCCTGCGGCCAGGGCGGCCCGGGCCACCCGATCGAGAATCCGGTAGCTGGGCCCGGCGCAGTTGATCACCAGCGAACAGCCGGCGCAGAAGTCCGCCAGGCTCTGTGGCTCCCACAGGTCCAGGGCGCGCACCTCGGCCCGCGCCCCCAACTGCTGGTTCAGTTGCTCGGCCTGCCGCGGATCGCGTCCACCCAGGCGCAGTGCCACCTTGCCGGCCAGCAACTGCGCGACCTGACGGCCGACGCTGCCGTAAGCGCCGACCAGCCCCATCACCCCTGCCCTCATGCCGCCACCTCGGTGGGTGCATCGAAGGCCTGAGCCACGGCTTGCACCTGGGGCTGCTGCATGCAACTGAAATGATCCCCGGGCACATCCACTACCCGCAGCTCACCCAGGCACAGGGCCTGCCAGTAGGCGCTCATGTCGCGGTGCATGCCGGGCAGCACCTGCACCTCGCCGCTCTGGCGAATGAACAGCATGTCGCCCTGGTACGGCGTGGCCTCGTGCAGGGCTACCGCGGCCAGGCTGTGGCGCAATACCTGCAACTGCTCGCGCAGCCAGTGCAGGTCGCTCAGTTGCGAGCCGGCGTGGCGCATGGCCTCGGCAATGGCCTGCAGGCGCTGCTCCGGGGTCTTGTGTGCCAGACGCCGCAGGCAGGCCAGGGCCGGGGCGCACTGGGCATCCTCGCTCAAGGCCAGCAGCGAACCCTGGGGCACGCGCCCCGGAGTCTGCGCCAGCACCCGGGCGATGGTGCGTTCCATGGCCTGTTCATCCTCGGGGTAACCCAGGGCCAGCGGATCGGCCTGCATCACCCGGGCGAACACGTACTCGGCCAAGAGGTCGTCCTCGATCATGAACGGCACCCGGTAGCTGCTGATCACGCTCAGTTGCAGCACCTCGATGGAGCGCGCCGCCAGGCACGCCGCCAGCTCGGTGGCCAGCAGCCCGCCCAGGCAGTAGCCGACGATGCTCACCTGGCGCCGGCCTTCGGCCTGCAGAGTGTCGGCATAACGCTCGGCCAACTGGCGGATCGCCGTGGCCGGCTCCAGGGCCAGATAGGCCGGCACATCGTTGAGCACCAGCCCTTCCAGGGGCGCTTCTTCCCCCAGGGCGGCAAACAGCGCGCGGTACGGCGCCAGGGTGCCGCTGCCGTCGTGGACGAAGATCCGCGTCGGGCCCTGGGCCTTGTCGCTGATGCGCACCAGCGGCGAATCGCCCTCCACGCCCTGGCCTCGCAGGTAATCGGCCAGGGCCGCCACCGTGGGCTGGTTGATCAACTGGCGCAGCAGGTCACTCCAGGGCAACTGCCGGGCCTGGGGCAAGGCTTCACGCAGGCGGCCCACCACCTGGGCCACCAGCAGCGAGTCGCCGCCAAGCTCGAAGAAGCCCTGGTCACGGCCCACCGCCGGCACCCGCAACAGGGTCTGCCAGACCTCGGCAATGCTGCGTTCCAGCTCATCCACGGGCGCCGCGCCGCTGCTGGCCTGCTGCTCGGGGCCGGCCACGCCGATCCGCGCCAGGGCCTGGCGGTCGACCTTGCCGTTGGCGGTCAGGGGCATTTCATCGAGGATCTGCCAGTGGCTCGGGATCATGTACTCCGGCAGGTGCCGGGCCAGATGGGCCCGCATCTGCTCGGGCTCCAGGGCCTGGCGCTCGCTCTTGAAGCGGGTGATGAACAGGTGCTGGCCGATCTGCGACATGGCGTCATCGGCCCCGGGCAGGCACAGCGGGGTCTCGCCTCCGGCCTCCAGCAGCAACTGCTGCCACTGTTCGCGGCGGATGAAGGTGGTGTCCAGCTCGGCCCGGAAATCCTCGAAGGCGGTGAGGCCCTCCTTGAACTCCATGGACGCCATGATCTGGTAGGTGTCGCGAGTGGCCTCGATGAAGATCAGCCAGCCGCCCGGGGCCAGCATCTCCCGCAGCCGCGCCAGCACCCGGCTGGCATGCCGCGAGTTGTGCAGCACGTTGGCGCAGAGGATCACGTCCAGGGAGTTGGCGGCCACGCCCTGGGCCCAATGGTCCTGGTTGAGGTCGAACAGCCCGTAGCTGACCCAGGGGTAAGCGGCGAAATGTTCCCGGGCCTCGTTGAGAAAGAACTGCGACAGGTCGGTGAACTGGTAGTCCACCGCCAGCCCGTCCAGGGCCGGGATCAGGTCGGCGCTGGTGCCGCCGACCCCGGCGCCGATTTCCAGCAGGCGCAGGCGCTGGCCGGCCGGACGCTGGCGGATGATCTCCTGCACCGCGGCGCACACCGCCTGGTTCAGGTACTGGCTGATCAGGTTCTTGCGGTAGGCGCCTTCGGCGGTGTCGGTGCGGCCCTGGGGAAACAGCAGGTGCAGCGGGTCCAGTTGGTCGCTCATCAGCGCCGGCAGTTGCTCCTGGCTTTCGCGCAGGTAGCGCAGCACTTCGGCGCCCCAGCCCACGGACGGTTCCAGGGCATCGATGCGCTGCCATTGCTGGCGGTATTCCTCGGCCGATACCTGCAGGCCCGAATAACGCCCGGTGTGCAGGTCCCGGTGCACCAGGCCTTCCCGGGCCAGGGCTTGCAGCCAACGGCGGATCAAGCGCTGGTTGCGCGGCGCCACCTCACAAGCCGCGACAATCTCGTCCAGGGCATGGCTCTGCCCGGCGCTCTCGAACAAGCCGGGGCGTTGCAGGGCCAGGCCCATGGACAGCAGTGCGGCGCGCTCGACACAGGCCGACATCTCGCTCACCAGGGCATCGCTCAAGCCGCCGCGCACGGCTTCGGCCGCCGCCTGGGTGCGCGCCTGCAACTGCGCCGGCCAGGCGATCGGCGTGTCCCGCAGGCTGGCCCGCAGGCAGGCTTGCAAGTGCCGCTCGAAGGCGCCCTCGCCCGCTGCCACCACCACCGCGGACTCCACATGGGGATGGCTGAGCAGCGCGCTTTCCACCTCCGCCAGTTCAATGCGGTGGCCACGGACCTTGACCTGGAAATCTTCGCGGCCGAGGAACTCGATCAGGCCGTCGTCCAGGTAGCGCCCCAGGTCGCCGGTGCGGTACAGGCGCTCGCCGCTGCGCGGATGGTCGACAAAGCGCTCGGCGGTTTTCTCGGCATCCCCCAGGTAACCCAGGGCCAGACCGCTACCGGCGATGTACAGCTCGCCGGCCACCCCTTGCGGGCGATCCCGGCCCTGCTCGTCGAGCACCATGAAGCGCTGATTGGCCAGGGGCATGCCGTAGGGAATGCTGCGCCACTGGGGGTTGACCTGGGTAATCGGATAGTAGATCGACCAGATCGCCGCTTCGGTGGCGCCGCCGAGGCTGATCAGCCGCAGCCCGGGCAGTAGCTGGGCGGCCTCCGCCGGCAGGTTCAGGGGGATCCAGTCTCCAGACAGCAGCGCCAGGCGCAGGGAACCGGGGGCCATGGATGGCACGGCCTGCAGGTAGTGGATGAGCATCTGCAATTGCGCCGGCACCGAGTTCCACAGGGTCACCCCGTGTTCCCGGACGCACTCGGCCCAGTGCGAAGGGTCGGCGCGGCGTTGCGGGTCCGGGAGCACCAGGGCGCCGCCCACGGCCAGCAGGCCGAAGATGTCGTACACCGACAGATCGAAGCCCAGGCTGGCCAGGGCCAGTACCCGGTCTTGGGCCTCGATGGCAAAGCGCTGGTTGATGTCGACGATGGTATTGAGGGCCGCCTGATGGTTGATCATCACGCCCTTGGGCACCCCGGTGGAGCCCGAGGTGTAGATCACGTAGGCCAGTTGCTGCGGGTCGATGTCCAGGCTCGGCAACGCCCGTTGTGCCGCCCGCGGGCCCTGGTCCACCGCGATCACCTGGGTCACCCGCGCCGGCCAGCACAGGCTGTCGCTCAGCCAGGACTGGCTGAGCACCCGGGCGACCTCGGCGTTGTCCAGGATCAACTGGCGCCGGGCCTCGGGCTGGTTGGTGTCCAGGGGCAGGTAGGCGGCCCCGGCCCGCAGGATGCCGAGCACCGCGATCACCTGTTCCAGGCCCTTGTCCATGCACACCGCGACCCGCTCTCCAGGCTGGCAGCCGGCGTCGAGCAAGGCTTCGGCCACGGCTTCGGCGCGCCCGGCCAGTTCGCCGTAGCTCAGTTGCGCGGCGCCCTGGATCAGCGCCACACGCTCGGGAGCAGCCGCGGCCTGGCGCCAGAACGGCTCATGCAGCAGGCCGGAGGGCAAAGGCGCGGCAGTCTGGTTCACCAGCTCGCGCTGCAGACGCTGGGCCGCCGGCAACTCCAGGCAGTCATCCAGGGTCCAGGCCGAGGGCTCCCGGGCCAGGCGCTTGAGCAGGCGTTCGAAGGTGTCGAACAGCGCATCCAGCAGGGTCTCGCTGAACACGCCTTCGCGGATGTCCCAGTTGATCGCCAAGCCGTCGTCACGCTCGCTGACCTGGCAGTCGATCAGCACCTGGGGCGTCTGGCTGATGCCGAACACCAGCTCGGCACCGGGCATGAAGGCCCCGCCGCCGCTCTCGCCGCCGGCCCCCAGGGTGCTGGTGAAGGCGTAGGGCATCAGCGCCGCGTCCTGGCCCTTGCGCCGCGCCAGCTCGCGCAGCACTTCGATGCCCGAACACAGGCGATGGTCCATGTCCTGCCACAGGCGCTCCTGCAGCTGCTGGCTGCGCTGGCCGAAGCTGCCGCCTTGCAGGGTCTGCACTTCCAGCAGTTCCACCGAGCTGAAGTCCCCCACCAGGCGATCCACCTGGGGGTGCAGGGACAGGCGATTGAGCAGGGTCAGGCTCAGGCAGAAGTGCCCGCGCCGGCTCCAGCGGCCCAGGGTTTCGGCATAGGCCGAGAGGATTGCCGCCGACACACCGACCCCGGCCGCCGCCGCGTTCAGGCGCAAGGCATTGCAGTCCCGGGCCTCCAGGCCCATGGCCCGGCGCTGGAAGCGCGGCCCGCTGGGCGGCCCCAGCAATGGCAGTTCCGGCGCACCCGGCAGGCTGTCGACCCGCGCCCACCAGTAGTCGCGATCACGCTGGTAGCGCGGCTGCTCGCGCAGGCGGCGCTCACCCAGCACATAGTCGCGAAAGCTGATCTGCGCCGGCACCGGCAGGTTCTCGCCGCGGTACAGCTGCTGCAGTTCGGCCAGCAGCATGCGCACGCTCTGGTAGTCGCACACCAAGAGGTCCACTGACAGGTGCAAGCGCGAGGTGTCGCGGCCCTGGCTCACGCACAGCTCGATCAGCGGCCATTGCTGGGGCGGTGCACGGCGCAGTTCCATGCGCTCGCGCAAGGCCTGCAAGGCGCTGCCGTCGTCCCGGCTCAGGTCGTGGCGGGCGATGGAGTAATGCGGCACCTGGGGCAGGATGCGCTGGTAGCCCTCCTCCAGGACCACGGCCCGCAGCATCTCGTGACGCGCGATCAACTGGTTCCAGGCCTGCTCCAGGCGCACCGGGTCCAGGTCCTTCTGGGCGAACTCCAGGTAGCCGTGGCAGGCCACGCCGCCGTAGCTGAAAGCCGTGGTGCGGCCCAGCAGGTAGGCGGCCTGCACGTCGGTCAGCGGGAAGGGTTCTTCCCGGGCCGAATGGTCGGCCTCCAGGGTCGGCATCTGCGCCGCTTGCAGCTGTTGCAGCAGCGCCTCCTTGTGTTCGCGCAGCTGTTGCAGGCGCGCCTCGTCCATGACCCCGGCCGGGGCCCGATAGCGCAAGCGACCCTGTTCTTCCCAGAGCTCCACACCCAGTTGTTGCAGATCCTGTTGCAGTTGCTGCAGCGTCATAACACGCCCTCCACCATTGCGTTCTGATTGACGGGCCGCTGTTCCCGGCGCGAGGCAAGCAACTGCCCCTGCAGGGCCACGGTGGCCGCGTTGAAAAAATCCTTGAGCGACAGTTCCAGCTGGAACTGCCGGGCGATGCGTTCGATCAACCGGGCCGCCAGCAGGCTGTTGCCGCCCAGGGCAAAAAAGCCCTGGTGCCGGCCCACCTGCGGCACCTCCAGCAGCTCCTGCCAGAGCGCGGCCACGGCCTCTTCCCATTCCCCTTGCGGCGGCTCGGCACTCTGCGGCTGGATGCCCCGGCGCTGCTCCTGCAGCAGCCACAGCAAAGCCGCGCGATCGACCTTGCCGTTAGTGCTCAGGGGCAGTTCCGGCAGGCTCAGCCAGAGGTCCGGAAGCATGTGTTCGGGCAGCCATTGCCCCAGCCACTGGCGCAGGGCCTGGGGCTCGGGCAGCGGCTCCCGGGCCAGCAGCACCGCCGCCAGCTGCGCTTCGCTGCCGGGCAGCACCAGGCTCAGCGCGCGGTCGATGGCCGGGTGGCGCTCCAGGGCCACATCGATTTCTGCCAGCTCGATGCGAAAGCCGCGGACCTTGACCTGATGGTCCAGGCGCCCGAGAAACTCCAGGCTGGCGTCGGCCCAGTAGCGGCCCTGGTCGCCGGTGCGATACCAGCGCCGGCCCTCGTGCTCGACAAAGCGCTGGGCGCTGAGGGTCGGCAGGCCGCGATAGCCGGCGGCCACCCCGGCACCGCCGATCCACAGCTCGCCGGGCACCCAGTCCGGGCAGTCCCGGCCCTGGCTGTCCACCACCCGGAAGCACTGGTTGTCCAGGGGCCGCCCGTAGGGGATCGAACGCCAGTGCCCGGGCACCTGCGCCACGTCCTGGTAGTTGGACCAGATCGCCGCCTCGGTGGCGCCGCCCAGGGCCACGAACGGCACGCGGTGGCCCGCCGCCCGCTCCAGGCGCCGTGGCAGGTCGAGGCCGACCCAGTCACCGGAGACCATGGCCAGGCGCAAGGCTCCCAGGCCGCCGTCGTCGCGCACTTGCAGGGTCAGCATGTCCAGCAGCGCCGGCACCGAGTTCCACACACTCACCCGCTGCTCGCGGATCAGCCGCAGCCATTCCCGGGGCTCCTTGCGCAGCCCGTCCGCCGGCAGCACCAGGGCGCCGCCGACACTCAGCAGGCCGAACAGGTCGTACACCGACAGGTCGAAATCCAGGGCCGAGACCCCCAGCACCCGATCCTCGGCGCTCACCTGGTAGCGCCGGTTGATGGCGCTGATGGTGTTCATCGCCGCCTGGTGGGACAGTTCCACGCCCTTGGGTTCGCCGGTGGTGCCCGAGGTGAAGATCACGTAGGCCAGGGCATCCGCCGCCATCTCCAGGGATTGCCCCAGCGCCGGTGCGACAAGCGCCTGGGCCAGGGTCACCACCCGCAGTTCGGCGAGCCAGATACCGCCCTCGCGGTGGGCCTGATCGGTGATCACCACCCGCGCCCCGGCGCGCTGGTAGATCATGTCGCGGCGCGCCGGCGGCTGCTCGATGCCCACCGGCACATAGACCGCCCCTGCGGCAAGGGTCCCCAGCACCGCGACCACCTGGTCGCGGCCCTTGGGCAAGGTGATCGCCACCGCGTCACCCGGCTGCACGCCCCACTCGCCCAAGGCCCCGGCCATTTGCAGGGCCTGCCGGGCGAGCTCGGCGTAGCTCAGGCTGCCCTGCTCGCAGATCAGCGCCACGGCCTCGGGGTTCAGGCGCGCCTGCTGGAAAAAGCCCTGGTGCAACAGCTGCGCCGGGGTCGCGTGTGCGGTGGCATTGACCTGCTGGCGGCGCTGCTGTTGCGCCGCCGGCAGCGGCAAGGGCGCCACCTGCTGCCAGTCGTTGGCGCACAGCCACAACAGCAAGGCGCGGTAGGCGTCGAACATCTCGTCCAGCAGGCCTTCGGGGAACAGCGCGTCCACCGCGTCCCAGTTCAGCAGCAGGCCGTCGGCCAGCGGGTAGCTCTGGTGGTCGAGCCAGACCTGGGGCGTCTGCGACAGCGCCCAGCCCGGTTCGCCCAGTTGCTCGCGGCAGGTGGCGTCGACAAAGGCCGGGCCCAGGTTGCAGGCGAACACCACCGGCGCGCCCTGGCCACCGCCCTGGCGCAGCCGCGCCCGCTCGCGCAGCACCTCGACCCCGGGCCAGGCGCTGTGGGCGATGTCGCGGTGCAATTGAGCCTGCAACGCCAGGGCCTGCTGGCTGAAGGGCGCGGGCTGGCGCTGGTCGACCTCCAGCAGCACCAGGTTGGAAAAGTCCGCCAGCAGATGAGGCACGCAGGGGTGCAGTTCCTGGCGATTGAACAGCGGCACGTTGAGCAGGAAATGCTGGCTGGCGCTCCAGCGCCCCAGCACCTGGGCATAGGCGCAGGCCAGCACGCTGGCCAGGGTCAGCCCGTGCTGCCGGGCGCGCTGCTCCAGGGCCTGCAACTGGCCCTGGTCCAGACGCATGGCCAGGCGGCGAAAACGCGCAGTACCGGCGTTCTGCGGCTCCTGGGCCAGGGGCAGTTGCGGGCCGTCCGGCAGCTCTTCCAGGCGCTCCAGCCAATAGTCCCGGGCCGCCGCCAGCAGTGGCGCGCGCGCCGCCTGTTCGGCCCGCAGGTAGTCGGCGAAGTTCCAGTCCAGGGCCGGCAGGCTGTGCTCCTGGCCGGCATGGATCAGCGCCAGGTCGCGCAGCAGGATGCCAATGCTGAGCACGTCGGCCACCAGCAGGTCGATGTTCAGGTGCAGGCGGCTGCGACCTTCGGGCAGCAGGCTCAACTGCACATCGAACACCTGCCCGCGGCTGACCTCTAGGCACCGGTGCGAGAGGTTTTCGCGGATCTGCTCCAGGGCCTCGGCAGCCCCGACGCAGGAAGCCTGGCGCAGGTCGTGGACGGTCAGCCCGGGCCAGGGGCTCTGGGGCAGGATGCGCTGGCAGGTGTCGCTGATAAAGCACGCCCGCAGCATCGGATGGCGCTGGCACAGGCGGCGCAGGGCCTGCTCCAGGCGCTGGGGCTCCAGGCCATGGCCGTCCAGTTCCTGGTACAGGTGGCAGCCGACGCCGCCCAGGGGCATGCCCGGATCGCGGCCGAACCAGTAGGCCTGTTGCAGTGGGGTCAGGGCGAAATCGCTGTTGGCAGGAGCGCGGGCCACAGCCTGCAGGCGCGGCGCCGCGAGGCCACGGCGAGCCTCGATCAGCGCCCACCAGGCGTCCAGGGTCGGTTGCTGGATCAGTTCGGCGAAGCTCAGGGCCACGCCTTCGGCGGCCAGCAGCGCCGGCAGGCGCATGATGCTCACCGAGTCGAGCCCCTGCTCGATCAGGGAGGCCTGGGGTTCAAGATCCTCGGCGCTGTAGCCGAGCAGCCGGGCAATGCCTTCGCAGAGTCCTTGGGGTGAATGACTCAGGCCGGCGTCCGCTGGATGAGCGCGTGCCAGTGCTGGGTTATCGGTCATGGTGGACGTTCCTTTGGGGTACGGAAGGGGGTTGGCGCAGGCGCCAGCGATTGATCGCCTCGCGCTCGTGGAACAGCTCGCGATAACGGCCCGGGGCCGCCATCAGTTGGGCGTGGGTACCGCGCTGGGCCAGGCAGCCCTGCTCCAGCAGGAGAATCTGTCCGGCGCTGGGGGCCAGGGTCGGTTTGTGAGTCACCAGCAGCACCGTGTGCTTGCGCGCCAGTTGCAGCAGGCAACGGTTGACCCGGGCCTCGCTGATGGCATCCAGGGCCGCGGTGGGTTCGTCCAGCAGGATCAGGCTGGCGTCCTTGAGCAGCACCCGGGCCAGGGCCAGGCACTGGCGCTCGCCCCCGGAGAGGCTGACGCCGCCCTCGCCGACCCGGGTTTGCCAGCCCTGGGGCAGGCGCTGGGCCACAAGGTCCAGGCCGGTGGCGCGGGCGGCGTCCATCAGTTGGCTGTCGCTGGCCTCGGGGTCGCCCAGGCGCAGGTTGTCCAGCAGGCTCGCAGCCAGCGGCGGACAGTCCTGGAACATCAGGGCGATGGAACGATCGCGCTGCGCGGCGGACAGCTGGCGCAGGTCGACACCACCCAACAAAATGGCGCCGCTATCGACATCGCTGAACCGCGCCAGCAGGCGCAGCAGGCTCGACTTGCCGGAGCCGGAGGCGCCCACCAGCAGGTTCAGCGAGGCCGGCGCCAGCTCGAAGCTGATGCCCTGCAGGATCACCTGCTCCTGGCGCACCAGCCCCAGGTCGCGCACCTGCACCTGATGCCCCCGGGGTTCCTCGGGCTGGCTCGGCTCCGGCAGCGCCGGCAGGCGCAACAAGTGGCGCAAACGGTTCAGGCCATGGCGGGTCTGGCGCAAGGTCGTGCCGAGGTTGACCAGGGTGCCCATGGGTTCCACCAGGCAGGTGGCGAGCACCGCCAGCGCCAGGTACTGGGCCACTCCCAGGCTGCCACCGAGCACTGCATACAGGCCGCACAGCAGCATCGCGGTGTAGCCGGCCTGGAGCACCACCGCCAGCCCCAGGGCCGCCGGAAAGGTCCGCCAGTGGGCCCGACGCTGGGCCCGGCGCTGTTGCTGCAAGGCCTCGGTGAGCAGGCTGAAGCCTTCGCCGGTGCGGCCACTGGCACGCAGCAGCGGCTGCTGGCGCAGGAACTCCAGGACCCGCGCCGCCGCCTCGTTGGCCGCCGCCTCACTGCGGCTTTCGGCCTGGCCGCCCCAGCGTACGCCCCAGTGGTAGAACACCAGCAGCAGGGGCACGCTGGCCAAGGCCGCCAGGGCCATGGTGCGGTCATAGAAGAACAGCGCCACAAGCAGCGCCAGGGGCGTCAGCAAGGCGTTGGCCATGGGCTGCAACAGGTGCGCCGGGGTGCTCATGATCTGCAGTACGGTGTGGGTCACCAGCCGATTGAGCTCGGCGCTGCGGCGCTCGACGAACCACTCCAGGGGCAGGCGCACCAGTTGTTCGCCGATGCGCAGGTTCAACGACTGGGCCGCCGCGGCGCCCGCGCGGTAGCCCGCCAGTTGCGCATGCCGGCGCAACCCCAGGCACAGCAGCGCGAAACCGGCAAAGGCCCCGGCCCATCGCCACGGCGCCTGCCCGGCAGCGGCATCGAACAGGCTGGCAAAGGCCATGGGTAACAGGGCCAGCGCCGCGCCCTGGGCCAGGGCACTGGCGGCCATGGCCAGCAAGGCCCGGCGCAGCAGGCTGGCTTCGGCCGGCTGCAAACTGCGTAACAGTGCGCCAATCATGCCTGCTCCCCCGCCGTTTCCACGGCGCAGAACTGCTGCGCCGCCCACAGCCCGGCATACACCCCCTGCTGCTCCAGCAGGGCCTGGTGCCGGCCGCATTCCACCAGTTGCCCGGCCTGCAGCACGGCAATCTGGTCGGCATCCTGGATACTGCTCAGGCGATGGGCGATCACCAGCACCGTGCGCCCCGCCGCCAGCCGCGACAACGCCTGCTGGATCGCCGCTTCGGACTCCGGGTCGCTGGCGGCGGTGGCTTCGTCCAGCACCAGGATCGGTGCCTGGCTGAGCATCGCCCGGGCAATGCCCAGGCGCTGCACTTCACCACCGGAGAACTGCACGCCACTGCCCAGCTGGGTGTGATAACCCTGGGGCAAGGCGGTGATACGACTGTGGATCTGCGCCGCACGGGCCGCCTCCTCGGCCTCGGCCAGCGTGGCCTCGGGACGCCCCAGGCGCAGGTTGTCCAGAACGCTGCTGCGCAGCAGACGCACGTCCTGGAAGACAAAGGCCACCTGGCGATAGAGGGTCGCGCTGTCCATGTCCCGCAGGTCGACGCCGCCGATGCGGATGGCCCCGGCGCTGACGTCGGCAAAGCGCGCCAGCAAGGTGGCCAGGGTCGACTTGCCAGCGCCCGAATCCCCCACCAGGGCGGTCAGGGTCCCCGGTTGCAGGCACAGGTCGATGCCGTGCAGCACCTGGGTGCCGTCGGGGTAGCTGAAAGCCACTTCATCAAAGATCACCTGATGCCCCTCGGGCTCCCGGGAAAATGCCGGCTGCGCCTGCACCGGGGTACTCAGCACGGTGCTGATGCGCTGCGCCGCCGCCCGGCCCTGGACCAGGGAATCGGCGCCATGCCCCAATGCCGCCACCGGCGCCGCCAGGGCCGGGCCAAGCAGGGCGAACGGCAACAGTTGCACCGGGTGCAGCCAGCCGGCCGCCGTCAGCGCCACCCCGGCCACCAGCACCAGGGCCAGCACCAGCAAGGGCGACAGCAGCACCTCGACACTCGCCCCCAGGCCCGCCCAGCGCTCCACCCACTGGGAGAAAAAACGCCCGAAACCCTGCACCGCGCTGACGAAATCCGCCTGCACCCGCTCGGCACGGCCGAAGGACTTGACCATGGCGATGCTCTGCACAAAGTTCAGGGTCGCGGTGGACAGGTCGCCCAGGGCCGCCCCCAGGCGCTGGCGCTCGGCCTGATAGGCCGGGGTGCGCATGACCCGCAAGCGCCACAGCGCCAGCAATGGCGGCAGCAGCACCACCAGGGTCATGGGCAGGCTCACCGTGAGCAGGTAGACCAGGCTGGCCAGGGGCACCACCAGCGCCGCCACCAGGTTGTTGGGCAGGTGCGCCACCAACTGGTGCAGGGCGCCGACATCATCCAGCAAGGCCCGTTCGGCGGTCTCCCGCTGCTGGCCGAACCAGGCCAGGGGCACCCGTGCCAGGTGTGCGGCGATGCGCTGGCGCAGTTGGCGTTGCAGGTCGCTGTCGGCCAGGTGGGTGATCTGCAATGCCGCCGCCAGCCCCAGCAGGCGCAGGAGCAACGCGGCGGCGCCGGCCAGCAGCCAGAACTGCGCACGCTGCGCATCCAGCTCGCCGGCGAGCAGCAGCGGCGCCAGTTCGGCCACGGCAATGAACGGCAACAGCCCCACCAGCGCCGCCAGGGCCTGCAGCAGCATGGCCGCCAGCAGGCGCCCGCGCACCGGGTGCAACAGGTCGCAAAGTCCTTGTCGTTCAGCCACGGGCGCCACTTCCCTCCAGGGGTTCGGCCTGGGCGCCGAAGTACAGGGCCTGGATCGCCTCGCGCAGGTGCTTGCGGCTGACCTTGCCGACCCCGGTCTGGGGGAAGGCCGGGATGAACTCGAAGCGGTCCGGCAGCTTGAACGCCGCCAGGCCCTGGGCCCTTAGGTGACGCAGCAGTTCCGGGGCCCGGGGCGCGGTGCCGCGAGGGATGACGAAGGCGCAGGTGCGTTCGCCGAGGAAGGCATCAGGCATCGCCACCAGGGCGATGTCGGCCACCGCCGGGTGGCTGAGCAGCAGGTTTTCCACTTCTTCGGCAGCGATCTTTTCGCCCCCGCGGTTGATCAGGTCCTTGTCGCGCCCTTCCACCATCAGGTAGCCGTCGGCGGTGAGCATGACCCGGTCGCCGGTGCGGTAGAAACCATCGGCCGTGAAGGCCTGGGCGTTGTGCTCGGGGTAACGGTAGTAACCGCGGATGGTGTAGGGGCCGCGGGTCAGCAACTGCCCCACCTGCCCCACCGGCACCGGCTGGTCGTGCTCGTCCACCACACGAATTTCGTCCGCCGGCGACAGCGGCCGGCCCTGGGTGTGCAGCACCCGCTGTGGCGGGTCCTCGGGGTCGGTGTAGCAGATCAGCCCCTCGGCCATGCCGAACACCTGCTGCAGGCGGCAGCCGAGCACCGGTTCGATGCGCCTTGCGGCCTCGTAGCTGAGTTTGGCGCCGCCCACTTGCAGCAGTTGCAACGGCGCCAGGCCACGCCCGCGGGCCTGGGCCGCTTCCAGCCAGACCAGGGCCAGGGGCGGCACCAGCGCGGTGTGGGTCACCCCCTGGCGCTCGATCAGTTCGAAGCAGACTTCCGGGCTCGGCGAGGGGCTCAGCACCACCCGCCCGCCCACCGAAAAGGTGCCGATGAACCCTGGGCAGCACATGGGAAAGTTGTGCGCCATGGGCAGCGCCACCAGGTACACGCTGGCCTCGGACAGGCCACAGCGCTCGGCGCTGGCCCGCAGGTTGTAGAGGTATTCGTGATGCCGGCGCGGGATCAGCTTGGGCACCCCGGTGGAGCCGCCGGAGAGCTGGAAACAGGCCACCGCGTCGGCGCTGGGGGACTGGAAGGTGCGCGCAGGCGCCGGCTCATACAGGCTGTGCAAGGCCGTGAATTCCTCGGCCTCGCCGGCGACTACCACCCACTCCAGCTGCGGGTTGCGGTCCTTGAGGTCGCGGGCCATGGCCCGATAGTCGAAGCTGGCGTCCCGGTCGGCGCAGAAGTAGGCCCGGGCCCGGGCGAACTCGCAGAAGCGGCCGATTTCCAGGTGCCGGTGGGCCGGCAGCGCGAAGATCGGCCGCACCCCGAGGCGGTAAAGGGCAAAGCAGACTTCGACGAAGGCCGCACTGTTGGGCAGTTGCAGCACCACGTTGTCGCCGGCCCGCAGACCCAGCCGGTACAGGCCGGCGGCCAGTTGGTCGACCCGCAGGTCCAGTTGCCGGTAGCTCAGGTGCTGCTCGCCCTCGGTCAGCGCTTCACGCTCGGCAAAGGACTGGGCGGCGCTGCGCAGCAGGTCGCCAAAGGTTTCGTCGCGCCAGTAGCCGGCCTGGCGGTAGCGCTGGACGAAGTCTTCGGGCCAAGAGGGGCAATCCTTGAGGTCATCGAAAGTGGACATGCTGTCTCCTGAGTTTTTTACGCAAAAAGCGGCCCCGGACCTGAGAGATCAGGCCCCTGGAATGAGCTGGGAATCCGCCGTCAGGGTTGGCGGGAATGAAGAGTCGCCGGCGGTCCTGCGGCGCTGTCGAGCAAGGGGTCTTCCATGGGAGGCTGCCGTGCCTGGAAATGAGAGTGATTATTAATAGGCAATTTGCCGGACCCGGCAATCGGCAGGACATTCGTTTGCGCGGCTTTTTCTTTTGATTGCGCGGCGCGCCCCGGAAAGAGCGCGGCAGGACGGTGCTCGAAGGCTAAAGGATAATCATTCTTAATTACAGAAAGGCAATTTCCTGCTAGCGTATGGCCTCTTTTCAGGTCCACAGGGAGTTCGCCATGCTCAGCCCCAACGCTGCGCCGCAGCCTGTCAAAAGGGATTCCACCCTGCACTTTCCCAACCCGCAGCACACCGGGTCGGCCGCCGTAGTCCCGGAGGTCACCCTCTCCACCGGGACCGTGCTGATGGACAGCCAGATGTGGATGCAGGAGCCGCTCTGGGAAGGCCTGAAAATCATCCTGGTGCTCAGCGGCCAGCTCAATTGCCGGGTCGAAGGCCAGCCCGAAGTGGAGATCCGCGGGCCGACCCTGTGCGCCGTGGCCAACCAGGGCGAGCACTGCGGCGACCACCTGTTCGCCAGCGGCGTGCCGGTGCGCTACACCACGGTGCAGCTGGACTTCCCCTCGATCCGCAATGTCGGCCTGGAACCCGAGCGCCTGCTCGATCAGCGCGGCGGCGGCCCGATGCTGTTCTGCCAGCCGGCGAGCAAACCGCTGCTGGCCCTGGCGCAACAGATCTTCACCTGCCCGCTGCAGGGCCCGACCCGCTCCTTCTACCTGGGTGGCAAGGCCCTGGAACTCACCGCCCTGGGGGTCGAGGGGATTCTCGCCCAGGCCGAATCCAGGCCACTGCAGGACAGCCCGTGCAGCTCGGCGGACATCGAGCGCATCCATGCCGCCCGTGACCTGCTGCTCAACTCATTGCAGGATTCGCCTTCGCTGTCGGAGCTGTCGCGCCAGGTGGGCCTGAACCCGCGCAAGCTCACCGCCGGTTTCCGTCAGGTGTTTGGCACCAGCGTCTATGCCTACCTGCAGGAGCAGCGCCTGGGAGAAGCCTATCGCTTGCTGGCCAGTGGCGAGACCAATGTCTCCAGCGCGGCTTATCGGGTCGGCTACAGCCCGGCGCATTTCTCAACGGCCTTTCGCAAGCGCTTCGGGGTGTCGCCCAAGTCCTTGCGTTGAGCCCGCTCCTGCTCGAGCCTGCTCCATCCAAAGCTGCGCCTGGTGATCCGGGCGCCCTCCCCGCGCCGTACCGCAAACGAAAGAAATGGTCGCTCAAGCCAAAGTTTTAGCCCGCAACCCAAGCTCACAAATGAGATACGTTTGCATTCTCATTTAATCCCCATCACGGAGTGAAGCATGGGTAGCCGCGTTGCGCACCGAAACACCTCAGGTTGTCCCGTCAATTGTGTGGTCTCGCGTCCGGCTCTGGGCCGCAACCCGCTGGCGTGCCTGATCCACGGCCTGGCCCTGGGACTCTCGCTGACCCAGGCCGGCGCCGCGCTGGCCGCCGATGGCGATACCGACCAGGACCACGCCCTGACCCTGGATACCAGCGTGATCAGCGCCACCCAGCCCGACTCCGCCACCGGGCCGCAGGCCGGTTACGTGGCCAAGCGCAGCCTCAGCGGGACCAAGACCGATGCCAGCCTGAGCGAAATTCCCCAGTCGATTTCCGTGATCACCCGCGACCAGATGGATGCCCAGCAGGTGCAATCGGTGAACGAGGCGCTACGCTACACCGCCGGGGTCCAGGCCAATACCACCGCCGCCAGCCAGCGCTTCGACACCCTCTCGATCCGCGGTTTCGACGTCACCACCGGCATGCTCCGCGATGGCCTCAAGGGCAATACCGCCCAGGCCTGGCCCAAGGTCGAAGCCTATGGCCTGGAGCGCATCGATGTGCTCAAGGGCCCGGCCTCGGTGCTGTTCGGGCAGAACTCGCCGGGGGGCGTGGTCAACCAGATCAGCAAGCGCCCGCTGGACAAGCCCTTCCATGAAGTGCAGATCCAGGGGGGCAGCTTCGACCGGGCCCAGGGCCAGTTCGACTTCAGCGGGCCGCTGGACGATGAAGGGCAATTCCTCTATCGCCTGGTGGGCCTGGAGCGCGACAGCGGCACCCAGTTCGATCACATCAAGGACGACAAACAGTACTTCGCGCCCTCCTTCACCTGGAAGCCCAACGACGACACCAGCCTGACCCTCCTGGCCGACTACACCCAGGACACGTTCGGCGCGCCGCGGGTGTTCCTGCCGGCCCAGGGCACCCTGCTTGGCAACCCCAATGGCAAGGTCAGGCACAACGTCTTCCTCGATGAACCGGGGCTGGACAACGACCGCACCCAGTACTCCCTGGGCTACCTGCTGGAGCACCGCCTGAATGACGTCTGGAGCCTCAATTCCAGCGCCCGCTACGGCCACGTCAACCTGCTGACCAACACCGCCAGCGGCATGTCCCTGGCTCCGGACCTGCGCACCCTGAACCGCGCTGCCTATCGCTTTCGCATCGTCGGCGACACCTACTCCCTGGACAACAATGCCCAGGCCCGCTGGAACCTGGGCAGCACGCAAATGGTGTCGCTTTTGGGGATCGACTACCGGCGCACCCGCGAGGACTACTACCTGCGCGGCGGCTCGGCTTCGCCCATCGACATCTATAACCCGGTGCACGGCGGCGTGTTCGACCCCTGCACCCCCTTCACCAACACCGTGCAGCGCGCCGATCAGGTCGGGGTCTACGCCCAGCAGCAGTTCACCTTCGATGAGCATTGGGTGCTCACCGTCGGCGGACGCCAGGACCGCTCCAGCGCCCGTACCGATAACCGCATGAACGACAGCGGCAGCAAGCAGGACGACGAAAAGTTCACCTACCGCACCGGGCTGGTGTACCTGGCGGACAACGGCCTGGCGCCCTACATCAGCTACTCCACGTCCTTCGACCCGGTGCTGGGCACCAACTTCTACGGCACGCCGTACAAGCCCACCAGCGCCAAGCAATCGGAAGTAGGGGTCAAGTACCAGCCGCCGGGCATCGACAGCTACATCACCCTGTCGCTGTTCGACCTGACCCAGGAAAACGTCCTGACCACCGACCCGGCCGAACGCCTGAACAAGATCCAGACCGGCGAGATCAACGTGCGCGGCATCGAGCTCGAAGGCAAGGCCAGCCTGGCCCGGGGCCTGGACCTGCTGGCGGCGCTGACCTACAACGACGCCGAGGTGAGCAAGAGCAACAACCCGCTGGAGAAGGGCAAACGCCCCACCGACACCCCGGAAAAAATGGCCTCGCTGTGGGCCGACTACACCTTGCCCGAAGGCCCCCTCAGCGGCCTGGGCTTCGGCGCCGGGGTGCGTTACATCGGCTCCACCGAGGCCGATGCCGCCAACACCCAGCGCGTGCCTTCCTACACCTTGCTGGACGCGGCGGTGCACTACGACTTCGACAAGCTGATCCCGGCGGCCAAGGGCCTGCGCCTGGCGGTGAATGCCACCAACCTCACCGACAAGCACTATTACGAAGGCTGCTCGCTGACCAATTGCAGCGCCGGTTATGACCGCAGTGTCATCGCCAGCCTGCGCTATCGCTGGTAAGCCGCCGATGCTGTCCATGCGTGATATCTGGCTCAGGCTGCACCGCTGGCTGGCCCTGTGCCTGGGGCTGTTCCTCGCGCTGCTGGGCCTCAGTGGTTCGCTGCTGGAGCTCAAGGGGCCGATCCTGCGCTGGGAGGTCGGTGCGCAGATGCTGCAACTGGCCCCTGGCGAGCATGGCACGCTGCTGCAACAGGACGCCTGGATCAGGGCCGCCTCCGACGCCTACCCGCAACTGCACAAGGTCTTCGGCGCAGCCCCACCGCGCCAGGGCTTTCTCGAATCGGACAATGTGATCGTCTTCGGGGCCCTCAAGGAGCGTCCCGGCACCGGCATCGCCATGATCGATCCTTATAGCGGCGAACCCCGGGGCTTCTTCGTCTTCGAGGACCTGTGGCTGGCCAAGCTGGTGGCGCTGCACCGCAGCCTGCTGCTGCCGCCAGCCTGGGGGTCGAACCTGGTGCTGCTCTGTGGCCTGGCGCTGCTGGGCTCCCTGGGCAGTGGCCTGTACCTGTGGTGGCCGGGCCGGCGCAGCTGGTGGAAGGCCGCCAGCCTGCGTCCCGGCAGCCGGGGCAACCGGCGCCTGCGGGAATGGCACAACGTGGCGGCGGCCTGGCTGTGCCTGCCGCTGCTGCTGATTGCCGGCAGCGGTGCCTGGCTGGCGCGCCCCGACCTCTTCACCTGGCCCGGCGCCCAGCCGATGGCGATCAAGCCGCTGTTTTCCGCGGCCCATGGCCACTTGCTGCTGGGCCCCCCCGGCGCCTGGCTGGCTTTTCTCTGCGGCATTTCGTTACCCCTTCTGTACCTCACCGGCCTGCTGCTGTGGTGGCGCAAGCGCGCTGCCCGCCAGGCCGTCCAATCGTTCAAGGAAACTAGCCATGACACACCGTGATTTCTTGCGCCGCGCCCAGCGCGGGCTCTTGCTCGGCCTGTTGCCCCTGGGCCTGCTATGGGCCGCCACGGCCAGCGCCGCGACCCTCACCGATCTGGCCGGACGCCAGGTCCAGGTGCCGGAGAAGGTCGAGCACATCCTCCTGGGTGAAGGCCGGATGATCTATTCCCTGTCGCTGCTCGAAGGCCAGAACCCGTTCGCCCGTCTCGCCGGTTGGCAAGGGGACTTTCGCGGCCTCGACGTGCAGGGCTACGAGGCCTATCACAAGGTCTTCCCCCAGGCCGACAAGGTGCCGCTGGTGGGCGGCACCTCGGCCGAGACCTTCAGCGTCGAAAAGGCCCTGGCGGTGCACCCGGACCTGGCGATCATGGCCCTGAGCGGCGGCCATGGGCCGAGCCCCGACAGCGAGGCGGTGAAACAGCTGGAGGCCGCCGGGGTGGCGGTGATCTTCGTCGACTTCAGCGACCATCCCCTGAGCAACACCGTGCCCAGCATGCGCCTGCTGGGCCAGGCCCTGGGCCGTGAGCAGCGGGCCGAGGAATTCATTGCCTTCTATCAGCAGTCCCTGGCCAAGGTCACCCAGACCCTGGCCAAGGCCGGTACCGTCAAGCAGCCGAAGATCTTCATCGACATGCTCGCCGGGCTGCAGGACTGCTGCGGCTCGCCAGGCACCGGCAACTTCGGCGAGATGATCAAGCTGGCGGGCGGGCGCAACATTGCCGACGGGCGCATACCCGGGCCCATTGGTGTGCTCAACGTGGAGTACATTCTCTCCAGCGACCCGGACGTTTACGTGGCCACCGGGGTCTTTGCCGCCGGCCAGGGCGGCGTGACCCTGGGTTACTCCGCCACCCTGCAACAGGCTCGGGACAGCCTGCGCCAGGCCGCCCAGCGCCCACCGCTGAACGAGTTGCGGGCGGTGCGCGAGGGCAATGTGCACGGCCTGTGGCACATTTTCTACGACTCGCCGGAGCACCTGATCGCGGTCCAGGCCCTGGCCAAGTGGCTGCACCCTGAACTGTTCAAGGACCTGGACCCGGACCAGACCCGCCGCGAGCTGTACCAGCGCTTCATGCCGATTCCCGCCAGCGGCGTGTTTGCCACGAGTCTGGCGCCATGACCCAGGCTGCTACCGACGTGCAGGAGCGCGTTGCCTCAGGGCACTACCAAAGGCGCCATGGCCGCCGGGTGCTGCTGTTGGGCGGGCTGGCCCTGGCCCTGCTGCTGTCCCTGGCCCTGGACATCACCACCGGGCCTTCGGGGATGAGCCTGTCGCGCCTGCTGCAGGTGCTCTGGGACCCGGGCTCGATGCCCCGGGTGGAAGCGGTGATCGTGTGGAACGTGCGCCTGCCCTACGCCCTGATGGCGGTGCTGGTGGGGGCCGCCCTGGCCCTGGCCGGCGCGGAAATGCAGACCGTGCTCGATAACCCCCTGGCCAGCCCCTTCACCCTCGGTGTATCCGCCGCCGCGGCGTTTGGTGCAGCCCTGGCCATCGTCCTCGGCCTGGGCCTTCCCGGGGTGCCGGCGCAGTACCTGATCTCGGCCAACGCCTTCCTCTTCGCCCTGGCCTCGGTGGCCTTGCTGTACCTGCTGGCACGCTGGCGCGGCTTCGGCGTGGAAAGCCTGGTGCTGTTCGGCATCGCCCTGGTGTTCGCCTTCAACGCCCTGGTGGCGCTGCTGCAATTCGTCGCCACCCAGGACAGCCTGCAGCAACTGGTGTTCTGGACCCTGGGCAGCCTGGCCCGGGCCTCGTGGGAAAAGCTCGCGGTACTGGCCCTGGCGCTGTTGCTGTGCCTGCCCTTCTCCCTGCGCCAGAGCTGGGCCCTGACCGCCCTGACCCTGGGCGAGGAACGGGCCCGCAGCTTCGGCATCGACGTTGGTCGCCTGCGCCTGCTGTCGCTGCTGCGCATCAGCCTGCTGTCGGCCCTGGCGGTGTCCTTTGTCGGCACCATCGGCTTTATCGGCCTGATCGCCCCGCACATCGCCCGCCTGCTGGTGGGCGAAGACCATCGGCTGTTCCTGCCGGCCAGCGTGCTCAGCGGCGGGCTGATCCTGTCCATGGCCTCCATCGCCAGCAAGGCGCTGATCCCCGGGGTGCTGATTCCGGTGGGTATCGTCACCGCCCTGGTGGGCATTCCCTTCTTCATGGCCATCGTCATGCGCAACCGTCGAGGTGTCCTGTGATGCCGCCTGTGTCCTCCAACGCCGGCCTGTGCACTGCTGGCCTGAACATGCACTACGGCAACCGCCAGGTGCTGTGCGACGTGGCCCTGCCGCCCCTGGCCGGGGGCAGCGTGACCGCGCTGATCGGCCCCAACGCGGCGGGCAAGTCGACCCTGCTGCGGGGCATCGCCGGGTTGCACAAGACCTCGGGCCAGGTACTGCTGGACGGCGTAGACCTCAACCGCCTGCCCCAGGTGGAACGGGCGCAGCACATCGTCTACCTGCCCCAGAGCCTGCCGGAACGTACCCGCCTGTGCGCCTTCGAAGCAGTGCTCAGCGCTGCCATGGCCGGGCATCGCACTGGCGGTTTCGCCCCTGGCCGGCCCAGCGCGGCGGTGTTGCACGGGGTCGAACAAGTGCTGCAGGACCTGGACCTCACCGCCCTGGCCGACCGCCCGATCGACGCCCTCTCCGGTGGCCAGCGCCAACTGGTGGGCCTGGCCCAGGCCCTGGTGCGCCAGCCCCGGGTGCTGCTGCTGGACGAACCCACCAGCGCCCTGGACCTGTACCACCAGTGCCAGGTAGTGGACGCCATCACCCGGGCCACCCACGAGCGCCAGCTGATCACCCTGGTGGTGGTCCACGACATCAACCTGGCCCTGGGTTTCAGCCAGCAGGTGGTGGTGCTGCACCATGGCCGCCTGGCCGCCGCCGGGCCGGCCCTGGAGGTGATCAACCCACAACTGCTGCGCGACGTCTACGGCGTCGACGCCAGCCTGGAACAGGTACGCGGTCGACCGCTGGTGATGGTCGACGGCCGCCTGCCCTCTCACTCAGCCCTGGGATAAACCATGACCAACGCTCAACAGCTGCCCCTCGACACCCTGGACACGCCCCAGGCCGCCCCGGCCTTCGACCTGCGCCCGCTGCTGGTGGCCAACCTGGCCTGCACCATGGCGATGATGGCGTTCGTTTCGCTGATCGGCCCCATTGCGCGGATTCTCGGCCTGGCCACCTGGCAGGCAGGGATGGCGGTGACCGTCTCCGGGGTGATCTGGATGCTCCTGGCCCGGCCCTGGGGCCGGGCCAGTGACCGCCTCGGTCGGCGGCGCATCCTGCTGCTGGGCACCGGCGGCTTCACCCTGGCCTTTCTCGCCCTCAGCCTGTTTATCGACGTGGCGCTGCACGCCCTGCCTTCGGCGCTGCTGGCGTTTGCCGGGTTGCTGCTGGGCCGCGGCCTGATCGGGGTGTTCTATGCGGCAATCCCGGTGGGCGGCTATGCGCTGATCGCCGACAACATCGAACCCGAGCATCGCGCCCGGGCCATGGCGTCCCTGGGGGCGGCCAACGCCTGCGGGCTGGTCCTGGGGCCGGCGCTTGCCGCGCTGCTGGCGCGCCACAGCCTGAGCCTGCCGTTCTATGCGCTGGCGGTGCTGCCGCTACTGGGCTTCGCCTTCCTCAAGGCACGGCTGCCGCGCCAGGAACTGCACCTCAAGCAGCCGCCCAAGCCAGTGAGCCTGGGCGACCCGCGCCTGCGCCGGCCGCTGGTGGTGGCGTTCGTCTCGATGCTGTGCGTGGCCATGGCGCAGATCACCGTGGGCTTCTTCGCCCTCGACCGCCTGGGCATGAGCCCGGCCGATGCGGCGCAGACCGCCGGCATTTCCCTGACCCTGGTGGGGGTGGCGCTGATCGCCTCGCAACTGGTGGTGCGCAAACTGGAATGGCCGCCGCTGCGGATGATCCGCATCGGCGCCCTGGTGGCGGCGCTGGGCTTTGTCACCAGCATTCTCGCGGCCCACGCCTGGGTGCTGTGGCTGGGGTTCTTTGTTTCGGCCGCCGGCATGGGCTGGATCTTCCCCTCCTTCGCCGCCCTGGCCAGCAACTCGGTGGACGCCGCCGAACAAGGCGCCACAGCCGGCTCCATCGGCGCGGCCCAGGGCCTGGGGGTAGTGGTCGGGCCCCTGGCCGGGACCCTGATCTACGGGCTGGAGCCACGCCTGCCCTACCTGCTGGCGGCGCTGCTGCTCGTACTGGTGGCCTGCTGGCCCGTAGCCCGACGCCGGTAACCTTCGGGCGAACGACGCGCATTATCGAAACCCTGCGGCCCTGTCGCCGCTGCCGGCCTGCGGCAGCGGCTCCACAAATCCCCGATCGGCACTGGCCCTGTAGCCGCTGCTGAGCCCGCGAAGCTGCGCAAAGGTCCGCAGGACCTTGCTTGACGATCGACCGCCGAACACGCAACGGCCTTGAGAGCGCCGCGTCCCTGCGACGGAGTGCCGCCCAGACCGTTCGCAGCCTGCGGCAGCGGCTACACGCTGGTGCGGCTCATGCGGCCCAGGGCCAGGCTGTACAACAGCAAGGCCAGGGTCGCCAGGGCGCCACCCGCCAGGCCGACATAGGCAAAGCCCAGCTGCCCGCCGACCCAACTGCCCAGCAGCGCACCGCCGCCAATGCCGATGTTGTAGATGCCGGAGAACATCGCCATGGCCACGTCGGTGGCGTCCGGCGCCAGTACCAGCACCTTGGATTGCAGGGCCAGGCCGAAGCCCATGATCGCCATGCCCCAGAACACGCTCAGGGCCACCAGCGACCAGACGTGGCCATTGAGCGGCAACAGCAGGCTCAGGCACAGCGCCAGCAGCGCCACCGCGGTCAGTAGAAACCCCTGGGGGCTGTGGCGGTGCAGCCAGCTGAACAGCAGCGAGCCGATGATCCCGGCGCCGCCGAACACCAGCAGGACCAGGGTCACCACCTCGCCCCCCAGGCCCGCCGCCACCTTGATGAAGGGCTCGATGTAGCTGTAGGCGGTGAACTGCGCCGTCACCACCAGGGCGGTAAGCACATAGATCGCCACCAGCGCCGGGCGCTTGAACAGCAGCGGCAGGCTGCGCAGGGAACCGGAGTTCTGGCTCGGCAGCAGCGGCAAGGTGCGGATCAGCCACAGCACCAGCAGGCCGGCCATGGCCGCGATCACGCTGAACGTGGTGCGCCAGCCCAGGGCCTCGCCCAGCAAGCGGCCCAGGGGAATGCCCAGGACCATGGCCAGTGAGGTGCCGGTGGCCAGCAGCCCGAGGGCCTGCACCTGCTTGCCCGGCGGCGCCAGGCGCACCGCCAGGGACGCGGTGATGGACCAGAACAGTGCATGGGCCAGGGCCACGCCGATGCGGCTGAGCATCAGCAGGCCGAAGTTGCTGGCCAGGCTGGAGAACACATGGCTGACGATAAACAGCCCGAACAGCACCGTGAGCAGCTTGCGCCGTTCGATGTTGCGGGTCAGCAGCATCACCGGCAGCGAGGTCAGGGACACGATCCAGGCGTAGATGGTGAGCATCAGACCGACCCGCTCGGTGGGCAGGTCGAAGCTGGCGCCAATGGCGCTGAGCAGGCCCACCGGCACGAACTCGGTGGTGTTGAAGACAAAGGCCGCCAACGCCAGCGCGATGACCGGCTGCCAGTTGCCTTGGGGTGTCGCCGCGGAATCACTCATGGGGGGGCGTCATACTCTTTCGATGATGGAACGGGTCCGGGACCCGCTGGAAAAATGCACAACCCGGGCCAGCATCACTGCTCCCGGATTGCGGGCAAAGGCTCCCAGGCGGAGCCAGGGTGCAGCGCCGCTTCAATTCCCTTGGGCGGTTCGCGCAAAGACCTGCATGGCCAGCGCCACGCCCTGCAGCAGGCGCGCCGCACTGACGCCGTCGCGGGCTTGCACCGACAGCCCGTGGAGCACCGTAGAGTAATAATCGCCCAGGGAAGTTGCATCGCTGTGGCCGGGCAATTCACCCGCCTGCTGCGCGGCTTCCAGGCGCTGGATAATGCTTGCGGTACGCGCCCGGCGATGTTCGGCCAGCCATTCGCGCACGCTGTCGTTGTCGCTTGAGCAGTTCGCCGCCGAGGCCACCACCATGCAGCCACGGGGGCCGTCGGCCCGGGTGTAGAGTGCCACCGCTTCTTGCAGCATGCGCTCGATGGCGACGTAGGCGCAGGGCTCTTGCAGGGCCAGGTCGGCGAAACCGCCTTCCTGGCTTTCGTACAGCTCGATGGCCTCGCGAAACAACGCCTCCTTGGAGCCGAAGGCGGCATAGATGCGCGCCGAGGCGATGCCCAGGGCCGCCACCAGGTCGGCCATGGAGGTGGTTTCGAAACCACGGCGCCAGAACAGTTCGAGCGCCTGGCGCAGTGCCTGGTGACGGTCGAATTCGCGGGGTCTTCCAGCCATGGGGGTCGGGTATCTCGTCGGGACAGGGAAGGCGTTCGGTTGAGCCCGAACAGCCGGTTGGCGCAGGGCGCCGGGACGAAATGATATTAGATTTGCGCCGGCCGCGGCCAATTTCCGTGGCCGCGGCCTTGCCTGCGCCCTGCCTCAGTCACGGCCCTCCTGCAGAAACGGCAGCAGCAGCGCGAGAAATTCCTCCGGTGCCTCTTCCATGATGAAGTGCCCGCAGTCCTCGACAATGGCCCCGCGCAGGTCATTGGCATGGCCCTGCAGGGTCAGCAAAGGTGCATCGTTGGTGGCGTGCTCGGCACCAATGGCCAGCACCGGCATGGTCAGCGGCCGCTGCGCGCGCAGCTGATTCTGGCGCACCGTCTCGGGGATCGCCCGGTAATAGGCGAAGCCTGCGCGCAACCCGCCCGGGGCAGCGTAGGCCTCGATGTAGACTTCGGCGGCCACCGCCTCGCGGCGATGGGACCAGTGGTCGAAGATGTAATTCAGATAGGCCCGCTCGCGCCCGGCGATCAAGGCTTCCGGCAAATCCCGCAGCTGGTTGAACATGAAGTGCCAGAGAAAGATGTTCTGCTGCGGCGCGACGAAAATCGGTGGTGCATCCGCCAGCCCGGGGATCACCGCCTCGGTCAGCGCCAGGCGCTCCACCGCCTGCGGATGGTCGCAGGCCAAGGCGTAGGCGATCCACATGCCGACGTCGTGGCCGACCACGCTGTAGCGCTCGAAACCCAACTGCCCCATCACCTGGTGCAGCACCCCGGCCACATGGCCGGTGTCGTAGCCGTGCTCAGGGCGGTCGGACTGGCCGCTGCCCGGCGGGTCCACGGCAATGGCCTGGAAGCCTTGGGCAGCCAGGGCCTGGATCACCTGACGCCAGGCGTACCAGGTCTGCGGCCAGCCGGGAATCAGCAGCACCGGCCGGCCCGTGCCGGCGGTGACACAGTGGATGCGCTGGCCATCGACGCGCACATAGCGGTGAACCAGGTCGAGGCTGTCGGCCTGGAGGGTGTCAGTCAAAGCATTCATGGTGTGTTCTCGATGAAGGGTTTCAGGCAATGCCGAGCATGGCGTTGATCTGTTGGCGGTCGATCTGCGCGCCGGCGAAGTCGTCGAAGATGCGCTGGGTGACCTGGATCATGTGCCGGTTGATGAACTCGACACCTTCCCGGGCGCCATCCTCCTGATCCTTGAGGCAGCACTCCCACTCCAGGGTCGCCCAGCCCGGGTAGTCGTATTGCGCCAGCTTGGAAAAGATCCCCTTGAAGTCCACCTGGCCATCGCCCAGGGAACGGAAGCGCCCGGCGCGCTCGACCCAGGCGCTGTAGCCGCCGTAGATGCCCTGGCGGCCGCTGGGATTGAACTCGGCATCCTTGACGTGAAACATGCGGATGCGCTCGTGGTAGATGTCCAGGTAACTCAGGTAGTCCAGCTGTTGCAGCACGAAGTGGCTGGGGTCGAAGAGGATGTTGCAACGCGGGTGATGGTCCACCAATTCATAGAAGCGTTCAAAGCTGGTGCCGTCGTGCAGGTCCTCGCTGGGGTGGATCTCGTAGCACAGGTTGACCCCCTGCTCGTCGCAGGCATCGAGGATCGGCCGCCAGCGCCGCGCCAGCTCGTCGAACGCTGTCTCGATCAGGCCTTCGGGGCGCTGGGGAAAGGGAAACAGATAAGGCCAGGCCAGGGACCCGGAAAAGGTCCCCAGCTCACTCAGCCCCAGGCGGCGCGAAGCCTTGGCCGCCAGCTTCATCTGCTCCATGGCCCAGGCCGTTCTGGCTTGCGGATTGCCCCGCAGCGCTGGCGGGGCGAAGTTGTCGCACATCGCATCGTAGGCCGGGTGCACCGCCACCAGCTGGCCGAAGATATGGCTGGTCAGCTCGCTGATCTGCAGGCCCTTCTGCGCCAGCTGGCCCTTGAGTTCATCGCAGTAGTCCTGGCTCTCGGCCGCCGTGGCGACGTCGAACAACCGCGCATCCCAGGCAGGGATCTGCAGCGCCTTGAAACCCAGGTCGGCGGCCCATTGGGCAATCGCCGGCAAATTGTGGAACGGCGCCGTCTCGGCGCTGAATTGCGCCAGATGCAGGCTGGGCCCCTTGAGGGTTTTCATCGAACTGCTCCCTATTCTTTGTCGGTCGACAAAGAATAGGGATACGCTCTGGCCGCGTCAATCATCGCCGTGCAGAAAAGTGTTTGGCCGTGAGGCCGTTCGCACGTAGGCGCTGGCTTGCCAGCGAAGGCGTCGCAGTGGTCGACAAGGCAAAAAAAGCCCGCGATGAAGATCGCGGGCCCGGCCGGTATCCATGCAGCATCACGGCCGGCTATACACCTCACGCCCGGCAAAGTAGGTCTTGAGCACCTGGGTTTGCGCCAGTTGCTCCTGGGGCACCTGGAACACATCGCGGTCAAGAACGATCAGGTCGGCCTGCTTGCCCGGGGCCAGGCTGCCGATCTGCTGCTCCAGGCCAATGGCCCGCGCGGCGTTGCGGGTGTAGGCGTAGAACATGGTTTCCCGGTCGATGCCTTCGTCCTTGTTCAACACGCCCTTGGGCCCCTTGCGGCTGATGGCCTGGGCGATGGCCTTCCAGGGTTCCGGGGTGCTTACCGGCCAGTCGCTGGCCCCGGCGATGGTGGCGCCGTTCTTCAGCAGCGAGCGGGCCGGGTACATGAACTGGAACTGCATGGCGCTGATGTAGGGCTGGAGCAAATCGATGCTCAGCTCATCGGCGGCGGCCCAGTACAGCTGCATGGAGGCGATCACGTCCAGTGGCTTGAAGCGGGCGAACTCCTTGGGGTTGACCATCTGCAAGTGGGTGATGGAGTGCACCACCCCACTCTGGCGATCACGCCGCGCCTGCTCGATGCCGTTGAGGGATTCGCGCACCGCGCGGTCGCCAATGGCATGTACATGCACCAGCCAGCCACGGGCATCGGCGGCGCTGACCAGCTCGCCGAAATGCGCCGGGTCGATCAGCAGTTCGCCGTCCTTCTTCGAGTTCTTGTAGGGGGTCAGCAGGGAAGCGGTCTGCGCCGGAAACTCGGCGACACCGTCGGCGAAGATCTTGATCCCCGGCAGGCTCAGGTTCGGCACCCCGAGGAACTGCTGGCGCACCTGCTCCAGCACCTCCAGGTCCGTCGGGCGGCTCTTGGGATTGGCCACCATCAGGGCCGCGACCCGCAGGGTCAGCTCGCCCTTCTGCGCCAGCGCCTTGTACACCGGCAGCACACCGACGGTCTGGGCCGTGGGATGCATGGCGAACAGCGCGTCGCCCGGGGTGGCGTTGGCCGCCGGGTCCATCAGCGCGGTGATGCCCAGGCTCAGGTTGAGGTCGCGGGCGGCGCGCCCGGCGTCGAGCAACTGCTCGAAGCTCGGCGGCGGCAGTTGCGAGGTCAGGGCCGAGAGCCCGGCATCGGCGACAAAACCGTCGGGGCTGCTGTCCGGGTGATGGCCGATGGTGGCCTGGGCCTCGCCCTGCAGCGCCTTGACCCGCGCGGCGTCTATGCCGCCGCGCTTGAGCATGGCGCGGTTGGCCCAGCCGGTGTGGTAGTCCCAGCCAACGAACAGAATCGGTACATCGGCCCATTCGCCCTGGTTGAAGCGCTGTTCCAGGGCGTCCACCTGGCTCCAGTAGGTCGAGGGAAAACCGCTGACGCTGAGGATCTCGCCATGCCGCGCCTTGCCGTCATCGCGCCAGCCGCGCAGGCGCTGCTCCAGCTCGTCCAGGGGCAGTTGCTGGGTTTCCAGGTCGGCGGCCTTGAGCTTCAGGCCCCCGAAGATGGCATGACTGTGGCTGTCGATGAACCCCGGCATCAGCACCTTGCCCTGCAGGTCGATGACCTGGGTGCCCGGGGCCTTCAGCGCCAGCACCTGGGCATCGCTGCCGACCATGACGATACGCCCCTGCTCCACCGCCACCGCCTGTTGCAGGGGCTGGCCCCGCTCGGCGGTGAACACCTTGGCGTTGTGCAGCACCAGGTCCACCGCGGCCTGGCTGTGCAGCGAGACCAGGGCCAGGGCCGAGGCCAGCGTGATATTCAGCGTCTTTTTCATTGTTGTTCGCACCCTTGGCTCAGAATGCGCCAGAGACTAGCCAAGTCACCGGTGCTTAAGAATACTGCTTCGCGCAACCCATCCTTTCCAAAGAGGCAAGACTGCAATGGACCAGCTGGGCGCCATCACCATGTTCGTGACCACGGTCGATCAGGGCAGCTTCACCCGCGCCGCAGCGTGCCTGGGCAAGACCACCTCGGCCCTGACCAAGGCAGTGAGCCACCTGGAGAGCCAGCTCGGCACCCGCTTGCTGGAGCGCTCCACACGCCGGATCGCCCTCACCGAGGCCGGGCATATCTACCTGGCCAGCGCCCGGCAGGTATTGCGCCAACTGCAACAGGCCGGGGAAGACATCGAGCGCCTGCAGCAGGAAATGTGCGGCACCCTGCGCCTGGTGGCGCCGCCCTCCTTCGCCCCGGCCTTTCTCAATGGCGCCTGCTACGGCTTTCTTGAGCAGTACCCGCAGATGCGCCTGGACGTGGAGCTCACCGACGAATTCGTCGACCTGCAAAGTGGCGGCTATGACCTGGCCGTGCGCGACGGGCCGGTGGAGCTGCCGGACCTGATCGCCCGCCCGCTGACGGCCAACCGCATCCTGCTCTGCGCCAGCCCGCGCTATCTGCAGCGCCAGCCCTTGCCGGTGACCCCGGCGCATTTTGCCGAGCATGACTGGCTGATCTTCCGTCACCCGGCACTGAACCCGCATTTCTGGCGCTTCACCTTGAATGGCGAGCAGCAGCGTGTGCCCCAGCCGGTGCCGCGGCTGGCCAGTGACAATTACGATTTCCTGTTCGGTGCCCTACTGGCCGGGCTGGGCCTGCAACTGTGCCCGCAGTGGAGCGCCGCGCCCTACCTGCGTCGCGGCGAGCTGGTGCAACTGCTGCCCGAGGCGCAGCTGGACCCGGAGCAGTTCGGCCCGAGGATCCATGTGATCTACCCCGCCCACCGGCGCCAGACCCGCAAGCACCAGGCGTTCATCGAATGCCTGAACCGCTACCTGGACGAGCAGCAATTGCATTGATGGGCCAGCTCCCGGCCCATCTGGCACTGGCGGCCCTGTCGAGTGCTGCCGCAGCCACCACGGGTCGGACTGCGCCAGAGCCCAGGCACACCCTCAACCAGTGGTTTGGCCGGGCAATGAATACTGGGGCAAATAGGCTTTTGCGATTGAGTGAATATCTCATCATGAATGTGACTAAAGACCTGGTGAAATCAATTCATTAGTACTCAATTAATAGCTCGACATAAGATGCGCCTCAATAATAGACAACATAAAGACTACCGAGCAAAAGCAGCCAGGAACAAAACTGGAAAGCACTGAAAGCCAATAAACAAGTTCAGGACTTATCTCGGAAATCAGGATGCCAGATCACAATGAACAACGATTTCACATTCACCATCAAGAGCATTTGCTTCGACGAAGATTATCACCCGTCCGAGAATACGCGCATCACCACCAACTTTGCCAACTTGGCCAGGGGCAAGAGTCGCCAAGAGAACTTGCGCAATACCTTGAGGATGATTGACAACCGCTTCAATGCCTTGGCGCATTGGGATAACCCCAAGGGCGATCGTTATACCGTCGAGCTTGAAATCATCTCCGTGGAGATGGACATCGACCCTCAAAGCAGTGGCCATGCCATCCCCCTGATTGAAATATTGAAAACCAATATTTTCGATCGAAAGACCAACGAACGCTTTGAGGGCGTTGTAGGAAACAACTTTTCCTCTTACGTACGGGACTACGACTTCAGCGTGCTGTTGCCGGAGCACAACAGGGAGCGACCAAAGTTCAGCATTCCGGAAAACTTCGGAGAGCTGCATGGAAAGCTATTCAAGCACTTCATCAACTCCAGCACTTACAAGGAAAACTTCAACAAGCCACCGGTGATCTGCCTGAGCGTTTCGAGCAGCAAGACCTACCATCGGACTGAAAACCAGCACCCTGTACTGGGCATTGAATACCAGCAGGACGAATATTCTCTAACAGATGAATACTTCAACAAGATGGGGTTGAAAGTTCGTTACTTCATGCCGTCCAACAGCGTTGCGCCTTTGGCTTTCTACTTTGCCGGCGATTTGCTCAGTGATTACACCAACCTAGAACTGATCAGCACCATCAGCACGATGGACACCTTCCAGAAGATTTACCGGCCAGAGATCTACAATGCCAACTCTGCAGCAGGCAAATCCTATCAACCGAGCCTGAAGCACCAGGACTATTCATTGACTCGAATTGTCTATGACCGAGAAGAACGTAGCCGCCTGGCGATTGAGCAAGGGCAGTTTGTCGAGAACAACTTCATCAAGCCATACCAGACCATTCTTGAGCAGTGGTCCGCCAATTACGCTCTTTGACTCATCAAAAATACAAGGTCACCCATGATGAAAAAGTTGTTACCCACTTCAACTGCCGGCAGCTTGCCTAAACCTTCCTGGCTTGCACAACCTGAAACACTCTGGTCGCCCTGGAAGTTGCAAGAGGAAGAACTGGTTGAAGGCAAGCAGGACGCCTTGCGCTTGTCACTGCAAGAACAACAGCAAGCAGGCATTGATATCGTCAGTGATGGCGAGCAGACACGTCAGCACTTTGTCACGACGTTCATCGAACACCTCAGCGGCGTTGATTTTGCAAAACGTGAAACCGTCAGGATTCGTGATCGCTATGATGCGAGCGTCCCCACGGTGGTGGGGGCTGTCAGTCGCCAGAAGCCGGTTTTCGTGGAAGATGCCAGGTTTCTGCGCCAGCAGACCGAGCAACCCATAAAGTGGGCGCTGCCAGGCCCGATGACGATGATCGACACGCTTTATGACAGCCATTACAAAAGCCGCGAAAAACTGGCCTGGGAATTCGCCAAGATCCTCAACCAGGAAGCCAGGGAGCTGGAGGCGGCCGGCGTGGATATCATCCAGTTTGATGAGCCCGCCTTTAACGTCTTCTTCGATGAAGTGAATGACTGGGGAGTGGCCACCCTGGAAAGAGCCATTGAAGGTCTTAAATGCGAAACGGCGGTGCACATTTGCTATGGCTATGGCATCAAGGCCAATACGGACTGGAAAAAGACCCTGGGCTCAGAGTGGCGGCAATATGAAGAGGCGTTCCCCAAGCTGCAGAAATCCAGTATCGATATAGTTTCGCTGGAATGTCACAACTCTCATGTCCCAATGGATCTCATTGAACTCATCAGAGGCAAGAAGGTGATGGTCGGGGCCATTGATGTGGCCTCCAACACCATTGAAACACCCGAGGAAGTGGCCGACACCTTGCGCAAGGCATTGCAGTTCGTGGATGCCGACAAGCTCTATCCCTGCACCAACTGTGGCATGGCGCCCTTATCCCGTGGCGTGGCAAGGGGCAAGCTGAAGGCTTTGAGTGCCGGCGCAGAAATCATCCGAAGAGAACTCTCGAACCTGCGCTGAGCTAAAACCGCAAGTGGTGTGCCAGAGGGGTGAAGCGGTGGATTGAAAAGCCGCCGCTTCACCCCTCTGCGCGCTGTCGGACAGTACCCAATATTCAGGACCCGCCATGTCACTTCCCAGTACGGCTATCGAGCCAATGCGCTTTCGCGAAGCGCTCGGGCACTACGCATCCGGCATCACGGTGATTACCTCACAGGTTGATGGCGAGCCGCTCGGCTTCACGTGCCAGTCGTTCTATAGCGTGTCGATGAGCCCGCCGCTGGTGTCATTCAGCGTCATGTCCAGCTCGGCCAGCTACCCCAAGATTCGTCAGGCGGGCCGCTTCATGGTCAATATCCTCTCAGGCGAGCAGGTCAGGATTTCCAACCAGTTCGCAAGCAAAGGCACGGACAAGTGGCAGGGAGTTCAATGGCAGGAATCGCCGCTGGGCAACCCGATCATTGCCGGCAGCCTGCACTGGCTCGATTGTGAAATTCATGCCGAACACGTCGCCGGTGACCACCTGATCGTGATCGGTGAAGTCAAGGCGCTGAACCTGCAGCAAGCGACTGCTGCGCAGCCATTGCTGTATTTCAAAGGACAATATTGCAACCTCGCGGCCCCGGGCGCGGTGTGACCCCTGACCGGCGCTCCTTCGCTGAGGGCCTGTTTCAGACAGCAAGGTTGCTTGTGAATCGCAGGGACGCTGGCGCCCCGCCTGCGCTCACTCTTGTACCGGAATCTGCCGCAACGGCTTGACCGACTTGAAGGAAAAGCTCGAATAGATCTCCTTCACCGCCGGCAGGGTCTGCAACACTTCACGGGCGAATTCGCCGAAGGATTCCAGGTCCTTGGCCAGCACTTCGAGGAGAAAGTCGTAGCGCCCGGAGACGTTGTGGCAGGCGATGATTTCCGGGATCTCCAGCAGCCTCTGCTCGAAGGCCCGGGCGGTGTCCTGGGAGTGGGATTCCATCATCACGCTGACAAAGGCGGTGACCCCATAGCCCAGCGCCTTGGGCGAGAGGATCGCCTGGTAACCGGTAATCACCCCGCTCTCTTCGAGAATCTTCACCCGGCGCCAGCACGGCGAGGTGGTCAAGGCGACGCTGTCCGCCAGCTCGGCATTGGTCAGCCGGGCGTTGTCTTGCAGGGCGATCAGCAGGGCTTTGTCGATACGGTCCAGATCGAGAGGCATGTCTTACCTTTTTATCTTATTTTTATGGTTAATTATTCCAATTATTCGGTTTTAAAGGGCCGATATTGGAAATTATTGCGCCGGATTTGAGCATAGCATTAGAGCAAATCCGGGAGCGTTCACCATGAACAATAAAAACAGTGACCTTGGTTTTTCCACCCGTGCCATCCATCACGGCTACAACCCCCAGGAGCATCAGGGCGCGCTGATCCCGCCGATCTACCTGACCTCCACCTTCACCTTCGCCACCGCCGAATACGGCGCCGGCTGTTTTGCCGGTGAAGAACCCGGCTACTTCTATACCCGCATCGGCAACCCGACCCTGGCGTTGCTGGAAGCGCGCATGGCCGCCCTGGAAAACGGCGAAGCGGCCGTGGCGTTCGGCTCCGGCATGGGGGCGATTGCCGCGACCTTGTGGACCCTGCTGCGCCCGGGCGACGAGGTCATCGTCGGCCAGACTTTGTACGGCTGCACCTTTGCCCTGCTGCACCACGGCCTTGGCGAATTCGGCGTCAAGGTACGCCATGTCGACCTGACCGACCTGGGCGAGCTGCGGGCGGCCATCGGCCCGGCCACGCGGATGATCTATTTCGAAACCCCGGCCAACCCCAACATGCAACTGGTGGACATCGCCGCCGTGGCCCAGGTGGCCCGCCAGCATCCCGGCCTGCTCGTGGCGGTGGACAACACCTACTGCACACCTTACCTGCAGCGCCCGCTGGAACTGGGCGCCGACCTGGTGCTGCACTCGGCCACCAAGTACCTCAGCGGCCATGGCGACATCACCGCCGGCATCGTGGTCACCGGCCAGGCCCTGGCCGAACGCATCCGCCTGCAGGGCCTGAAGGACCTGACCGGCGCGGTGCTCTCGCCCCAGGACGCTTTTCTCCTGATGCGCGGCCTCAAGACCCTGGCCCTGCGCATGGATCGCCATTGCGCCAACGCCCAGGCCGTCGCCCAGTTCCTCCAGGACCACCCCGCCGTGGCCTGGGTCGCCTACCCGGGGCTGGCATCCTTTGCCCAACACGCCCTGGCCGCAAGACAGATGAAGCTGCCCGGCGGCATGATCGCCTTCGAACTCAAGGGCGGGCTGGCCAGCGGGCGACGCTTCATGAACGCCCTGGGGCTGTTCAGCCGCGCGGTCAGCCTGGGGGATGCCGAATCCCTGGCCCAGCACCCGGCGAGCATGACCCATTCCACCTACACCCAGGAGGAACGGGCCGAACACGGCATCGCCGAGGGCCTGGTACGGCTGTCGGTGGGGCTGGAAGACATCGCCGACCTGCTGGCCGACATCGCCCAGGCCCTGGACGCCAGCGCCGAACCCGCGCGCCCCACCCTGGAGGCCGTGGGCCGGATCGGCAAGGCCCTGCCTTGAGCAGGATCAGCACATCTGGCGGCAAAGCCGACTACAACACCCTGCCGGCGCCCGGGCGCCGGCAGTCCAGGCAACACCCGCAACACCCTTAGAACCGTAACCCACAGGAGTGGAACAACCCATGAGTCGTATCAATAACAAAGCCACCCAACTGCTCAGCGCCATGATCCTTGCCGGCCTGGCCTGCCATTCCATGGCAGCCGACAACATCCGGATCGGCATCGCCGGGGCCAAGACCGGCCCGGTGGCGCAATACGGTGACATGCAGTTCAGCGGCGCGCGCATGGCCATCGAGCAGATCAACGCCAAGGGTGGCGTCGACGGCAAGCAACTGGTGGCCGTGGAATACGACGATGCCTGCGACCCCAAGCAAGCGGTCGCCGTGGCCAACAAGGTGGTCAACGACGGCGTCAAGTTCGTGGTCGGACACCTGTGCTCCAGCTCCACCCAGCCCGCGTCGGACATCTACGAAGACGAAGGCATCGTGATGATCACCCCGGCCGCCACCAGCCCAGAGCTCACCGCCCGTGGCTACAAGATGGTGTTCCGCACCATCGGCCTGGACAACGCCCAGGGCCCGGCGGCGGCACGCTACATCGCCCAGCTCAAGCCGACCAATGTGGCGGTGCTGCACGACAAGCAACAGTACGGCGAAGGCATTGCCAGCTCGGTCAAGGACATCCTCGGCAAGGAAGGCATCAAGGTGGCGATGTTCGAAGGCATCAACGTCGGCGAACGCGACTACTCCTCGATCCTGGCCAAGCTCAAGCAGGCCAATGTGGATTTCGTCTACTTCGGCGGCTACCACCCGGAAATGGGCCTGCTGTTGCGCCAGGCCAAGGAAAAGGGCCTGACCGCACGCTTCATGGGGCCTGAAGGCGTGGGCAACGACTCGATCTCGCAGATCGCCAAGGACGCTTCCGAAGGCATGCTGGTGACCCTGCCCAAGTCCTTCGACCAGGACCCGGCCAACAAGGCCCTGGTGGAGGCCTTCGAAGCCAAGAAGGAAAACCCCAGCGGCCCGTTCGTGCTGCCGTCCTACTCGGCCGTGGAAGTGATTGCCGGAGGCATCGCCGCAGCCAAGAGCGAAGACCCGGAAAAAGTCGCCGAGGCGATCCACAAGGGCACCTTCAAGACCCCCACCGGAGACCTGAGCTTCGACGAGAAAGGCGATCTCAAGGACTTCAAGTTCGTGGTCTATGAGTGGCACTACGGCAAGCCGAAAAGCGTAGCGGCGGAAAACGCCGGGCTCTAAGCCGGGCACCGGGTGCCGCCTGCCAGGGCAGCGGCGCCCTACCCGTTTCAGGTACAAGGCCTGAAAGAAGCTCTGCACACCGTTTGAACAACGCCCTTCAAGCCAGACTTAAAGCACTAATTCCCGAGTATTCTAGTTGGGAACAACTTAAAGAACGGGTAACAACAAGGACCGCTTCGGGTAACACTTTCCAAAGCCCCTGCCTATACTCCAGAACCCTCCCCGTGGAAGCGGCCCATGCTTCCCGCCCAGGAAGATCGTTAGCCTGCTTTGTTTTCTTCTGAACTTTTGACTGCCGTCTTCCGCTCAACTAGAGCTCATGATGAAAGGGCCTGAAAAGCCCGAACTAGAGGACTTTCGCGAGCAGCGCAATAACCCCCGCCCACCCGCCGCAAGCCAGCATTCAATAGCCCCAAGCCCCTTATCCTTAGTGCCAAGCCGCTAGGCATGAGGCTTACCGCGCTGCGCTTATGCCGCAACTAAAACGTTAAAGCACAAGACTGTGACGCGCATTGAATGTTACCGATCAAGATGAACTTAATGTTACCGACGAAGTAAAAAAAGATAAGCCGCAAACCCACTAACATCGGGAAGTAGTTCCTCTTTTTTCATGGATAGAAATACTGTTTGCTAACTAAATTCGATTTTGTATATCGTGCGCAACATCAAATTGCCAGCTGCGGAAAGTACTTCTGCCAGGCCTCTTTTCAAGGAGCGAAGAACATGGAACCCTTTCTCGGCGAGATTCGTCTGTTCCCTTGGGCCTGGGCCCCGCAAGGCTGGCTTTTGTGCCAGGGACAGATCCTCGACGTCGTGAACTATACGGCGCTGGCCAGCCTGCTCGGCGATCGCTACGGCGGCGACGGTAGAACCACCTTCGGCCTGCCAGACCTTCGAGGCCGCGCAGCCCTGGGGGAAAACCCTGTCGCGTCGACCAGCCCTGTGCTGGGGGTACATGAACTGGGCAGCATGGACGGCGCCGAGTGGGTCGCACTGACCCTCAACAACCTGCCCGCCCACAACCATGTCGCCAATGTCGCGGTCACCGCCGGCACCGGCGGGCCGGCGGGAAATATTCCCGCCATCAGTTCGACGTCCAAAGGCGTCGTATCCAAGCCCACCTATGTCGCTTATGCCGACAAAGATCGCGTGACGATCAACCCGACCACAGTGGTGACCACCCTCGGCTATCCACTGCCGAACATGCAGCCGTCGATCGTCGGCAACTTCTGCATTGCCGTCACCGGCACCTACCCACCCCGGGCCTAACGACTAAGGATAGTGATATGTCTGATGCATACCTCGGAGAAATCCGCATGTTTGCCGGCAACTTTGCCCCCAGGGGCTGGGCCCTGTGTAACGGTGCGCAACTGTTGATCCGGAACTTTGAAGCCCTTTACTCCCTGATCGGCACGACCTACGGCGGTGATGGCAGCAACACCTTCTGCCTGCCTGACTACCGCGGCCGTACCCCCATCGGCCAGGGCAATGGACCCGGCTTCACACCCCGGGCCCTGGGCCAGGCCGTAGGGACCGAGCAGGTCACCATGAGTGCGCTCAATACCCCACCGCACATCCATGGCTTCCAGGTCAGTTCCAGCGAGGTCACATCCGCCAACCCGCTCCCCGCCAACCAACCGGCCAATAGCTACACCTTTGGCAAGTTCAAGCTTGAAGGCAGCTTTACCGGCCTTTACAGCAAGGGCGACAGCACATCGGCGGTGGTCAGCATGAGCCCCAACTTTCTTAGCCCGGCTCTGGGTATCCCCAATAAAGCAGTCGAGCCACACAGCAACATGATGGGGTCCCTGGCGATCACCTACATCATCTGCCTGAACGGCTACTACCCACAAAAGCCCTAGTTTCTCTTAACTTCAGGAATGCTCGACCATGGACGCTTTTACTGGTGAAATCAGGCTCTTTCCCTTCAACTTCGCTCCCGATAACTGGGCCGTCTGCGACGGCAGCCCGTTGCTCGTGCAGAATTACCCCGCACTGTACTCCGTGATCGGCCTCACTTATGGCGGTACTGCCGGGACCAGTTTCAATCTGCCCAACCTCAAAAGTCGCGTCACCATCGGCACCGGCCAGGGCGCCAACCTGACCAATCGATCCCTGGGCCAGGCCGTGGGCGGCGATACAACGACCTTGTTGCCAGCACACTTTGCGCCCCATACCCATCACGTACTGGCCAAGGACGGCACCGACACCACTGGCGCCCTGGACCTGGCCAATGGCACTGCCTACCTGGCACAACCACGGGGTGTGCGCTTGTACAACGGCACAGTGCCGCCCACCGCTGCTCCGGGACCAAGCCTGCATCCAAGTACGGTGACCACGAACGGTACGGAGGCGGCGAAGACAGGTTCGACGCGCGATGTGATGCAGCCTTTCCTGACCCTGCGCTATTGCATCTGCCTGAACGGCGAGTACCCACAGCAATCGTGACCAGATCATGCCTTGACTCTCTCCTGCAGGTCACGCTGCCGGCCGGCGCCAGGCTGCGTCCGCAGAGCGCTGACGACCTGGCCTTCCTGCGGGAGCTGTTCGTGTCCCGCCGTTGGGACGAGGTCAGTGCCGTTCCTGGTTGGAGCGACGCCCAACGACGGGCGTTCCTGCACAACCAGGCCGAGTTGCAACGCCAGCACTATGAGCGGCACTACCCGGAGGCGCAGTGGCTGATTGTCGAGCAGGCCGGCCAGCCCATCGGCCGCCTGTGCCTGCATCGGCACGCCACTGAGCAGCGCATCGTCGATATCGCCCTGCTGCCCGCCTGGCATGGCCAAGGCCTGGGTACCCGACTGTTGCGGGCGATCCTGGCGCAGGCCGACGCCCAGGGACACAACAGCAGCCTGAGCGTCGAAACCGCCAGCCGGGCCCGGTACCTGTATCAGCGGCTGGGCTTTGAGCCCATTGAAGAGAATGGCCTGTACCTGCAAATGCAGCGGCCGGCACAACGACCGGTCCGTGAGGATCTGGACAACCCCTGAAGCCTGAATGCGTATTACTGCCAGGACGCCCGAAACAGGCAGCCTGCGTATTTTCCACCTTCGTCCTTGACTCCCTTACACGCTGGATGCGACTCAACCAAGCAGGTCGCATGGCAGGAAGCCTTTATGAAAACATCACGCAGTTGTTTCCACGCTTGGCTGGCACGTCCGCTGGCCTTTCTCTTCCTGCTGTTGAACCTGGCCCTGGCTGCCCAGGCCCAGGCCGCAGCGCCAGTGATCACCAGCCCGGTATCGGGCACTACCCTGCCGTCAGTTGCGGTGGGCCAGTCGATGAGCATCCCGATCCTTTCCGTGGGCGGCGCAACACCCCTGGATCAATGGTTCCAGTGCGACATCGACGATCCGGGCTACGATGGCATTACCCCCTGCCTGCCGCCGGGGTTGATCCTCGACTCCTCGCCCCACAGTTCAGCCACCACCCTGCACGGCACACCGACCACCGCCGGCAACTATACCTTCAGCATTTCCCTGAATGACGGCGTTGGCCAGGCTGGAGTCGCCACCTACAACCTGGTGGTCACCAGTTCTGCGGTCCCAACCCTGACGTCGGTCAGCCCAAACAGCGGCAGCATCGCAGGCGCCACCGCCGTCACCCTCACCGGCAGCAATTTTACCGGCGCCACCTCGGTCAGCTTCGGCGGCACGGCGGCCCCCAGTTATACCGTCAACAACGCCACGACCATCACGGCCACCACACCGGCTCATGCCGCGGGCGCAGTGAACGTAACGATCATCACCCCTGGCGGCAGCGCGACCCTGACCAATGGCTATACCTACGCCGTGCCCGCCCCCACAGTCGGCCCGGTCAGCGCCACGGTGGCCGCCAACAGCAGCGCCAACTCGATCACTCTGAGCCTCAGTGGCGGCGCCGCCACCAGCGTCGCCGTGGCCAGCGCCGCCAGCCATGGGACTGCCACGGCCAGCGGCACCAGCATCAGCTACACCCCCACCGCCGGTTTCTCCGGCACCGACAGCTTCACCTATACCGCCACCAACGCCAGCGGCACTTCCAGCCCGGCTACGGTGACCATCACCGTCACCCCGCCCACCCTGGCGATAACACCGACGACTCTGCCCAACGGCACTCAAAGCACGGCCTACAGCCAGACCCTGAGCACCTCCGCGGGCACCGCCCCCTACAGCTACGCGATCACTGCCGGCAGCCTGCCGGCCGGCATGAGCCTGAACACCGGCACCGGTACACTCAGCGGCACCCCCACTGCCGGTGGTGCATTCAACCTGACCATCACCGCCACCGACGCCTACAGCGCCACCGGCTCTCGCGCCTACACCTTGTTGATCAACGGCCTGCCACCAGTTGCCAACGCACTGAGCACCACGGTCGCGGCCAACAGCAGCGCCAACACGATTCCCTTGAACATCACCGGTGGTGCCGCCACCAGCGTCGCCGTGGCCAGCGCCCCCAGCCATGGCAGCGCCACGGCCAGCGGCACCAGCATCAGCTACACGCCTGCCGCCGGTTTCTCCGGTGCCGACAGTTTCACCTACACCGCCACCAACGCCAGCGGCACTTCCAGCCCGGCCACGGTGAGCATCACCGTCGGTGCCCCGAGCATCACCCTGAGCCCCGGTTCCCTGAGCAACGGCACCGCCGGCACGCCCTATAGCGCTACCCTCAACGCCACCGGCGGCGCTGTGCCCTACAGCTACAGCATCACATCCGGCAGCCTGCCGACCGGCCTCAGCCTGAACACCGGCACCGGTGCGATC